>NZ_JAHWZX010000017.1 GCF_019351405.1 Stakelama flava
CGTCTTGCGCCGCTCATCACCCAACAGGCCATCAAGGAACAGATTGGCCGATGCCGCTACCCGAGCCTGTGTGAACAGGCTGCCCATCCGCGCCTTCACATCGCGCAAAGACGTTGCCCATAGCTCCAGTGTCGTCTCGATTGATGCGCCCGTCATCCACGGCCCCCTCACCATGGAAACCTATTGATTCAGAGTTCCAATCAATATGCAACTGTAATGATAGATCGAGATGTTCTACAATCCGGTGCGCAAGCAGGTCAGGAACGGGATCCTGTCACCCAACCAGTTCGAACAGCAGCAGATTTTGAAAGCAGAAGGCGTCCAGAAACTAGGGGCCACTCAGGGATGCGTTCACCCGTTTCCTCGACGATGGACGAGCCTGCATTACCAACAACGCCCCCGAACGGGCGCTGCGCTGCGTGCCGCTCGGTCGCAAGGCGTGGCTGTCCTGCGGCTCGGACCGCGACGACGGCCAGAGCGCCGCCATCCTCTGCACGCTGATCCAGACCGCGCGGTTGAACGACGTCGACCCGCAAGCCTGGCTCACCGATGTCCTGGCACACATTGCAGATCATCCAGCGCACTGGATCGACGATCTCCTGCCATGGAACTGGTCGTCCCACCAGATCGCCGCTGCCGCCTGATAGCTGAGCTGGACAAGGTCCATCACGTCTCCACGATCGCTCTCGTCGCGCGCCGGTTCGGCCTAGACGAGGACCGGATCGCCGCTCTCGCGGACGACATGGAACCCGAGAACGGCCTGATATGGGTCCTCACCCTGCACGACGAGGACAGCATCATGGCCTTCACGCCAGAGGGCATCGAATATCTCGAAGCCCTCATCGCCGACGAGGCACAATGGCGCCTACTCTGCGGCCTTCTCCGGAGGGATACGCTTGGTTAGCGGTCGTGAAGATTGCTCCACCATGGGAAGCGAATCGAGCGACTTTCCGGCGGTGTCGATATTCAGCGCCTCGAAACGCTTGGCGGATGTCATCACCTGTGATTCCAGGCTGCCGACAAAGCTGTTATACGCGCCCATCGCGGTGTCGAGATTTTTGCCCAGCCGGGCGACATGGCCGCTCATCGTCCATAACCGCGCGTGCAATTCCTTACCCAGTTCGGCAATTTCGCGTGCTTGCCCCGCCACCTTTTCCTGTCGCCAGACGGCGGCGACCGTTCGCGCGATGGCGATCAGGTTGGTCGGTGTCGCGATTAAAACACGCCGGTCGAAGGCATAGTCCCAAAGGTCGGGCGCATGTTCGAGCGCGGCCGAGAGGAAATGCTCGCCCGGCACGAACATAATGACATAATCGGGCGTGTCGTCGAACTGCGACTGATAGGATTTCGCCCCCAGCGCGTTGATGTGATTTTTCATCGACGCGACGTGCTGATCTAGGAACGCCGCGCGCTCCGCATCCTCGCTGGCGCCGTGCGCGTCCTGATAGGCGTTCAGCGAAACCTTGGCGTCGATTACCAGGCTTCGCCCGCCGGGCACCTTCACGATCGCATCGGGGCGCAGCCGCCCGCTTTCGGTATCGACGCTGACCTCGGTCTGAAAATCGGTGTGTTCGGTCAGCCCGCAGGTTTCGAGGACGTTGCGAAGCTGTTGTTCGCCCCAGCGACCCCGCGCCTTTGGGGCCGCACGAAGCGCGTTTACCAATTTGGCCGCTTCGCTGCGCACCGATTCCTGACCCACGCGCATTTCGGAGATCACGCCTTTCAGGTCGCCATAGGCTTCCTGACGCTCTTTCTCGACCTTTGAGATCGAATCCTCATAACGTTTCAGCGTATCCTGTACCGGCGCGAGCAGCGCCTTCAACCTGGCCTCGTTGCTTTTGCCCTCCTCGCTGAACCGGTCGTTGGCGCGGGCGAGAAAGGTCTTTTGCGCTTCGCCGAGCAGATTGTTGGCGACCTCGCGAAACTGGCCGGTCATGGTTTCGCGTGCCTCCACGAATTCTTGCACCCGCTCATCGTGCGAGGCCAGCCGGGTTTTCAGTTCTGCGCCTTCCAGCTTCACGGCATCGCGTTCGGCGCGGATCGTCTCTACCTGCTCACGCAGGCGGGGCAGTTCCGCCGCCTGTTCCTGCGCGCGGGCAAGATCCGTAATCGCCGCCTTGAATTCTTCGGTCCGCCGGTCGCGTTCTTCGCGCATCGCGGCAACGCCGCGCCCGCGGAGGAACCAGCCGAGCGCCAGCCCGACCAACAGGGTTGCGACGGCAATCAGAACGGCTTCGATACCCACGAAATACTCCCGGCAGACGCGTCAGAGCGTCATTTGCGCAAAACCGGAACATAGCCGGAACGATCACGCGACAACAGGGCGAATTCAGAAAAAATGCATTTGTCAGAATTACAGCACCTGAAGCAGACCCCCGCTGCCAGCGTCACGCCGCGGCTTTGCGCGCCTTTTGCAGCTTTTTCAGAATCATCTGACGCTTCAGCCGCGAAAGGTGATCGAGAAAGACAATGCCTTCAAGATGGTCCATCTCATGCTGCAGACAGGTTGCCAGCAGGCCATCGAGGCGCGCTTCATGGCTGTTGCCCTCTTCATCCATCCAGCGGGCGAAGCATGTCGCGGGCCGTTCGACATCGGCGAACTGCTCGGGCACCGAAAGGCAACCTTCGGTATAGATGTTCAGCGCCTCATCAGTTTCGACGATTTCAGGATTGATGAACACGCGCGGATCACGAACCGGGTTTCCGTCGTCATCTTCCTCTTCCTGAAGGTCGATGACCAGAATCCGCTTGGGCACGCCGACCTGAATCGCGGCCAGACCGATGCCCGGCGCATCGTACATGGTTTCGAACATGTCGGCGATAAGCTGACGCGTATCGTCAGTTACCGTTTCCACAGGCGTCGAAACGGTCTTCAGCCGCGGATCGGGCACTTCGATGATGGGTAGAATGGCCATGTCGACGAATTTAAGATGGAACGTGGCTCAAATCAACTTTGGGGCCGTCGGACATGCACCGTCAGTCCAGCGGACGACGCGCCCGAAGCGCCTGGGCAAGCGTTCCTTCGTCGAGATAGTCGAGTTCCCCCCCCACCGGCAGGCCATGAGCAAGCTGGGTCAGCCGAACGGGGAACCCCTCCAGCCGCTCGGCGACATAATGCGAGGTCGTCTGCCCCTCCAGCGTGGCATTGAGCGCGAGCACGATCTCGTCAATGCCGCCCTGTTCGATCCGCCGGATCAGCCGGTCGATCGTCAGGTCTTCGGGCCGCACCCCGTCCAGCGCCGACAGGCGACCGCCCAGAACATGATATTTGCCGGGAAACAGGCGCGAACGATCGAGCGCCCAAAGATCGGCCACCTCCTCCACTACGCAGATCGATGTCGCGTCGCGCCGCGGGTCCGCGCAGACGTCGCACGGATCGGTCGTGTCGACATTGCCGCAGATCGAGCATGTCGAAAGCCTGTCATTCACCGCGCCCAGCGCGGCGAGCAGCGGCTCCAGCGCCGTTTCGCGTTTCTTCATCAGGTGAAGCACCGCGCGCCGTGCGGAACGCGGGCCGAGCCCGGGAAGCCGGGACAGCGCCTGTGTCAGGGTGTCGATTTCAGGTGAAGCCATGGTTGCTGTTGCAGATAGGGGGTTGCATGCCCCCCTGCCAAGCGGCTTGAGAGATCGTCATGCGGATCATCATGATGGGAACCCCCGATTTCGCCGTGCCGACGCTGAACGCGCTGGCCGAATCCGGCCATGACATCGTCGCGGCATACAGCCAGCCGCCGCGCCGTGCGGGACGCGGGAAGGCGCTGCGCCCCTCCCCGGTGCATCAGCGCGCGGAGGAACTGGGGATTGAAGTGCTGACACCGACATCGTTGAGAGACGAAGCGGCGCAGCGCGTATTTGCCGGATATCGCGCGGATGTGGCGGTGGTCGCCGCCTATGGTCTGATACTGCCGCAAGCGATCCTCGATGCGCCCCGGCTGGGATGCCTCAACGTCCATGGCTCACTGTTGCCGCGCTGGCGCGGTGCAGCACCGGTGCAGCGGGCGATCCTTGCCGGCGATGAAAAAACCGGCGTCGGCATCATGCAGATGGAGGCCGGACTCGACACTGGCCCGGTGCGGCTCGAAGCCGAAACCGCGATCGACGGCAAGACGGCGGGTGTACTAACCAGCGAACTTGCCGCGCTTGGCGCAGGATTGATGGTCACGGTGCTGGCCAATCCCGCCGCTCACCCTCCCCGTCCGCAGCAGGGAGAACCGACCTATGCCGCGAAAATCGAAAAGTCGGAGGCACGACTTGATTTCACCGCCGATGCCGCCTCGGTCGAACGACAGGTACGCGCGTTCAATCCGGTGCCCGGCGCTTTCTTCGAACATGACGGCGACCGGGTGCGAATTCATGCGGCACAGGTGGTCGATGCCGCGGGGACGCCCGGCGCGATCCTCGACGACCGACTGACCATTGCGTGCGGAAGCGGCGCGATCCGCCCGCTTGCCGTACAACGCGCCGGGCGCGGCGTCATGACGCCGGAGGAGTTGTTGCGCGGCTTTGCCCTGCCCGAAGGAACGCTCCTCGCGTGACCCGCTTTGCCCTCACCATCGAATATGACGGGCGCCCGTTCATGGGATGGCAGCGACAACGCCATGGCCCCAGTGTTCAGCAGGCGATCGAGGAGGCAATTTACAGCATTACGGGCGAGGAGGTGCTCGTATATGCCAGCGGCCGTACCGATAGCGGCGTCCATGCGCTCGCCATGCGTGCCCATGTCGATATCGAAAAGCCGATCGAGCCCTTTCACCTGATGGGCGCGATCAATGCGCGGGTGCGACCCAATCCAGTCGCAATCCTTGATTGTCGCGAAGTCGCCGATGACTGGCACGCCCGGTTTTCATGCGTGGCCCGCGCCTATGAATATCGTATCGTCAACCGCCGCGCGCCGCTAACCTGGGAAGCGGGGCTGGCGTGGCAACTCGCGCTGCCGCTGGACGTTCAGGCGATGCAGGCGGCGGCGGAGCATCTGATCGGCCGTCACGATTTCACGACCTTCCGATCGGTCCATTGCCAAGCGGAAAGCCCGGTTCGAACGCTCGACCGGCTCACCATCGAACGCACGGGCGATCGGATCACGGTGCGCACCGGCGCTCGATCCTTTCTCCACCATCAGGTGCGATCGATGGTCGGGTGCCTGTCGCTGGTCGGGCACGGCAAATGGACGCCGGACGATATGCGGGCGGCGCTGCACGCGCATGACCGCGCCGCGCTTGGCCTGAACGCACCGGCCGACGGGCTGTATTTCGTCAGCGCCGCCTATCCCGATTGACGCGAGAAACAGGCGGCAAGCTCTACATGGGTCGACCAGCGAAACTGCCCCACCGGCTGCACCCAGTCGAGATTGTAGCCGCCTTCGCATAATAATTGAGCATCGCGCGCGAAGGTGCTGGGATTACAGGAAACATAAGCGACCTTCGGCGCGCTGGCGCTGGCAATCTGCCGTGCCTGCTCCTTCGCTCCGGCGCGCGGCGGATCGAGGACTATCGCATCGAACCGGCCGAGATCTTCGGCGCTTACCGGCCGGCGGTACAGGTCGCGATGATCGGCAAACACCTGCCGCCTCGCCATGTTCGCTGCCGTTTTTAACGCCATGACCGCGTCGCGCGCGGCTTCCGCGGCGTAGATTTTTGCATCGGGAAAGGCGAAGGCGAACGTACCGAGGCCCGCGAACAGGTCCGCTACCGCATCAGGCGATCCCGCCACTTCACGCACCGCCCCGACCAGCGCCGCCTCGCCATCCTCGGTCGCCTGAAGAAACGCGCCTTCGGGAAAAGCGACCGGGACGCCGCCAAGCGTTATCGTCGCCGGTTCGGGTTCCCAGCGCGGCTCCGGCCCCATCCCCTCATCCAGCGCAAGCCGGGCGAGGCCGTGTCGCTGCGCGAAAGCGGTCAGCGCTTCGATTGCGGAAAGATTGTCCGCACTAACCCGGCCGATCGTCACATCGACGCCCTGATCGGTGCTGACCAGATGCACGTCGGACCGCCCCGTTTTGGGCAATAGCGAGGCGAGCAGGCCACGCAGTGGCTGCAACAGCGCGAATAGCTCAGGGAGCATCACCTGACATTCCATCAGGTCGACCAGCGCGTGGCTGCCCCCTTGCGTAAAGCCTAGATGAACCTGCCGGCCGCGCCGTTCGGCATGAAGCGTTGCGCGTCGTCGCGTCTTTGGCGGCGACAGATGCGGTGCGCGGATTTCGCTCGCCAGTCCATGCTGGGCAAGCGCGGAGGCTATACGGTCGGTCAGAAAGCGCGCCCAGCTTTCATCATCGAGATGCTGAAGCTGGCAGCCGCCGCATTCGGGAAAATGGCGGCATGGTGGCTCGCGATGATGCGGGCCGCGGCGCAGCGCGCCATCGGGACGAAGCCGGTCGCCCGGCGCTGCCAACGGCACGTGCCGGCCATCGGCGGTCACGCCGTCACCGCGCGCAGCCACGCCGATGATTTCCGGCATATTTTCTTCGTCTACAGACATTCTTCGATCGCCTGCGGGATATGGCGGATAAGCCTATCGGCGGCAAAGGCTGCCCCGGCGAGCTCCGCCGCGCGGCCGTGTAGCCATACCGCGTGGCAGACGCCGCAGCGCCCCTCGACCGCAAGCCGCGCACCCACCAGTCCGGCAAGAATATCGCCGGTTCCGGCGGTGGAAAGCCACGCTGTCCCGGCATTGGCAACGGTGAGCTGCGTAAGCCCTCCGATCACCGTGTCCGGCCCCTTGTGCACGATCACGGCGCCACAATCGGCCGCCGCATCGCGCGTACGTTCGATCTTCCCGCGCCCGTTTTTACCAAACATGCGTGCAAACTCGCCAGCATGCGGAGTGAGGATCGACACCGCGTCGCGCTTCGCAAAACACTGCGTCGCCCCCTCGCCCAGCAGCGTCAGGGCATCACCATCGAATACCGTCGGGTGCGGCGCGGCGAGCACGGCCTCCAGCTTCGCGCGCGCAGCTTCACTGCGGCCAAGACCCGGCCCGATCACCACCGCGCCGACCCGCGCATCATCAAGCAGGTCGTGAAGCGCTTTCGCGTCATCGACGCGGGCATGAACCAGCGCATCCGGCCCTGCATCGGCACTTCCGGTCCCTGCGAGCAGGACATAGCCCGCCCCGCCGTGCAAAGCCGCGCGAGCGGCAAGGCGGGACGCGCCGGGCATCTCGCCCTCCACGACCACCACCATGCCGCGGCTGTATTTGTGCGCGTCCGGCGCGGGCGGTGTCAGACGCGGGCGCGCGAGCTTCACGACCTCAGGCGATATGGGGATACCGATATCGGCAAGCAGCACATGTCCGCACCGTTCAAGCCCGTATCCCAGCAGATGCGCTGGTTTCAGGCTGCCCAGCGCGACCGTGACGTCAACGCGGGCAGCGCCCATATCGCCGCCGCTGTCGGTGTCGAGGCCGGAGGGAAGATCGATCGCCAGGCTGAATTGCGCAGCCGCGACCAGGCGATGGAGCGCGGCTTTCACCGCGCCCTCAATCGGTCGTGACATGCCGGTGCCGAAAAGCCCGTCGATCAGGACCGCACGCGGTTCGGCTTGTTCGAGCGGGACAGTATTCCCCGTCCAGCGCTGCCGCATCTCCTCCGCCGCGCCATCGCGCTTACCCCCCAGTGCCGCAACCGTGACGTCATGCCCTCGCTCCGCCAGCAAGCGCGCGGCGACATAGGCATCTCCGCCATTATTGCCCGGCCCTGCAAGCACCAGAATCGATCGGTCCATAGCGAAGCGCAGCGCCGCTTGCGCCACCGCCGCTCCGGCGCGTTCCATCAACTCGCCTTGGGCCACACCCTTGTCAAAACACGCCTGCTCGGCATCGCGCATGGCTTGCGCGGTCAGCACCGGCGTGCCCGGCGGTATACGAAGCGTCATGAGGCCACCGGTCCCACGGTCGCTGGCAGGCGATAGCGCGCGCCGCCGATCGCAACTTCGATCTGATGTTTGCCGATCACCGTCACCTTCGCTTGTTCGGCTCCATCGGCGGCAACCACGCCGCGTCCGTCCGTGGTGATCCGCAGGGTATGAAAACCGCCATCGGGCTGATGAACGGTCAGGATCGTCCCTCGATCTGTCGCAGTTCGATCAAGCGTGCAGACGCGTGCGAAATCGTCCGACCCAGAAAGCGCGCAAAGGATGCGGCCATCATTCGACGCCGTCTCGCTTTGCTGTCGCTCGGCATTGGCGATGGCCTGCTTATTCGGCGTACCACCGCCACAGCCGGCAAGCGTCAGGACAAAAAGGATCGCGCTATAGATCCGCATAGACATGGGTTTCGGCCTTTGCTCCGGGATGCGTCACCGCCCCCTTAACCGCCGGACCGACATTTTGCGAATAGCGCCACAGCGCGCCAGCCTGATAATCGTTCATGCGCGGCCGCCATTGCTCGCGGCGGCTCATAAGGATTTCTTCCGCGACGTCCAGATCGATCGTACCGGCTTCGGCGTCGATCCGGATGATATCGCCATCTTCGATCAGCGCGATCGGCCCGCCATCGGCCGCTTCGGGACCAACATGCCCGATGCAGAAACCGCGCGTTCCGCCCGAAAACCGGCCATCGGTTATCAGCGCCACCTTTTCGCCCATGCCCTGCCCGTACAACGCGGCGGTGGTCGCCAGCATTTCGCGCATTCCAGGACCGCCCTTCGGCCCTTCATAGCGGATGACGATCACCGATCCTTCAGCGATGTCGCGGTTTTCGACCGCTTCGAAAGCATCTTCCTCGCAATCGAACACGCGGGCGGGCCCTTCGAAGGACAGCCGCTTCATCCCGGCGACTTTGACGATCGCCCCTTGCGGCGCGAGGCTGCCTTTCAGGCCGACGACGCCGCCTGTCGGCGTGATCGGGTTGCGGATTTCGCGAATGACCTTCTGTTCCGGGTTCCAGGTGACCCGATCGATATTCTCGCCCAGCGTGCGACCGGTGACGGTCATGCAATCGCCGTCGAGAAAACCGCCCGTCAGCATGGTCTTCATCAGCATGTAAACACCGCCGGCTTCGTACATGTCCTTTGCGACATATCTGCCACCAGGTTTCAGGTCTGCGATATAAGGCGTTGATTTGAATATCTCAGCCACGTCGAACAGATCGAAATCGATTCCCGCTTCATTGGCCATCGCGGGCAAATGGAGCGCGGCATTGGTCGATCCGCCAGTCGCCGCCACCACGCGCGCGGCGTTGATGAACGCCTCCCGCGTGCAGATGTCGCGGGGGCGGATATTGCGCGCGATCAGATCCATGACCTGCGCCCCGGCCGCGATCGCAACCTCTTCACGGCTTTGATAGGGTGCCGGGATCATATTCGAATTGGGCAGGCTAAGGCCGATTGCCTCTCCGACGCATGCCATGGTGTTGGCGGTGAATTGCCCGCCGCACGCGCCATGGCCGGGACAGGCGACCTTTTCCAGTTCGATCAGTTCCTGAAGCGGGCAATTGCCGGCGGCGTGCTGCCCCACCGCCTCGAACACATCGACGACAGTGACATCTCTGTCGTGGAACCGGCCCGGCAGGATTGATCCGCCGTAAACAAAGATCGACGGTACGTTGAGGCGAAGCATCGACATCATCATACCGGGCAGCGACTTGTCGCACCCGGCAAAGCCGACCAGCGCATCATAGCTGTGCCCGCGAACGCTCAGTTCGACCGAATCGGCGATCACTTCGCGGCTTGCAAGCGAGGACTTCATTCCTTGCGTCCCCATCGCGATCCCGTCGGTGACGGTAATAGTGTTGAACCTGCGCGGCGTCCCCCCGCCCGCGATAACGCCTTCGCGCGCGGCATCGGCCTGTGCGTTCAGCGTGGTGTTGCATGGCGCACTGTCATTGCCGGCGCTCGCCAGCGCGACGAAGGGTTTGGCGATGTTGTCCTCGCCAAGGCCCATCGCGTAATAATAGCTGCGCTGGGGAGCACGTTCTGGCCCGACCGATACGTGACGGCTGGGCAGGCGGGTTTTGTCGAATTTCTGGGTCATGGGCGACAGCCTATGTCGCGGAAGGGCCTTGCGAAGCAAGACTGTTGCCCGTTTCGGTCAAAATTTCTTCGATGACGCCGCTCCAGTGCGCAACACCAGCATCGTCGCTGATCAGATCGTTGCGTATTTCGATCGACATGCAGGCGATTCCCGCCGCTTCGGCATGCCGGTTCAGCGTGGCGTTGAGCAGCTTGCCCGAATAGGGCTGATTGTCACCGGCGACAATTTCGCGCCTCTCCAGCGCGCCGAGCGCTATCCTCGCCGCACGATCATCCTGATTGTACAGGATGCCGACCTGCCATGGCCGCTCGTCGCCGCCGCTTTCCAGCTTGGGAGTGAAGCTGTGGATTGCGGCGATGAAGGCAGGACGTCTTTGCGCGATCTGGGCCGCGACGGCGGCGTGATAGGGATCGTGAAAGCGCGCGATCCGGCCGTCGCGATCCGCTTCCCGGTTGCCCGGAACCGGGTGGCCGTCGCTGACGATCGGAATCAGTCCTGCGTGATCCGCCTCGCGATGAAGATCGATGACCAGTCGAGAAACCGTGGCGAGCACGGCACGCGCATCAAGTGCCGCCGCGAGACGACGGGTCACCGCCGCTGCCCCGATATCGATCGCAACGTGCTTGTTCAGGATCGCTTCGGAAACGCCGAGATCGACCCCCGGCGGCACCCGGTTCGACGCATGATCGCACAGCAGCAACATATCGCCCCCGCCCGCGATGATTTCCGGGATTTCTACGGTCATTTCGCTTTCCGGTTAAGGAATGCCGTCATCCGCTCATCAAATGCTTCACTGGCGAAGCGTTCGTCGAAACGTTCGGCATGGCCGGGTGCGGCGGGATCGCGCAGCACGCATTTCAAAGCCGCCACCGCATCGGATGCATTTGCGGCGATGCTGCCCGCCAGTGTGTGCCCCTCCGCCTTGGCCGAAGCGGCGCGAACATCCGCAAGGCCGATCGCATGCGCCCGATCGGATGCAATGGCTTCGCCGGAAAACAGCATCAGCGCCGACATGCCTCGCCCGACCCGCTGCTCCAGCCGTGCAATATCTTTTGCCGGATAGCTTAGCCCCAGCCTGGCGGGCGTCGTCGCGAAACTGGCGCCGTCGCCTGCAATACAGATGTCGCAGGCGAGCACCAGCGCCACAGCAGCGCCGAAACAACCCCCATCGACGGCAGCGATCACTGGCATCGGCAGGTCGGCGACCGCTTCGATACCCGCCGCCATTGCCTCGCGAAAGGCAACGCGCTTCGCTGGATCGGATCGCAAGGCAGGAAATTCGGTAATGTCCGCCCCGGCAGAGAAAATCCCGTTGACGGGGGAATACAGCAATACCACCCGCGCATCGCTTTGACGTATCGCATCGCAGAGTGCTGCCAGCGATTGCCAGCCGGCAACCGGAATCGCATTGCGCGCATGGGGGCGTTCGATGCGAATAATCGCAAGCGGCGCTTCGATGGCAAGGGTGAAAACCGTCACAGAAGCTCGCTTTCCAGCAGCCACCAGTCGGGATGCGCGGCGGACACCACGCTTGCCGCATCGGCGCATGCTTGCGCGGAATCGAAAAGCGCAAAGCAGGTCGCGCCGGAGCCGGACATACGCACCAATCGGGCCCCCGGCTGCCGCTCCAGCAGCGAAAGCACATCGGCGATCACCGGCGCGAGGGCGATGGCGGGTTTTTCCAGATCGTTGCGTGCCTGCACTGCGCGGGAAATCAGATCGCCCTTACCGATCGGGCCGCGATCGATTCCGTCCCAGCCGTCGAAGACCTGTCCGGTGGAAAGCGCAACGCCCGGATTGACAAGCAGCACCGGCGTCCCCGGCATGCCGGCGAGGGCGCTCAATGTTTCGCCCCGCCCCTGCCCCAGCGCTGTCATGCTGCGCAGGCAGGCAGGCACATCCGAACCCAGCCGCTCGGCGCAATCGATCAGGCGGGGGTCGCCCATATCGACCATATGCATCGCAGCGAGCCCGCGCAGCGTCGCTGCGGCGTCGGCCGATCCGCCACCGATCCCCGACGCCACCGGAAGCTGCTTGTCCAGCGTGATCGCGACCGCACCGCGCAAGCCGAAGCGTTCGCGAAACAGATCGCGAGCACGAGTGACCAGATTGTCGTCCTCCCCGGTCAGCGAATCTGCAAAAGGTCCGACAATCGTGAAACTGTCGGCTTCCGCCGGGGTGAGCGCTATCTGGTCGCCATGCCGGGCAAATACGAACAGGGTTTCAAGCGCGTGATAGCCATCGTCCCTTCGGGCGCGCACGTGCAGCGCCAGATTGAGCTTCGCCCAGGCAGTTTCCTCGATCATCGCCGCGCCGCCGCTCACTTTGCGGGCGAAAGTCCGTTGGCGATCTTTTGCTGCAGCCGCTGTGCATCGGCAGCTTCGGCATAGATCGCAGCGGCGCGCCAGGCATAGCGCGCCTCATATTTGCGCCCCGCGCGCCAATAGGCATCGCCGAGATGTTCGTTGATCGTAACATCGGCCGGTTCCGCCTGCGCCGCTTTTTCCAGCAGCGGCACCGCCTGCGCCACGCGACCCTGCTTGTAATAGGCCCAGGCGACTGAATCGGTGATCGACGGATCATCCGGTTTCAGTTTCAGCGCGCGTTCCAGCATCGCCTGCGCCTTGGCGACATCTTCGCCGCGCTCCACCCGTGCATAACCGAGATAGTTCAGCGCCACCGGTTCGTCGGGCGCCATTTCGACCGCCTTTTCGAGCAATGGCAGTGCAGCCTGCCAATCGCCCGCCTGTTCCAGCGCGCCGCCGCGTTGCAGGTACAAAGCCCAGCCGGCACTGCCATCGGTCATCGCGATTGCCCGACCATAGGCGTCGGCCGCCTGCGAATAGCGTTCGGCGTCGGCGAGCAGGTCGCCATAGGCGCGCACGTCTTCAACCGTCGCGCTGTCATCGCTCGCCAGCGCTTTCGCCAGCTCGAGCGCTTGGTCGGCCTGCCCAGCCCGGCTCAACACCGCACGGCGCTCAACCTTTGCCATGCGCGAAATACCGCTGTCGGGGCCGATCGTCGCCAGCGCGTGCTCAGCTGCGCTGTCAGCGCCCTCACGCGACAGCGCATCCGCCAGCGTCAGCCGGGCGCGATCATATTGCGGGTCCATCAGCAGCGATCCGCGCGCGAGCAGCGTGGCCAGCGGCGTCAGCCGATCGCTGCCCAGGCTGGATGCGAGTTCGGCATAAAGCCGCGAAAGGCCGAAACGTGCGCTCGGCTTCACGCCGTTGCCCAGCGTTTGACGTAGCGCCACCAAAGTCGGGCTGTCCCCGCCAAGGAACATCTGCGCCAGGTCGTCATGCCCCTTGGCCGCCAGAAGCTGCGCCGCGTTCAGGCGCAGGTCGAGGTTGGAGCGTTCGGATATCAGCAGCGGCTTCAGCGCATTGACGCCCTTTTCCGGTTCGTCCGCCGCGATCAGCAGCAATGCGTGGTGTTCGGTGACGTACCGCCGCGCGAGCGCATTATCCTGACCCTCGGACAATTGTTTTGCGGCTTTCGCAGGCCCGTCATCAACCGACAGCCAGGCGGTGACAATGGGGCGCAGGAAATCGAGCGGCCCGGAAGAAAGTTCTCCGGCATAGCCCCGCGCCGCCTTTTCGTCATCGCGCGCGACGGCGTCGGCAAGAAGCAGCAGGCTGCTGTCGGGCGGCGCGGCATCCGCATCGCGAAGCACGCGCACCGATCGAAGCGCGAGCTTCATATCCCCCGCCGTCAGCGCTTCACGATAGGCGCGAAGCGCGACCAGCATATTGTTCGGAGCCGCATCCAGCGCCTCGCCATATCCCTTTGCCGCCTGCACGCTTGCGCCATCGGCCTCCGCCGCGCGGGCGCGAATATAGGCGGTAAGGTCATCGCTGCGCTCGCTCGCCGCGGCCGGAACCGCGGCGGCAAGCGCCACGGCGCCGATCACAATACGATTACATATTTGGATAATTGGGGCCTCCGCCGCCTTCCGGAACGACCCAGTTGATATTCTGGGTCGGGTCTTTGATGTCACAGGTCTTGCAATGCACGCAATTCTGCGCGTTGATCACGAATTTCGGCTCGCTTCCTTCTTCCTGCACCACCTCGTAAACGCCCGCCGGGCAATAACGCTGCGCCGGTTCGTCGTATAACGGCAGATTATGCTCGATCGGAATGTCGGCATCCTTCAGCGTCAGGTGAACCGGCTGATCCTCGGCATGGTTTGTGTTTGACAGAAACACCGACGAAAGCCGGTCGAAGGTCAGTTCGCCATCGGGTTTGGGATAATCGATCGGCTGCACCAGATCCTTGCGCCACAGGCTTTCGTGATCGGGCTTGTGACCATAGGTCTTGCCCATCTTCCTGCCGATATGTTCCATCCACATATGGAAATTGGCGAAGGCAGAGCCGACGATATCGCCATATTTCTTTACCAGCGGCACTGCGTTGCGCACGATCCGCAGTTCTTCATAGACCCAGCTCGCTTCATAGGCGCTGCTATACGCGGACAGTTCGTCGCCTTCGCGGCCCGCGCCGATAGCCTCGAACGCGGCCTCAGCGCCCATCATCCCGGTTTTCATCGCGGTATGCGTGCCCTTGATCCGGGGCACGTTTACGAAACCAGCCGAACAACCGATCAGCGCGCCGCCCGGAAATACCAGCTTGGGCACCGACTGCCAGCCGCCGTCGTTGATCGCGCGCGCGCCGTAGGAGACACGCTTGCCGCCCTTCAAAAGGTCCGCGATCGCCGGATGCGTTTTCCACCGCTGCATTTCCTGAAACGGCGAAAGATAGGGGTTGGAATAGTTCAGCCATGTCACGAACCCGATCGCGACCTGTCCGCCCGCCTGATGATAGACAAAGCCGCCGCCGTTCGACCCTTGGGTTTCGCTGAGCGGCCATCCCTGGGTATGAATCACCTTCCCCGGAACATGCTTGTCGGGGTCGATGTCCCACAATTCCTTGATGCCAAGGCCATAGACCTGCGGCTGGCTGTTCGCGCGCAGGTCGAACATACGGATCAGTTCTTTCGACAGGCTGCCGCGAACGCCTTCGGCGAAAAGCGTGTATTTGGCGTGCAGCTCGATGCCCGGCTGATAATCGGCCTTGTGCTCGCCATCGCGCGCCACGCCCATATCGCCGGTGGCGACGCCCTTTACCGAGCCGTCTTCGCTGAACAGCACCTCCGCCGCGGCGAAGCCGGGGAATATTTCGACGCCCAGCCCTTCGGCCTGCTCGGCCAGCCAGCGGCACAGGCTGCCCAGGCTTCCGGTATAGGTGCCCTTGTTGTGCATGAAGGGCGGCGTCATGAAATGCGGGACCGCCGTCTTGCCCGATTTCGTCAAAATCCAGTGATGGTTCCCGGTAACCGGCGTCTCGGCGAGCGGGCAGCCGGATTCGCGCCAGTCGGGCAGCAGTTCGTCAAGCGCGCGCGGATCGATCACCGCACCCGACAGGATATGCGCGCCGACTTCCGATCCCTTTTCCAGAACGCAGACCGAAAGCTCCGCTCCACCGTCGCTCGCCAGCTGTTTCAGGCGGATCGCCGCCGAAAGCCCTGCCGGGCCTGCACCGACGATCACCACGTCATAGGGCATGGATTCGCGTTCGCTCATATCCGTCTCCGTTCGAGGACCTTTGCTGTCCTGTCTGTCGTCGCACCTGGACAACGTGTCGTCCAAATGTCGATGCAAGCAGATTGACCTGTCCGTCAACCCGGCTCTCTAATGCGGCTATGGGGGCAGAACCAATAAACAACTGGAATGCGCAGGCCGCTAGCGTGCTCGAATGGTGGAGCGACGCCGGCGTCGACATGCTGGTCGACGATGCGCCGCGCGACTGGCTTACGCAACCTGTCACCCAATCCGCCGTTACGGAAGTGTCGCGGCGGTCGGTCGAAGCCCAAAGCACGGCGATTCCGGAAACTCTGGAGGCATTCTCCAACTGGCGGATCGGCCCCGATGTTCCGGAGGCGCGCTGGCGGATGCCGATGGCGTCGCCGCAAGATGTCACAGGCGCGCCGTTGATGGTGGTGTTCGACTTGCCCGAGGCGGAACACAACGAATCAACCAGATTGATTGACGGTGCCGCGGCGCAGTTGTTCGACCGGATGCTGAACGCGGTCGGGCTTGAACGATCGGCGATCGCGATGACAGGACTGGCCCTCGCACGCCCGGCGACGGGACAGGTTCCCGCCGCAGACATGGCTCGACTGGCCGAAATCACCCGCCATCACATAGCCTTGCTTGCTCCTGAGCGGGTTATGTTGCTGGGAGACGCGGTGAACCGTGCCCTGTTTGGGCCGGATAGCGCTCGAATGCGGGGCCGTTTACATGCCATTAACCACCAGGGGCGACAATTTCCGTCTATAGCCAGTTATCACCCGCGCTTCCTGTTGAAGCGCCCGGCCGCGAAGGCGGATAGCTGGAAACATTTGCAATTGCTCTTTTGGGGGGAGTGAAAAGTGAAAGCGCCTATTCTCCTCGCAGCCGCATTAGCCAGCGTGCTGCCGATGACCGCGCAAGCGCTCGATCGCCGCGCGCCGGTTTCCACGCGACAGGAAAGCGACGGCGTGCCGCAACAACTCGATTCAGCGCAACGCGCCGGGTATCGGGCGGTCTTCACCGCGATCCGCGAACAGCGCTGGAACGATGCGCAGCTTCAACTGTCGGCGATGAAGCCGGGGCCGCTGGATGCCATGGCGCGCGCCGAGCTTTACACCGCCGCCGGATCGCCCAAAATTCCGCTCGAGCCGCTGCTGGCGTTGCTTCGCGAAGCGCCCGAACTGCCCCAGGCGGCACAGATCGCCCGCCTCGCTCAGCTTCGCGGCGCGGATACCTCTTCGCTTCCCGCCGTGCCGGCGGAACAGCGCCTTGTCTGGCATAACGGCGCGCCAGTGCGCACGCGGTTGCGGACCGAACGTTCCGACGCGACCGAAGCGATGCTGGCTGACAGCATCAAACCGTTCGTCAAACAGGATGACGGCGCGGGGGCCGAAAATCTGGTCAACGGCGCGCTTGGCGACCTGACCGACGAAGCACGCACCGAATGGCTGCAGCGCGTCTCCTGGATATATTATCTTTCCGGCAACGATCGTGATGCGCGGCGGGTCGCGGCCAGAGCCCAGCAAGGCACGGGCGAATGGGGTGCGCAAGCCGACTGGGTACAGGGCCTTGCGTCCTGGCGCGACAATGACTGTCGCACCGCCGAGGCATCGTTTCAGGCGGTGGCGCAGCGTGCGACCGACACCGAATTGCGTTCCGCCGGACTGTTCTGGGCATCGCGCGCCGATATCGCATGCGGGCGTCCCGACCTGGTCGAGGCGCGCCTGGAAAGCGCGGCGCAATATGGCGAGACGTTTTACGGGCTGCTCGCACGTCAGGCACTGGGCATTCGCGAGCCCGAAGACGACAAGCGCGAAGCGATGGTGATCGCCGACTGGCGCGAATTGTCACGCGTTCCCAATGTCCGCGTCGCTGCCGCGCTGGTCGAGATCGGCGAAAACGGACTTGCCGATGAAGTATTGCGGCATCAGGCGAAAATCGGCCCGGCGCGTGATTACAGCGCGATTGCACGGCTTGCCGGCCGCCTCGACCTCGCCTCCACCCAGCTTTGGCTTTCGCATTATGCGCCGTCGGGCGCAAAGCCGTTGGAAGAGGCGCGCTATCCGCTTCCCGACTGGGTGCCCGATGGCGGCTGGCGCGTCGACAAGGCGCTGATTTTCGCGCACACGCTACAGGAATCGAAATTCGATACCGACATTGTCAGCCCCGCCGGTGCCTATGGGCTGATGCAGATCATGCCGGCGGCGGCGAGCGATATCGGGCGCGAACGCGGTGAAACGATCGATCGCGCCGCGCTCACCAGGCCATCAACCAATATCGAGGTCGGTCAGACCTATCTTGAGAAGCTGCGCGACAATTCGGCGACCGGCGGCCTGCTGCCCAAGGTGATCGCCGCCTATAACGCAGGCCCTTCGCCGGTGCAGGCGTGGAACATGAACGCCCGCGATAATGGCGATCCGCTGCTGTACATCGAATCGATTCCCTATTGGGAAACGCGCGGATATGTGATGACCGTGCTGCGCAATTACTGGATGTATGAGAAGAAGGAGGGCAAGACCTCCCCCAGCCGCGCGGCGCTGGCCGAGGGAATGTGGCCGCGCTTTCCAGGCATGCCCGGTCCCAAGGGCGTGCGGCTGAGTTCCAACGGACGGATCCAGAGCGCGCGTGTCGATTGACAAAGGCCTGATTTTTCAGCCGGTTCGCATCGCGGTACTGACCGTTTCGGACACTCGCACCCGCGCGGACGACCGATCGGGTGACACGCTGGTCAAACGGTTGGAAGCGGCAGGCCATATTCTGGCCGATCGCCGGATCGTGAAGGACGATGTTGACGCCATCGTCGCCGATCTTCGCAGCTGGATCGACAATCCTGACGTGGACTGCGTGATCACCACCGGGGGAACCGGCGTAACCGGGCGCGACGTTACCCCCGAAGCGGTCGCGCAGGTGCAGGACAAGGCGATTGACGGCTTTGGCGAACTGTTCCGCTGGCTGAGCTACCAGAAGATCGGCACGTCAACCATCCAGTCGCGCGCCTGCGCATGCGTTGCCGGCGAAACCTATATTTTCGCGCTTCCCGGTTCGACCGGCGCGGTAAAGGACGGCTGGGACGGCATTTTGAAGGATCAACTCGATATCCGGCATAAGCCCTGCAATTTCGTCGAACTGATGCCGCGCCTGGCCGAGCGTTGACGATCCCACGCAGCCGGTAAAACGCTTACTCTTCTTCTGGTGTCATCACCGCAAGTTCATGGCCGTGCGGATCACGGAAATGAAATCGCCGGCCGCCCGGAAAGGCAAAGATCGGCAGCGTGATCGTGCCGCCTGCGCTGCGCACCGACTCCAGCGCGGCTTCCAGATTTTCCACCTCGATCACCGGCAACAGCTGCGCCGTCCATTGGGACGCATCGCCGTTCAACCCGATATCGGTGTCGCCGCTGGTCGTCGCCGCATAGTCGGGACCGAATTCGGCAAAGGACCAGCCGAACGCAGACGCATAGAAATCCTTGACCCCGGCCACATCGCGCACCGGCAGTTCGACATAATTGAAACGCGCCATCGCATCCTCCAATGTTCTTGTATTGTTCTATAGAGCTTCCTATGCTTTGCCAATGGTAAAACAACGGCCAGCACGCGGAGCTACGCTGAACTGGGAAAGCAGCCGGTTCAACCTGCCGGTGCGCGAGGCGGACGGAGACTGGCTGGACGCGCGCGAGGCGATCGACGGCCCGCCGCTTCCGCTGCGCACCACCGTTTTGATTGAAAAACCGAAGACGATCCTTGCTCGCAATCGCTCTCCGGATGTGCCTTTCGACCGTTCGATCAACCCATATAGGGGCTGCGAACATGGCTGCATCTATTGCTTTGCGCGGCCGAGCCATGCCTATCACGATCTGTCGCCGGGACTCGATTTCGAAACCCGGCTGTTCGCCAAACCCGATGCGGCAAAACTCCTGCGTGGCGAATTGTCGAAGCGCGGCTATGTCCCCCGCCCCATCGCGTTCGGCACCAACACCGACCCGTTTCAGCCGATCGAGCGCGACTGGCGGGTGACACGCGATTGCCTCGAACTGCTGGCGCAATGCCGCCATCCAATCACCATCACCACCAAATCCGACCGGGTGACGCGCGATATCGATCTGCTTGCCCCGATGGCGGAGCAGGGGCTGGTCGCCGTAATGATTTCGGTAACCTCGCTGGACCGGAAAATCGCGATGACGCTTGAACCGCGTGCGCCCACACCGGAACGGAGGCTTGCGGCGGTGAAGAAGCTGACGACGGCGGGCATCCCGACCCGGATATCAATCGCCCCGGTTATTCCCGCGATCACCGATTATGAGATCGAACATATCCTCGAACGCGCGGCAGAAGCGGGTGCCCGCGCCGCCACTTTCATTCCGGTTCGCCTGCCGCACGAAGTCGCGCCGCTGTTCCGCGCATGGCTGGACGAACATTTTCCCGACCGCGCGGACAAGGTGATGGCAATCATCCGCAGCTTGCGCGGCGGACGCGACAATGATCCCGATTTCTTCAGCCGGATGCGCGGCCAGGGACCATGGGCCGACCTGATGCGTGTGCGCTTTCATAAAAGCTGCCGCAAGCTGGGGCTGACAGGAGGCGCGCTGAATCTGCGCACCGACCTGTTCCGCCCGCCGCCCGGGCCGCAAGCGGACCTGTTCGATTGAACCGCACGCGCCCGCGAACCCCGAAATCGCGCCGAGGCAATCGAGATTTCGGGCGACCATACACCGGCGGTTGCCGGAGCGCCGCATCGCCGCGCTCCTCACACCGGCGAAACAGTAGGTGAATCCCGCTTGCCGCATCCTGCCATGCCGTATCGCTGGTTCCAAAACTTCGCGGCCGAGCGACACGCTCGCTCCGTCAGGAGCGAACGAGTTCGAAACTGCCGTTTACGCCATCATCCTGCGCCGACGGGGCGATCCAGATATCGAAGCTGCCCGGCTCCACCGTCGGCAGATTGTCCGGTCCGATAAATTCCAGGTCGTCGCGCTTCAGCGTGAAGGTGACGCGTTGCGAAGCGCCGGGGGCGAGTTCGACGCGGCTGAACCCTTTCAGTTCGCGAACCGGCCGCGTTATGGAGGCAGCGCGATCGTGAATATAGAGCTGAACTACCTCGGTCGCCTTACGCGTTCCTTGGTTGGTGACCGTCGCCGTCACGGTCAACGCGCCGTTCCAATCCAGCCGGCCGGTGCCGATATCGAGCGCCGAATAGACCATGTCGCCATAGGTCAGGCCATGGCCGAAGGCGAAGCGCGCCTTGTTCGGCACGCCGCGGAAATGCGCCTTGTACGGTTGCAATTCGCCCGGCGGATTGGGGCGCCCCGTCGATTTATGTGCGTAATAATAGGGTTCCTGTCCGGATTTGAACGGGAAGCTGACGGGAAGACGCGCCGAAGGGCCATATTCGCCGAACAATATGTCCGCCGTTGCCGGCCCACTTTCAGACCCCAGGAACCAGGTCACCAGGATCGCCGGCGCATCGGCCACCGCGCCCTCCAGCGCGAGCGCGCGGCCGTTTTTCAGCAATATCACCATCGGTTTTCCGGTTGCCGCCACCGCTTCGGCCAGTTCCTGTTGCGGAGCGGGAATGGTGATCGAGGTGCGCGCCTGCGCCTCGCCCGACATATTCTGCGCCTCGCCGATCGCAAGCACCACGATGTCGGCGGCATTCGCAGCGGCCACCGCCGCTTCTATACCGCCATCAATCGGTTTTTCGACGTCTGATCCGGCGGTAGCCGTAACCAGTGCGGGGTCCTTCACCGCCGCCTTCACGCCGGTCGCCAGATCGACCGCCTGGTCGTCGGTGCCATACACGTTCCACGGCCCGATCAGATCATGTTTGCCCGATGCGAACGGCCCGATCAGCGCGATCCGCTTGCCCGACCGCGGCAATGGCAGAAGATCGCCTTCGTTCTTCAGCATCACGATCGAGGAGCGCGCCGCTTCGCGCGACAGTGACAGCATCTGCGGCGTACGGATCCGCGTTTTCTCCCGCTTGGGATCGATCCGGCGGAAGGGGTCGTCGAACAGGCCCAGCTTCGCCTTGACCGCAAGAACGCGGCGCACCGCCTGGTCAAGGCGCGCCATCGGCACATCGCCGCTGCGAACCAGATCGGGCAGATACTGAATGTACAGGCCGCTCTGCATGCTCATGTCGACGCCGGCCAGAAACGCGATCCGCGCGGCATCGCGCGCATCCTTGGCATAGCCGTGCGCGACCATCTCAAGATCGCCGGTATAATCGGATACGACCAGTCCTTCGAACCCCCATTCGCCGTGAAGCACCTCATCCATCAGCCAGTGATTGCCAGTCGCAGGTATACCTGAAAGTTCGTTGAACGCCGCCATCATGCTGAGCGATCCGGCTTCCAGCGCAGCCTTGAACGGGGGCAGATAGACGTCGCGCAATACCCGTTCGGACAGGTTCACCGTATTATAGTCCAGGCCCGATTCGGCCGCACCATAGGCGGCGAAATGCTTGGCGCACGACAGGACCGTGTCATCGTCCTGCAACGATTTCCCCTGAAAGCCTGCAACCCGCGCCTTTGCCATGCGCACGCCAAGAAGCACGTCCTCACCCGCGCCCTCCACCGTACGGCCCCAGCGTGAGTCGCGGGCGATGTCGACCATCGGCGCGAAGGTCCAGTCGATCCCGGCGGCTGATGCCTCCACCGCGGCCGCGCGCGCCGTGCGGCGGGCAAGATCAAGGTCGAAGCTCGCCGCCTCGCCCAGCGGAACGGGGAATACGGTGCGAAACCCGTGAATGACATCGGCGGCGAAGATCAACGGTATCTTGATACGCTGATGCCGCATCGCGGCGGTTTGCATCCGTCGGGCCATTTCGGCTCCCGCACCGTTGAACACGCCCGTCAGGCGGCCCCGCCGCACCTGTTCAAGCTGATCGTCGAAACTGCCACCCTTGCCCGGCGGGTTGAGCGCGGTTGCCGCCCCCCCCGCCCAGGCGGCCGCCATCAGGGTAAGCTGTCCCGCCTTCTCCTCCAGCGTCATCTGTCCGATCAGCGTTTCGACATCGGCGGGCAGCGCCAGCGCCTCGTCATCAACGGTTCGCAGTAACGCGCGCGCCGGACTTGCGCTCCACGCCGCAATCGCGCCGGCACCCAGAATCGCGGCTCGGCGCGAAATACGCATATCGGCCATTCGGTATCTTCCCCTCTTTCAATCTACCCGACGATGCCTAGCAGCGTCGTCGCAAAGAATCATTCTTGCGCGATCTTGTACGTTCATGTAACCGGTTACATCAAGACGGGTGGCGAACAGGCGCCACCGCGACAGGCACGAAATCGAACGCGACGAACGCGTCGGCATTAGGGAAGAGGGGCACGACAAGGGATGGCGAGCGCCACGATCCGTGACGTCGCACGCGAGGCGCAGGTTTCTGTAGCCTCGGTTTCTCGCGTGCTGAACGGCAGCGACAATGTCCGCCCGGAAATGCGCGAGCGTGTGGAGGCAGCCAGCCGACGGCTGGGATATACTCCCCATGCCGGCGCCCGCAGTCTTTCGCTGTCGCGCGCGCATGCAATCGGAGTGATGCTTCCTGACCTGCATGGTGAATTCTTTTCCGAATTTGTTCGCGGCATGGATCGGGAAGCGGCGAAGGCCGGGCTTCAGCTTTTATTGTCGAACATGCACGCCGATGCCGGACAAGCGGTCGAGGCGCTGAAAACCATGCGTGGACGGGTCGACGGGCTGATCGTCATGGCACCGGACATCGACC
Source organism: Stakelama flava (assembly GCF_019351405.1). Lineage (GTDB taxonomy): Bacteria > Pseudomonadota > Alphaproteobacteria > Sphingomonadales > Sphingomonadaceae > Sphingomonas > Sphingomonas flava_A. Next base: position 23,256 of record NZ_JAHWZX010000017.1, read on the forward strand.
CTGCCCTGCTGTTTTCGCATCTTCCGCAAAGCCTTCCGGCGATCCTCGTCAGCAGCGACTGCGAAGGTTCGGCCCATCCGCAGATACAGGTGGATAATATGGGCGCAGCCGAAGTGATCGTCGACCATCTGGTCGCATCGGGCTATCGCAACATCGTCCATATCTCCGGGCCAGCGGGCAACCGTGAAGCGGTGGCACGCGAGCACGGCTATCGTGAAGCAGTGCGCCGCCATGGGCTGAGCCCGCGCGTGATCCAGGGCGATTTCAGCGAAGAGGCCGGGACCGCTGCAGCGAGCGAAATTCTGCGAAATCGCGATGGGGCGGATGCGGTCTTCGCGGCGAACGACATGATGGCGGTCGGCGCGCTGGTCGTCTTTCGCGACGCCGGGGTTGCGGTGGGCGGAGAGATGGGGCTTGCCGGATTCGACGATGTCCCCCTCGCCCGGCTGATTTCCCCATCGTTGACGACCATGCGGGTAGACATCGCCGGCATCGGCGCGCGCGCCCTCACCATGATCGCCGCCATCGTGAATGGCGACACCGCACCGGATAGCGAACCGCTCCGTCCGGAACTCATCATCCGACAAACAACGAAGGCCGGCAAATAAACAGCCGGTCCATCACCGCCGTGGAGGAAGTAAACATGAATATCGGTAGCACAGGCAAGCAAATGCCACCGCGCAACGGGGGGCGTATGTTGCGCTTCGCCGCCGCCCTGATGATGGGCAGCGCCATGAGCGCGATCGCGGTGGCCCCCGCCCATGCCCAGTCGAGCCAGGCCTCGATCCGGGGAACGATCACCAGCGATAACGCCGCATTGTCGAACGCGCAGATCGTACTGATCAACGTCAACAACGGCTATCGCCGTCAGGCGACGACCAGTGCGCAGGGAAGCTATACGTTCACATCGGTCCCGCCCGCGACATATCGCATGGAAATCACAACCCCGTCAGGCGTGCGTTCGACGGACAATTTCCAGCTCAGCGTTGCGCAGAGCGCGCAACTCGACCTCGATGTCAGCGCGACCGGCGCTGCCGATGTGACCGGTCAGCAGGCGACCGGCGAGACGGGTCAGGGCACCGACGAAACAGCCGCTGCAGAGGCAAGCGACATCATCGTCACCGGCGACAAGCTGGTGACGCTGGAAGGCGGCGAAGTCGGCGTCACGATTTCGCAACGTGAAATCGAGCAACTGCCGCAGGTCAACCGCAACTTCCTTGCCTTCGCCGACCTTGCGCCGGGCGTTCAGTTCCAGACCGGGTCAAACGGCAATTCCAGCATCCGTGGCGGGGCGCAGGCGTCCAATACGGTAAACGTCTTCATCGATGGCGTAAGCCAGAAAGACTATGTCCTGAAAAACGGCATCACCGGTCAGGACTCGTCGCAAGGCAACCCTTTCCCGCAGTTGGCGGTCGGCGAATATCGCGTCCTCAGTTCGAACTACAAAGCCGAGTTTGATCAGGTAAGTTCGGTCGCGATCACCGCCACCACCAAATCGGGCACCAACGAATTTCATGGCGAAGGCTTCATTGACTTCACCAATCAGGATTTGCGTGCCAAACGCCCGACCGAGGTCATCAACGACACCGACAAGACGAAAACGCAGGACATGCAGTTCGGTGGTGCACTGGGTGGCCCCATCATCAAGGATGTCGCCCATTTCTTCCTGTCCTATGAAGGCAAGCGCCAGCAGATTCCGGTGGAAATCCGGCCCGACAATGACGTCGCGGTCAGCACTCTTCCCTCTGACCTGCAAGGATATTTCGGGCAGACCAATCGCGACTTCAACGAAGACCTGTATTTCGGAAAGATCGATATTCTGCCGACCGACAGGGACCTTGTCGAACTCTCCGTCAAGTATCGCAAGGAAACGAGCCAGGACCTGAGCAGCGGCCCGGCCGCTTCCGAAACGCGGGTCGATGTCGATACGGAAGATTTCCGTCCCTCGGCGCATTGGCAGCACAGCACTGACAATTGGGTCAACGATCTGCGTGGTTCGTACCAGTATGTTAAGTGGAACCCGCGGCCCACGATCTTCGAAAACGGATATCGGTATCAGCAGATCAACGAAAATGACGGCGACTATGACCGTTTCACCCTGCTGCAAACCGGCGGCAGCCCCAATTACCAGAACAAGGGGCAAAAGGGCTGGACAGTACAGGATGATTTCACCTGGACCGGTTTCGATCATCACACGATCAAAGCCGGCGTAAAAGCGTCGTGGATCAAGCTGCGGACCCAGCAGCTCAATTATTCCAACGCGATGTATACCTATAATTCGATTTATCCGGGGCAGGACGGCTTCAACGATTCCGTACCGTATCAGGTCCAGTTCGGCGCAGCGACGGGCATCGGCGACACGACGGTGGAATCGAACAACTTCCAGTTCGGTGCCTATATCCAGGACGACTGGGATGTCACCGACCGCCTGACGGTCAATATCGGACTGCGCTGGGATTTCGAACGCAACCCCGCTTATCTCGATTTCCAGACGCCGGCGGATGCGGTGGCGGCGGTGTCGTCGGCCAACTATCCCAATCTCGATAACGCCAGCTACGACATCAACGACTATATCTCGACCGGCAGTGAGCGTAAGACGTTCATGGGTGCGTTCCAGCCTCGCTTCGGGTTCAGCTACGATATCGACGGCACCGGGCGCTTTACCGTGTTTGGCGGATATGGGCGTTCCTATGATCGCAACCAATTCGACTTCCTGCAGCTCGAACGAAGCGGCGGCGCCTTCCCGCTCCGCACCTTCCGCTTTTTCAGCGATTCGCCGCTTTCTACCTGTACCGCCGCGACGGCCAGTTCCACCTGCCTTGCCTGGGACCCGATCTATCTGACCGAAGAAGGCCGGCAACAGCTGCTCAACGGCACCACGAACAGCGCGGGTGGCCGGGAACTTCGGTTCATCGATAACGATCTGAAAAATCCGTATTCCGACCAGTTCAGTCTCGGCCTACGCACCCGCTTCAACCCGTTCGAGGTTGAGGTCGGCTATCAGCGGATCGTAGGCAAGGATGGTTTCACCTATATCCTCGGCAACCGTTCTGAGGATGGCGAGTTTTTCACGCCCGATCCTAACTCAGGCGTAATTTCTTCGCCTTATCGCTTCACGCCCGACGGCTTTAGCAATATCCTGCTTGGCGTGAACGGTCTGGAGAGCCATTCAGACTCGGCGTATCTCAAACTGACGAAGAACTATTCGCCTTCTTCGCCGTGGAGCCTCACCGCCACCTATACCTATACCGAGGCGGAGGATAATGGTGGCAGCACCTATTCGCTCGATTACGAATATCCCGAAGACTATCCCTTCTCGCGCACTACCGGCGTTCCGAGGCATCGTTTCGTCGCGGCGGGCAGTGTTGACCTGCCGCTCGACATGACATTCTCGGGCAGGATCACGCTTGAATCGCCGACATATCTGCGTTCGGTGATCAGCAGCGCCGACCCCTATGGCCGGACGGTCATCAGCAAGGAAGCGGACGGCAACGGCGATCGCTGGGGCAAGCGTCAGATTGATGTCGCTCTCACCAAATATGTGCCGCTCGGCTTCATCAACGATCAAAGCAAGCTGCGCTTCCGCGTCGACATCATCAATGTCTTCAACGACCGCAACTATGTCGATTACAATTCCACCGCGACCGACACCACGCGCACGGCGGCGTCGCCGACCGTGTTCGGCGAACGTTTCGGCTATAACGTCGGCGGTAACCCGCCCCGCACGATCAAGCTGACGGCGGGCTTCGCTTTCTAAAATGCATACTGACGGGACGGGGCGCTTCGGCGTCCCGTCTTTTTTTTGCGCCAGGTCAAAAGAGTAGTTTCATGTTCGATCGCCGTACCGTTCTTGCTTCCTCCGCGTTGCTGATGGCGGGCACCGCCGGCTGTACGACAAGCGCGATGCGGCCCGCGCCGGAGCAATCCGCCGCGCTGTCACCGCTTTTCGACGATATTGAACAGCGTACTTTCCGCTATTTCTGGGATACCACCAATCCGCGCAACGGCCTTGCACCGGATCGCTGGCCCAATCCGCCGTTCGCCAGCATCGCATCGACAGGGTTCGCGCTTACCGCCTATCCCATCGGCGTAGCGCGCGGCTGGATCACCCGCGCTCAGGCACGCGAGCGCACGCTGGCCACGCTCACCTTTTTCCATGACGCGCCCCAGGGCGATGGCGAAACGGGGGTGAGCGGTCATAAGGGCTTTTTCTATCATTTTCTCGACATGGAAACCGGCGAGCGCTGGGGAAAGACTGAACTTTCCTCGGTCGATACCACGCTGCTCCTGGGGGGCATTCTTTTCGCCGGGCAATGGTTCGATCAGGATCATCCGGACGAGCGGCGAATCCGCGAACTAGCCTCTGCGATATATGCCCGCGTCGAATGGCCCTTTCTGCAGAATCACGCCCCAGCCATTTCGATGGGCTGGCATCCCGAAAGCGGCTTCGTCCCGGCCGATTGGATCGGCTTCAACGAAGGCATGCTGGTTAACATTCTGGCGCTTGGGGCACCGGTGCATGCCGTGGGACCGGAAATCTGGGAAACATGGTGCTCGGGATATGACGACAATTGGCGTGGAAACGCGCCAGATACGCGCTACCTCGCCTTCGCGCCGCATTTCGGGCAGCAGTACAGCCATGTCTGGGTCGATTTTCGCGGCATCCGCGATGCGGTGATGGCGGGCATCGGGTCGGACTATTTCGAAAACAGCCGCCGCGCCACCTATGCCCAACGCGCCTATGCGATCGCGAACCCGATGCAATGGGAAGGCTATTCGCGCGATATCTGGGGCCTGACGGCCTGCGACGGCCCCGGCGGGGTGAAGCATGCGTTCAAGGGCGAGGAGCGTCAGTTCCGTACCTATTCCGCGCGCGGTCCCGGCAGTATGCCCGACGGTTTCGACGACGGCACTATCGCGCCCACCGCCGCCGTCGCGTCGCTGCCATTCGCACCTGAGATCGTCGAACCTGCCACGCGCGCGCTGCGCGATTTTCAGCAAGGCCGTATCTATGGCCGCTACGGTTTCTGGGATTCGTTCAATCCCAGCTTCCGCTGGCCGGAGGCAAAGGGTGCGCGCGGCAGCGTTGACCCGCAACTCGGCTGGCTTGACGACAATCTGCTCGGGATCGACCAGGGGCCGATCGTTGCCATGATCGCAAACCATCGCGATGATTTCGTGTGGAAGACGATGCGCGGATGTGAACCGATCCGGCGCGGCTTGCAGCGTGCGGGCTTTTCTGGCGGGTGGCTGAACGGTTGAGGCATTAAACATTTCCGCCGCATTGCAGGAGCGGCAGGACGCCCTTAAACAGCGATATATTGCTGCTTTCGGGAGTCACCATTTTGCGCAAACTGTTGTTGCTCGCTGCTTCGTCCGCCCTGATTCTTCCTTCGGCGGCGTTGGCGCAGGATGCGACGCTTCCCACCGGGAAGCTGCCTGATACGGCTACGCCGCAGGCCTATCGCCTCGATCTGACGGTGCTGCCTTCGGAAGATCGATTTTCGGGGCACGCCGAAATCGATGTGACGCTGAACGATGCGGCGCGAATGGTCTATATGCATGGTCGCGACCTCAACGTGACCAAGGCGAGCGCGACTGCCGGTGGGAAAACCTTCCCCGTCACGTTCAAGCAGCTGACACCACTGGGACTTGCCAGCCTTGATTTCGGACGCGAACTGCCCGCCGGAAAGGTGACGCTGAAATTCGATTACACCGCACCGTTCGAGGACGGCCCCGCCGGACTGTATCATATTCAGGTCGGCGACAAATGGTATAGCTGGACGCAGTTCGAATCGATCGATGCGCGCGCCGCCTTCCCTTCGTTCGATGAACCCGGTTTCAAGACGCCGTTCACCGTTACGCTGACCACCAGGCCCGGCTTTGAAGCGGTCAGCAACGCGCCCGAAACCGGCACGGTCAAGACGGGCGATCTGGTCACGCACAAATTTGCCGCGACAAAACCGCTGCCCACCTATCTGATGGCGTTCGTGGTCGGTCCGTTCGAAACGGTGGCGACCCAGGCCGCGCCAACCGAATATCGCAAGGACGCGCTGCCCATTCGCATCGTCGCGACGCAGGCGAATGCCGACAAGATGGAGTTTGCCAAGGAGAACAGCGGTCCGATCGTCGACCTGCTCGAAAAATATTTCGGTGAACCCTTCCCCTTCCCCAAGCTGGATCAGATCGGATCGCCGATCATGCCAGGCGCGATGGAAAATGCGGGTGCCGACATTTATGGCGACGGCATCCTGTTGCTCGATCAGAATCCGACGACCAGCGACAAGCAGGAATTCGGCATGGTGGTCGCGCACGAATTGTCGCACCAATGGTTCGGCGATCTGGTCACCCCCGCATGGTGGGACGATATCTGGCTGAACGAAAGTTTCGCCAACTGGATGGGCTATCGGATCGGAAACGAATGGCGTCCCGACCTGAATATCGGCACCAACGCCATCGGTGAGGCATTCGACGCGATGGAGCTCGACGCGCTGAAGGCGGGCCGCCCGATTCATGAAAAGATTACCGATGACCGGGACATCAATGGCGCGTTCGACGCCATTACCTATGGCAAGGGTGGCCAGGTCGTGGCGATGATCGCGGCCTATATGGGCGATGCCGAGTTTCAGAAGGGCGTACGGCTGCATCTGAAACGCCATGCCTATGGCAATGCCTCGACCGATCAGTTCTTTCAGTCGCTGGCCGACGCGTCGGGCGATCCGCGCGTGCTGGGCGCGATGAAGAGTTTCGTGGATCAGCAAGGCGTGCCGGTCGTAACTTTCGCCCATGCCGGCAATGGCGACGGCTATAGCGTGACTCAGGATCGCTACCACTATCTGGGCACGGATGTTTCGCCGACCATGTGGACCATCCCGCTGTGCGTGCGCCATGGCGACGAGCGCAAGTGCACGCTGCTCGCCGACAAGAGCGCGAAGATCGATGAACCCGGCAGCGGCGTTGTGATGCCCAATGCGGGCGGAACAGGCTATTACCGGTTCGATCTTCCGAAAGACGACTGGCGGACGTTGATCGGTCAGGCGGCGAGCCTGCCCCCAGGCGAGGCCCTCGCCATGGATGACAGTCTGTGGGCACGGTTCCAGGCGGGCAAGGGCGATCCGGCCGAGTTGATCGCGGCAACGAAATCGATGGCGGCCAACGCCGATTCGAACGCAGCCGTCGATAATGCCGGGCGCTGGGGCGGACTGGTCGGTCACGACGTTCTGCCCGATTCGGCGACGGACAGCTATCGCGCCATGATCGGATCGATCTATGGTCCGATTCTCGACCGGCTGGGCTTTGATCCCTCAGGGGACAGCGGCGACAACGACCCCGATCGGCAGAAACTGCGCCGCTCGGTGGTATCGCTGATGGCCGGCGGAGCGAAGGACGAAGCGGTGCGCGCCAAACTGGCGAATGCGGCGCGCGCCTATCTGAATGGTGATGCCGACGCGATCAGCCCGGCCTATCTCGATCTCGGCCTCGGCATTCTGGTCGATCAGGGGGATCTCGCCTTTGCCAAACAACTCGCCGAAAAAGCACTGGCGAGCGAGGATGCGAGCTTCCGATCGGCGGCGCTCGGTGCGATTTCGGGTTCGGGAAAGGCAGATATCGCCAACTGGCTGCTCAACGACTTTCATGATCCGCGCCTTCGGCGCAACGAACAGTTCCGGTTCCTGTACGGCCTCGCCGGCAATGCCGATACGCGCCAGACGGCATATGATTATGTCTTCGCCAATTTCGACCAAATTGCGGGCAGCGCGGGCATTTTCCTGGGATCGCGGCTTCCGGCGCTGTTCAACCGCAGCTGTTCGATGGAAGAGGCGGACAAGCTTGATCAGGTCATGCGACCGAAGATCGAAGAGGCCGATGTCGGGATGCTCGGTTTCAACCGGACCGTCGAGCAGATACGCACCTGTGCGAACCTGAAAACCGCGCGAGGGGCGGAATTGGCGTCGGCGTTGAAAGCGGCGTATCCCGCAAAGAAATAATGCAAAATCAGTGGTTCGACGGGCCTGGCCTGTCGGACCACTGGTATAGCTCACCGGTCATCAATTACGTCAACCAGCGGTAAAGCGGTACGCCTTATGCTGTTCGCGGATCGCGGTTTTCAGCAGCTTGCCCGTGGCGGTGTGGGGCAATTCGTCAACGAACAGGATTTCGTCGGGCAACCACCATTTGGCGACATGATCCGTCAGATAGTCGCGAATGGCATCGGCGCTCACATCGCTTCCCTCCCGACGCACGACAAGCAGCAACGGCCGTTCGTCCCATTTGGGATGAAACACGCCGATCGCCGCCGCCTCTGCCACGCCGGGGCACCCTACTGCTGCGTTTTCAAGCTCGACCGAACTGATCCATTCGCCGCCCGATTTGATAACGTCTTTCGCACGGTCGGTAATCTGCATCGTGCCGTCTGGGTGGATCACCGACACATCGCCGGTGTCGAACCAGCCGTCCTTCGTCACCGCGTCACCACTTTCATCCTTGAAATAACGCTGGATGACCCAGGGTCCGCGCACCTGAAGCCGGCCCGAGCTTTCGCCGTCACGCGAAAGAATTTCGCCGTCATCATCGACGATGCGCATTTCGATGCCAAAGGGCACGCTCCCCTGCCGGGTGCCATAATCTACCTGTTCGTCAAACGACATCGCGTCCCATTTGACCGGCAGCGCGCCGATGGTACCGATGGGGCTGGTTTCGGTCATGCCCCAGGCGTGGTTGACGCGAACGCCCATCTTCATGATTCTTTCGATCATCGAACGCGGCGCCGCCGATCCACCGATCGTTACCACCTCCAGAAATTTGGGGGCCTCGCCCGTCGTGTCGATATGGTTGAACAGCGCGAACCAGACGGTCGGAACGCCCGCTGAGTGAGTCACCTTTTCCCGATTCATCAATTCGCAGAGCACCGCCGGATCGTTGACCGCAGAAAACACGAATTTCAGTCCTACCATCGGCGCAGCGAAGGGCAGCCCCCATCCGACGGCATGGAACATCGGCACCACCGGCAGCGCGACCGATCGGGTCGACAGGTCGAAGACCGACGGCTGAATTTCCGCCAGCGCGTGAATCATTGAAGAGCGATGCGAATATACGACGCCTTTGGGATTACCCGTCGTACCGCTGGTGTAACACAGCATACAGGGGTCGCGCTCATCGCCCTCGACCCAGGCATAATCGCCATCCTCCTGCGCCAGAATATCCTCGAACCCACGCTGCCCCGGCGCGGGATCGTAGCAGATATAATGTTCGATCGTGGTCCAGCGCGCTTTCAGCTTCTCGACAACCGGCTCAAACGCCTTGTCGTACAGCAGCACCTTATCCTCGGCATGGTTGCCGATATAAACCAGCTGGTCTTCGAACAGTCTTGGATTGATCGTATGGATCAGTCCGCCCATGCCGATCGCGCCATACCAGCTGATCAGGTGACGATGATGGTTCATCGCCAGCGTCGCCACCCGGTCCCCCTTGTGCACGCCCATGCGTTCAAGCGCCTGGGCAAGCCGGCGTGCGTCGCGGGCGATACCGGCCCAGTCCGTCCGACTTTCACTGCCATCGGCCCAGCGGCTTACGACCTCCCGGTCGCCATGTTCGCGTTCGGCATGTTCAAGCGCCCTTGGAACCCGAAGCTCGAATTCCTGCATTCCGCCCAACATTGCTCTCTCCCGGCTTTTATCAGCCGACCGCGGCGAGTTTCGGGGGGTCGGCTGCCTTTAATTCCACCCGGACGACACCCTGCATGCTCTCGATCACAGCGGCAAGTTCATCGTCGAGCCGGAAATCCCGTCCGGCGATGACCACCGCTTCTCCGCCATCGCGCAGTCCCAGTTGCAGCCGAACCTCGCCGCGCCCGCCCCGCTTGTCGCCCAGCAGTGCGCGAAGCGATTCGATCGCGCCACGATCGGCGAGTTCGAGGTCGAGAACCAGCCGTGCCGAATTGGCCAGCGTTTCGAAGGGCTGAACCCGTTTGATCGTCACGCGCGGCGTTTCCTCGCCCGACCGCCGGTCGAGTTCGACGTTCAAAAGTCCGCATCCGCCCGCTCGCGCCGCTTCCTCCAGGTCGGCGGAAGCAGCATCGTCGAAACATGTGGCGATGCACTGGCCTGTGGTGTCGGAAATCGTCGCCATCATGTAGCGCCGGCCGCGTGCGGACGTTCGCCAGCGCGCTTCCTCGATCAGCGCGGCGATCACCGAACCGGCACGTGCGCCCTCGGCAACTTCCACCTCTCCGATCGTCGCGATGGTGCGCGCCTTGTGGCTTTTCGCCAAATGCGAATAGCGGTCGAGCGGGTGCGAGGAGAAGTAGAAACCGAACGCCTCTTTTTCCGCCGCGATCCGCTCGGCAAGCGACCAATGCGCGCCTGCGGGCAATTTGATATCGGGCTCGCTCGCCGCGCCTTCCCCGAACAGGCCGCCCTGCCCGCTGCTGCGCTGCTGCGCGGTCCGCTGCGCCACGGCCAGAAGCGTTTCGGCGGCGGCATGGATGCCGGCGCGTTGCGCCACGATCGAATCGAACGCCCCGGCCGAAGCCAGCGTTTCAAGTTGTCGTTTGTTGAGAAGTCGCGGATCGACCCGGCGGGCAAAATCGTCCAGCGACTTGAACCTGCCGTTCGCCTGCCGTTCCTCGACCAGCAATTCCATCGCGCGTTCGCCCACGCCCTTCAGAGCGGCAAGCGCGTAACGCACGGCCAGCCCTTCCCCCTCCGCCTCGACATCAAAATCGGCACCGCTGGCGTTGATGTCTGGCGGCGCGCACGAAATGTCCAACCGCTTCATATCCTCCACAAACACCGCCAGCTTGTCGGTCTGATGCATGTCATAGCTCATCGACGCGGCATAGAATTCGTGCGGGTAATGCGCCTTCAGCCACGCCGTCTGATAGGCGAGCAGCGCATAAGCCGCGGCGTGGCTCTTGTTGAAGCCGTAGCCCGCAAACTTGTCGATCAAATCGAACAGTTCGTTCGCCTTGGCTTCGGGAATGTCGTGATGTTCGGCGCAACCAGCGACGAAGATCGCGCGCTGCTTGTCCATCTCCTCCTGCTTCTTCTTGCCCATCGCACGGCGCAGCAGGTCGGCGCCGCCAAGGCTGTAGCCGGCCAGAATCTGCGCCGCCTGCATCACCTGTTCCTGATAGACGAAAATCCCATAGGTTTCCTTCAGGATCGGTTCGAGCAGCGCGTGCGGATATTCCACCGCCTCGCGTCCGTTCTTGCGGGCGCCGAACAGCGGGATATTGTCCATCGGTCCGGGCCGATAGAGCGAGACGAGCGCGATGATATCGCCGAAATTGGTCGGCCGCACCGCCGACAGCGTGCGTCGCATCCCTTCCGATTCAAGCTGGAACACGCCGACAGTATCGCCGCGCTGGAGCAGTTCGTACACGCCCGGATCGTCCCAGCTCAGCGCTTCCAGATCGACCTCCACCCCGCGCTTTTTGAGCAGGCGGACCGCTTCATGCAGCACCGACAGGGTCTTGAGGCCCAGAAAGTCGAATTTCACCAGCCCCGCCGTCTCGACGAATTTCATGTCGAACTGGGTAACCGGCATGTCGGAGCGCGGATCGCGGTACAGCGGGACAAGCTTGCTCAATGGCCGGTCGCCGATCACCACCCCTGCCGCATGCGTTGAACTGTGCCGCGGCAGCCCTTCCAGCTTCATCGCTAGATCGAGCAGATAGCGGACATCATTGTCGTTCTGATATTCGCTGTGCAGTTCCGATACGCCGTTCAGCGCGCGTTCCAGCGTCCAGGGATCGGCGGGGAGGTTCGGCACCAGCTTTGCGAGGCGATCGACCTGGCCATAGCTCATCTGCAACACGCGGCCGGTGTCCTTCAGCACCGCGCGCGCCTTCAGCTTACCGAAGGTGATGATCTGCGCGACATGATCGCGACCATATTTATCCTGAACATAGCGAATGACCTCGCCGCGTCGGGTTTCGCAGAAATCGATGTCGAAGTCGGGCATCGAAACGCGTTCGGGGTTCAAAAAGCGTTCGAACAGCAGATTGAGTTCAAGCGGGTCGAGATCGGTGATCGTCAGCGCCCAGGCGACGAGCGAGCCCGCACCCGAACCGCGCCCCGGCCCTACCGGAATGTCCTGCGCCTTCGCCCATTGGATAAAATCTGCGACGATCAGGAAATAGCCCGGAAACCCCATCTGGATGATGATGCCGAGTTCATACTCCAGCCGTTCGAAATAGCGTTTGCGCGCTGCTTCGTCGGCAATCGCCAGCTTGGCGAGCCGTGCTTGCAGTCCTTTTTCCGCTTCGGCGCGAAGCATCGCCTCCTCACCCTCGCGATCGCCCGCCAGGCTCGGCAGGATCGGGGCGCGCTTGGGCGCGGCGACCGCGCAGCGTTGCGCCACGACCAGCGTATTGGCTAGCGCTTCGGGAAGGTCGGCGAACAGCGACGCCATCTCAGCTGCCGGTTTCATCCATGCATCGGGCGATGACCGGGGCCGATCGTCGCTCGCCACATAGGTCGAATTGGCGATGCACAACATTGCGTCATGCGCCTCATGAAACGCCGCTTCGTCGAAACAGCACGGGTTCGTCGCGACGATGGGGAGCGCACGATCGAAAGCAAGGTCGAGCAGATGCGGTTCGGCCTTGCCCTCGACCTCATCCTGACGGCGGATCAATTCGATATAAAGCCGGTCGCCGAACAGCGATTGCAGGCGGTCGGCATAGCGGGTTGCCGAATCGTTCTGCTCTTCGGCGAAAAGTCGCGCCAGCGCGCCCTCCTTGCCCGCCGTTAGCGCGATCAGGCCATCGGTCCGGCCCTCAAGCATGTCAATCGTGATATGCGCGGGCCATTCGATCGGCCGGTCGAGATGCGCACAGCTTACCAGATGGCACAGATTGTCGTATCCGGTTTCATCCTGCGCATAGAGCGCAATCCAGTCGAGCACCGGCTCCAGCCCCTCCGGCATATCGGGCCGCGCGACCGACAGCATTGTTCCGATGATCGGTTGCACCCCCGACCCGAAACACGCATCGGAAAAGCCCATCGCCGCGTACAGCCCGTTGCGATCGGTTAGCGCCACCGCCGGAAAGCCCAGTTCGCGCGCGCGTTTTGCGATCGCCTTAGGATCGATTGCACCATCAAGCATGGTGTAAGAGGAGAAAATACGAAGGGGTACGAAACCGGAATGCGCCATTCACCGACTATGGGCGCTTCGATCGATTCGGGAAAGGTGTCCAGAGGCCTGCCGGGTCGGAACGGCGATGGCCGCCAACCGTTGTCTTTCGATACCCAAACTTGCGGAGGCGCAAATGGACCCGACGCCGTTCGAAACCACCCAGACAGCAATTGCAGGTCGGGGCTGGGGCTGGTTGATGGCCTATGGCATCCTGTGCGTCCTCGGCGGTCTTGCCGCGTTGCTATGGCCGTTTCCCGCAACACTGTCTGTCACATTGCTTGTCGGTACATTTCTGATCGTTATCGGCGCGGCGGCTCTAATCGCCGCATTTGGCGCGCGCGGACATGAAACGCGCCTTTATTCGATCCTGTTCGGCGTCGTCTCGCTGGTTCTTGGCGTGATGCTCTGGATCGGCCCGGTTACGGGCGCAATTTCGCTGACCATGCTGCTCGCGATCTGGTTGGGCGCGCGCGGTATAATGGAGCTTTTCTGGGGGCTTCGTATGCGCCGCAACCGCGGGCTGATGATCGTTCTGGGACTGATCAACATCGCGCTGACGATCCTGATCGTCGCGAGCATTCCGGTCACCGGCTTAACCCTGCCCGGCGTTCTTCTGGGTATAAGCCTATTGATGGGCGGCGTCACCGCGATCGCCAGCGCATGGACACATCGCAGCGTGGTTTAACCGTAACCGGCCGTGACGCGGCTCAACCGATAAAGCCTTCGTGCAGGCGAACGACACGATCCATCCGGGCAGCGAGTCGTTCGTTGTGGGTTGCGACAAGCGCCGCCGAACCTTCTTCCCGCACCAGCCTCAGAAATTCGGCGAGCACGATATCGGCGGTATGTTCGTCGAGATTTCCCGTCGGTTCATCCGCCAGCACGATCGCCGGCCGGTTGGCGAGCGCGCGCGCAACCGCCACGCGCTGCTGCTCACCGCCCGAAAGCTGATTGGGACGGTGTTCCATCCGCTCGCCTAGTCCAAGCGCGCTGAGCAGTGTCGTCGCGCGATCCTGTGCCTGATCCGCTTTCGCGCCATGGATCAGCTGCGGCAGCACGACATTTTCATGCGCGTTGAAATCGGGAAGCAAGTGATGGAACTGATATACGAAGCCCAGCGCATCGCGGCGCAATTCGGTGCGACCGCGACTGTCCAGCTTCGCCGCCTCCCGCCCCTCGATGCGGATCGAACCTTCGAAGCCGCCCTCAAGCAAACCGACCGCCTGTAGCAATGTCGATTTGCCCGACCCCGACGGACCCACCAGTGCGACGATCTCACCACGCGCGATGGCAAGATCGGCCCCGCGCAGAACGTCGATAACCGCCTGTCCTTGCCGGAAACTGCGCTTCAGACCGGTGGTGGAAAGAACCGGTTCATTCATAACGCAGCACCTGTACCGGATCGGTGCTTGCCGCCTTGAACGCGGGATAAAGCGTTGCAAGCACACTGAAAACCAGCGCCATCAAGACGATGCCGACAACCTCCACCGGGTCCGTCTTGGCGGGAAGTTCGGTCAGATAGCGCATAGACGGGTCCCATATCTGCTGCCCCGTCACCAGCCCGATCAAGCTGACCACGCCCTGCCGAAATTCGATCAGTAAAAATCCCAGAACCAGTCCGGAGCCGATGCCAAGGACGCCGATCGTCGTTCCCACGGTCATAAAGATCCGGATCAGGCTGTACCGGGTGGCTCCCATGGTTCGCAAAATCGCGATGTCACGGGTCTTTGCGCGCACCAGCATGATCAGCGACGACAATATGTTGAAAACCGCAACTAGAATGATGATCGACACCACGGTGAAGGTAACCAGCCGATCGACTTTCAGCGCATCGAAAAGTTGCGCGTTCATCGATTTCCAGGTCGAAACTTGCGCACGGTCTGCATAGCGGCGGGCAAGCGGCGCAACGATTTCGGACACCTTGTCGGCATCCACGGTGTCTAGTTCCACCATACCGATGCTGTCGCCCATCAACAGCAGTGTCTGTGCATCCTTCATCGGCATGATGATGAATTGCTTGTCATAGTCATAGACCCCGACTTCGAAAATCGCTCCCACGCGGTAGGACACGATTCGCGGTACGGTGCCGAAGGGGGTGGCGGGGCCTTGCGGACTGATCAGCGAAATCTCGCTGCCGATATTCGCGCCCAGCGCCTGGGCAAGCCGCGATCCGATCGCAATATTGTTGCTGCCGGGTTTGAGGTCGGAAAGGCTGCCGACTTTCACATTTCCGGCAATGGTCGGATTATTGACGATATCCTGCTCGCGCATCCCGCGTACCAGCACACCTTCCACCCGACCCGAATATCCCGCCATCAACGGCTGTTCGACCAGCGGCGTTGCACTGGTGACGCCCCTGGTCTTTCGCGCCTGCTCGACGATGTCGCGCCAGTCGGTAAGCTGATTGTCATAGCCCTGGATGACGGCATGACCGTTCAGCCCGACGATCTTGTCGATCAGTTCCGCGCGAAAGCCGTTCATGACGCTCATCACCACGACGAGCGCTGCCACCCCCAGCATAACAGCCACAAGGCTGATCGAGGCGACCATGAAGATGAAAGCTTCCCCGCGCCCGGGAAGCAGATACCGGCGAGCGATCATCCGCTCGTAACGCGACAATATCATTGGTTAAGAAATCCTGGACTTGAATGCGCGGCGCCGCTCTAGGACGGCTCGCCATGGGTTGCAATCCGTGCTGTTGCCAAATGAACACAGGATGAAGCCAATCTTTTGGACGCGCCGGGAATCCGAATGACAAGCGCGCACCGGCTGCGTAGCATCACCTCATCGGAACACAGGCAAAAGGCCGTGGTTCGGGGAGGCCGTACCGCCCCGCTGGCGCAAGATCAGTGAGCAGGCGACGGTCAACCAAGGGGGCTGACGAGCATTCGTCACGCAGACGCCCGGGTCGGAAACGGCCCGGGCGTTAGCCGTTTCAGGGCTTTTGATTTCTGCCGGATTTCCAGCCGCCGCACCCCGAATTTAATCAGGCGCTTCATGCGCACGCAAGATACCTGCCAAAACCCCGAAACGCCCGGCTGGTGGGGGACAGCTCCCTCTTGAAAAGCGATTTAACCATCCCAGATATGGGTTGCACGGTGCCGAATTGCGGGCCGTGCGGATCGTCGGCGTCGCGCACCTGCGGATGCCGGGAAGACGTTCATTTTGCTCATATGGAGGATTTGACCATGCGTCAGTTTGATTTAACCCCCTATCGCCGCTCTGCCATCGGCTTCGACCGGTTGTTCGATATGCTGGAAGCGAATACGCGCCAGTCTACAAGCGATAATTATCCGCCCTTCAATCTGGAGCGGATTGCAGAGAATCAGTATCGGATCACCATCGCACTTGCCGGATTTTCGTCCGACGAAATCGACATCACCGCGCATCAGAACACGCTGGTTGTCGCCGGCAAGAAGGAAGAGAAGGAGGAAGACCGCGGACGGTTCCTCCATATCGGCATCGCCAACCGCAGTTTCGAACGAAAGTTCGAACTGGCCGACTTCATTCGGGTCGACGGCGCAAACATGCATGACGGCATGCTGACCATCGATCTGGTGCGCGAGGTTCCCGAAGCGATGAAACCGAAAAAGATCGACGTCCGCCAGAGCGCGCCCGATACGATCGAACATCGTGAGGCGGCGAACGCGGCATAAGCGTCGGCATCGTTGACCGCAGCGTTTTCGACTCCCTTTTACGCTGCGCGAAGGAGGCGCCCGGATTTTGGTCCGGGCGCCTTTCGTTTGCCTTCCCGATTTATACCAAGCGACTTTGACGCACCGCCGCCGCGATGAAGCTGGCGAACAGCGGATGCGGATCGAACGGTTTTGACTTCAGTTCGGGATGGAACTGAACGCCGACGAACCAGGGGTGATCGGGCCGTTCGACAATTTCGGGAAGCTGACCATCGGGCGACATTCCCGAAAAAACCAGACCGCCCTTTTCAAGCACGTCGCGATAGCCGGTATTCACCTCGTACCGGTGGCGATGCCGTTCCGAAATATCCTTCGAATCGTAAATCGAAGCGACAACGCTGTTGCCGTCCAGTTTGGCCGGATACGCCCCCAGACGCATGGTCCCGCCCAGATCGCCGCCCTCGACGCGTTTTTCCAGCCCAGCCTTTGTCATCCATTCGGTGATCAGCCCGACGACCGGCTCAGATGTTTCGCCGAATTCGGTCGATGATGCCTGTTCGACGCCGCCCAGATTGCGCGCGCCTTCGATGCAGGCCATTTGCATTCCGAAACAGATGCCGAAATATGGCACATTGCGTTCGCGCGCGAAACGGACGCTTGCGATCTTTCCTTCCGCGCCGCGTTCACCGAATGCGCCGGGGACGAGGATGGCATGGCACGGCTCCAGCGCGGCCGCGACATCGCCTTCCGATCCTTCGAACAGTTCGGCATCGATCCAGCGGATATTCACCTTGACCCGATTGGCGATACCGCCATGGACCAGCGCTTCGTTCAGCGATTTATAAGCGTCCTGCAAGCCTACATATTTGCCGACCACGCCCACGGTCACTTCGCCTTCGGGGTTGGTCAGGCGGTCGACGATATCGGTCCAGCGCGAAAGGTCGGGCGAGCTTCCCGGCTCTTCACCGAACGCGCGCAGCACTTCGGTATCCAGACCTTCGCCGTGATATTGCAGCGGCACCGCATAGATGCTGGGCGCATCGAGCGCAGGAATGACCGCATCCTTGGGCACGTTGCAGAATAGCGCGATTTTCACGCGTTCGCTTTCGGGCAGCGGCTGTTCGGCGCGGCACACCAGCACATCGGGCTGAACGCCAAGCGAAGCGAGTTCGCGCACCGAATGCTGGGTGGGCTTCGTCTTCAACTCGCCTGCGGCCGTTATGTAGGGCACCAAGGTCACATGCGCGCTGATCGAATTGCCGCGGCCCAGCTCGTTGCGAAGCTGGCGGATCGCCTCGATAAATGGAAGCGACTCGATATCACCCACCGTCCCGCCGATTTCGCACAGCACAAAATCCAGATCGTCGGTATCGGCGGTCGCGAATTGCTTGATCGCGTCAGTGACGTGCGGGATGACCTGCACCGTCGCGCCGAGATAATCGCCGCGCCGTTCGCGCTGAATGATCGTCTGATAGATACGGCCCGACGTGATGTTGTCCGACTGCCGCGCCGAAACACCGGTAAAGCGTTCGTAATGGCCGAGATCGAGATCGGTTTCCGCCCCGTCATCGGTGACGTATACTTCACCATGTTGATAGGGGGACATGGTGCCGGGGTCGACGTTCAGATAAGGGTCGAACTTGCGGATGCGCACGCGATAGCCGCGCGCCTGAAGCAACGCGGCGAGGCTCGCCGCCATGAGACCCTTGCCGAGCGAAGACACCACGCCGCCGGTGATGAAGATATACCGCGCCATGGGATGCATTGCCTAGCGTCAAGAATTACGGTTCGGCAAGCGCAACCATGCGGCATGCCGGCGAAAAAAGGGTGAATGGTGCGAAAAGCCCTATTGGGCGAGCGGCACCGATCCGTTGTCCTGCGCCGCGTTGTCGGCGGGCGTCGGCATCGCGGCCGCCGCATTGTCGGCAGGCGCTGTTTCAAGCGGCGCGCTGTCCTGCGCCGGCGATGTCGCGAGCGACGTGTCGATCGTGGAAGAACCGCGCGTCGCCGCAACGAAGGCGAGCGTGATGCTCATCGCCACGAACAGGGTGGCGAGAACCGCCGTCGCCCGTGTGAGGAAATCGGCCGCGCCGCGCGCCGACATCAGGCCGCCGGGACTGCCGCCCGACGTAAGCCCCCCGCCTTCCGACTTCTGCATCAGGATAACCGTGACCAGAAGCGCCGCGATAATGGCATGGACGACGAGTAGCGTGGTGAACAGCATGAACCTTGAACAACCGATTTTAGCGAGAAAGCGGCGACATAGGCGAGCTACGCCGCGCAATCAACCTGCGGGGTAAATACGAAGGAAACAAAAGCGACCGGCACCTGAAACCCGAAGCGTCCGCGCACGTTTGTTTGGGCAATGCCCGAAATCCCTGCGGGCGTATAACGATATGAGTGCTCGATGTGAATGCTTACGCGGAAAAACCGCTATCGTCGTGGATGAACACCCTGGTCGACTATGTTCGATCCGGTGAGCCGGACCTGACGAATCGCCAGATGGCGTTGTTGATGATGGTTCATCTCGAACCTGGCCCCCACACGGTCCGCGGTCTTGCCCGCGCGCTCAATGTTTCCAAGCCGGTTGTAACGCGCGCCTTGAACAGGCTGGGTTCGCTCGGCTATCTGCGCCGCCAGCGCGACGATACCGACAAGCGGAACATCTTCGTAGCGCGCACCACGAAGGGGGCAGAGTTTCTTGCAGAGTTCGGGCATTTCGTCGCGGGAGAATCCATCGACGACCAGGATCGACAACGGGCAAGCGCGTAGTCGCTTCGCGCTTTCGGGGCGTTCGACGCACATTGATCCGCGCGTCGATGCCGCACGCCGCGATCTTGCCGATGTGCGGCTGGCCGATCGTGTATTTTCGCCGCACTACGCGGCCCCCGTCGCTTACACCGTCGGAACGCGCGGCCCGCTCTTCACTGACAAACAGGAAAGCGATATCCGCTCCGAGCTGCTGGTCGGCGAACGGTTCGATGTGCTGGAACTGGTCGGTGACTGGTGCTGGGGAACGAGTACGGTGGATGGATCCGTCGGATATGCAAAGCGCGCGCTGATAGAGGCTGCAAGCGCACGCCCCTTCATCGCGACGGCGATAAATGCCGACATTCGCAGGGAGGCTTCATCACAAGCGCCCTTGGCTGGCTCTCTGCCAATGGGAACCCGCCTGCCCGCCCCTGATGAAGACGGCTGGATTACGGTCGGGGGCGGTTATATCGATGCGACAGATTGCGCAGCGGTTCAGTCGCTCGGCAAAAGGGATTTCGTCGATGTCGCCGAAATGTTGATCGGTGTGCCTATGTCCCAAGGTGGGCGGTCAGGCGCCGGCGTATCGCCCGATGGCCTTGTGTTTCTGGCGATGGAGATGGCGGGGCGTTCCGCGCCGCGTTTTGCCGACCTGCAACGCACCGCGCTGGGGATGGCGCTTGGCGAGGATGCGGTTCCGCATCGTGGCGACATTCTCTATTTCGCCGATCACTGTGCAATCCTGACGAGCGACGGTACGGCGATCCATACCGATCCGGCACAGGGCAAGGTTGTTCGCGAGCCTGTCGAGGCGATGATATCGGATGCGCGTTTTGGCGCGGTGCAGGAAACACGTCGGGTGATACCATGACAAAAACGATTTTCGTCGATGGAGCGGTCGGCACCACCGGGCTCGAAATTCGCGAGCGCCTGAACCAGCGTAGCGAATTTTCGCTGATCACGCTTGACGAAACGCGGCGCAAGGATGTCGATGCGCGGCGCGAGGCCTTGAATGATGCCGATTTTGTTATTCTGTGCCTGCCCGACGATGCGGCGCGCGAAGCGGTCGCGTTGATCGACAATCCGCTCACGCGCGTAATCGATGCCTCCAGCGCGCATCGCGTTGCCGAAGGGTGGGTATATGGCCTTCCCGAACTCGAACCGGGACAGCACGATCAGATCGCGGGCGCAGCGCGCGTCGCGAATCCAGGGTGCTGGCCGACCGGGTTTCTCCTCCTCGCCCGGCCGCTGGTCCGTGCGGGACTGGTGCCGTATGACTGGCCGCTAGCCTATAGTGGCGCGTCGGGCTATTCGGGCGGTGGAAAAGCGATGATCGCGGCGTTCGAGGACGATGGCGATAACGGCGATGCCACTGCATATCGCGCCTATGGCTATGGCATGGCGCACAAGCATCTGCCCGAAATGCTCAAACATGCGCGGGTCGCCACGCCGCCGCTATTTCTGCCGGCGGTCGCGCGCACCTATCGCGGGATGCTGACCGAAATCGGGCTTCCGCTTCAGGCGCTTCCGCGCAAACCTTCAATTGCCGCGCTCGATGGTGCGCTTCGCGATGCCTATAAGGATTGCGCGCTGGTTCGCGTGATCGACGGCACGGCAAGCGCGCTGGTGCGTATCGAGGATGACGCCGGAACCGACCGGATCACCCTGCGCGTATCGGGCAATGCCGAAAGCGGCCAGGCGCGACTGACCGCCACGTACGACAATCTGGGCAAGGGGGCCGCTGGCGCAGCAGTGCAGAATCTCAATATCATGGCGGGGCTGGATCCCGCCACCGGGCTTACCGCCTGATCGACCGTTCAACCGTTATCCGCCCCGTTTCGGGGGCCTGCGAACAAAGGAGTGCAGACGTGGCAAGTCCCGCCGGCAAACTGCTTCTATTCGGCGCCACTGGCGATCTTGCGCAGCGCATGCTGCTGCCATCGCTCTACGGCCTTCACGCCGACGGCCTGCTTCCCGAAGGATTGACGATCACCGGCACCGCCAGGTCGGAACATGACGATGCCGGATACCAACAATTCGCCAGCGACGCGCTTGCCGAACACCTTCCCGAGGACCGCAAGGACGAAAGCGCGTTGAAGAGCTTCCTCCAGCGGATTCACTATCAGCCGCTCGACGCATCGACGCTGGAGGGGTTCGACAATCTGGCCGAGAAGCTGGGCGACATTTCGGGCGGTCTCGCCATTTTCCTCTCCACTGCCCCTTCGCTGTTCGGTCCGACGATCAAGGGACTGGAATCGGCAAATCTGGCCGGTCCCAATGTCCGTATCGGCCTTGAAAAGCCGCTTGGCCATGACCTGCCGTCGAGCCGAGAAATCAACGACATCGTGGCGGAAGTCTTTCCCGAGGACCGCACCTTCCGTATCGATCATTATCTGGGCAAGGAAACGGTTCAGAACATCCTTGCGCTGCGCTTCGGCAACGCATTGTTTGAACCCGTATGGAACGCGCAGGCGATCGAGCATGTGCAGATCACCATTTCCGAAACGGTGGGGCTGGAAGGCCGCGCCGATTATTATGACGATTCGGGTGCACTGCGCGACATGGTGCAAAATCATGTGCTGCAACTCCTGTCGCTGATCGCGATGGAGCCGCCCGCCAAATTCGACGGCACGGCGATCCGCGATGAAAAGGTTAAGGTGCTTCGCTCGCTTCGCCCGATCACCCACGAACAAACGCCGCAAATGACCGTTACCGGTCAATATGGCAGCGGCGCGGTGGGGGGTAAGCCGGTCGGCGCTTATGACGAGGAACTGGGCCGCGAATCGGATACCGAAACCTTTGTCGCGTTGAAGGCGCATGTCGACAATTGGCGCTGGCAGGGTGTCCCTTTCTATCTGCGAACCGGCAAGCGGCTGCCCTCGCGCCATTCGGAAATCGTAGTCCAGTTCAAGGCCGTTCCGCATTCGATCTTTTCCGAACGCGGCGGCATGCTTCAGGCGAACACGCTCGTCATCCGCTTGCAACCGGAAGAATATGTCCGCCTGCTGGTGATGGCGAAGGAACCGGGCCTGGACCGCGAAGGCATCCGGCTTCGCGAAGTGCCGCTCGACCTGTCACTGACGACAGCCTTTGCCGGTACTCGGCGACGGATTGCATATGAGCGGCTTCTGCTCGATCTGATCGAAGGCGACCCCACGCTGTTCGTGCGTCGCGATGAAGTGGAAGCGCAATGGGGCTGGATCGATCAGATTCGCGACGGCTGGAAAGCCAACGACATGAAGCCCAAAAAATACACGTCGGGAAGCTGGGGTCCCTCGTCCAGTATCGCGTTGACCGAGCGTGACGGGGTGACCTGGTACGAATAACGCACGGCAATGGGATCGGTCGAGCGGTCCCATCCGTTTTGCACAGGTACAAAGTATTTCAGGAGTTTTATGACCGAGATCGAATGGTGGGACTATGACGCGCCGTCCGAAATGGCGGAAGCAGTCGCGGGCGATGTGCGCTTCATCATCGAAAGCGCCATCGATGCGCGGGGCAGCGCCGTCATCGCGCTTCCCGGCGGAAAGACCCCGCAGCCGATTTTCGAACGGCTGGCCCAAGCGAAACTCGACTGGCGCAAGGTGACGATCGTTCCGACCGACGACCGGCTCGTTCCGATGGGCGATGAACTTTCCAACATCACGATGATCTGCAAGACGTTCGTCCCGCTGGGCGCACGGGTTTTCCCCATCACCAGCGAAGCGGCCGAGGATTACAAGGCGGCTGGCCGCGCGGCGGATGCCCGGCTTCAGGACCTTCACTGGCCGCTTGACCTTTGCCTGTTGGGCGTTGGCGGCGACGGTCATACCGCATCGATCTTCCCCGGCCCCGATCTGGATGAAGCGTTGACCGGACCATCGGAGCGGCGCGCACTGGGCGTTCGTCCCGATCCGATGCCGCCCGAAGCGCCCGTGGACCGGGTGACGCTTTCGCTTGCCGCGATCAAATCCGCGGCGGCGCTGATGATCGCTATTTCAGGCGAGAACAAAAAGCAGGTTATCGAAGCGGCGGTCGCCGAGGGCGTCGGATCGCCCTATCCTATCGGCCGTGTGCTGGCAGCGGCCGAACTGCCCGTTGATATTCACTGGAGCCGATGAAGCAATGACCCTTCATGCCGAAATCGCCGCCGTCACCGATCGCGTGATCGAAGCGTCGAAACAACGACGTGCCGCTTATCTGGACCTTATCCGGCGCGAGCGCGAAAACGGGGTGGACCGCCCGCGCCTCGGCTGCGCCAACCTGGCGCACGGCTATGCCGGCACCGACGAACAGCGCGACGAGATGAAGGATTCGCGGCGGATGAACGTCGGAATCGTGACTGCCTATAACGACATGCTTTCGGCGCACTCGACCTATTATCGCTATCCCGAACAGATGAAGGTCTGGGCGCTTCAGGCTGGTATCACGGCGCAGGTCGCGGGCGGCGTCCCGGCGATGTGCGATGGCGTCACACAAGGCTATCCGGGCATGGAATTGTCGCTGTTCAGCCGCGACACCATCGCCCTGTCCACGGCCGTTGCGCTGTCGCACGGAATGTTTGAAGGTGCCGCCCTGCTTGGCATTTGCGACAAGATCGTGCCGGGCCTATTGATGGGCGCACTGCGATTTGGCCATTTGCCGACCGTGATGATCCCCGGCGGACCGATGCGGTCGGGCCTTCCCAACAAGGAAAAGGCGCGCGTTCGCGAACTCTATGCCGAGGGCAAGGCAAGCCGCGAGGAACTGCTGGAAGCCGAAATCGCCGCCTATCACTCCAAAGGCACCTGCACCTTTTACGGCACCGCAAATTCCAACCAGATGATGATGGAAGCGATGGGCCTGCACGTTCCCGGCGCGGCCTTCGCCAATCCGGGCACGAAACTGCGCCAGGAACTGACGCGCGAGGCGGTGCAGCAACTCGCCCGTATCGGATGGGAGGGCGATGATTATCGTCCGCTGGGCCATTGCGTCGATGAACGCGCGATCGTCAACGCCGCCGTCGTCCTGCTCGCAACCGGCGGATCGACCAACCATCTGATCCATCTTCCCGCGATCGCCCGCTCGGCAGGTATCGTGCTCGACTGGGAGGATTTCGACCGGCTGTCCAAGACGGTGCCGCTAATCACCCGGGTGTATCCGAACGGATCGGCCGATGTGAACATGTTTGAGGACGCGGGCGGCCCGCCCTTCGTCATTCGCGAATTGACCAAGGCGGGTATGCTGCACGACGACATTCTGACCATCAGCGACAAGGGGTTTGCCGCCTATGGCACCAAACCCGATATCGTCGACGATAAGCTGGTATGGAACGAATTGCCCGAAGAAAGCGGTGACGATGCCATCGTCCGCCCGGTCGACAATCCGTTCTGGCACGAAGGAGGGTTTCGTATCCTGACCGGCAATCTGGGCCGGTCATGCATCAAGATCAGCGCGGTGGAGGAAGATCGCTGGATCATCGAAGCCCCCGCGCGCGTCTTCTCCGACCAGCTTGCCGTGCAGGAAGCCTTTAAGGCGGGCGAACTCGATCAGGACGTAATCGTCGTGGTCCGCTTTCAAGGGCCGCGCGCCAACGGCATGCCCGAACTGCACAAGCTCACCCCGCCGCTCGGCGTGCTGCAAAATCGCGGCTTCCGCGTGGCGCTCGTCACCGACGGTCGTATGTCGGGGGCCAGCGGCAAGGTGCCGTGCGCAATCCACACATCGCCCGAGGCCAAAGGCGGCGGCCCGCTCGCCAAGGTGCGAGACGGCGACATCATCCGTGTCGATGCCGTTGCCGGCACGTTGGAGGCGAAGGTTGATCCGGCTGAATGGGAAGCGCGCGACTATGCCGAAGCACCCGCCGAGGCTATGGGCACGGGGCGTGAAATCTTCGCGTTGATGCGCCATGGCGCAAATGAGGCGGAACAGGGCGCATCGGCGCTGCTGGCGGAAGCGGACCTGTAAACCCATGACGGAAATCGTATCGATCGATATCGGCGGAACGCATGCGCGCTTTGCCATCGCGGAAGTCGAAAATGGCCGCGTCGTCTCGCTGGGCGACGCAGTCAAGCTGAAAACCGCCGAACATGCCAGCCTGCAAATGGCGAAACAGGCGTTCGGCCGGATGGTCGGTCGGCCGCTGCCGCGCGCCGCCGGCATCGCCATCGCCTCCCCCATCGGGGGTGAGGTTATCAAGCTGACCAATAACCCATGGGTCTTTCGCCCGGCATTGATCAACGAGCGGCTGGAAGTCGACAGCTGGAGCCTGATTAATGATTTCGGCGCGGTAGGCCATGCTGTTGCGCAATTGTCCGACGACCACTTCATCCATGTCTGCGGACCGGATTCCACTCTGCCCGAGCGCGGATCGATTACCGTTTGCGGACCCGGTACGGGCTTGGGGGTGGCGCAGGTGTTTCACCATGACGGCGGCTATTCGATTATCGAGACGGAGGGAGGTCATATGGATTTCTCGCCGCTCGATGCGATTGAGGACGCCATTCTCCAGAATCTGCGCAAAAGCTTCACGCGCGTCTCGGTTGAACGAATCTGCGCCGGCCCCGGAATCGTCGCGATTTACGAAGCGCTGGCAAAGATCGAGGGGCTTTCGGTTCCCCGTCGCGACGATCGCGAAATTTGGGACCTTGCGCTGAACGGGAATGACAGCATCGCCAATGCCGCGCTCGACCGGTTTTGCCTCGCACTCGGCACGGTTGCGGGCAACCTTGCACTTGCGCATGGCCCAAAAGGCGTGGTGCTGGCGGGCGGATTGGGTTTCCGCCTGAAGGACCGACTGCTGCAATCGGGATTTGAAGACCGTTTCGTGGCGAAAGGTCGGTTCCAGTCGCTGATGAAATCGATCCCCGTCAAACTGATCACCCATCCGGAGCCTGGCCTGTTCGGTGCCGCGGCTGCCTATGCGCAGGAGCATACCCAGTGAAGATCGACGAAATCATGCAGGTCAGCCCGGTCATCCCGGTGCTGGTGATTGATGACGCGGCGCAGGCGCAACCGCTGGCGCAGGCGCTGGTGGCAGGCGGCCTTCGCGTACTTGAAGTAACGATGCGTACCCCCGCCGCGCTGGATGCGATGACCGAAATGATGAAGGTGGACGGTGCGATCGTTGGCGCGGGAACGGTGATCAATGCCAGGCAGGCCGCGCAGGTAATCGACGCCGGTGCCGAATTTATCGTTTCGCCCGGACTGACTCAGCATATCGCCGATCCGATCATCGATGCCAATGTGCCGTTCCTGCCGGGAATCGCCAATGCGGGCGATATCATGCGTGGACTGGACCTTGGGCTGACCCACTTCAAATTCTTCCCCGCCGAAGCGTCGGGTGGGCTGAAGGCGCTGAAAGCGCTTGCCGCACCGTTCGGCCAGTGCCGCTTCTGTCCCACAGGCGGCGTCAGCGAAGCGAGCGCGCCCGAATGGCTCGCTTTCGATCCGGTCCTGTGCGTCGGTGGAAGCTGGGTCACGAGCGGAACGCCGCAGCAAGTCGAAGCGAAAGCCAGAGCCGCGTCGCAACTGGGCCGCTGAAAACACTGCGGAGCGCGCTGTCGCGTCAATTCCCGCTCATAAGGAAACAGGAGAACCGGGGTTTGGGCCCCGGTTTTTTATCTGTCACATCTCGCCGCGCTTGCGACGGATGGCATACCATTTGCGTACATTTTCCTGATGCTCGGCAAGGGTTTTGGAAAAGACATGACCGCCGGTCCCGTCGGCGACGAAATACAACGCATCGCTCTTCGCCGGGTTCAGCGCGGCATCGATCGACGCACGCCCCGGATTGCAGATCGGTCCGATCGGAAGTCCGGTCATGGCGTAGGTATTATACCCGTTCTTCGCTTCCAGTTCGGATCGTAAAATCCGTCGTCCCAACGGCTTTCCCTTCGTAATGGGATAAATCACGGTCGGGTCCGCCTGAAGCATCATTCCTCCGCGAAGGCGGTTGGAATAAACAGCCGCGATTTCACGCCGCTCTTCCGGCTTGCCGGTTTCCTTTTCGATGATCGAGGCGAGGATCAATGCTTCGCGCGGCGTTTTAGCCACGGTGTTCGGCGATCGTTTTTTCCACGCGGCGTTGAGATAGCGGATCATCGCGCGCTGCATCCGCTCCAGCACCTCGCGACGCGAATTGGTCCGCTGATAGCTGTAGCTGTCGGGAAGCACGGTTCCTTCCAGCGGAACGTCGAGTTCGCCCTCCAGCCCCGATGCCTTGAACAATCGTTCGCGCACCAGCACAGAGGGCAACCCTTCAGGAACGGTGACGAAGCGTTGCAACGTCTGTCCGCCCTGCATCATCTTCAGGATATCGGACTGGCTCAGATGCGCCGGAATGCGATATTCGCCCGCCCGGATAGGCTCGCTACCGCCGAAAACCTTCGACAGCAGCAGAAATCGGTTGGCAGAACGGATCGCGCCCGCCGCTTCCAACTGCCCGGCGGCCTCAGTCAGTGTCGACCCTTCACGAACCAGAACCGTCGTATTTTTGTCGAGCGGCCCCGATCCGCCCCATAGCTGCGCCACGCCGAACACCGCAGCGGCGACCAGCAGGATCACGACGAAAATCAGACAACCCAGCTTTCGCATCACCCTCTCCTGCTGTGTCGCCCGGTTTCAAACCGGCAATCAGACGGCCTTCATCACCAGCGAAGCGTTGGTGCCGCCAAAGCCGAACGAATTGTTCAGCACCGCCTTCACCTTGCGCTCCTTTGCCTTGTGCGGCACCAGGTCAACGCCCGCGCAATTCTCGCTGGGGTTATCGAGGTTCAGCGTCGGGGGAACGATCTGATCCCGCATGGCGAGGATGCAGAAAATGCTTTCCACCGCGCCTGCGCCGCCCAGCAGATGGCCGATCGCCGACTTGGTCGAACTCATCGACATGGTGTCGATATTGTTGCCGAACAGGCGGCGTACCGCGCCCAGTTCCAGTTCGTCGCCCAGCGGGGTCGAGGTGCCGTGTGCGTTCACATAATCGATATCTGCCAGATCCAGACCCGATTTCTTCATAGCCATCTGCATCGAACGGAAAGCGCCCGATCCTTCGGGATGCGGCGCGGTGACGTGATAAGCATCGCCCGACAGGCCATAACCGATCACCTCGGCATAGATTGTCGCGCCGCGCTTCTTCGCACGCTCATATTCTTCCAGTACGACGACGCCAGCGCCTTCGCCCATGACGAAACCGTCGCGATCGACGTCATAGGGGCGGCTCCCCTTGGTCGGATCTTCGCGAAAGCCGGTGGACAGCGCCCGCGCCTGACCAAATCCGGCAATGCCGATCGGGCAGATTGCCCCCTCGGCCCCGCCAGCCAGCATCACATCGGCATCGTCCATCGCGATCATCCGCGCGGCATCGCCGATCGAATGCGCGCCCGTCGAACAGGCGGTGACGACCGCGTGATTCGGCCCCATCAGCCCGTATTTGATAGAAACCTGACCGGAAATCAGGTTGATCAGACGACCATGGACGAAGTGCGGCGAAACGCGCTTCGGCCCCTTGTGCTCAAGCACCAGCGATTCGCTTTCGATACCCGGCAGACCGCCGATCCCTGCCCCGATCGAGCACCCTGCACGGAAACGCTCCTCCTCGCTCATATCGGTAAGACCGGCGTCCTCGATCGCCTGACCGGCGGCGTCGATGCCATAAACGATGAACGGATCAACCTGGCGCTGGATCTTGTGATCGACGCGCTTGCCGGCGTCGAAACCGAATTCGTGATCGGCCGGTTTCACCTCGCAGGCATAATTGGTCTGGAACTCGCTCGCATCGAAGCGGGTGATGGTGGCGGCACCCGATTTCGACGCAATGATGTTCTTCCAGCTGGTTTCGACATCGCCGCCCAGCGGGGTGACGAGGCCAAGGCCGGTGACGACTACGCGGCGCATTCGATCTCTCCGTTTCTGGTACAAAAACGAACGGCTCCCCGACCCGGACTGCTGCCGGGCCGGGAAGCCGTCTGTATCACGCGTGCAGCCCTGATGGGCGATCTCGCGACGGGCTTATCAGCCCTGATGCTCGTCAATATAGGTGATGGCATCCTTGACAGTCGTGATTTTCTCGGCGGCTTCGTCGGGAATCTCCACGCCGAATTCCTCCTCGAACGCCATGACGAGTTCGACGATGTCGAGGCTGTCGGCGCCCAGATCGTCGATGAAGCTGGCATCCTCGGTCACCTTGTCGGCTTCGACGCCGAGATGCTCGACGACGATCTTGCGCACGCGATCGGCGGTCTCGCTCATTATCCCTTTTCCTCTTCTGACTGGGTATTCAAATTCTCGAACGCACCTAGAACGGCATGATTGCCCTGACAAGTGCCGAGCAAGTCTTTCCGTTCAAATCGGGTGTGCTGGCATCCACCGCGCGAAAGCCGCAAATCCGGCTCGAATGCGGCCGCGCGGTGCATTCGCGCAGCGCCGGGTCGAGCCAAAAACGGGCCGACGACTTTTTAACCCGCTCGCGGTTTCAACGCCTTTTTGGACGCGAGTGTTGCGTTTACAGCATCGCCATGCCGCCGTTCACGTGCAGCGTCTGGCCGGTGACATATCCCGCTTCCCGGCTGGCCAGATAAACAACCGCCGCGCCGATATCGCTCCCCTCGCCCAGCGCGCCGGCGGGAATCCGCCCGGTCAGCGCCTCTTTCTGCGCCTCGGGCAGAACGTCGGTCATTGCCGAGCGGATAAAGCCGGGCGCGACACAATTTACCGTGATCCCGCGGCTGGCAAGTTCCTGCGCCAGCGCCTTGGACATGCCGACCAGCCCCGCCTTTGACGCGGCATAATTGGCTTGTCCCGGATTGCCGGTTGCGCCGACGACCGAGGTGATCGAGATCATGCGACCGAACCGAGCCTTCATCATCGGCTTGGCAGCCGCACGGGCAAGTCGGAACGCGGCTTCAAGGTTGACCTTGATGACCTGTTCCCACTCGTCATCCTTCATCCGCATGGCAAGGTTGTCGCGCGTGACGCCGGCATTGTTGACCAGAATGTCGAGCTTGCCCAGCGCCTCGATCGCCTGCGGCACCAGCGCGTCCACCGCGTCGGCATCGGAAAGATTGCACGGCAACGCGACATGATCGCCGCCAAGCTCCGCCTTGAACGCTTCCAGCTTTTCCGCGTTCGAGCCCGACAGCGCAAGCCGCGCGCCCTGCCCGCTCAACGCCTTTGCGATCGCGGACCCAATGCCGCCGCTCGCGCCGGTCACCAGCGCGGTCATTCCGGTAAGGTCGAACATGCTCCAGTATCTCCTTAAAGGCGCTTTGCCAGCGCTTCGATATCCTGCATCGTGATGATGCTGTTCTGCGTGGTGTCGGGAGCGCTGCGCTTCACCATCGCGGCAAGCACCTTGCCGCCAAGTTCGACAAAATCGTCGACACCCGCCCCGGCCATGGCAATCACCGATTCGCGCCAGCGCACCATGCCGGTCACTTGCTCGACCAGCAGCGCGCGAATCGCGTCGGGGTCGGCAACCGGTGCCGCGGTCACATTGGCGTAAAGCGGGATCAGCGGCGCGCGGAGCTGCGCCTCTGCCAGGGCGGTTTCCATTACTTCGGCCGCGGGCTGCATCAACGGGCAGTGAAAGGGTGCCGAAACCGGCAGAAGCACCGCGCGCTTCGCCCCCATTTCCCTGGCCAGCGGCACTGCGCGCTCCACCGCCGTCTTTGCGCCGGAAATCACGACCTGACCGGGATCATTGTCGTTGGCCACGCTGCACACCTGCCCTTCGGCGGCGGCGTCGGCGATCTGCTGCGCCTTTTCGCGATTCGCTCCCAGAATCGCGGCCATCGCGCCTTCCCCAACCGGCACGGCCGCCTGCATCGCCTGCCCGCGCCGCTTGAGCAGCTTCGCGGTGGTTGAAAGGTCGATCGCCCCCGCCGCGCACAGCGCGCTGTATTCGCCCAGCGAATGACCGGCGACGAAATCCGCCTTGTCGGCCATGCGGACACCGAATTCGGTTTCCAGTACGCGCAAAACCGCAATGGCGTTCGCCATGATCGCTGGCTGGGCGTTTTCGGTCAGCATCAATTCGTCTTCGGGGCCTTCGGCCATCAATCGGGCGAGATTCTGCCCCAGCGCTTCGTCCACCTCACCAAATACCTCGCGCGCGGCGGCGCTTGCTTCGGACAGTGCGTTGCCCATGCCCACGGCCTGACTGCCCTGCCCCGGAAAGATGAACGCTCGCATCACTGCTCTCCTGAAATACTTTTGCGGGCGGCGGGTTAGGCGGGTTTTCCGCGAAGGTCAAAGCCGCGAGGGATTGCGACAATTTGCGACCATTTTCCCGCATTGCTGACAAAGCTCCGGGACAGCTGTCCCCCAGATTGGCCTCATCGCCAAAGGGCGAATTGTTGAGGAGTTAAAGCCATGAAGAAGTTCATTCTCGCCGCCGCCGCCGCCTCGCTGCTTGCGACGCCCGCTTTCGCCGCGCAGCGCCATGGCGACAATAACCGGATCGAACAGACCCGCACGGTGAAGCACGGACCGAACCGGACGGTCACTGTCCAGCGCACGGTCGAACGCCACGACAGCAACCGCAGCTGGCGGAAGGGCGAACGCTTCGATGCCCGGTACGCGCGTAATTACCGCCAGATCGATTATCGCCAGTATAACGGCCGCCACCTCTATGCCCCGCCGCGCGGCTATCACTGGGTTCAGTCGGGCAACGATGCGGTGCTGGTCGGCCTGACCACCGGCGTGATCGCAGCCGTCCTTGCGGGCGCACTGAATTAAGCGGTCACGTAAATCAGCGCATCACAGGGTGGCGCAACCGCTTGCGCCACCCAATGCCATATTGCTCTCGCATTGATCCGAAAAAGAACGGTTAATGTTGCGATATCTCCGTTTCGGTTTGTTCCTCATTCACAGAAAGACTAATTTGGAAATGGCCAAATCGGCATATTTACAGGGGACACACAATGAAACGATTTTTGATTGCCGCTTCTGTAGGAACCGTTCTTGTTGCCGGAAGCACTATATCGCTGCCTCGCGCAGCGGAAGCGCTTCCAAGCTGCCCGACTGAAATCCGTATCCGCTGCATGGGATACGATGTTCAGGGGCGAGGGCGGCTGGATATATACTATGATTCGTTTGAAGAATGCGTTGAACAGGAAACAAGTCTTCAGTGCCCGGCAGGGATTTATCCTTCAGCCACTTCGTTGAATTATATAAAGCCTGAGGCACCATCTTCTACAATGGCGTGATCTGCAAACTTCTTTTGTGGTGGTTGGGCGTAACCCAATGCCCAACCACTTTTAGTCTGCGCCAGGGCTTGCAAATTGTGCTCGTCTGCCGCATAGGGCCGCGCTTCGGGTGGCTGGTGAATCGCCGGGATGCCCGAAAACAAGCACTTTGGACGACAGCCGGAGGGGCGTTTCGCATGGGGCGGACGTCAGCGATCGGCCAACATTAAGGAAAGCAGACATGGCTCTTTACGAGCATGTGTTCCTTGCGCGCCAGGATCTGGCACAGGCGCAGGTGGACGCGCTGGCGGAAACCGCCACCAAGATCATCGAGGACAATGAGGGCAAGGTCGTCAAGACCGAAACCTGGGGTCTTCGCAGCCTCGCCTACAAGATCGCGAAAAATCGCAAGGCGCATTTCGTGATGCTCGAAATCGACGCGCCCACCGGCGTCGTCGCTGAGCTGGAACGCCAGACGTCGATCAACGAAGACGTGATCCGTTACATGACGATCCGCGTCGACGAGCATGAAAACGGCCCGTCGGTGATGATGCGCAAGAGCGATCGCGATGGCCGTCGCAATCGCCGCGACCGCGACAACGACTGAACATAGGAGGCTAGCACCATGGCACGACCGTTTTTCCGCCGCCGCAAGAGCTGCCCCTTTTCGGGCAAGGACGCGCCGAAGATCGATTACAAGGACGTTCGTCTGCTTCAGGGCTTTGTCTCTGAGCGCGGCAAAATCGTTCCTTCGCGCATCACCTCGGTGAGCGCCAAGAAGCAGCGCGAGCTGGCCAAGGCCATCAAGCGCGCCCGTCATCTGGGCCTGCTGCCCTACATCGTGAAGTAAGGGAGCGACACCCATGGATATCATTTTGCTCGAACGCGTCGAAAAGCTCGGCGGCATCGGCGATGTGGTCACGGTGAAGGACGGCTATGCCCGTAACTTCCTGCTGCCCAACAAGAAGGCGCTTCGCGCCAACGATGCGAACAAGAAGGTTTTCGAGGCCAATCGCGAGCGCCTTGAAAAGGAAAATGCCGAAAAGCGCACCGAGGCTGAAAACGAAGCCAAGAGCATCGATGGCACGCAGATCATCCTGATCCGTCAGGCGTCGGGTGCTGGTCAGCTTTATGGCTCGGTCGCGGTTCGCGACGTTGTCGAAGCGCTTGAGAATGACGGTCACAAGATCGCGCGTTCGCAGGTCGTCCTCGACAAGCCGATCAAGACGATTGGCCTGTTCGACGTTCGCGTCGCGCTGCACCCCGAAGTTGCCGTGACCGTGAAGGTCAACGTCGCGCGTTCGCCCGAAGAGGCCGAGATGCAGGAACAGGGCATCGACGTGATGGCGGCGATGTTCGAAGAATCGCGCGACACCAGCGGTTTCACCGAAAAGCGTGATCCCAATCTGGAACCCGGTGAAATTGCCGGCGACGAGGGCGAAGAGTCTTCCGAAGAAGAAACCACCGGCGAAGCCTGAATTCTTCTTTGACACAAAAAAAGGGGCCGTCCGGATAGTCCGGGCGGCCCCTTTTTGTTGCTCTGTCGCGTACTCAGTGGACGGTCATGCAGGCGCTGACAACCGCCGCGAACGGAATTAACGAAAGTATGACCGGGAATATCTTGCGCATTGTCTCTCTTCCTTTTTCAAACGGCATAACCCGCCGCTGCGCAAAAGGTTTCCCCAAGATGAACGGCCGGGTTCAAAGAACCCAGCGAAAGGACCGCCGCAATTCGCCGACGCCGTCTTTGTCGTAACATCGGCCATGCGCCAGAATAATATGGTCCGGTTCCCATTCGATCATCTGTTCCACTGCCGCGCGCACCGAAGCGCGGTGTCGCCAGAATGTCGCGCGAAGATCAATTGGCGCCTGCCCGTCGGGATCGACCGCGCCCGTCAATCGCATCAGGAAGCGAAGCACGCGTGAACGGATCCGCTGCGGTTCGAAATTTTCGATCAGATCGGTCAGGATCAGCGTGCGGCTGGGGCGGTGAAAGAAGTCAGCCTCGGTAACGACATCGCCCGGCACGATTACCTGATCGATCGTTCCGGCCCACCCTGTCGGCGCAGTCGCCCTCAGCACCTCAAGCGGCGGTAGATGGCGTTTCGCTTTCTGGCTTAGCCCCGCCACGCCATGAACGCGTGCATCGGGAAACCGGGCATGCCATTGCGGCAGCCACCAATAGTGGATGCTGTTTGGGGCCACCAGATGGCGCACCGGCCCCAGCGATTCCACCGCGTCCATAACCATCCCATCCTGCCCGGTCGGCGAATGAACCCAGATTCCCCCGTCAGGCAACCGAACCAGTGTCATCCGGGTGGTAAAAGGTATTTTCAACCCGAGCCAGTTCATCCGGATTTCCGGCCCGTCCATCGTCCATATGTCGTCAGCGAACGGTTTGAGCACCATTAGCGGCGTATATGGATCGAAAGCCGGACGTCCTGACATCATTTCCGTCCGAACAGCTTTTCGACATCGGCCATGCCCAGCTTTACCCAGGTCGGGCGTCCGTGATTGCACTGGCCCGAATGGGGGGTCGCCTCCATTTCGCGTAGCAAAGCATTCATTTCCGCGACCGAGAGCACCCGTCCGGCGCGCACCGATCCGTGGCACGCCATCGTCGCCGCGACATGGTCGAGGCGCTCCTTCAGGCTCAACGCCTGATCATAGGCGGCCAGTTCATCGGCAAGATCGGTGACAAGGCCGGTGACATCCCCCGCCCCCAACATGGCTGGTGTAGCGCGAACCAGCATCGCGCGCGGGCCGAACCGTTCGAGTTCGAGCCCAAATTCGGCCAGTTCGCCCATCCGTGCTTCGAGCCGATCGCAGGCGGTCTCTTCAAGCTCGATCACCTCCGGCATCAGCATCGCCTGCGCCTTGACGCCGCTGCCCGCCATGGCGGCGCGCATCCGTTCAAGAACCAGGCGTTCGTGCGCCGCGTGCTGATCGACGATGACCAGCCCGTCGGATGCTTCGGCCACGATATAGGTTTTCGCTACCTGACCGCGCGCCACGCCCATCGGGAAGTCCGCGCCAGAAGGCACCCGTGCGCTCGCTTCCTCGGCGCGCGCATGGGGTTGCGCCGAAAGATAATCGGGACGGCGATCGGCGACATGCGCCGGCGCGCCCTCGCCTCCGTCCTGTTGCGGAGCGGGAGACCAGGCGGGCGGAGACGCGGCGAAAAACGACGGAGAGCGCCGCGCTTCCTCCTGCTGCTGACGGCGCACATCCTCTTCGGTTTTCCAGGCAGCAAGCGCCGATTCGGCCGGGCGCTGTACGCTGCGGTGCCCGGCGGCGTCGAGCGCGCGCCGGATGCCGCTGACGATCATGCCGCGGGCGAGTTGCGGATCGCGGAAGCGCACCTCGGTCTTTGCCGGATGGACGTTCACATCGACTTCGCTGACCGGAAGGTCGAGGAAAAGCGCGACCACCGCATGACGATCGCGCGCCAGCATCTCGGCATACGCCCCGCGGACTGCTCCGGTCAGCAGCCGGTCCTTCACCGGCCGACCATTGACGAACAGATATTGGTGATCGGCGATGCCGCGATTGAAGGTCGGCAGGCTCGCCACCCCGCCAAGCCGCATTTCGCCGCGTTCCAGATCGACGCCAACGCTGTTTTCGGCAAGCGCACGGTCGGTCAGCGCTGCGACCCGCTCCGGCCCCGTCTCGCCCTCCTGTACGCCAAGCACGCGCCGCCCGTCATGTTCGACGCTGAAAGCGATATCGGGCCGCGCCATGGCAAGGCGGCGGACCACGTCCATCGACGCGGCATATTCGCTGCGCGCGGTGCGCAGGAACTTGCGGCGGGCAGGTACACGGGCGAACAGCGCCTCCACCCGCACCCGCGTTCCAGGCGGCAGCGCGGCGGGGCCTTCGCGTTCCAGCACGCCATTGTCGACGATTCGCTGCCACCCCTCCTCGCCGCGCACGCGGCTTTCCAGCGTCAGCCGGGCGACACTTGCGATCGAGGGCAGCGCTTCGCCGCGAAAGCCAAGCGTGGTGACCGCATCGATCGCGTCATCGGGCAGTTTCGACGTCGCATGGCGTTCCAGCGCCAGTGCCATTTCCGCGGGAGACATGCCGCATCCGTCGTCGGTCACTTCGATCAGGTCGGTTCCACCCGCCGCCAGACGTACAGCGATTCGACGCGCACCGGCATCGATTGCGTTCTCCACCAGTTCTTTCAACGCACTGGCGGGTCTTTCCACCACCTCGCCTGCTGCGATACGGTTGACGAGATGCTCTGGCAGACGGCGTATTGACATGTACGCCGCTGTAGCCCAAGCGGCGCCATCCCGCGACCCGATTGCGCCAATTTTCCGATGCCGGAGGTCACCGGCGCCACAAGGGTTCGGAAACGATAGTTTGTGCGACCTGCCGCTGCCTGGGCTGCTGCGGTAACTGACGGAAAAATAGATGGTTTTCTCCCGCTTTTTCAAATTCATGTCCCATGACATGGCAATCGACCTGGGGACCGCGAACACGGTCGTTTATTTGCGGGGGCGCGGAGTCGTTTTGAACGAACCGTCGGTCGTCGCGGTGGAAACGCTCAACGGCGTGCGCAAGGTGAAGGCGGTCGGCGACGACGCCAAGCTGATGATGGGCAAGACGCCCGGCACGATCGAGGCGATTCGCCCGCTGCGCGATGGCGTGATCGCCGACATCGACGTCGCCGAACAGATGATAAAGCACTTCATTCAGAAGGTGCATGGCCAGCGCCGCTTCATTCGTTGGCCGCAGATCGTGATCTGCGTTCCTTCCGGCTCCACCTCGGTCGAACGCCGTGCGATTCGCGACGCCGCGTCGAACGCGGGCGCGTCGCAGGTCTGGCTGATCGAAGAGCCGATGGCCGCCGCGATCGGCGCCGATATGCCGGTTACCGAACCGATCGGATCGATGGTGGTCGATATCGGGGGCGGCACGACCGAAGTCGCGGTGCTTTCGCTGCGCGGTCTTGCCTATTCCACCTCGGTTCGCGTCGGCGGCGACAAGATGGACGAAGCGATCGTCAGCTATGTCCGCCGCAACCACAACCTGCTGATCGGCGAAGGCACGGCTGAGCGTATCAAGCAGGAAGTCGGCACCGCCAAGCCGCCGAGCGACGGCATCGGAAAGACGATCCACATCAAGGGCCGCGATCTGGTGAACGGCGTGCCGAAGGAAATCCAGATCAACCAGGGCCAGATTGCCGAAGCGCTTTCCGAACCCGTCGGAACGATCGTCGAAGGGGTTCGCATCGCGCTGGAAAACACCGCGCCCGAACTTGCTGCCGATATCGTCGATCAGGGCATCGTGCTCACCGGCGGCGGCGCGCTGCTCGCGGGAATCGACGAAATGCTGCGCGATGAAACGGGCCTGCCGGTGACCGTGGCGGAAGAGCCGCTGACCTGCGTTGCGCTGGGCACCGGTCGTGCGCTTGAGGATGAGATTTTCCGCGGCGTGCTGCTCGCGGTCTGACCCACAGAACGGGGATTTAGATGGCGCCGCCCAGAAACCGGCGCCCGGGGTTTTCACGGCGGGCGCAATACGGGCTGTTTCTCGGCTATGTGATCGCGGCGTTCGGCGCGGTCATCGCGGTCGTTCTTCTGCTGCTGTCCACCTTCAATCCCGGTGCGTTCAGCACCGTGCGCGGCGCGGCGAGAGAGGTGACGACCCCCCTTTCATCCGGAATGGACAGCGTGCGGGGATGGTTCGGTTCCATCCCCGGCGCGATCGGCGAACATTTCGGCACGGTTTCGGAAAACCGCAAGCTGAAGAAGCAGCTCGTGCAAGCGCGTCATGTCGTGCAGCAGGCGCGCACGTTGGGCCGCGAGAACCGGCGGCTTCGCGCGCTTCTGAAACTACGCGATCGCGACACCGGTACGGTTGCCGTTGCGCGGCTGGTCAGTTCTTCGGCCAGCAGTACGCGTCGGTACGCGATCCTCAACGCGGGCAGCCGGCAGGGCGTGCGGCCAAGCCAACCGGTCAGCGGCCCCAACGGCCTGATCGGCCGCGTGCTTGAAACCGGGTTCAACACCGCGCGGATATTGCTGATCATCGATCCCGAAAGCATCGTACCCGTTCAACGCACGCGCGACGGACTGCCCGCTATTGTGGTGGGGCGCGGCGACGGGCTGGTCGAAGTGCGCTCCGCCTCCGTCGCCAATGCCCCTTTCCTGTCAGGCGACACATTTGTTACGTCGGGCACGGGCGGCATCTATCCGCCGAACATTCCGGTGGCGCGCGTGATTCGCAATTCGACCGACAGTTCGCTGGGGCGCGTGTTCGCAAGTCCCGACACCGTCGACTTCGCGCTGGTGCAGCAGGTTTTCATGCCCAAATTGTCACCCTCGGCAAACGATCGGGAAGCGCCGCGTGCGGAAGGTGACGAGTGACCGAGCGACTGCCCGTTCCGATCGGTGCTGTCGATATGTGGCGCCGCGCGCGCTGGCTCGCCCCGGTAACGGTAATGATCGGGTCCGCGATCACGCTGATTCCGTTCGTTGCGGTCGTCCCGATCCTGCCCCCTTTCGGCCTGATGATGCTGATCGGTTGGCGATTGCTGCGCCCCGACATCTTCCCCCCCTGGTCGCCGCTGCTGCTGGGGCTTTTCGACGACCTTTTAAGCGGTCAGCCGATGGGAAGCGCAATGTTCTTCTGGACCGCGTGTTTTTTGGCGGTCGACGTGATAGATTCGCGTCTTGTGTGGCGCGATTTATGGCATAACTGGGTTATCGGAGCAGGCGCGGTCGCGGTGACGCTGATCGGCGGTCGCATCGTGGCCAGCCCGATCGGCGCCCATGTCGATACGGCAGTGCTGTTCCAGATTATCGTTTCGGTGGCGATGCTGCCTTTCCTATTTCGTATTTGCGCCCATCTTGGCGGGCGCGGCCGCAGAACATGAACAAACCTTTCAAGATCGTAACCGAAGCCGCTCAACCCTTTACCTTTTCCCGTCGAGCCACGGTGCTTGGCATCGGCCAGGGCGCGGTGGGCCTTGTGCTTGCCGGACGCATGGCATGGCTTTCAGTAGCCGAAAACCAGCATTACAAGCTGTTGTCCGAAAGCAACCGCGTCAACATGACGCTGGTCCCGCCGCGGCGCGGGTGGATCGTCGACCGCCATGGCGCACCGATTGCCGACAACCGCACCGATTTCCGCGTCGACATCATCCCCGACCGGCTGGAAGACAAACAGCATACGCTTTCGTTGCTGACCAGCGTGCTGGCGCTGACCGCCGACGATTTGCAGCGCATTA
This sequence comes from Stakelama flava, assembly GCF_019351405.1. Taxonomy (GTDB): domain Bacteria; phylum Pseudomonadota; class Alphaproteobacteria; order Sphingomonadales; family Sphingomonadaceae; genus Sphingomonas; species Sphingomonas flava_A. The sequence continues at coordinate 63,164 of NZ_JAHWZX010000017.1, forward strand.
ATACCGATCTTGACCGTGCGGCCGGATTTCAGCCGGTTCAGGTAGAGGAAAATCTCGATTGGGAGCATTTTGCCGCCGTCAGCGTGCGGATCCCCGAAATGCCGGGGGTTGCGCCGACGCGCGGTTTTGCGCGCAACTATCCGCTGGGTGCCGCCGTCGCACATCTGACCGGCTATGTCGGCTCCGCCTCGGCCGAACAATATGAAAAGGAGAAAGACCCCCTGCTCGTCACCCCGGGGTTCAAACTGGGCAAGGACGGGCTGGAAAAGGCGCTGGAAGACCGACTTCGCGGAAAACCGGGTGCCAAGCGGATCGAGGTGACCGCACGCGGAAAACTGGTCCGCGAACTTGCGACGCGGCCCGATACGCCGGGCGACACCGTCCGCCTGACGATCGATGCGGGACTTCAGGAATATGCAGCCCGGCGGCTCGGCACCAATTCGGGATCGGTCGTCGTGCTCGACGTTCTGACCGGCGACATGCTCGCCATGGTTTCGATGCCGGCTTATGATCCGAACAGCTTTTCGCGCGGCATCGGCAGGATGGAATGGAAGATGCTGTCGCAGGACGATCACGTCCCGCTGATGAACAAGGTGCTTCAGGGCCTGTATCCACCCGGATCGACGGTAAAGCCGATGCACGGCCTGGCGCTGCTGCAAAACGGGATCGACCCCGATCAAACGGTGTATTGCGGCGGGGTGATGCAGGTTGGACGCGGCCGTTTTCACTGCTGGAAACGTGGTGGCCATGGCAACATCAACATGCACCGCGCGATTCCGCAAAGCTGCGACATCTATTTCTTTCAAATGGCACGGCAACTGGGGTATGACAAATTCGCCCCCACGGCGCGTGAAATGGGGCTGGGCGCGCAATATGACCTTCCCTTTCTTTCGCAATATTACGGCACGGTGCCCGACAGCCAGTGGAAGAAAAAGAAGTACGGCAAGGACTGGACGGTAGCCGACTCCATCAATGCCTCGATCGGTCAGGGCTATTTGCTCGTCAATCCGATGCAACTTGCCGTGATGGCGGCGCGCCTTTCGAGCGGGCGTGAAATCGTTCCGCGCATCCTGCTTGACGAACCCCACCGCCCGGCGGCCTCGCTCAATCTGAACCCTGAACATATCAAGGTGATCCGGCGGGCGATGTGGGCAGTGGTCAATGGCGGCGGCACCGGCGGCGCTGCGCGTATGAACATCGACGGCGTCGATCTGGCCGGTAAAACGGGTACGGCGCAGGTTCGCCGTATCACCATGGCAGACCGGCGCGCGGGGCGCACCGGCAACGCCAGCTTCCCCTTCCATCTGCGCGACCATGCCCTTTTCGTCGGCTTCGCACCCGCCGATAATCCGCGCTACGCCTGTTCGGTGGTGATCGAACATGGTGGCCATCTGATCCGCAATCTGGATGCGCCGGAAACGGCCAGCGACGTGCTGAGCTATATGTTCGATCGCGAACGCGCCATCAAACGCCTGCACGAAGCCGAAGCGACCTGGGGCGGCGACATCGCCACCCGGATGGAGGCGAAGCGCAAGGCTTTCATGGAGGCGCAAAACGCTCCCGTCCCGCCCCCGCCAAAAGACGTCGACGATGCACGCAGCGACGTTGTGGAGCGCGCCGCATCGACCGATCGGTCGGCGGCGACCAATGCGGCCGCAACCGGCTCTCCCGAGGGCGGCGAATGACCGGCCCCGGCCTGATCCCGGCACCCGTCGCGCAACTGCCGTGGAAGATTATTCTGCTGGTGTTCGCGATCGGTGCCTTTGGGCTGGTAGTCCTGTATTCAGCCGCCAGCGGCAGCATCGACCCCTGGGCGAAACGTCAGGCTATTACTTTCTTCGCGTTTTTGACAATGGCAATCATCATGTCGCGCTTTCCCGAAAGCCTTTGGGAAAAAAGCGCCTTTCCCGTCTATGGCGGATTGGTTCTGCTGTTAATTCTGGTCGAGCTGCTGGGCGCGGTTCGCGGCGGAGCGCAGCGCTGGCTCGATCTCGGCGTAATCCGCCTGCAACCGTCCGAGTTGATGAAACCGGCGATCGTGCTTGCCATGGCGCGTTTCTATGCGCTCCTTCCAGCGGGCGAAACCAGGCGCTTCACGGCGATCTGGCCGGCCGCGCTGCTTGTCGGCGTGCCCGCCGGGCTGGTGATGCTGCAGCCTGATCTCGGCACAGCGCTGATGATCACTTTTGGCGGTATCACCATCATGTTTCTCGCCGGAATCCCGCTGCGCCTGTTCATCGGCGGCGGGCTTGCCGTGGCGATCGCCATTCCGATCGCATTCAACACGCTGCTCCATGATTATCAGCGCAAGCGCGTGCTCATCTTTCTCGATCCTGAAAGCGACCCGCTGGGTGCGGGCTATCATATCAGCCAGTCCAAAATCGCGATTGGTTCGGGCGGAATTTTCGGCAAAGGCTTTCTGCACGGCACGCAAAGCCATCTCGACTATCTACCGGAAGGCCACACCGACTTCGTTTTTGCGACCATGGCGGAGGAATGGGGCCTGATCGGCGGGTGCCTGCTGATCCTCGCCTTCTTCCTGGTGATCCGCTGGGGGGTGAATGTCGGAGTGCGCGCGCAGAGCCGCTTTTCGCGACTGGCGGCCGCCGGACTTGCCACCACGATCTTCTTTTATGTCGCGATCAACCTGGCGATGGTGATGGGCCTGGCGCCAGTGGTCGGCATCCCATTGCCACTGGTAAGCTATGGCGGATCGGCGCAGCTTACGATCATGCTGTGCCTTGGAATGCTGATGTCGATTGATCGCGCCAACCGCCGCGCCTCCCGCTGGTAAAAAGGTGGTTTTAGGGTTTGCATTCCCAAAAAAGCGGTGCTAACCGCGCCACTCCAATGCGGCGGCGGGATCCAACACCCGCCCAGACGCCCGGATGGACGCATAGCTCAGTTGGTAGAGCAGCTGACTCTTAATCAGCGGGTCCTAGGTTCGAGCCCTAGTGCGTCCACCATTTTTCACCAGCAAAACCAAGCACTTAGAGAAGGTCCAGCGCGAGAGCGCAGGCCGCTAGCATTTCCATGCTAGCACTATGCTAGCGGCGCAGCGAACGCGCTAGCATGGGCCAACCCGCTCATAGCAGCACCCCACGCCCGAGGGCGCAGGGTGCTGGCAGCGTCAGGCAGGAGGAGAAAGAACCTCGCCCCGCTGCTGCGGTCGTTGGATTGGCGGGGAACGCACCGCTATGCCCCGGCGCAGCGTCAAAATGGAATCGCCGCGCTAAGTGAACCTGTCCTCGTCTCCGCTGCATCCGTCCGTGCCATCGCACAGGCGCAGGCGAAGCACGTCCACCGAGAAAAATGGGCGACGGCACTTCATGCACCGCTGCCAGCATTCCATACCCCCTCAGTTTCCCATGTCCGAAGGGCAGCGACAACCGCCACCATGCCGTTGGCATCCAGCGCCCCGCTCTCAATGCCGGGCAGCACCTCGTTCTCAACCCATGCGTCAAACGACCCGAACAGAACAGCGAAGGGCGACGGTCTCGGCTTCCCGGCATCTTCCAGCTTCCCAAGCCGCTTTTGAAGTGCCCGGATGCCCGCCATTGTGGTTATCGCAGGCCGAGGTGATAGCGCAGGTCAAAGGGCAGGTCCGGCGCACCGGGACGAGCGGCCACAGGCACGGGATCGGGTGGCGCAACGGGTTCAGCGTCGGGCGTGACCACAGGCGCTGGCTCAGCGTATGTGCGAGTGCGGCCCATCGCGGCATAGATAGCGGGTGCAGCCTGCGTGAGGTGTTCCACCTCCAACCGGGCCATCGTTGCGTTAATCGCCATCTGCTCGTGCATGACAGCGAAATGGCGACGGACAAGGGCAGCGCGGAACTCCGCCCACTGCTCCCGCTCACGGCGTTGGCGTTCCTCTCTCGGAATATCAGCTTTCATATGTCACCTTCAGTTGACGCAGAATGTCGTAGGCATCGGCACGAACCTGCCGGTCGTCGCAGTCGCGCATGACCTCGCAGCGTGTGGTGACCACGACCCGCCGCATGTCGCCGCGCTCCTGATCCGTCATGCTTGCGACCGCATCGCAGATCGGTCCGAAGCGGCTTGGCTCGCGCATGTCATCGCCATTGAGCGGAACGACATGGATCGGGTGCGCCATAAGGTCCGCCATGCTGACAGCCCAATCCACCGCTGCCTGATATTCGGTGATCGGCTCGTAGCGCAGGTGGCGCACTACCCGCGCCCCCGCTTCGTCATATCCCAAGAGTGAGATACGCACGAACTGCGGCTGTCATCGAACTATCATTACAGTTGCAATTTGGTTTTGAGGTGAGCCCGTTTTGCTGCAGCTTGATGAGCTCGCCTCCAGCATGACCAGGCGATGATGCAGGCAGGCTCGATCTGGCGTTGAGCGAATTTGACGGCGATGCGCCGGACCTCCTGAACGGACCAGCGGATCAACTCCTGATGGCGGGCATCTTCGGTCTTTTTGGGGGCGTGATGTTGTTGGCGCGGTATCGGACTACAGCCATCATGGCAAAGGCGAGCAGCACCAGCGAGACGTGGCGATGCCAGCCGTGCCAGGATCGCGTCTCGTTATGGTCGAGGCCGAGTTCATTCTTGGCGGT
>NZ_JAHWZX010000018.1 GCF_019351405.1 Stakelama flava
TGCGAAGCTGGTGCGCGAAAGGCCGGTCGTTGCCGATCCGGCCCAGCCACAGCGTGAACTCGTCGTCGGCCATCGGACGAAATCCTGCTCAAAACAGGAAATGAAGGTACGCAAAGGAAAGGCTGCAAGGGCCTCCAACCGTGGCGCCATCGTCAGCCGCAGAAACGCGAGCATAGCGCGAGCTGTGGCGCCACCCCGGAGGCATGTCCGGCGCGGCCGCGCTGGCTTGGCTCCATCAAAAGCGACGTGCAGACGCCACTTTCGGGGCCTCATGGAGGCACCCCTTTTACCTTGCCTTACCCCCGCCCCCGTCTCCCGGCGCCACATCCTTCCCTATGTTCGCTATTTGTTCTATCGTTCCTGCTTTCCCGATTCGAACAGCGGAGCGCGCCATATGAGTATCCGGATAGAGCCCTGCGGCGATGCCAGATTGCGGCTGTCAGGCGATGTAGAAACCGTGCTGCACCTGTCGCCGAAAGCCGTCCAAGACGGTTTTGCGATCGCCGTTTCCGACGGCACGTTGCTGCGCGGCAGTTACGATAGCGAGCGCGATGAATGCAGCTTTTCGGTGGATGTCGAAGGCGCCGGGCTGATCGCTATCGCGCGCGAAACGCGCGGCGATGTGGTTGATCTGGGCTGGCGGATCGACTGGATCAGCGTGGCCGCCGGTGCCGACGCGCTGTGTCCGGCAGGCGCTTCCGATGACGATCTGCAGCAGGAATTCCGCTTCGCGGATAAGGAAAGAAGAGCGGCTTAAGCCGCCTTGGCGAGCGTCTCGATGCGCAGCTTGCACGTCTCGCGAACGAGGTTTTGGAGCAGCGCGACGCGCTCGGAGATCCACGCCAGTTCTTCGGGCGTGATTCGATAAGAACGCGAGTAGCGCGCCTTCACATAGGCGTCGCGCAGCAGCGAATAGCTGCGCTTCTGAAACCGGTTCTCGCGCGTCCAGACAGACCGCAGCGACGGCTCCAGCTCTTCAGCCATCTCGCGCAGCCGGTTCAGATTATGGGTCTTGGGCGAATAGAGCGTGCGGACGAGAAACAGGCAATGATAGAAGCGTTCGGTTGCCTGATGCAGCAGGAAGGCTGCTTCCTTATTCCACCCGCGCGCCGCATTATCGCGCGCGTTCACAAAGAAGCGTTCCGCGCTCTCAAACCACTCCTCGAAATAGTCCCGCGTCTCCTGCAATGCCTGTTCGGGTGACAGCGGCTGCGGTTCGACGAACGGATAGCCGTCCTCCTCGAACAGCACGATGCCGTCGCGAAGGATGTCCATGAAGAAGTAGCGGCCGAGCCGCAGCTTCTCGTTCACATCGTCAAGGCTGTGATAGATCAGGCTGACGGGCGTGCGCAGATGATGCCCCGCCGAAAGCTCTTCGAGCAGCTGCGCTTCGGCCTTGTCCCAGTACTCCGAAACGTCGGTAAACTCTTCGCGATTGACGACGACGAGCAGGTCATAATCGGAGAAATAGCGCCCGACCGGGTCCTCGACCCAGTCGCCCCGCGCATAGCTGCCGAACAGAATGATCTTGAGAATCTGCCCACCGCGCGTGTGTTCCTGGGTGCGGCGGCTGGTCGAAAACGCGAACCCGTCGTGCAGCACCTCGACCACATGCGCCAGCTCGCGGCGCTTGCCTTCGGGTAGATGGTCGAGGCTTGTCTTCATGGGGACAGATTCGCGTCTTCGGGGTCAAATGCCAAGCAAATAGATGACATGTCGGCGGGCTCAATGCCCGCCGGCCGGATCGGTGTGGTTCACAATATGCAGCATCGCTGCTGCCAGATGCTTCTCGACCTCGGCGACACTGATGCCGAGTTCGTCGGCGATTCTGGCATAATCGAGGTCCCGGAACCGCGCCCGCTCGAACACGGCAAGCGGCAGTTCGTCCATTGTGGCGAGCGCCTGTTCGATGCGCCGCAGGACCTCGGCAAGATTGGGCTCATGGGCCATGATGTGGCTCCTTTCACAGGAACGGCCCGGCGACGGCGAGCGCCGCCGGGAAGGAGAAGAGGTCACGCGGCCTCGCGGACCGGCTCGATATCGGGCTCGGCTGCGATCAGGCTCGCGATCACCGCCGAACGGTCCGCAGCGCGAACACCGCCGCGCTCGGTGTAGCTCGACGCCGGAAACCGCAGCCAGCGCGGCACCCAGCCCTCGACCTTGGTCCGTCCGTTGCTGCCGCTGATGCAGTCGCGAAGTATGCCGCGCAGCGTCTTGCCGCTCTCCTTCGCGTTCGCCTCGGCGACCTCGCGTCCCGCGACCTCGGCGACCATTTCGGAGAGCGTTTCGCGGTCGCGGATCAGGTCGAGCAGGGCGTCGTCCGCCTGCCAGACCGGGGCCATGTCGATGTTCAGATAGAGGCCGATGGCATCGACGATGTCGCTGCGTGCGTCGAGCGTCTCGCTCATGACGATGGCGAGAATGTCGAGCAATTGCGCGTCGTCCAGCTTCACGAGCTTGGCGAACAAAGCTGCCAGCCCCTCGCCTTCCCCGCCGGTGATGGTCGGCGTCTCGGCGTCGAACCCAAGCAACGCCAGCATTGCCCTACGCTTCTTGTCGAACGCGGCGTCGGACGCGCAGGTTTCGACGCTCTCGGCCACCGCTTCGCTTGTCGTGCGCTGCGGCTCGACCCGAACCGCCCATAAGGCAGAGCCAGCGATCATATGCGCGACCGCCACCCGCAGCGCCACACCCGGCGCCTCGGCGAGCTTCGCGCGCACCGCCGCGTGGCGATGCAGGTCGACATAGTCGTTGCCGGTGGCGGTAATTTCGGGGCGCCTGGGCTTTTCCGGCGCTTCGCCGCTCGCCAGCTTCCGCGCTTCCTTGAGGCTGATATAGCCTTCGTGAAAGGTCACCTCGCCGCGATAGCCGATGGCGATATAGACCTTGCCGCCCTGCCGCTTGGCGCGGCGCTCATGCTCCCATGTGTGGAAAGGCTGCCCGGGTTCGAGGACAATGACCTCGCGCCATCCCGCTTCGCGATAGGTCTCGGCGCGTTCTTCAACGGCAGCATGCTGCGCGGTCCAGAACGCTTCGCTGTCGGCGAAATAGCTGTCCTCGCCGAACAGGTCGGAAACGGTTTCGCCGGCGAACGTGGAAAGGTCGAACAGCGCAACCGTGATGGAGATCGATGCGCCGCCGAACAGCCATGCCTTGAGACCTTGGCCTACCGGCGCGCGGGTTTCGGGATCATCTACCAGTGCCAGCCATTCGCGCTGGCGCACCTTGGACGCGAGGGTCAGATGCCGCACCGTCACTGGGTCGATCGCTTCGTTGCGATAAAGCGTGCGGATGCGCGGCAGGAGATTGCCGAGCGCCAGCGTGCGCTTCACCTGTAGCTGCGTAAGCCCGAAGGTAAGCGCGATATCCTCGGGGCTGCGACCTTCGCGCACCAACCGGGTGAACGTCTCCCAGCGGGTGACCTCGTCGGGGTCGAGCCTTGCGATATTCTCGATCAGCGAGGCTTCGAGCGCTGCCGCGTCGTCGCCTGCGTCGATCACCGCGCAGGGCAGTTCGTCGATGCCGCCGCCTTCCTCTGCCACCGCGAGCGCCGCGTGGTACCGCCGTTTGCCCGCGACGATTTCGTAGGTGTCGGGACTCCCATTGGCCCGCACGATCAGCGGCACCAGCACGCCGCGCGCCCTGACCGACGGCAGGATGTTGGCGATGTCGGGTGCCTTCTTCGCACCCCCCATGTTGACGGACGAAACGCTCAATTTGGCGATGTCGATATGCTTGAGTTCCATGATTCTGCTCCTTCTTCAAACACCGCACCGCCCCGGAAAGGGGGTGGGCGGCGAGGAGCGGACCGGCAGTCCCGCTTGAGCGGCGCGCTGCACCGGCTCCGAAGGAGCCCAACAAACATGCACTCTCGAAGCCGGACGGCCGGCACGGCGGCGTGCGCGCGCATGCCGTGCACCAGCCGCTGCCGTGCCCTCCGGCCGGATCGGGTGTGCCGCGCGGCAATCAAAGACGCTGTGACCTCTGGCGGTTTGGAACAAAGCCGCCAGTGTGCGCTCCGCTGAACCCCGCGTTCCGCTTGAGCCGCGCCAGCCGGTCCCCGCGTTAGCTGATCGTCACCGCGTCAGCGGCCGAGACCCATCCGGGGCTCGATGGAGCGCCAGCGGAATAGAGCACGGTCGCGCCGGAGGCGCCAAACGCCCGACCGGCCGACACGCAGCGCTGTCACGGACTGGTCATGTTCTGAGAGCATAATCGCTGGCGTCCACAAGACACCGGAAGCGGATCGCCGAAACCTTTCTTTGGGGGCGCGCCACCCGACGCTACCCAGAGCCCATGTTGGTGCCCGTTTTCGAATGCGGAGCTCGCGCTATGAAGCATTCGCCTTATTGGATCGGTCTCGATGTCGGGGAGACGCAGACGAGCATATGCGTATTTGGAGACGGCGAACTGCCGCTTCTAGAGCGCGCCGTTCCGTCAGAGGCGGCAGCGATCTCGGAAGCACTGGCGTCCCTCCGCGGCGGCCAAATAGCTGACATGGTAATGGAGAGCGGCACAGACCGAGGTCTGGCTCTTCAATTGTGGGACCTCGGCTTCCCATTCTCCATCGCTGTCGCCAGCAAAGCGCATCGATTCCTGTCGATTCGCTACAACAAGACCGACATAAACGATGCGCGGGGCCTTGCCGACATTGCCCGACTGGGTCGAGCCAGCCAACTCGCGATCCACATTCGGAGCAGCGAGTGCCAAACGCTACGCGAAGAGCTCATTGTACGGCGGCAGCTGGTCCGTCAGCGCACAGCCATCTTATGTTCGTTGCGCTCTTTGTTGCGGAACAACGGCAGCAGGATCAAAACTCTACCTCTGAACAAGCAACTTCGGTCGAAAGTCGAAGCTGAGGCCGCCACGATCCTCGCGCTCGGATGCGAGGGGGCGAGCGAGCGCCTGCTGCCGATGCTTGGATATGTGAGGAACTTACCGCCTATATCGTCGAAGCGGATCGGCGCATCGCAAAGTTTGCACAAACGAATCCGGTCACGCGCCGCCTTATGCAGGTGCCTGGCGTGGGGCCAATCTGCGCCGCCTCCTTCTACAGCATCATCGAAAATCCTCATCGGTTTGCCCGCTCGACAGACGTGGGGGCGTATCTCGGCATGGTGCCGAAACTGCGGCAGTCCGGCACCTCGCTTCATCATGCGCGGATCACACGGACAGGAAACGCGATGACACGCAGCCACCTGTTCCTCGCCGCCAGCGTGATGCTTACCCGCTCGGTCGAGCAATGCGCAATTCGCGACTGGGGCGCCGCTCTCAGGGCTCGGGTCGGCTATCGAAAAGCTCGGCTCGCGGTCGCAAGAAAGATCGCAACCGCGATGCTCAGCATCTGGAAAACGGCTGCGACTTTGTGCCCTACCCAAAGCGTCAGCACTCCCTTGCGGGAGCGGCGGATTTGGTCTCCGATGCAAACCGTAGAGATGCGTCTCTGAGTTACATGGTGGAGCCAAGTCCGCCGAACTTGATCGACTAGCTCCCTTGCGGGAGCGGCAGGTTTGGTCTCCGTCGCGAATCGTAGAGTAGCTTCTCTGAATCACATGCTGGAGCCAAATCCGTCGTTAGAGGCTCACCCACAGTCGCCGGGTGGCCGGTGCGCATGTTCAAGTCGCTTGACCAAAGGCACCGGCGCGCTGACCCAACAGTGTTCTCATCGCCCGGCTCAAAAGCGGCGCGTACTCAACTCGATCACGGCACCCGAGCCGACTCGAGCTGTCTCCCTGCGCGACTGTGAGTCGGATGCAATGTCTGCTCTGCGCCCTAATCTCGGTCATTCCGACCCCCCCAGATTTACCCCGAAAGCTGCCGTTCGTTCATGCATCAATCAAATGGCATGGTGCGGAACATTGCGGTCCATCGCATCAATGCGGCGCGGTTCAGAGCTTGCTCGCCGACTGTCTGCGCGTACCGTCGATCAACTCAATCGGCGACACTTTCTGCCCGGCCAACGTGGCATCGTTGCGCGCCCCAATCAGCCGTTCGTGTTTCTGGCCCATCTGACCGACGTCGAGCACGACATAATAGCCTGCGGTAGTTTCCTCAGCGGCCGAGTATCGTTCGAGCTGCTTGGTGTAGCCCGAGACCAGCTTGGTGTTGGTCGATAGCTTGATCTCGACGAGCACGCGTGAGATGAAACCGGTCGAGAGTTTGAAATCGACCGGACCATTGCCGGTATCGGCCTCGGGCGTGAGGTCGATATTGTTCGCCTTGCAATAGGCGTAGGCGATCGCGAAGAAGAGCCGCTGGGCCGATTTCTCCGGGCGCGGCTTGCCCTGATAATAGAGTTCTTCCGACAAGCGGCGATCCTCGATCAGGAAGCGGAACTGGGCAATGATGTCCTCGACGACCGCGCAGACGCCGGCGGCGTCCGGCGACCGCAGTGGAGTGATCGACCGCGGTTCGCTGGCGGCGATCTCCTCGGCGATCCTGCGCCAGACAAGCTCGCCGAATGGATCGCCCGCCATGTCATAGGGCTTCGGGTTTGCTCCGCGCAGCATCTCGAGCACGGTCTCGAACGCGTTGGTGCCCGACATCGCCCAGCGCTTGAGTTCCCCCTTGTCCTTGAGCGTCTTAGCCTGCCAAAGTGCGGCGACGTGATCATTCACCCGCGAGCGCAACTCAGCATTTTGAGAGGCGGCTGTGCTAATGTCGGCCCAGTCCTTGGCGATCGGCAGCGCCCGCAGGATGTCCGCCGGCACCAAGATGACGGGGCCATTGCCGCGGATGAACGGGTGGGCGGGCAGCTTCGCGGAATAGCTTTTGCCATTTTTCAAACGCAGCATATGGACTTGGAGGGGTACGTCGAGCGTCGCGAGGACGCGCGTGTTAAACCTCAGCAGATCCTCGAAGATGACGTTGGTGGTCATGTCGCTGATGCGGTCGGGTCCGAAGCCTTCCTCGAACAACGCCATTGCGGCAAAGAGGTCGGGATCGTTGATGCCAAGCGCGACGATGTCGCGGGCTGTTTCTATCAGGCTTGCGGTCGCCTGCGGCCCCGATCCGCTCCCGGCCACCGAAGCGGTACCATAGCCTAGGCAGGTGCCGTTGATCTCGGGGAAGGACAGGAGTCGCTCGGCATTGCGCCAAGCCACGCCGCCCTTCGCGTTGGCCGCAGCGAGCAATTTGATCGCCATAGAGAAATGCTTTTCATACGAACCGCGTGCGCCCTCCCGGATTTCAGCATGGCTGCTGTGCTCGAGCAGCATCGGGTCGATGAACAGGGCGGTGTCGACATTGAGCGTTGGATCGAGCACGCCGGCCAGTGAAAGCCGCGCCGGATCGATACCAAAATGCCGCGAGAACCGGATTGCCGATGTAATCTTGCTCAGACCGGACCTCCCCCATTGGCGTCGTTTCCCGCCGCGATGCCACAAATAGGAGATTGGTTCATCTTGCCCGGAGACAAGTAGCGCTCGTGAATTGTCTTGCGATCGTCCACCCTCGATGATGAATTAGCGCGATGCGCCGCCCGATCCCCCGTCACCGCCAAGCACTGGACCGAGTGGATTTGCGCACCACGCGCTCGACCATTAGCTGTTACAACGACCTTCCCGAGCGGCAGGCGCGGTTTGACGCCTATGCGATCGACCCGGCGCTGGTCGATTATCGCGTTCTTACTGAGTTCTAGCGGTGCCCGAGGGATTTGCATGGCCGACAGGCAAACCGAAATCGAAGTGATCGATGCGCGCCAGCTGGTGAGGATCGAGGCTCTCCACCGAGGATTTCTCTACCAGCATCTCTATGGCGCGAACTGTCTGCTGCGGGCCGGCCCGGCCGGTGTCGAGCGTGTCGTGGTCGAAGGCGACGAGGATGTCGAAATTGTCCTCGCGAACCGCAGGATCTACGTCCAGATCAAAACGCGGCTCGAGGCGCTCGCGATGGGCGATGTCGAAAGCGCGCTCGCGCGCTTCGCCGCAATCCGGGAGGAGCATCAAAGCGGCGCTCGCACCAGCTCGGCGCGCTTCGTCATTTCCTCCAACGCGGCGCCAGCGGCAAAGTTGACCGCGCTGCGCGCATCCCCCGACTGGCCCGAGGATGTCGAGTTGCATTGGCCGGATAGTCCCGAGCCGGGCGAGCCTTGCCTTCCGAGGCCGCCGAGGGACGTTGCCGAGGCCGTTGCCGCGTGCAGCGCGCTGGCGGCGGAACTTCCTTTCGCGATGCTGCGGCCGGAGACGCTGACCTGGAAGCTTGCCGGTCTGGTGATGCTGGCTTCTGCCGGCGCGCCACCCCGCGAGGATCATGGCTTTTCGCGCGACGAACTGCCCGATCTGTTCGAGCAGCTCGTCGTGCAGATGCAGGAGCTGCCGGTCCCGCCGCTCGTCTACCGCGCGCAGATCGACGAGCCGCCCTTGCTGGGCGAGGAGCATGTGCGGATCGTGGCCGGACTGTCGGGGGCCGGAAAGACCGCGTGGGTTGCCGAGGCTGCGCTGCACGCGCCTGTGGCCGTCATTTATCTCGACGTCGTCGAGACCCCGGGGCCGGCGTTGGCGTCGGCATTGGCGCGCGAATTCGCGGCGAGGATGTTCGGCCGGACGCGCGAAGTGCTCGGCGAGATCCTCCTTCCCGGGGCCAGTGGGCTGGACACGCTCGGCGCGCTCAGCGTCAAGCTCGGCGAAGGGGCGCAGCACGCCCATGTCGTCATCGACAACGCGCACCGCGTGCCCGCGGCCGACCTGGCGGCGATCGTCGCCCGCGCGCCCAACGTCCGGTTCCTGATGCTGTGCCAGCCCGGTCCCGAGGTCGAGGCGCTGGAGGCAGGTCTCGGGGTTCGCGCCGAAACCTTGAGCGGCTGGGACGAAGATACCATCGCTGCGGCGGTGACGGATGCCGGCTGCCGCGCCGATTTCGCGGATTGCGAGCGGCTCTCGCGCCTGACCGGCGGATTGCCCTTCTACGTGCTCAACGCAGCGGCCGTCGCGGCGCGCGAATATGGGGGATCGATCGCAGCGCTGTGCGCCGATGTCGAAGCGCAGACGCATGTCGTGGCGATCGCGCAGGAGATCATTCTCAAGCGCGCGTTCGAGGGCCTCTCCGCCGAACAGCGCGAGACGATCGTGGTGCTGAGCCTCGCCGATATCGCGCTGTCGCGCGACGAATCCTCCCGGCTGCTCCAGCAGGTGTTCGCGATCGACGCAAAGGCGAGCACGCTCAGGCTGCGCGACCTCCCCGCGACCGGCGCGCTTGAATTGTTCGGCAATGCCGGGATCAAAATTCACGATGCGGTCCGGGTTCTGGCTCAGGGGGACCTCGCCCGAAGCGGTGCCGAGCGCCAGCTGCAGGTCAGGTCCGTCTTGCGTGATATCATCGTCGCTTCGATCCGGCAGAACTGGAGCGTGGGCAAGCTCAGCCTGCTCATCCGCCTGTTCGGGCAAACAGGTCAGTCGCGCGTGCTGGTCCAGATCGCGACCGACGAGCTGTTCCATGAAATGGGCGCCTGGCCCGAGATCGAACCTTATCTGATCGCGATTGCGGACGACGTCGATGCGGATGCCGACACCCGACTGTGGGCGCTCGACGGGCTGGTGTTCAACGACCTGCGCGAAGGCCTTGTCGATCGGGCACTCGGTCGGCTGACGGCGATGAAGGCCCTGGTCGACGGGCATGATCTCGATGACGATGCCTGGCTCGCCTGGGGTAACAAGCGCATGCTCGCGCTTTCGGGCAATGAGGATGTCGAGGGCACGCTCGAAATGTTCGCCGAGGTCGAAACGCTGCTGCCCGATAGCGCCAAGCATCGCCGCATCTTTCGCTACAACCGCGCCTTGGCCCTGTTCAAGCTAGGACAGCATTCCGACGCCGCCAACGAGGCGGCGGAGCTGGTCTCGGAATATTATGATATTCTCGGGCTCGACCCGGCAGACGTGGTCGGACGCAACGCGCCGGAGCTGAAGCCGCTGCTCCCGAAGCGCCGGGATTTGACGGACACGCTTAAGCATATCGCCGACAGCCTCGACCTCTATGCGCAGGCGCAAGGGGGGATGGGGCTGCGTTCGGGCCTCGCCCGCATCCATGCGATGAAATTCTACGAGCTCGCCCGGACGCCGCAATCGATGGTGCGGGTCGGGCAGGATCTGGTCGACGAGCTGGTCTGGATCCACGATTTCCAGGGCGCCCGCGATGTCTTGGAAAAGACGGTCTTCCCCACCATCCAGTCGATGGGCTTGCTCTCCGAAGTCCTGCCGGCACGGGCGCTCTATGCGGTCGTGCTCGCCTATTGCGGCGATCACGATGCCGCCGATGCGGAACTCCAGCGCATCCTCCCATACCGCGATGCGATGCATGCCGGGCATCGCGCGGCGCTTGCCGATCAGCAGGCGCTGATCTCGGGGCTGCGGAAGAATGGGGGGCCACCGCAGCGCGAATTTGTACCGCCGCCGGCCTTACAGGCGCTGTTCGACCAAAGGCGCGGCAAACAACCCAAACCGTCGGAAAGGCGCACGAAGATCGGTCGCAACGAGCGCTGCCCTTGCGGATCCGGCGTGAAATACAAGCATTGTCACGGACGCTGACAGCCTGGGGACGTATTCGTCGGATTGGCCGTCGTCATATCCACTAAGTTTGAGCTTCGCTTTGATCTGGCACGGCCTGGAGCACATAGCCGTCGAATATTGTTCTGTTGTATTCCAAGCGGCTCAGAATCGGCATGAGGGTCTCGACATCCTCGCTGGTCGATACGATGACCTGCTGGTCGCCCTTCCTGTGCGCAGCAGCGCGTTCGAGAAGGGCTCCGAAGCTTACCTTCGATGAAGATTGCGGCCGTTGTGAAGCGCCTTTGCCGCGCGACTTTGTCACCGCCGGCGGGAAAATGTCGCAAATTGTCGCAAAACGTCAGTCGTCGATGCGCTTTTCCGATCCGCTCTCGCCGGCGATCCAATAACCGCCAGCCTTGGTCCATTCGCGCGGATGGCCCATCGCCTCGATGACGTGGAAGCGCACTGCGCGCGCAACCGTCGCCTCGGCCGCGATCCACACATAGCCCTCGCCGTCCGGCAGGGTGAGACCTTCGAGCACGGCGACGATGCGATCCGCCTCGTCCCCGCCCTCGCTGCGGAAAGTCCAGTATTCGGCAAGTCCTTCGCGCGCGGGAAGCGGGAAGCGGTCCTCCGGTGCATCGACGCTCGCGACAACGAACACCGGTACACCCGGCCGCAATTCCTCCAGTCGACGCCCGATCGAGGGAAGCGCGGTCTCGTCACCAATCAGCAGATACCAGTCAAAATCGTCGGCGATAACGGTCGACCCCTGCGGACCGCCGATGCTCAGCGTATCACCGGGCTGCGCTTTCAATGCCCAAGCAGTGGCGGGCCCGGCGTCATGAATTGCAAAGTCGATGCTGAGCGTTTGCGCCTCGATATCGAACGCGCGCGGGGTATAGTCGCGCATCGCCCGGCCGCCTTCGGCATCAGCAAAGAACAGTTTGATATGGTCGTCCGCGCCCTGGCTTTCGAAATCGGCGAGATCGGGGGAGGTGAAGGTGAGCCGGATCATGTGCGGGCTGAGCTCGACCCGCTCGGTCACGGTCAGCTGGCGGCGGCGGCGCTCGCGCCGGATGCGCGTGGTCTTATGCCGTTCGGTCATATCAGGCTCCCAGCGATGCGGTGGTCTCGTCGAAAAGCGAGTCCACCTCAATCTTGTGCGGGATGATCTTCTGTTCATACGCCCAATCGATCGCCATCCGGATGCCCTTGCGATTGGCCTCCAGCCCGACGGGCGGAAACGGATCGGGCAGTCCCCCCTCGGTCATCTCCCGGCTTTCGACCAGCATGCGAAAGATCTCGCGAACGACGTCCGGCCGTTCCTTCGACAGGTCGGCGCGCACCGCGAACATATGGTTGATCGGCACGACGCCCTCGCGCGCATACCAGTCCTTCGCCGCTTCGAACGGATCGGGGACGAGCCGCTGAACGCGCGGATCCTTGGGCAGATCGACACCTTGAAGCGTCGCGACCAGTTCGCCGTCGAGCATCATCTGCCCGATATCCGATCCCTTTGGCAGCCGCTCGCAATTGGCCGGGTCTTCATATTCCGCGAGATGTCCGTCGCCCACCGTGCACCACGTCACCTTGTCGAGGTCGACGCCATATTCGTGCTTCAGGATGCCGCGAACCCAAAGGCCCGTGGTCTGGGCATAAGTGCGCACGCCGACGCGCTTGCCTTCGATATCCTTGGGTTGAAGCCCCGGAAACAGTTCCTTGTTGAAGCCGGCGCAATGATGCTGGAACCGCCCCGAAATCGGGATCGGCAGCAGCACCCAGGGCTTGTCGTAGATTTTTGCCTGAAGCGCGGTGACAATGGCGAGCTCACCGCAATCAAAGGCGTTTTCGCGCAGCATCGCCTTGAAACCGCTATGCGCCTTTTCCGGACCGCAAATATCCAGTTCGACGATATCCGAAGCGCGCACCCGCCCTTCCTTAAGCGCCATGGTTTGCGGATAATCCTGGATATTCGCCTTCAGCGTCGTCGTCGCGGTACTTGCCATCGCCGCCGTCCCTTCAGTAGAGCTTCACTTCGATGAGCGAGGGCCCCGGCTCGCCGGCCGAACGCACCATCGCGCTGTGGAAATCATGCGCCGTGTCGACGCTGACGCCGGGCACACCCATGCTCTTCGCCATGGCGACCCAGTCGATCGTCGGCCGGTCGATATCGATCATCGACATCGCCTGTGGCCCCGGCGCCTCGCCCGCGCCCATGTTCGAATATTCCGCCTTCAGGATCGCATATTGGTTGTTGGCGAAGATGATCGTGGTGACGGGCAGCCCCTCGCGCGCCTGCGTCCAGAGCGACTGGATCGTGTACATCGCGCTGCCGTCGCCGACCATGCAGAAGGTCCGGCGATCGGGGCAGGCAAGCGCTGCGCCGGTTGCGACCGGCGTGCCGTACCCGATCGAACCGCCCATATTGTTGATGAGGTCGTGCGGTAGCGCGCCCATGGTGAAGCCCATCGTC
This sequence comes from Stakelama flava, assembly GCF_019351405.1. GTDB lineage: Bacteria > Pseudomonadota > Alphaproteobacteria > Sphingomonadales > Sphingomonadaceae > Sphingomonas > Sphingomonas flava_A. The sequence continues at coordinate 12,958 of NZ_JAHWZX010000018.1, forward strand.
TGCCGCCCGGTGGTCAGCGATTCGTCGACCAATATGCAGTTTTCGGGGAGCGCCGCGGCAAGCGCATTGGCGATGCTCTCCGGATTGAGCGCCCCGCTAGGTGGCGGTGTTTCGACCCGCTCCTGCAGCACCGGCGCGGTATCCTTCAGGCCGAGCGCGTCGATCAGCATCTCGAATCCCGCCACGCTGTCCTCGTCGGGTTCGACCAGCGAATGGACCGTCGTTCCCGGCGCCTTGAGCAGACTCGGCTTGTCGGGATAGCTGAAGAACGCCACCGGCTCCTTCGTCTCGACGGTGACGATGTGCCGGAAATCCTTCAGGAACGCCTGCCCGCCCGCGACCGCATAGGGAATGCGTTCGAGCGGCACGCGTCCGGCTCCGCGCTCGATCCGCGCGGTGAAGAATTGCGAGCCCAGCCGACAACCGGTTCCCGCCGCAACCTTGCCCGCCAATTCAAGCGCGCGCCCGCGCGTCGCCTTGTTGCCGAGAATCATCAGCACCGGCTCACCCGACCGTAGCACTTTCGCGACCTGATCGACGCGCGCCTGATCGGGCGCGTTGCGGCCGGAAGGCCGGGCGGGCGGCAGGACCGCCTCGCCCGCATTCTTCCACGCCGTATCGCCGGGCAGGATAAGAGTGGCGATCTTGCCCGGATGCGACGATGCTTCGGCCACCGCCGTCGCCGCGTCCCACGCGATCGTTGTCGAACTGTCCGCGCGCCGCACCCAGTACGACAGTGGCCGCGCCAGCCCCTCGATATCGGAGGTGAGCGGCGGATCATAGCTGAGATGCTTCAGCGAATGCTCGCCGACGATGTTCACCATGCCGCTCGATGCGCGCTTGGCGTTGTGGATATTGGCAAGTCCGTTGGCCAGCCCCGGCCCGAGATGGAGCAGCGTCGAAGCGGGCTTGTCCGTCATCCGGTACCAGCCGTCGGCGGCGCCGGTGCACACCCCCTCGAACAGGCACAGCACGCTTTTCATCTTCGGATTGTCGAGCGCGGAGAGGAAATGCATCTCCGACGTGCCGGGATTGGCAAAGCAGATGTCGACTCCCTGGTCGACCAGCGTGGTGACGAGACTTTCGGCGCCGTTCATCAATAGCCCGCCAGTTCGCGGCCCTGCCCGACCACGCCATAGCTTCGCGTCGGCGCCGACATCAGGAATTTATACCCCTCGTCCAGCAGTCGTTCGACATTCTTCGCATTGGTGTGCGGGTTGCCGACCGCCACGTCATGTTTGCGGCAGATGGAAACGATGCGGTTCATCGCGTCGACCACCTCGGGATGTTCATATTGCCGCGGATATCCCAGCGCCTGGCTGAGATCGCCTTCACCGATCAGGACGAGGCCGATGCCGGGCACATTGCCCAATATCTCGTCCAGATTGTCGATCGCCTCGGGCGTCTCGCACATCATCCCGACCAGAATCTCGCCATGCGGGGCGAGCGGCCAGACATCGGCTTTCGCGTAATAGTCCTGCTGCGACAGGCCCCAATAGCGCGCGGCCGACGCCGGACCGTCACCGCGCACCCCCTTCGGCTCGTACAGTGCCGCGCCCTTCGGCTTGGCATAGCGGCACGAAGCCACCGCATTCCACGCCTGCTCCACCGTCGAGACATGCGGGGTGATGACGCCGTATACGCCGCGATCGAGCACCTGCTTTGCCTGAAACTGATTCACTTCCGCGCCATTCGCCGGAATTCGCGCGATCGGCGTCACCGACGGCGCGACCGATCCGCTCTCGGCGATCTTCTTGCGGTTGAGCATATATTGCAGCGCGTCGCCCAGCCCCGCCACGTCATAGGGGTTGTGCTCCATCTCGAACACGATCCCGTCATAAGGGGCGTCGGTCATTTCCTGCGCGATCAGCCTGTCGACCTTGGCAAAGCAGGAAAAGGCGGGCTTACCCGATTCCCAGGCGCGGATGATCCCGTTAAGGCGTGTTTCAGTCATGCAATCCTGTCCATCAATGCGGGGCGAAGCCTAGCGGCAAGCGCGCGCTGCCGCCGATCAATACGGTTCAGCAGCGATAGGAACTCGTCCGCTGCGGCTCCGCCTCAAGCTCTTAAAAACGATTATTTCGGCTGCCAGTACATGAAGCCCATGCCCTCGCCCGTGCCCGCCGCCGTGCGCCAGCACGGCACATAATCGACGAGCGTCATCTCCGCCCCGGTGTGCTGCAGCGCCATCATGACGATGCTGTAGATTTTCACCTCCGACGTGCCAGACTGGTAATAACCGTCGGGAATGGCGGCGAGGCCTTCATAGTCATAGGCCGCGAGCTTGTTCATCACGTCGCGGTCGAATTCCTCGTCATTCACGAAATGCGACAGTCCACCCGACGCGATCACCGCAACGCGAATATCCTCGGGCCATGCCTCGATCGCATCGCGCAGAGCGCGGCCAAATTCGATGCAACGCGCCATCGATGGCTGGGTCGGCGGATAGAACAGGTTAAACAATACCGGCACGTGCGGCGGCGGGCTGTCGCCCATGATCTGGTGATAGACGAAGCTGTATGCGTGCGGGACCACCGGATAGCCGGGCTGTTCGCCCAACCGCTCCATCCAGACATTTTCCGGCCATTCCTGAAGATCCGCAAGATCGAACCCCTGCCCCTGAATCGTCTTCAGCAGATAGGTGGCGAACTTCGGATGGCACTTATGCACGACATGATGGTCGGGGGCATAAACCTTGCGCTGCGGCGGGCCGTTATGCACGTCTTCGCCGCTGTAGATCGCGATCGAAGGCGATATATGCGGCCAGATTTCCTTCTGATCCTTGCCCAATATGATCGCGACGTCGACATCGGCGCGCTTGTACGCCTCCGCCATTTCGTCAAGCGCCGCGCGACATTTTTTCGATCGCGCGGTGCGCTCCTCAAGCGTCAGATAGGGTTCGAACGCAGCGCCGCGCTCCTTTTCCAGCTCGGGATAGGTCCAGGTCTTGTTGCGATACCACAATTCGGGGTTGTTGCGGTCGCGTTCGCCGTTGGTAAGCCAGTCCTCGGGTGCCTGGCCGAGCATGCCGCTATGCGGAACGGCCATGCCGAATACGATCTTTGCCATGGTTGTTTCCACTCCTTGCAACGCAGTTTCTCAAATAAGCCCCGCGCCATCGCCACGCCAATTCAATACGGGCAGCGGGTGATCGCAAGGCGGATTTATCGCATTGCCGATCAGGCGGGCGCATCGGGCGCCCATTCGGGCCGCAATATGAAAAGAACCGTCGCCGCGCCAAGCGCCAGAAAGACGACGATCGCCGCCATCGGGGCAACGAAAGAACCCGTCAAGTGCAGCAGCCATCCGGTAACCAGCGGCGCGACGATGCCCGCAATCGCCACTGCGGTGTTCTGTACGCCCTTCACCCGGCCGATGATCGGCTGCGGAATCATCATCATGCTGCACAGCGCAAGGTTGTTCGCGGTCGCCAGCCCCAATCCCGAAAGCGAAACCACGTTCCAGAACAGCGCCGTCTGCACATCTTCGGCCCGCGCGCCGATCAACGTCGTCGCGGCGCAGGCGAAGCCCGCCAGAACGAACCCCTTGCGGATGGCCACCGCGCGCCCGAACCGGCGCACAAGCTCGTCCGCCGCCCATCCCGACGCGAACGCCACCAGCGCGATGCCGGCGAAGCTGGCGAAGGCATATATTCCCATCCGCTCCAGCGACAGGCCGCGCTGTTCGACCAGATAAGCGGGCATCCAGGTCATGCAGAAAAATACGAAATAATTGTAACAAAAATACACGACCAGCGTGCCGAGGATGAACCGGTTCGCGAGGATCGAAACAATCGGCGCCGACGCTTCGTGACCGCCGCGCGGCACGGCGTCGGCGCGGCGATCGGAAGGCGGCGCGTCGCGGGCGAGCGCCACCCACGGCAGCAGCCAGACAAGCCCGGTCAATCCCGTCAGCGCGAACATCCAGCGCCAGTCGAGCGCGGTGATGAACCAGGCGGCGAGCGGCGCGCTGAGCGCCGGGCCGAACTTCGTTCCCAGCGCATAGAAGCCGAGCGCGGCGCCGCTGCGATCGGGATCGAAATTGCCGCGTATCCAGCGATAGGTGCCGGGCACCACCACCGCCTCGGCCGCTCCGACGAGCAGGCGCATCACGATCAGCCCGGCAAGCGTCGTCATCAGCCCGATCATCGCCGATGCCGCGCACCACAGCGCGAAGCTGATCGCGTAAGGCCATTTCACGCCGAACCGGTCGACCACCCATCCCATCGGCATCTGCATCACCGCATAGGACCAAAAAAATGCCGAATTCACCCAGCCGCGATCGATGTCCGAAAGCGCGAAATGCGCCTTGAACGCCGGGTCCGTCAGCGCCGACGATACGCTCATCCTGTCGATGAACGCGATCAGCGCGCCCAGCGATAGGATTGCAAGCGTCGCCCAGCGCAACGCTTTGCCGTCGTTCCGATGCCCCCTGCCGGTTATGACGCGCCGCTCAGACGGCGAGTGCGGAATAGAGCTTTTGCGCGGTGCGCGAGAATATCCACTCCCGATCTTCCTCGGACAGCGTCGACAACCGGTCCTGCGCCGTCGCCTTGATCTCTTCCAGCGTGCCCGGCGAGGTCGGGAAATTCGACCCCCAGGCGAGCCGTTGCGCGCCGAACGTTTCGACGATTTTCGGGAACAGCGTTTCGGGCGTTGCCGCCCCCTTTTTCGAATCGCCCATGATGCGGGGCGTGAGCTTCAGGTAAATATTGTCGATCGGCGCGAGGTCGAACAGGCTCTGCGCATTGGCATAGGGCGGTCCGTCGGTGACATCGGGCCGACCGAGATGATCGAGGATGATGTCGACCTTCGGGAACCGCTTCGCGAGCGCAGTCACCGCCGACAGCCCGACAGGCCCGGTCTGGATGCACATCGGAATGCCCAGTTCGCTCAACGTTTCCCAGCCGGGATAAGCGCGTGGATCGTCCAGTTCGCTTGGATCGAACTCCTTGGTCGATCCGCCGGTGAAGACGCGCAAGCCCTTAAGCCCCCTGTCGACCCATTCGCGGATCGTCGCGGGAGCGTCAGGCGCGAGCATGTCCACCGACCCCACCGCGACAAGGCGGTCGGGATAGGCGTTGCAGGCATCGACGACATAGCTGTTGTCGAAGCCGTAGGTGGTCGACGAATGCACCACTGCCGCCTTGGCGACGCCCGCATCGTCCATCGCGGCGATCAGCGATTCCACCGTCGATGGCCGTTCCCGCGACCAGTCGGAACGTTTGCCGAACAACGGCGCCGGCGGATAACGGCTCTCGTCGTCCGAAATAACATGTGGATGAACGTCGATATAATTGGTCACGCCTGCCCCTCCGGCACCGCTGTTTTTCCTACGTCTTACTAAGACTATTTGCCCTGCGCCTTCAGCCGCGCATCAAGACGCGGATAGACGCGTCGGGCATTGCCCTCGAATATCTTGGCGCGGTCGGCGTCGCTCAGGTCGAGCGAGTCGACATAGCGTTTGGTATCGTCGAAATATTGTCCGGTATCGGGGTCCTTGCCGCGCACCGCGCCAATCATTTCCGAACCGAACAGGACATTATCCACGGGAACCACGTCGGCAAGCAACGCCACGCCCGGCGCATGATAGACGCAGGTGTCGAAGAAGACGTTTTCGAGCAGCCCTTCCAGCGGTCGATCCATCATTTCCAGCGACATGCCGCGATACCGGCCCCAGTGATACGGCACCGCCCCACCGCCATGCGGGATGACCAGGCGAAGTTCCGGGAAATCCTTGAAAAGATCGGACTGGAGAATCTGCATGAACACCGAGGTATCGGCGTTGATGTAATGCGCGCCCGTTCCGTGAAAATTGGGATTGCAGGACGCGGCGACGTGAATCATCCCCGGCACGTCTAGTTCGCACATCGCCTCGAACAGCGGATACCACTCCTTGTCGGTGAACGGCTTTCCGGTCCAATAGCCGCCGGTCGGGTCGGGATTGATGTTGCAGCCGACGAACCCGAGCTCCTCGACGCAGCGGCGAAGCTCGGGCACGCTGTTCTTCGGCGGCGCGGCGGGCGATTGTGGCAGCATGCACACCGGCACGAAATTGTCGGGGTAAAGCTCCGTGACGCGATGGACGAGATCGTTGGAGACCGCGGCCCATTCGAGGCTTGTCCGCTCATTGCCGAGATGATGGCTCATCAGCCCCGCGATCGGCGAAAACAGCGTCAGGTCGCCGCCGCGTTCCTGTTGCAGCTTGAGCTGGCCGTCCTCTATCCCCTCGCGAATCTGGTCGTCGCTTACGAACGCTTCCTCGCGGGTCGGACCCTCGGCGGGATTGTCCGCCGCCGCCACCTGACGTTGGCGCCATTTGCGAAAATGCTGGGGAACGGTCGTGAAGTGACCATGGCAATCGATAATCATCCAATTCTCCAGTCGCGGGACAAACGCCGCGCTATTGCGTTGAACAGCCGGCTGCGGCTTCGGCTCGCGTGGGGGCGGTCTGTGGATCGACGAACAATTCCCCAATTGACATCCGCTTCGGCGTCAGTCCCTGTGTAAAAGCCGTCTGCTCCAGCGCTTGGATTGTCGGCCGGTTTTCCTCAATGCCGTAGGGCAACGGATCGGGACCGACGATTTCCTGAAGCTTGCGGTATTTGTCCGCCTGCTTGCCTGTCGCGGCGCCGGAGTTGAGCGTTTCGAGCCACTCCTCCTTCGCTTGGGTGAAGGCATCATTTAACGAGCGCGCGATCCACGGGTGCTTGGCCAGCACCTCGTCCTTTACAACAATCGTCCCGTGCATCGGATAGACACCGGTGCGGGCGTAATATTCCGCCTCCACCTTGGCGGCATTGGGAATAAGGTCAGGATAGGCGCTGGTGTCGACTTCCTGCCACCCGCCGGTGGGCGAGCCGGTCCGGCCGATGCCGGCAGCGGCCTCAACCCCCGCCTGCAGGTCTCCGTCAGCGATCATGTCGGCGAGCGAACGCCCTTCCGGTGCATGGCGGACATTGGGCGGCAGCTTGAGCTGGGTAACGTGCTCCTCGTCGTCGACGACCCAGTTCACCTTGTCATTATCCATACCATATTCGTCGATGAACACCTGACGAATCCACACGCCGGTGGTCACCGAATAGGCGCGAACGCCGACGGTTTTGCCTTCAAGGTCCTTCGGTGTCCTGATACCGGCGTCGGGGCGGACCAGCATGCCACCGTGATGAAAGCGCCGGACGACAAAGATCGGCAGCGCGACGAACGGATATCCGTAAGCGCGCGCGATGATGTAGGTGGTGGGCGCCAGTTCGCAGACATCGAATTCAAGATCGCGGACCATCCGGCGGAATGCCCCGATCTGAGGTTTTACGGTAATGAACTCGGCGTCGACCCCGTCGATCGGGATCGATCCATCCCGAATACGCGATGTATGCGGATGTTCGGCAATCGCGAGTTTGAGATGCACTTTGTCGGCCACAATCCCTCCAGAACATGTTGCGGGCCAGCCGGCCACCGGCCTGCGGTTTGCCTCCAAAGCAAGCGGCCGGACGAGGTTTAAGTCAACGGCGCCCCCTACGAACAATGAGCCCTACACATAGAATTTATATGTCCCTACGGGCGCTGCATTGTTCCGCTACGGACTATTCAACATGGCATATTGATAAATTGATCGGGGGCATAAGTTTAGCGCAAGCGCTCAACGCGAAGGCGGGATAGATCCAACATCTAGGCTGATGAGACTGCATATTTCCGGTAACTTATCGCATTGCCCCGCTATAGGTTTTGCAATATTGCTCGCACGCGAGAGGATATAAAAACCATGAAAGACAATGTTCGACAGCGAGCGGATGCCATTAGCCTTCGACAGCTTCGTCTCTTCAAGTCTATCGGGGAATTGAAAAGTGTCCGTCGCGCTTCGGATGTGTGTGGGCTGTCTCAACCGGCGGTGACCCAGGCACTTGCGAAGATGGAACGACAAATTGGCGCTATGCTAGTTGATCGCGGGGTGGGCGGCAGTTTTCTCAACGAACTTGGAGAAATTTTTCATGCGCGGGTCCAACGCTGCTTTGCGCAGATCGAAGAGGCCGTTATCGCCAACGGCCTCACTCCCGGACAGGACGAGGCTGGCGCGATCGTCAATCGGCTGACCCGATCACAATTGCGAACCCTTATCAGCATTATTGAACATGGCTCGTTCGAGGGCGGCGCCGATGCATTGGGCATTTCGCCTGCGTCGCTTCAGCGTGCGTCGCGCGATCTCGAATCCAACGTAAAGCTCTCGCTTTTTTATCGTACCGCTGCCGGGCTGCTGGTCACGCCCGCCGGCGCCGAGTTCGGGCGGCGCATCAAGCTCGCCCTGCAGGAAATTATCTGGGGCATCGAGGAAATAGACGCGATGCGCGGCGAAACGAGTCGCCAAATCGTGATCGGCGCGATGCCTTTCGGAGGAAGCGTGCTGCTCGCCTCTGTACTGGACGAGTTTTTACAGCTGCACCCAAAAGCGGACATCCGTATCGTAAGCGACAGCGCCGCTGAGATGGCGAAAAGCCTGCGCGCAGGCGATGTCGACCTGATGATCGGTCTGCTTCCCGAATTGGACGGCGATGACCTTGCCAGCGAGGCGCTGGCGAACACACCCTATTCGGTCGTGGCACGTCGGGCACACCCGCTGGCGCGAAAGGGATTTCTTTCGCTCGACGACCTCGCCGAATGCGACTGGATCGTAGGTGAAACCGGGTCCAGCAGGCGCAGATGTTTCGAGGGATTGTTTGCCGAACAGCATGCCCCCCAAACCCGCATCGCAACCTGCGTTACTCCGGTCATACGACTATTGCTCGAAAGCAGCGATCGTCTCACCCTGATGACGACATTTGAACTGCAATATGCCGGGGATAGCTTGCGTTCACTTCCATATGGACCGGTGCTGCCCGTGCCGTCGATCGGTGTCACCCGGCGGTCCAATTGGCTACCCACGCGATTGCACACCGACTTTATAGATATTTTGCGCTCCCACGTTGCTGAGGTTGGACGTGACGGGGAAATGCGCCGGGCGGGCTGATCAAAGCATACCGGACAGGTCTGATCCTATCTTATGCGGGGCAGAACGAATGGTTGGTGCCGATCAAGGATTGGTAGCGAAGCGGCAGGAGTATAATCGCCATGCCCACCACTACCATGCGCAAGTTCGTTATTCAGACCCCCGACGGAACCTGCCCGATCTATCTCCACATGGGGACCAGCGCCAACAACAACGCCCTTCCGGCGATTATCATGTATATGGACGGGCCGGGCATACGTCCGGCGATTCATGAAATTGCCGCCAGGTTGGCCGGTGAGGGGTATGCAGTTGCGCTGCCCGATCTGTTCTATCGCGGCGGCGCCTATGAGCCAGTTCATGTGAAAGCGGTCTGGAACGACCCTGAGCGGAAGGCGGCACATCGGGCCAATTTCATGGAAACTGCTACGCCGTCAGGCGTGATGGCTGACACGAAAGAACTGATAGCCGCGCTCGACAGGATCGAGGAAATCGACGCTTCGCGCATTGGCGTCGTCGGCTATTGCATGGGCGGAAGGCTCGCACTCGTTGCCGCGGCAACCTTTCCCGATCGCGTCGCGGTCGCAGCATCCTATCATGGCGGGGGACTGGCCACGACCAAGCCGGACAGTCCCCACTTGCTCGCTTATCGGATTCGCGGCCGGATTTACGTTGCAGGCGCCATGGCAGACAGCAATTTCAACGACGAGCAAAAGTCTGTGCTGGAAACCGCTCTCACTAATGCCGGTGTTGCGCATGTAGTAGAGACCTACCCAGCAAAACATGGCTGGGTACCACGCGACATGCCTGCGCACGACGCCGAACAGGCGGAGCGCCATTGGCAAACGTTGGTTCCGCTGATGGACAACGTCCTCCAATCACAAGCGTGAAGAGATGCCGATGAAACAGCGGTCGGGCGAGGAAGTCACTGATCGCGAACGTCAGGTCGCCGAAGCGATTTCAGACAATGCAGACCACGCTTCCCCGGTGAAGCGTACGAACACCGTGTCTCATCATTCCCCCAATTATAGGACCGTAGCGCTTATCATCGCGTGCGGCCTCTTCATGCAAAATCTGGACGCGACAGTACTCGCGACCGCGTTGCCGACCATGGCTCAGGGATTCGGCGTTTCTCCCGCAGGAATAAGTCTTGCGCTCACATCCTATCTGCTGGCCTTGGCAATCTTCATTCCTGCGTCGGGTGTGGTCGCCGACAAGTTCGGCCCGCGACAAACGTTTCAGTCGGCGATAGCCGTCTTCCTTGTCGGATCGGTGGCCTGTGCGCTGTCCCCCACGCTTTCAATGCTTGTCGCTGCGCGTTTCCTGCAGGGAGTTGGCGGCGCAATGATGGTGCCGGTGGGACGACTCGTATTGCTCCGGTCGGTGGAAAAGCGCGATTTGGTATCGGCGGTATCCTGGCTCGCCATGCCGGCCATGATTGGACCGATTCTGGGGCCACCAGTCGGCGGTTTCATCGTTACCTATCTCCATTGGAGCTGGATATTCTGGATCAACGTCCCGATGGGGTTGTTCGGCATTTTCATGGTCGGCCGCTTCGTTCCGAATATCCGATCCGAAGAGGCCAGCCCGTTCGATGTGCCGGGATTCCTTCTATCGGGCGCCGGGTTGGGAGCAGTGCTGTTTGGACTGGAACTCGTCAGTCGTCCCGGTCATGGTCAGGTTGCTGCATCGCTGCTCCTGATTGGCGCGATGAGCCTTTGCGGCTATGTTGCGCATGCCCGCCGGGTGGAACGCCCCATCCTCGACCTCAAACTGTTGCGAGTGAAGTCCTTTCGGCTTTCGGTTGTGGGAGGCACACTTTTGCGCATTACCCATGGCGCCAATCCCTTCCTCCTCCCCATGTTGATGCAACTCGCTTTCGGTCTGAGCGCGGCAGCTAGCGGCATGGTAACGGTTTCCACTGCTGTCGGAGCCTTTGCTATGAAAAGCGTGGTCCGCCGCCTGTTGAGGCTGTGGGGATTCAGGAACAGCCTGTCCGCAATCGGGCTTATGTCGCCGCTTACATTCGCGGCGATCGGTTTAATACGCCCATCCTGGCCCTGGCCGGCGATCATCGCTCTGCTGATGTTCTACGGATTCCTGACGTCGCTGCAATTTTCTGCGCTGAACACCATCGTTTACGATGAAGTGCCCCAAGAACAGCTGAGCAGAGCCACCAGCTTCTATTCGACGGTACAGCAGCTATCAATGTCACTGGGCGTGGTGTCAGGGGCCGGTATTTTGACCCTCTCCATGAACCTTAACGGGCATACCGAACCGCAGTTCGGGGATTTTTCAATGGCCATGTGGGGCGTCGCGACCATCGGAGTCTTGGCAATCTTTGCAAATCTTCGCTTCGACCCCGATGCCGGAGCAGAAATGGCGGGACGTTCTCGGCGCGATCAACCTTAATTCCCAGTTTTTCAACGACAGCCGAACTGCTTAGGCCGTAAAGCCATAAAAGTTGCCGCCATCTCAGCCCCATGCCAGACCTTTCCGCGATGAAGGAGGTCAGATGACTGAAACGCCATTCGTGGAGCGCAGGTTCGAGCTTGATGGCAGTGAATTGGTCGTTTGCTTTTTCACGCATCAAAGGCGCCTGGAAGCGAGTTCCAATGCCGTTATCTCATAGGATGGCCGGAACGAGAGGTTCGCCGGTATACGTGCGGCCTGGATGGGCTCCAAGCCCTCATGCTGGCCATCGCATCGTCCATACCGAGCTTATCAAGAGTGATGCGTATAAGGCCGGACGCCTTACTTGGTGCGATCAGGCCGATCTCGACCTTCCGCCCACTTGGGGTGAGGGATCGCTATATGACCCGCCACCACAGCCATAAGCCTTTCAATCCCGCTTAGATTCTGATTCAGGGCCGGCATGAGCCGATATGACCTGACCGACTTTGAGTGGCGCGTGATCGAGCCGCTGTTGCCCAATAAGCCGAGGGGCGTGCCGCGTGTCGATGACCGGCGCGGTATGAACGGAATATTCTGGGTGCTGCGATCAGGCGCTCCATGGCGCGATCTACCCGAACGCTACGGTCCACGAACCACCTGCTACAATCGCTTCGTGCGATGGCGGAAAGCGGGCGTATGGGATCAGATGATGACATAGCGCACCATCGTCCGGTCCGCGCCCAGCACCGCGCAGGCACGACGCTGGCTCACCTCGAAGACCTTCTGGAGATGAGCCACCGCCTGCCGTCTGGCACCGGGCGCTAGAATTTTTTGCGCTGATCTCCTTGAGCATGGCGTTGTCGAGCATCGAGTCCGCCAGCAGCTTCTTCAGCCGCTCGTTCTCCTGCTCCAGCTGACGCAGGCGCCTCGCCTCGGAGACCTCCAGCCCGCCATATTTCGACTTCCATTTGTAGAAGGTCGCCGAGCTGATCCCGTGGCGGCGGCAGACATCCGCCGTCGGCATCCCAGCTTCCTGCTCCTTCAAAACAGCGATGATCTGCTCCTCGCTGAACCTGCTCCGCTTCATCTCGTCCGTACTCCTTCTCGAGGGCCGGACTCTACCTATCAATGAAGGAAATCTAGGGGCTCAGACCAGGCGAACGGATTGGAGAAATGCCTTTTGGTATACGTCGAGCGACACCGCTGGCCACGTCGCCTGATGCGTTGCTGTTGTTGCGCGCGAGCGAGCAAGCTTCGCCCAGAATGGAACCAGCCTGGCAGTCCCGGCAAACTGACTGTCAGCTGCGCTACCTATGGTTGCTATCGCCTTCGCCAGATCGCGACGTTTCTCGATGGCCTTGTATCGATAATCGTCGTCTTCCTGCCAAATCAGCTCCCCAAGTTCGGCCTTGATGCCTTCGATAAGCGCAAGCTGTTCGAGAAAGACCGATTTCGCATCCGCCATGATCGTTCTCCTTAGCCCGACGCTATAAGACGCATCACGGACTTCTACCGAATATTTGCTTCTAGGGCCGGGACTGGCCCGGCCCTTCAGGCATCACAGAAACTTGTTAGGAATATAGCAGGGCATCGAGTCTTCCCACAGACTGTCGGTAATCAGCCGCTTGTTCGATCCATCTGCATCCATCACCATAATCTGACCATAAGGCTGGAAGGTGAAGTCATAGATTGCAGCTTCATCGCGAAATCCATACATTCCGGTGGAGTATGCGATCCGTCCGTCATAGGTCCAAATCGAATGTCCGTCATTCGCCCCGGTTTCTGTCAGCGCCTGGAAATCGCTGCCATCGGGACGGATTGTGCAAACATGGTAATTGGCTTTGCCATATTCGCGCGTAAACGTAATTCGTTCGCCATCGGGCGACCAAGACGGCAGATTATCGATCTCGGTCGTCAGGACGCGCACCTCCTTCGTGTCGACATCAACAATGCGCAGCCCCCAATTGTCCTGTTCCCAAACGCGGTAAACGACCGATTTGCCGTCAGCCGAATAGCTTGGAAACCCGACCTGCTCGGTACCATCGGTTAAATCCTCGCTGTAGGATCCGTCCGACTTGGCTCGCATGATCTTCGATTTTCCCTTCGAGCGTGCGTCGAACCAAGCGCCGATCCCAAACGCTATCCATTGTTCATCGGGCGACCAACTCGGTTGGAATGCGCCTGCCAGGCCCTTTTTGTTCTGGATCGGATCTAGTCCAGCTTTCGATGCATCAAACACAAGAAATTTGTCGCTGCCGTCAGGTTTGCAAGTGACGACGGACGAGCAGCCTTGCTGCTTTTCCGTGATGCATACGCGCCCGTTACGCGACAGCACCGGAAATACGTCGGTATGGCGATATTCCCACTCGTCATCCCAGCTGTAGAGTGGGTCGCCCTGCCCGCGAAAGGTAAAGTCCACCTTTTCATAGATGACCTTGCTGCCATCCGCAGACCAGCACGGCGACCGTAACTGGCGAAGCACCGGATCTCGCCCATCGGTATAGTACAGCCCGGTGGGGACGTCCTTTTGCACCCATGCCGCGTCGGTTGCTCGCATATTCGGTCCGCCGCCGCCGGCTTTGATGTAATAAGCGACGGTTCCGTCCGGTAGGTATTGCGGCGCCAGTTTCAAATCCGGACCCCTGGTATGATCGGTGCGATCCTTGCCGGTTTCGAAATCCACTGAAACGATTTGCGATTCGACACGCCCAATCCATTCGGGACGGCGGGCACCCCAGGTAGCTTCGCGATCCATGGCGTAAAAAACGATGCGCTTGCCGTCCGGCGACCATTTGGGGGAGCCGAAACACATATTCCTCTCGCCGTGAAGCTTGCGAACGTCCGAACCGTCCTTGCGCATGACGTAGATCGAAAGTTCCTGGGTATGCTCCCAACCATGTCCGTCTCCATGGCCATACCATGCGGTGTCCCTGTCGGACGAAAACGCGATCCATTCACCATCTGGCGACCAGGCCGGTCGAAAACTCCCCGATGGGCTGTCGTCAATCTGATCGTTGCGCTTTACATGACCATGCGTCAGCTTCCGTCTTTCGCCGGAAGCCAGGTCAACGACCCATATATTCGCGGTGTAGCCATCCTCGGTGGAAACATAAGCCCCCGTCATGCCATCAGGTGAAAGTACCAAAGCGTCTTCCACGTGCAGCGTTTCCACTACCGGCTGAACGTCGCTGCCATCGGGCCGGCAACGAAAAATATCCGCTTGGCCGTCGCCGTTGCGTTCACTGGTGAAGGTGATCCACTCGCCGTCAGGCGAGAAACTGCCGTGACAATCAAAGCTCGGCTCGTCGAAAAGCGGACGCTCGTCACTGCCGTCGGCGTTCGCAATGAAAAGCTGCGAACGAGACGGGCCGATGCGGTTTATCAATAAAATGCCTTTTTTCCCCTTGGCAATCGGCTTTTTCACAATCGCGTCCGTCACTTTTAGTCTCCTTATCAACCGAGATTGACTTGCTTGCGCAAAGCCAGAGCTTATCGCTGGCCCAGCCGCTCACCTTGCGCTGCTGCCGCATCGACGAGAGCAGCACTGTTTTGGGCATGATAGCCTTGTCCTTCAGGCCCCAAATCGCCCAAGACCATATTCAGATTGTTGATCGCTCGTCGGATCAGCGCTTGGCGTTCAGGGTCCCCCTTGCCCAAGCAGGCCAAGCCGGAACGAATTGCAGAAAGCACAGGCTCTTCGCAAAGCGCGCGATCGCGGCCGCTGTTCGTCAGTGCGAAAGCCCGCCAGCCGTTGCCCTGCGCATCTCGCCTCCCCCGTAGACCCCGATACCAATGAGCATGTCGCCGCATAACATTTTCCAGATCGTGACAGTTGAGATATGTTTTAGATATAACTTACTGTCAATCCTATCTGCGGTGCCGAACACTTCTTCACGCTGCGCAATTATCCGAAATTTGGCCAAGCCCCCGCGCCAGAAACGCGCTCTTGACGAGACCAAAGTGCTATCAGCTTCATGCTTGGTGGCCGATACACTTCTTTGCAGAAGTTATCGCTTGGCAAGCCATGCCGATCACCACTTTCCTCGAGCCGTATCTATCGTTGCGACGACTTGGCTATTCGGCGATCCGTTCGGCCAATGCCAGCGGGCGGCCTTACTACCGCCAATGCGCGAACAGGATGAAAGCCCTCAACACGAAGGGCTGCATCTCGAAGGGAGAGTACCTGATGAAGCGATTTTCGATTGTCGCCCGATTTGTGCTGTTTACCGGCGCCGGCCTGTCCGCACTGGCCGCCGGCACAGCGAGCGCCCAGACGACGAACCAAACTCCATTGCCGGCTGAGAACGCGCCTTCCAGTGCATCGCCCAATGCGCCACAACCAAGCGAGGTAACGCAAACCCAGCAGGCAATCCCGCCTTCAAACAACGATATTGTTGTGACGGCACAAAAGCGGGACGAGAATGCGCAAGATGTGCCAATCGCTATCACGGCGCTCGACACGAAATCGCTCATTTCCGCTGGCGTAACAGGTACTGAGGATCTTAAGGCTGCAATCCCATCGCTAAACGTAACCACCGCCATCGGAGGCGTGGGACTGCCTAGAATTCGCGGCATCGGTGCAACGGGTCAAGGGCCGGGCATTGAGAACCCGGTGGCAGTATATGTCGATGGCGTGTACTACGCCGCTCAGTTCGGCATCCTCCAATCGCTTTTCGATACGCAGCAGGTTACAGTCCTTAAAGGGCCACAAGGCACGCTTTTCGGCAGAAACGCGACCGGCGGCCTTATCCAGATCACTACGCGCGGGCCGGACTTCACTCCAACAGCTTCGGCGCGTTTCGGTTATGGAAATTATGACACCGTCAGTTCGGCGGCCTATATATCCCTGCCGATCAGCAACTCGTTGGCGTTCAGCGTCTCGGGCCAATATGAAAATCAGGGTGAGGGCTACGGCAAGAACCTCTATACCGGCAACGATGTCCAAACACATCGCAACTGGGCAATGCGTGGGAAGCTGCTTTGGGAACCTACGGACGCTACCAAGGTGCTGCTTGAGGGCGATTTTAACGGAAATAACGCTGTAGATCCGGCGTTCATCAATTTCGGAAGCAACACGTTGGGGCAAAACGTGCCTTCGTTCATCGAAAGCATGGGTGGCGATCCGCAGCGAGACATTTATGCCGATGTAGACCCGATCAGCCGAGCACGAGGCGGCGGCGTGGCGCTGACGGTCGAGCACGACTTTGGCGGCGTATCGTTGAAATCGATCAGTGCTTGGCGTCGTTCCAGCCTGCGATCCTATTTCGATCCCGACGGCAGTGCAGTCCCATATATCGTGATCGACAATCGTTATCGCGACGAACAATATACTCAGGAAATCAATTTGGTTTCCGATGGAGATGGACCGTTCAAATGGGTACTGGGCGGCTTCTACATGCATGACAAGGCGGGGCAGGAACCATTTTCTCGTACGACGGGCATCTATGTATTCGGCAACAATGGTTACGCTGACGAGGTAAACAGCAGTACGCTGGACTCGGTGGCGGCGTTCGCCGACGGCACATATGCGATCGATGATTCGACCAACATTACCGCGGGACTGCGCTTCACCTACGATGATAGGGATTATAGCGCTTACGAAGTTTCCTATAACGGCAACATACCGGGCTCAACACCGGTACAGTCCGATACCCAAACGGGCGATGATACATTTCAACGCGTAACCTGGCGTGTGTCGGTTGATCATCGCTTTTCGCCCGAACTGATGACTTATGTCAGCTATAACAGAGGTTTTCGTTCGGGCGCCTACGTGCTGGGGCAACTGCCGCCGCCCGAACTCAGCCCGGAGATCGTCGATCAGTTCGAAGCTGGTTTCAAATCGGATTTGTTCGACCGTCGCCTGCGTTTCAACATGTCAGGATTTTACATCGACCAGTCCAGCATCCAGGTGATGCAGATCGTTTCGGGCGTTCAAAACATCTACAATGCGAACGGCGCAGAAATCTGGGGCGCGGACGCAGATTTCAACCTGAGCATCACGGACGATTTCACCCTGTTCGGCGGCGCAAGCTACACGCATGCGCGTTACAAGGGGTTCACGAACGCGATATTCTCAGTTCCCTATCCGCTCCCTGCCGGCTTCGTCATTCCGGCAGGCCAGACATGCCAGGGAACATTCGGCAATCCTTATGCGCAGGTCGGCGGCAACTGCTTGCTTATTGGTGACGCATCCGGAAACAAGCTTCAGAATACGCCCACGTTTACGGCGAGCGCAGGTGCCAACTATGATATCGAAACCGGCATCGGACGTTTCACATTGTCCGGCAATTTCTATCACAATAGTGGTTTTGTCGGCACGCCTGATGAGCGTGTAGTGCAAGCAGCCTATAACTTGCTCAACGCTTCGGTGACCTGGCATCTCGATGACAAGGTCTACATCACAGCGTGGGGGCGCAATCTGACCGACGAATTCTATCGCTCCCAAATCGGGGCGAGCAACAGCGGCGACAATGGCTATTCTGGCCCACCGCGAACCTATGGCGTCAATATCGGCTTTGATTTTTGATCGTTGTTATGGCCAAAACGGCGCTGCAACGACCAGTCAAGGTGCAGCGCCGTCATCTTTACCGAGGAATGACGATGTTCAAAAGGTTTGCAGGTACCCACCTGGTAGCATTTATTCTGCTCGCGGTCCCAACGGCTTCGGCAATCGGCCAGACCAAGCTGCAGCATTCGCCCGAAGAGCCGGTCGTTTCAGTAACGCTGCTTGGCACGGCTGGAGGGCCGCCTCCCCACATAAACGAGTCTCAACCCGCAACTCTGCTTCGCGCAGGCGGCAAAACCTACCTTATCGACAGTGGCGAGAATGTTGGTCAGCAACTGGTACGGGCGGGGTCATCACCGCGCGCGGTCAACGTAACGTTTCTGACCCATTTGCATTGGGACCACGTTCTTGGCCTCGGCTATCTTATGGCAAGCGGATGGATGCTCGGTCGTCAAACACCGATGCCGATTTGGGGGCCGCCTGGAACCAGTGAATATGTTTCACGCGAACTTGCCGCGCTACAGATCGGTGAGGATATCTTTCGTCCGCAGGCGCCCGGACGCCCACCACTTGCCAGCATGTTTCCCGTTCATGAGGCAAATGTTGGCTCTGCGCAGCAAATCTACGACGATGGAACGGTTCGCGTGCTTGCAGTGGCCAATACCCATTACGCACAGCAACACGCCGAGCCCCACTCTTATGGGGTAGACAAGTCTTATTCTTATCGCTTCGAAACGGCGAAGGGCTCGGTAACGATTACAGGCGATACAGGCCCTTCGGAAGCGGTCGAAAGACTCGCGAAGGGAAGCGACATCCTGGTTTCGGAAATCTGTGATTTCGACAGCATCAAGCGCGCGGTGCTCAGGGCAACTCCGAACGCGAATGTCGATGCGCTGCTCGAACATCTCCATTCCCAACATTTAAGTGCCCGTGAGGTCGGCAAGCTGGCGCAAAGTGCCGGCGTAAAAACGCTGGTGCTAACGCATTATGTAATCGGTCCTGATTTCGATCCGGACGACTTCACAGCGCAAATCCGCCCTTATTTTCCTCACGGAAAAATCATCGTGGGCCGCGATCTTGTTCAAGTTGCCCTCGACGGCGATGCATCGGCGATCGAATCAACACCTTAACTTACAGGGTGGGTGCTGGTGTTGCGCGCATCGTGATAGATATTGATGGTTCCGCCGCCTCGGTTTTCACCGCGCAGTTCACGTTTCTTGAACCATGTTCCAAGAAACGAAATTAGCGCTCTGACTTTGCGTGGCACGTTCCCGCCCGGCGCAAAGGCGGCATATAATGGTGCATCCTCAAGCTGTTGCGAAGGAAGAACCTGATGCAGGTACCCTTCACGTAAATCAAACTCCGCAACCCGCCTGGGAATAAGCGCGATCCCCAAACCTCTCGCCGCGGCAGTGCACAAGGTGAAATAGCTATTGGAAGCAAATCGGACCGGCTGTTGCAGGGTAACCCGACTGCCATCATGAAAAGTCCAATGTGCTTCGTTGAGTTTTGTCAGAAAGTCATGTCCGGCTAGGTCCGCAATAGCGGCGGGCTCGCCGCGCGCCTCGAGATACTCTGGTGTTGCTACGAGAACATATTCAATTCCGCCGATTTTCTTTACGATCACATCGGAATCGCGAACGCGACGCGGCTGGATGCAGACATCGAAGCCTCGACTGAGAAATTCATGGGGGTTGAGAGAAATCTCGCCGACATGAAGCTGAATGGTGATTTCAGGATATTCGATGCAGAAATCCACTGCCGCGTCGGAGATATCAAAGTTACCCACCCATTTGGGACAAACGATGGAGATATTGCCCTCTATATTGTCCTTCAGCGCAATAATCTCGTTCTCACCTGTGCGCAGATCAGCAAGGACATGCTTGCAAATTTCATAGTAGCGGGCGCCGGCCTCTGAAGGCGCCACCGACCGTGTAGTACGGTTCAGCAAGCGGACGCCGAAATGCTCTTCAAGATCCGTCACGTGACGAGACACCAATGCCCGGGAAATGCCCAGGTCCTCCGCCGCAGCGGTGAAACTCCGGTAATCCACCACCTTCATAAAGGTGGCCATCGTAATCAGCCTGTCCATTCAACAAACTCTCCGCCAACGGTTGTTTTTCGTTTTTATAGGACGCTCGATACCACACTGTCCGTGCCGGAGCGCGACAACATGCAATCGTCCAGTGATCGGAATCGCAACGGTCATCATTGATCATCCATCTTGAACACTGAGTTGAGCGTTCGCTGATTGCCCGCGCATGATCTGCCCTGCATGTCCTATATCCGGCGTCTGCTAGGGCGAGCCGGTTCAACGAGGCGTTGCAAGTGGGAAGAGGATAATGACAGCACCAAGTTTGCAGGACGGAATCGACAAGGCGGGTTCGCCGATGAAGCTTCTTTGGAAGCCTAATCCGCCGACCCAGACCGTTCCCAAGGTGGAGCCCGAATTTTCGGGCTGGGAAAAGGAACAGCACGCCTATCGCGATGCTGTGATCCTTTATGACCTGTGTCATCACATGAACGACCTTTTTATCGAGGGACCGGACGCGATGAAGCTGCTGACCGCGGTCAGCGCCAATGATTACGAGAAATTCGTGATCGGTCAGGCCAAGCAGTTCGTGCCCGTAACCCGCAACGGCGACATCGTCACCGACGGCATCCTGATGCGGATGGCCGACAACAAATTCCTGCTTAGCGGCGTCCCAGCCTCTCAAAACTGGGTGCGTTACTACGGCCAGCGCGACGGCTATGACGTCGGCTTCGTCGCGAACGCCGATTCCCACAACCGCCGCGACGGTCCCCCTGCCCTGTTCCGCTATCAGCTTCAGGGCCCCAAGGCGATGGCGATGATGGAACGCCTGCTGGGCACCACACCGCCGGATGTGAAGTTCTTCCATTCCGAGGAAGTGACGATCGGCGGCCGCAAGCTGCGCGCTTTCCGGCACGGCATGGCCGGCCAGCCGGGCTTCGAACTGCTCGGCGACTGGGAAGACAATGACGCGGTGAAGCAGGCGATCCTCGACGTCGGCGAAGGCTTCGGCCTCGTTCAGGTCGGCGGCCTCGCCTATTACACCAATGGCATCGAGAGCGGCTGGATTCCGACGCCGACGCCCGGCATCTATACCGATCCCGAGCTGGAGGATTATCGCAAGTTCGTGCCGCTCTTCTCCTATGAAGGGCAGAAGCCGCTTCATGGCAGCTTCTATTCGGACAATATCGAGGATTATTACGTCTCGCCCTATGAGCTGGGCTATGGCCGCTCGATCAAGTTCAACCATGACTTTATCGGTCGCGAATCGCTGGAAAAGGCGAAGGACAGCTATCGCCGCACCCGCGTGACCTTCGTGTTCAATCCCGACGACGTGAAGAAGGTGCTTGGCGATCCCGGCTATCTGCTGCGCTATCCGCGCGACCGGGTGGAGGTGAACGGCGAGATGGTGGGCCTGTCGATGTACACGGCCAATTTCCCCGATGACGGCACGCTGCTGTCGCTCGGCCTGATCGACAAGGCGCATGCCGCGCCGGGCACCGAAGTGGAGATCGTCTTCGGCGAACATCCCGGTCCCGAAGCACCGGCGGATTTCCACCGCTCGCTGCCGCGCATCCGCGCGAAGGTCCAGCCCTCGCCCTATGATCAGGTTGCGCGTACCAGCTATCGCGGCTGATTGACGCAACCCTGCACGCGAAGAAAAGGGCCGCTTCCCACATCGGGGAGCGGCCCTTTTCTTGACTTGCGACTGAATTAGGCGGTGAGCGCCTGAGCCGCCTTGATCGTATTGCCGAGCAGGCAGGCGATGGTCATCGGACCGACGCCGCCGGGAACGGGCGTCACCACGCCGGCATGGTCCATCTCGTCGGCGGCGGCATCGCCAACCAGCCGCGTCCTGCCGTCCTCGCTCGTGACGCGAGTGATGCCGACATCGATCACTACCGCGCCCGGCTTCACCCAGTCGCCGCGCACCAGCCGCGGCGCCCCGGCGGCGACCACCACGATATCCGCCTTTCGCACGATCGACGCCAGATCGACGGTGTGGATATGCGTCACCGTCACCGTGCATTCGCGCTCGAGCAGCAGCAACGCCACCGGCTTTCCCACGATGTTCGATTTGCCGATCACCACCGCCTGCCTGCCCCGGAACTCGGACACCACCTCGTCGAGCAGCATCATGCAGCCGAGCGGCGTGCACGGAACCAGCCCGCCGCCCCCGGTCGACAGCCGCCCGACATTGACCGGGTGGAACCCGTCGACATCCTTATCCGGGTCGATAGCGTTCAGAACCTTGTCCGCGCTGATTTGTTCGGGCAGCGGCAACTGAACGAGAATGCCGTGAACCGCCGCATCGCTGTTTAGCCGCGCGATCAGCGCCAGCAGTTCAGCCTCCCCGGTCTCCGCCGGTAGTCGGTGCTCGAACGAGCGGATACCGACCTGTTTCGCCTTGGCCAGCTTGCGGCGGACATAGACCTCGCTCGGCGGGTCCTCGCCGACCAGGATCACCGCCAGCCCGGGCACCACGCCCCTTTCGGCGCGCATCCGCTCGACCTGCGCCGTGACACGGTGGCACAGGCGCTGCGCCACGACGTCGCCGCGTAATATATCGGCCATATCAGTCGTGGAAGACGATCGTGCGATGGCCGTCGATCACCGTGCGCTGCTCGAGATGGTCGCGAACGGCTGCCGCCAGCACGCGCCGCTCGACGTCACGGCCCTTACGGATCATGTCATCGGGCGAGTCCGCATGTGTCACCGGCTCGACTTCCTGCCGGATGATCGGTCCCTCATCAAGATCGGAGGTCACGTAATGCGCGGTCGCGCCGATCATCTTCACCCCCCGCGCATGCGCCTGATGATAGGGTTTGGCGCCCTTGAACCCGGGCAGGAAACTGTGATGGATGTTGATGCAGCGCCCCGACAGAAACGAGGCGAGATCATCCGACAGGATTTGCATATACCGCGCCAGCACCACCAGATCGGCGCCGCTTTCGTCGACGATTTGCTTGATCCGCGCCTCCTGCTCCGGCTTGCTGTCCTTCGTCACCGGCAGGTGGTGGAACGGGATATGCTCGGGAAGCCAGGTTTCCAGCGCATCGCGCGAATGGTTGGAGACGATCCCCACCACATCGGCGTCGAGCTCCCCCGTCCTATGGCGATAGAGCAGATCGACCATGCAATGGTCGAACTTCGACACGAGGATCAGGATACGCTGCCGATCGGCCGACGATTGCAACTTCACCTCCATCCCCTCGCGCTCAAACTCGCCGACCGCCGTATCGAGCGGCGCGCGGCCATTGCCGAGCCGGAACACGATGCGCATGAAGAAACGGTCGCTCAGCTTGTCGAGGAAATGCTGCGCCTCGAGGATATTGGCCCCGGCCCCGAACAATTTTCCGCTGACACCCGCCACCAGCCCCGGCCGGTCGGCACAGGATACCAGCATGCGATAGGTCGTCGTCGCACCAGTCATTGTCGTCATCCTTGGAAAAAAATCGGTCAGCGGGCGATGGCGGCACCGGCGGCTGCCCATTCCGCCATCTTTTGCAACCCGCCAAAGGGATATAGGTGAACCGTCACTGGACCCAGCACCGCCGGGTCAATTTCGCGCGCCAGTTCCGCATAGAGCAGGTCGGGCCCGGCGGTATTGAACAGCTTGGCCAGCGACGTCCCGTATTTCGCCATGACCTTCGCCGACGCGCCGACCCCGCATCGCGCGGCGAAGCGCAGCAGCGTGCCGACATTGGCCGGACCGGGAAGGCCGACGCGCACCATCCCGCCGAACCCGTCGGCACGAATGTCGCGCAGCCAATCGACGATGGGCGCGCCATCGAACGCGAACTGGGTGAGGATTTCAATTTCCACGCCCGATCCGGAGAGGTCGGCGATCTTGTCGCGGCGCGCCTGATCCAAGCGTTCGCGCGATATGGCGGGATGCCCCTCGGGATAGCCGGCGATGCCCACCGTCCGGATGCCGTGGCGCGCCGGATCGACCGCGCTGATCAGCGCGCGGGCATCGGCGAACGGTCCCGCCGGCTGCGCCAGATCGCCGGCGATCACGAACAGCCTTTCCACCCCCGCCCCGCAGGACAAGCCGTCGAGAAAGCGTTGAAGCGTGTCCGCGGATGCAACCCGACGCGCCGCGACATGCGGCATCGGTGTCAGTCCCAGTGCCCGCAATTGCGCCGCCGCCGCGATCCGCGCCTCGTCGCTCTCGTTCGGCAGGTAGGTGATCGAAACCACCGTGCCGTCGGGCACGATCGGGCGAATGGCCTCCAACCGCATGGCGTCCTTCGCAGAAATCTCGAACGAGAAACCCGAAAGCAGGTCGGCGCGGGGCGCATCGCCGGAATCAATCATCGAAAGGGTCGCCACACAAACATCCTCCAATAACAACCGGCATTCGTGCCGTGCTTGATCTTCCGAGACGTTATGGGGATGGCCGCGCGGTCGGAAACACACGGATCGGCAACAAACTATTGCACAAAACTGACAGATGCGCGGGCGCGCCTACCGAGCTGCGGGGCTGAATGACGGAAAAGCCTGCATCTTGTCGGTTCGCCAGTGCGATCGCACGACTGTTCACGAAATCGCACCAGATTGTTGCGCACCTGTCGCTTCGATCCGTCGCTCGCAACGCCTAGACTCGGCGCCATAAAATGCGCGCCAGCGCTTGGTGACTAGATGGAGAGGATCATGGGCAGTTTCGCAAAAAATCAATGGTATGCCGCGGCATGGCTCAGCGAGCTGACCGATGCGCCGCTCGCCCGGCGTATCCTGGACGAGCCGGTGGTGCTGTTCCGCACGCCAGAGGGAACCGTCTCCGCCCTGCTCGACCGCTGCCCGCACCGGCTGGTGCCGCTGTCGATGGGAACCGTGACCGGGCGCGGCTTGCAATGCGGCTATCACGGCATGACCTTCGGCGGGAACGGTCGCTGCGTCCATATTCCGGGGCAGGACACGATACCGCCACAAGCGCAGGTGCCGAGCTACCCGATCGAGGAACGCTACGGCATTGCATGGATTTGGATGGGCGAGGCCGATCAGGCCGATCGGGCGCTGCTGCCCGACATTCCGTATCACGACGATCCCGACTGGGAACGAATCGATGGCGGCTATCAGCACCATCCGTCCAACTATCTCAACATCGTCGAAAACCTGATGGACCCGGCGCATACGACCTTCGTCCACAAACAGACGATCGGCAATCCGGCGGCCGCCGACACACCGGTGACGATGGAGCGCACCGACGAGCATATCGTTGCCTATAAATGGCTCAAAAACTCGCCGCCCTCGCAGATGGACGTGAAGATCAAGGATTTCGGGGACGAGAAGGTAGATCGAGGGATTTTCTTCTACTTCATCATCCCGTCGACCTCGCGCGTCGACGTGATCACCATGCCGGCCGGGCTCGAGCCGACGGAGGAAAATTATAATAAGGGGCTGCGCAACAACAGCTACAAGTTTCTGACGCCCGAGAGCGAGACGAGCACGCACTTCTTCTGGATGCACCTGCGCAACTACAAGGTCGGCGACAAGGCTTGGTCGGAGCGGATGCGCGGCGTCTTCGAACAGACCTTCCTCGAGGATCGCGACATCGAAATGGCGATGCAGAGCTGGCAGAACGAGGTCGGCGTGCGCCAGTTCGTCGGGCTGGAGATCGACCGCGCGCCGACCATCGCGCTGAGGATGATCGGCAAGATGGTGAAGGACGAGAAAGCCGAACGCGAAACGGCGGTCGCGTGAGCGCCCCGCTCGCCGAACCGCGCGTGGCCACCTTTACCGCGCGCGCGCCGCACATCACCTGCTGGACCGAGTTGCGCGCGCTCAACGTCCTCGCCGATATCGGCGTGCATCATCACGAAATCGGCCGTCCCCAGCCGCTCACCATCCATGTCCGGCTGGAGGTGATCCCGCCCGAACGCGACGCAATCGACGCGGTGTTTGACTATGTGGAGGTGAAGGCCATCGCTGAGCGGCTCGCGCGCGAACGGATCGTGCTGGTCGAAACCTTCGCGCTGCGTCTGGCGCGCGAATGCCTCGCCCATTGCTGCGTCCTGACGGCAGAGGTTTCGATCGAAAAACCGCAGGGCGTTCCCGGCGCCAGGGCGGGCACCAGCGTTCGTGTGGCCGACGGCTCCCGGCTCAACCTTCCTTGAGCTGCCTCAACTCGCGCCGCGCCGCCTGATACCGCGGAAGCACCGAACCGGCATAGGCCTGGAACACCGGTAGGTCCGTGGGATCGATCCCGGCCTGTTGCGCCAGCCGTTCGATGATCGCGTCGGATTCCTTCATATATTCCTTCTGAGCGATCCGGGCGGCGGGAAAGGTCGTCTTGTCAAACCGCCTGGCGAGTTCGTCGCGTATCCCGGCTTCCGCCGCATCCCCCGGCGTGAACACCTTAAGCTCGCACGTTTCGGCCAAGCCCGTTTCGAGCAGGAAAATTCGCAGCTTCAGACAATGCGGACAGGTCGCCTTCAGATAGAGCGCAGGGCGGAAGTGCTCGCTCATGCGAAGGCGATCCCGGTCGGCGCAGGAACCGAAAGGCTCGCAGCCGTCGGCGTCAGCATGCCCGTCGCCGGGTCAATCCGGAAGGCCGTCACCAAATCCGACGCCTGGTTCGCAACGAGCAGCCAGTCGCCATCAGGCGAGATCGCGGCACACCACGGCCTTTCGCCGCCCGCCGCGATCCGTTGTACCATTTCGGGTAAACCGGTTTGCGCATCGAGCGCGAGGACAATGATCTCGTGCGTGCCCCGGTTCGACAGATATAGGAAGCGTCCGTCGTTCGACATGGCGATCGCAGCGGCGCTTGGCTCGTGCTCGGCCCCGGCCTCGTCCAGCGACATCACGGCGACCTGTTGGATCGCGCCGTCTTCCCAGCGATAGACATAAAGCTCCGCCGACAATTCAGTAAGCATATAGGCGAAACGCCCGTCGTTGCCGAACAGGATGAGCCGCGGCCCTGAGCCCGGCCCTGTGTCCACAAATGCGGGCTGCGCCGGTTCCAGCGCAAGGCCCTCGGCGTCGAAGCGATAGATGTATAGCTTGTCCGTGCCCATGTCGGGCACCAGCAGAAACCGGCCTGACGGGTCGAGCGTGACACCATGCGGATGTGCCGATTTCTGGCGGCGATGCGGTCCTGACCCCTCCTGGCGCTGCAACGAACGAACCGGCTCCAGCACGCCGTCGGAGCGCACGGGAAACACCCCCGCCTGTCCCCCGCCAAAATTGCACACGAACAACGCCCGGCCATCGGGCACAAGATCGAGATGCGTCGCACCGCCGCCGCCGGAGGATCGCCCGCCAAGCCCGAACAGCGCGCCGCTCTTCGCATCGTAGCGGAAGCTGACGACTGCTCCGTCGCGATCGCCGGCATTGCCCACCTCGCTGGTCGCGAAGAGCAGGCTGCGTCCCCTGTCGGTCGTGACCCATGTCGGCCGCTCGACCTCCGCCGCCCAGCCGATTGGCGCCAGTGTCCCGGCGGCCGTGTCGTGCCGCGCAGCGAAAATACCCTGCCCGGCTTCGGTCGCCTGCGTTCCGATAAATACCGTCTGCTGCGTCAACGCCTGTTTCCCCTGACGATCGCGCTCCTCGAACCAATTCGTCCAAATTGGCCTTTACGCGCCCACCGCATCAAATTGCTTCCCTGCGCGCGGCGATAAATAGACCGCCGCAACCGATCACAGCATGAGCGCGCATATTGCCTGCCGAAACCCTCCGGCAATAGGTTTTACGCAAAGGAGCGGCGCGAATGGCCGTTGACATAATCCGGGAGGGCTTACGATGAGCAACCAGAACGGCGATGCGCCCGCATCCCCCGATCCGGCACGACCCGACGGCGGGGCACCATCGGCAGGGTCCGAGTCCGCGCCCTCGAAAGGGCGCTTCAAGCTGGCTATGTGCTTTCTGGTCGCTGCGCTGGAAGGATATGACATTCAGGTCATCTCTTCCGCGGCGCCGCAGCTTCGCGTCGCCATGAACCTGCGCCCGGACCAGATCGGGATATTCTTTGCCGCTACGTTGATTGGATTGGCTATCGGCGCGGTTCTTGGCGGCTGGTTTTCCGACCGCTACGGTCGAAAACCGGTACTTATCGGTTCGGTCTGCGCGCTGGGCCTCTTCACTTTCCTCACCACGCTGGTAACGAGCTATGATGGATTGCTGATTACCCGCATCCTCGCCGGCATCGGGCTCGGCGGCGCGATGCCGACGCTGATCGCCACGGTGGCGGAACTCAGCGGCGGTCGCCGTACGACCAGTGCAGTGACCACGATGATCTGCGGCCAGCCCACCGGCGGAATCGTCTCGGCGTTGACCGGGCAGACGATTGCCAACGCGTTCGGCTGGCAGAGCCTCTTCTTCACCGGCGGCGTGCTCACTCTGCTGATCGTTCCCTTCGTGATCTTCCTGATCCCGGAAACTGGAAAACCGCTCCACCACGAGGCACGCACGCCGCAGATGCCAGCCGCGCGCGCGCTGTTTGGCGACGGCCGCACGGCAAGCACCCTCTTGTTGTGGCTGATCTTCATCCTCGCGCTCGCCCTGCTCTCGATCCTGCTTAGCTGGACGCCGCTGCTCGTCATCGGAAAGGGACTGGGCAAAATGGTGGGCCTCAACACGGTCATCGCCATCAATTTCGGCGGCATACTGGGCGGCCTGGCAATCAGCCGTCTGATCGATCGTCACGGCGTGCGCTGGCCCATGATCGCGCTTTTTGCAATCGTCACAGTCAGCCTCTTCCTGTTCGCCAATGCGGCTTCCTCAATCGCGATGATCCTGTTGGGTGTTGCGGTCGGCTTCGGGGTTCTGGGCGCGCAGTTCACGCTATACGGAATTGCACCTCGTCTTTATCCCGTCGCGGGGCGTGGGTCCGGTGTTGGAATTGCAGTAGCAATGGGGCGCGTTGGCTCAATTCTAGGCCCCATCCTGATCGGCGACTATATCCATGGCGGTGCGAGCGAAAACGAAGCGGTGCTGTTGATGATGCCCGCTGCGGTCATTGCGGGCTTAGCGGTATTCCTACTCGCGAATAGTTCGAAAGGAGTGCTCGATATCGATCTGGCCGCCGGCCCCCAGAAATAAGGAAAAAGGACAGCGGCGGATGCTAACATTACAGTTGCAATTTGGTTGTGAGGTGAGCCGGTTTTGCTGCGGCTTGATGAACTCGCCTCCAGCATGACCAGGCGATGTTGCAGGCAGGCTCGATCCGGCGTTGAGCGAGTTTGACGGCGATGCGCCGGACCTCCTGAACGGACCAGCGGATCAACTCCTGATGGCGGGCATCTTCGGTCTTTTTGGGGGCGTGGTGTTGTTGGCGCGGTATCGGACTACAGCC
>NZ_JAHWZX010000019.1 GCF_019351405.1 Stakelama flava
CGTCTTGCGCCGCTCATCACCCAACAGGCCATCAAGGAACAGATTGGCCGATGCCGCTACCCGAGCCTGTGTGAACAGGCTGCCCATCCGCGCCTTCACATCGCGCAAAGACGTTGCCCATAGCTCCTTCCCGGGCGCGGCGCACAAGATGGGGGGAACGAAGGACCGCTTTAGAGGAGGCTCCAATGCGTCTCGAATGGCGGCAATGTCGGCGAAAAGAGTCGGGCTACCGTTTGCCGCCTGACGGTGCGCGCTTGGGGGCCTGTTCCTCGCGGTCGTGGATGTTCATCAGTGCGTCCATCAGGTCCTTGTCGGGACTCGACATTACGCCAAGAACGACCGCCTCGTCACAGCCTCGCGCGGCGACATAAGCGTGGCCCATGTTCGAATCGATGTAGATGCATTCGCCCTTTTTGAGCGTGATCCGGTCGTAAAATTCGGTGTGCACCTCGATCGTGCCTTCGAGCACATGGATATATTCCTCGCCCGAATGGCGGACGAGTTCGCCGAACTCCTCGACGCTTTTCGCGCGGATGCGGGTTACCACCGGAATCATGCGCTTGTGACGCAATTCGGTGCACAGATAATAATAGTCGTAATTGGGTGTTTCGACGCGAACTGCGCTTTCGGGCGAACTGATGCTGCGCCGCGCGGTGACCGCGGCGGCGCCTGATTCTTCCGGGTCGGCGAAAAGCTCCGACATGCGAAGCCCGAGGCGCTGGCTGAGCTGAACCAGCTTGTCATAGGTCAGGGTCAGCCGGTCATGCTCGACCTTGGACAGCGTCGATACCGGAATGCCAGTCTTTTCGCTCATTTCGCGCAGCGTCCAGTCGTTGCGCGTGCGGAGCGAGCGCATCAGCGCGCCGAGGGTGGGTTGCTCGTCATTCATTCGACCGGTGACTCCCAGGGCCTATGCCAGCATTTGACAATTTTCCATTTAGGATCATTATGTCCCAAACAGGATGGTTGTTGCGGACAAGAGTAGAAGCTGGCCCGCAATAAGGCAATCGCGGCCGCTTGCCGCAAAGGGGGTTGGGATGCGCTTGATGAAAATGGCTGTGGCTCTGGCGCTGGCCTGTGCCGCGACGACGGCTTCGGCCCAGCAGGGGCCGCTCGTGCCGAAGCCGGCTGTCGACGCTTCGGCCGGGAAGGGTGAGCCGGTACAGCCGGCGGGCGGCGCAGCGGCGCTCACCAGGCAGGATGTCGATGCTTGGCTTGACGGATTCGTGCCGTTCGCGCTTCAGTCGGGCGACATTGCAGGCGCCGTGGTCGTGGTGGTGAAGGACGGGCAGGTCCTGACCGAGCGCGGCTTCGGCTATGCCGATGTCGCCAAGCGGACGCCGGTCGATCCAAGGCGTACGCTGTTCCGTCCCGGATCGGTGTCGAAGCTGGTGACCTGGACCGCAGTCATGCAACTGGTAGAGCAGGGCAAGATCGATCTCGACGCCGACATCAACCGCTATATCGATTTTCGTATTCCGCCGCTCGACGGCAAGCCGGTGACGATGCGCGAACTGATGCAGCACACCGCCGGCTTCGAGGAGCAGGTGAAGGGCATCATCGTTCGCGTTCCCGCTACCTCGCCGGGTTACGAAGCTCTGCTCAAGCGCTGGGTGCCGACGCGGATCTTCACGCCCGGCACGACGCCCGCTTATTCCAACTACGGTGCCTCGCTGGCCGGCTATGTCGTCGAACGCGTGTCGGGCGAGCCTTTCGCCGATTATGTCGAGCAGCACATCTTCGCGCCGCTCGGAATGCGGCATTCGACCTTTCGTCAGCCGCTGCCCGATCGGCTGAAGCCGCTGATGTCGAAGGGCTATACGCGCGCCTCGGCCGATCCGGGCGGGTATGAACTGGTCGGGCCGGCGCCGGCAGGATCGCTGGCATCGACCGGCGACGACATGGCGCGTTTCATGATCGCCCAGCTTCAGCAGGGCCGGCTGGGCGGGGCACGCATCCTGAGCGCGACGACTGCCGAGCAGATGCACAATTCGCCCTTCACGCTAATCCCGCCGCTCAACCGGATGGAGCTCGGCTTTTTCGAAACCAATGTGAACGGGCGCGAGGTCATCGGCCATCTGGGCGACACCGATGATTTCCATACCTCGCTCCATCTCTTCCTGAAGGATGGCGTGGGCCTGTATGCCTCGTTCAACAGCGCCGGAAAGGACGGCGCGGTGCAGCCGCTTCGTCATGCGCTGTTCCTCGATTTCGCCGACCGTTATTTCCCGGGCGGAAGCGACGCGGCGATACCGGCGGCAGGAACCGACAAGCGACATTCGCAGCTGATGGCGGGCAAATGGATCGGCTCGCGGCGTTCGGAATCGAATTTCCTCAAGATCGGCGAGCTGCTGGGCCAGACCGACGTGATCGCCGGCCCCGACGGTTCGCTGAGCATTCCCTCGCTCGGCGAACTGGCGGGCAATCTCGGCAGCTGGAAGGAAATCGCGCCTTTCGTCTGGCTCGCGCCCAACGGCAATGACCGGCTGGCGGCGAAGCTGGTCGACGGGAAGCCCGTGCGGTTCTCGATGGACGTGGTGTCGCCGTTCATGGTGTTCGATCGGGTGCCTTGGTACGCGAACACCACATGGGTGCGTCCCGCGCTCTATCTGAGCCTTGCGATCTTGCTCCTGACGGCGGTGCTATGGCCGGTGCGGGCGATCATACGGCGGCGCTTCGGCGGCAGTCTGGCGCTCGATCGGCGCGCGATGCAGGCATATCGCGCCAGCCGGATCGGCGCGCTGTTGTTGGCCGCGGCGGTCATCGGCTGGATCGTCACGATCAGTGCGATGTTCTCCGCCACCAACAACCTGTCGGCAAGCTTCGATCCGATCGTGTGGATCATGGAAATATTCGCGACACTCGCGATCGTCGGTGGCTTCGGCCTCGTTGCGTGGAATGCGTGGCAGGTCTGGCGCGAGCCGCGGCGCTGGACCGCCCGGACCTGGTCGGTGGTGCTCGTCCTGGCGGCTTTCATGGTGCTGTGGGTCGGGCTGGTCTTCAACATGATCGGGTTAGGAGTGAATTACTGATGGATATGTCGGCAACTCCTTCTGCGCCGGCGCCGCTTCGCCTCGACCCGCCCTATCTTCTGTTCCTCGGCGACGTTGACGAGGCGGGATTCGCGAAGACGGCGTTCGGGCTGCGCGACT
This sequence comes from Stakelama flava, assembly GCF_019351405.1. Lineage (GTDB taxonomy): Bacteria > Pseudomonadota > Alphaproteobacteria > Sphingomonadales > Sphingomonadaceae > Sphingomonas > Sphingomonas flava_A. The sequence goes on from NZ_JAHWZX010000019.1 coordinate 3,153, forward strand.
GGGCGGGCGATCGGTGCACCGGCGAATATTCGCTGCCCGGCGCGACCGTGACCACCGGTCTGCCGATGATGACGCCCGCCGAGGCGGTAAAGGTCGGCGCGCGCTCGCTGGTCATCGGTGTCGCCAATCCCGGCGGGATCATTCCGCCGCACTGGATCGATGCGCTGGCCGAAGCGCTGGAGGCGGGCCTCGATATCGCAAGCGGCATGCATGTCCGGCTGGCAGACGATCCGCGACTGAGCGAACTCGCGCAGCGCCATGGTCGCCGGCTGGTCGACATACGCACGCCCCCGCCGGGCATCCCGGTGGCGAATGGGCGCAAGCGTTCGGGCAAGCGGCTGCTGACCGTCGGCACCGATTGTGCGCTGGGCAAGAAATACACCGCGCTGGCGATCGCCCGCGCCCTTGCCGGGAGAGGCATCGCCGCCGACTTCCGCGCGACCGGGCAGACGGGGATCATGGTCGCCGGCTCTGGCATACCGATCGATTCGGTGGTCGCCGATTTCATCGCCGGCGCGGCCGAACTGCTCAGCCCCGATGCTCCGCAGGACCATTGGGACGTGATCGAAGGGCAGGGGTCACTGTTCCACCCAAGCTATAGCGGCGTGTCGCTGGGTCTGCTCCACGGCAGCCAGCCCGATGTGATCGTCTTGTGCCACCAGCCGGGGCGTACCCATACGCTCGGCCATGCCGGGTATCGGCTGCCCAGTATCGAAGAGGTGGTCGAGATGGCGCTCAAGCTGGGCGCGCGAACCAACCCGGCTATCCGCTGCGCCGGGGTGGCGCTCAATACCTCCGCGCTCACCGAGGATACTGCGACGGTGCTGATGGGCGCCGAACGCGATCGGCTGGGGCTGCCCGTTGCCGACCCCATACGGGGCGGGCCGGAATTCGATGCGCTGATCGACGAGTGCCTGCGCGAGTGAATCAGACGGCGTCCGCGCAAGGGACCGACTGGTTCCGCCGCTTCCTGCTGCCCGGCCTGGTGTTCAAGGCGGTGGTGATCGGTGGCGGCTACGCGACCGGGCGCGAGCTGGTCGAATTCTTCCTTACGCTGGGTCCGCGAGGCGGCCTGTACGGCATGGCGTTCGCGCTGGTCATCTGGAGCGCGGTGTGCGTCGTCGCGTTCGTCCTGGCATACACGCTTCGCGCGTTCGAATACCGCGCTCTGTTCCGCGCGCTGCTCGGCCCGGCATGGCCGGTGTTCGAGCTGTTCTACCTGTTGTTTCTGGTCCTGATCCTTGCGGTGATGACCGCTGCGGCGGGCGAGATCGGCGCTGCCCTGTTCGGCATGCCGCTGATCGCCGGTACCGTGGCATTGATGCTGCTCGTCGCCCTTTTCACCAGTTTCGGAAGCGATGTCGTCGAGCGCATGTTTCGCTTCACATCAGTATTTCTCTACGCCGTTTATGCCCTGTTCCTGGTGCTATCGCTCAGCCGGTTCGGCGATGCGATCACCGAGAGCATCGGCCGCCCGGCGCCGGTCGCGGGCTGGGGGGTCAACGGCGCGACCTATGCCAGCTATAATATCGTTGCGGCGATTGCGGTGCTGCCGTTCCTGCGGCACCTGACGCGCAAGCGCGACGCGGTTGTCGCAGGAGCGCTGGCGGGGCCGCTGGCGATGTTGCCGGCGCTCGCCTTCTTCCTGTGCATGACCGCCTTCTATCCCACCATCTCGGATCAGGCGCTGCCGTCGGATTTCCTGCTGCGAAAACTCGATGCACCTTGGTTTCACCTGCTGTTTCAGCTGATGATCTTCTGTGCGCTGCTCGAAACCGGCGTGGGAGTGGTCAACCTGCTTCACGAGCGGGTCGCCGATGCGCTGGCGGAACGAGACCGCGACTATTCGGTGACGGCGCGGCTTGCGGTCGGGACGGTGGTGCTGGCGGGGTCGGGCTTCGCGGCGGTGCGCGTCGGCCTCGTGGACCTGATTGCTACCGGCTATAGCGCTTTCGGCTATATCATGCTTGGCATCGTGGTGCTGCCGATGCTGACCATCGGACTGTGGCGCGTTGCGCATGGCCGGCGCACATCTGCGGTGCTGGCCGCCGCGACCGAATAACAAGCGAAGAGTGGGGAAACCATGAAGCGGATGGCGATTATTCTGGCTGGCGCTGCGGCGCTTGCGGTCGGCGCGCCGACAATACCGGCTGCCGCGCAGGATACTGCTGGCGACGCGGCGATCGCGACGAGGGTTGAGCGCGTGCTCGATGCCATGCCCGTGATCGACGGGCATAACGACCTGCCCTGGGAGATCCGCGTCCGGTTCGACAGCGATCCCGTCCGTGCCGGTCTCGACCACGATACTGCCGGCCTGCCGAAACCAGCGGATGCCGCCGACGACTGGATGCCGCTGATGACCGATATCCCTCGCCTGCGCGCCGGGCATGTCGGCGGCCAGTTCTGGTCGGTCTGGATCCCGACATCGTTGACCGGGGCGCCGGCGGTGGAAACGACGATCGAGCAGATCGATCTTGTGAAGCGGATGATCGCTGCCTATCCACAGGCATTCGCCATGGCCTATGGCGCCGATGATATCGTCCGGATCGAAAAGCAGGGAAAGATCGCCTCGCTGATCGGTATCGAGGGCGGTCACCAGATCGGCGGTTCGCTCGCGGTGCTGCGCCAGATGTATGCGCTCGGCGCGCGGTACATGACGCTTACCCATTCGCAGAACACACCTTGGGCGGACTCGGCGACCGATGCGCCGGAGCATCACGGACTCACTGACTTCGGCAAGCAGGTGGTGCGCGAGATGAACCGGCTCGGGATGCTCGTCGATCTCAGCCACGTGTCGGCCGATACGATGCGCGACGCGCTGGCGGTGAGCAGCGCGCCGGTCATCTTCTCGCATTCGGGCGCGCGCGCCGTTACCGATCACCCCCGCAACGTGCCCGACGATGTGCTTCGGCTGGTAAAGGCCAATCGCGGGATCGTGATGGTCAATTTCTATCCCGGCTATGTCTCGCAGGCGCGCGCTGAATGGCTCGCGGCAAGCGCGGGGGAGAAGGCCCGCGAGAACGCGCCGCCGTTCAGCGGCATCTATATCGGTCAGCCCGAACGGGCAAAGGCGGCCTATGCGAAATGGCTCGGCGACCATCCGATGCCGGAAGTCACGGTTGCGATGGTCGCCGATCATGTCGATCATATCGCCAAGGTCTGCGGCGTCGATTGCGTCGGCATCGGCTCCGATTTCGACGGCGTGCCGGCGACGCCGAAAGGGTTGGACGGGGTCGACAAATATCCCGCACTGTTCGCCGAACTCGCGCGCCGCGGCTGGAGCGACGCGGACCTGAAGAAGCTGGCGGGCGGGAACCTGTTGCGGGTGCTTCGCGAAGCGGAGGCGGTAGCGGCAAAGGCGCGCTAGGCCGCCACTGCGGCGGCGGGATCGAGCCTTACTGCGCTGACGCCGATCATCCGCTCCATCTTGGCGGCGACGATCTGCGCTTCGTGGGCGGCGAGACCGGTGAGCACGATCCGGATCTCCGAGGTTCCGGCGCGCCGGGGTCGCGCTTCCAGTTCGTGAATTTGCAGGTCACGCTGGGCGAGTAGGCCGACAAGGCGGCAGAGCAGCGCCGCGCCGCTCTCCGCCTCGACCAGAAACGCTGCCGCGCTCGTCACGCCGGTTGCAATTCGGCTGCGGTTCTTGCCCTGCCGATGCGTTCGCGCGCCAGCAGGTCGGCCGCGCGCGCGGGGCTCACTCCCCCCCGCTCGGCATGGTCGAAGACCCGGGCCAGCCGCTCGCCGGTCTGTTCGACCCGGCGCGCCACCTCGTCGGTCTGCCAGCCGAGATATTCCCCCGCGACGTTGATGATGCCGCCGGCGTTGGCGACGTAATCGGGCGCGTACAGGACATCGCGTTCGGCCAGCCTGTCGCCGTCCTCGGGCGTGGCCAGTATATTGTTGGCGCCGCCGCAAACCAGCTTTGCGCGGAGTAGCGGGATGGTGTCGCGATCGATCACGCCGCCCAGCGCGCAGGGCGCGAAGATATCCGCCCGAGCGCCGAGGATGGCGTCCTTGTTCATGATTTCGGCGCCGTAGCGACACGCGATTTCGGCGGCGACGCCGGGTCGCGGTTCGGCGACGATCAGCCTTGCCCCCGCCTCGTGCAGCAACGCGCAGAGATGCGACCCGACATTGCCCAGACCCTGAACGGCGACGGTAAGCTGGTCGAGTTCGCATCCGAACTGGCGCCGGGCGGCGACCTGCATGGCAAGGAACACGCCGCGTGCGGTCCAGGGCGAAGGATCGCCGCCGGGCTGACCGGATTTCTGCTCGAGCCCGGCGACATGATAGGTCACGCGCCGCACCGCGGTCATGTCAGCGACAGTCGTGCCAACATCCTCCGCCGTAACATAGTCGCCGGTAAGTTCGCGCACCGCCTGGCCGAACGCCTCGAACAGCTTTTCGCGGTCATAGGCGCGGTCGGGGACTGCAAGCACCGCCTTGCCGCCACCGAGCGGAAGGCCGGCCATCGCATTTTTGTACGCCATGCCCTCGGCCAGCCGCAGCGCATCCGTCCGGAGCGCGCCCATATCGTCGTAGCGCCAGAAGCGGCAGCCACCGGCAGCCGGGCCAAGCCGCGTCGAATGCAGCACGATCACGCCGCGCAGGCCGCTTGCCTGATCTTCGAGCGAGATCATCTTTTCCGGCGGGCAGGCAGGGAACGTGGCTGGCTGAACCATGATTTTTCTCCAAGAATTTTCAAGAAGATGATATTTCGATCTTCGAGGAAATTTTTGCGCTATGTTGGCGTGTTAAAGTGCCATGATCGCAATATCCAACCGCTTACCGAACTTTATCAGGTGGAATCATCCTCATGGAACTCGATCAATTCGAACGGAAGATCCTTGCCGAGCTGCAAGAAGATGCGAGCCTGCCGGTCGCAAAGCTGGCCGAGCGGGTGGGGCTTTCGGCATCGCCATGCTGGCGCCGCGTCGATCGGCTGGAAAAGGAAGGGGTAATCACCCGCCGCGTGGCGCTGGTCGACCGAAAGCAGGTCGGCCTCAACGCCCATATCTTCGCGCAGGTGAAGCTCAACGCGCATGGCCGCGCCAACATGGACGAGTTCGCCGATGCGATACGCAGCTTCCCCGAAGTGCTCGAAGCCTATGTGATCATGGGCGTGTTCGATTTCATGCTGCGTGTCGTGGCGGAAGATATCGACGCCTATGAAAGCTTCTTCTTCAACCGCTTGTCGAAGCTACCCGGAGTGCAGGAGATCAACTCGACCGTCGCCCTTTCCGAGCTGAAGGCGACGACCGCGCTGCCCGTCCGTTGAACGGTGGCGGCTAATTCTCCTTGGCGGCATTCAGGATCGGCAGCGTGACGAACGAAGCCTTGCCCGGCGCGGAATAGATGGTCTGGGTCGCCTTCACGAAATCATCCGGCTTCGCATAGGCGATGCGCGGTACGAAATGTTGCGGGTTGCGGTCGATCAGGGGAAACCAGCTCGACTGGACCTGCACCATGATTCGGTGTCCCTTGCGAAAGACATGGTCGCGGTCGCGTAGCGGCATCTGCCAAGCGCGCGCGACGCCGGGCCGCAAGGGGTGCGGCTGCGTATAACTATCGAGATAGCGTCCGCGGCGCACCTCCATCGCGATGGGGAATTGATAGCCGCGCAACTCTTCCTGTTTGCTGTCCTCTGGCCAGACGTCGATCAGCTTGACGATCATGTCGCTGTCGCTGCCGGTGGTCGAAGCTGTCAGTGTCGCTGAAACCGGACCGGCGATGCGAATGTCGCGGTCGAGCGGCGCGCTGGTGTAGGTCAGCACATCGGGCCGGTGATCGGCGAACCGCTGATCGACCGTCTCCCACGTCTTCCAGCTTTCGTCGGTGAAGGTCGCGGTGATCGGACGCGGGCGATAGGGCACCGGATTGGCGGGATCGGACAGGAAGCTGCGCGACCCCTGCGAACCGCCTGCTTGTGGTGGCGCGAAGTCGAGGCTGCCGTCGCCGTGAAGATACAGCTTCACCGCTTTCGCACCCGCCGGTGGCCAGTGCGCATAGTCGTGCCACCGGTTCGAGCCGGTTTCGAAAATCCGCGCGTTCCAAGCGGGCTTCTCGCCTTCGCCGTGCAGCCAGTAGCGGAAGAACGCTGCCTCAATCTGCGCGCGGAACTGCGTACCGGTCTCAACGCCGCCCAGCGGGATGGCGCCGATCTTGTCGCCCTTGGTCCGCACCCAGCTCCCGTGAAACCACGGACCTGCGACGATCTGGTTCACATTGTCGGGGTCACTGCGTTCGGCGGCGCGGAAGAGTTGCCACGGGCCCCAAGGGTCTTCCTGATCCCAAAAGCCGGCGACGGTCAGCGTGGGCACGCTGGTGCGGTTGATCGACGCCACCCAGTTCTGATCGCGCCAATAGGCGTCGTAATCGGGATGCGCGAGCACATCCTCCCAGACCTGCAAGTCCTTCGCGAAATAGCGCGATCCGTTGTGGATCGGGCCGAGGTCGAGATACCATTGATAAGTGTCGCGCTTGTTGAAGCCGAACGGAGCGTTGGCGTGCTTCTCCGATTGCTCGAGCGCGGCATATTCGAAGGCGTAGCTGAGGCGCAGCGCACCGTAATGGTGCAGGTCGTCGTTCATGAACTGATCGGTGGGTGCTGCCTGCGGGCTGACCGCCTTCAGCGCGGGATGCGGCCGAAGCAGCGCCATGCCCGCGGTGAGGCCCGAATAGGAAACGCCGGTCATCCCGACTCGGCCATTATTGTCGGGGACGTTGCGTATCAGCCAGTCGATCGTGTCATAGGCATCGGTCGCCTCGTCAATCGCGTGGGGATCGTCGAGGTCGACCTTGGTCGAGACGCGGAATTCACCCTCCGACTTGAAGCGGCCGCGCAGATTCTGGAACACCCAGATATAGCCGTCGCGCGCAAGGTCGCTGCTCTCGTCGGGGATTTTGTCCCACGCCGCATCGGGGATGCCATAGGGCGTGCGGCGAAGGAGGATTGGCAGCTTCTCACCCGCACGGGCGATCGGTCGCATGATCACCGTCTGCAGCTTCGTCCCGTCGCGCATCGGGATCATGACCTCGCGCCAGCTATAGGCTGGTGCAGCCGCCGGTTGCACTTGCGGGGAGGCGTCGGGCGCAGGAAAGGCGTGAATCGCCGGCCCGGCGATCGCGAACAGCGCGGCGGCCAAGGCCGATGCGCGGAAGGTGGTGCGGGTCGTCATTCGCCGCTCCTCGTTGATCAGGCGGCCCCCCAGAAGCCGGCGGGCATCGTGATCTGACCGTCATGATAGAGCTGGTCGGCGACCGGATCGTCGGTGAGGTACCAGGGGCCGTCGAGATCGACGATGTCGCAGAACTGGCCGAGCACGAAAGCGGGGGCGGTGGCCAGGCTGCCACCCGCCATGTTCCCGACCATCAGCGTCTTGCCCATCTTTCGGACCATGTCCTTCATGCGCAGCGCCTCGGTAAGCCCGCCGCATTTGTCGAGCTTGATGTTGATCACGTCGTAGCGGTGGTGATGCTGTTCGAGTTCGTTGCCGTCGAGGATGCTTTCGTCGGCCGCGAGCGGGATGGGGCTGTCGAGGCCGTCGAGCATTGCTTCGTCCCCGCGCCGGTTGGGCTGTTCGAGCAGCGAAACCTTCGTCTCGACCAGCGCCGCGATCAGCCGATCGATGCTGCCGCCGTCATAGCCCTGATTGGCATCGACACCGATCCACGTGTCGGGGCGCGCGCGCCTGACGGTGCGAACCCGCTCGATATCCGCGTCGAGGTTGCCGTCGAGCTTTAGCTTGAGCGCGCGGGGAGCAGGAAATTTCTGGAGACTGGCAAGAATTCGCTCGGGCGAATCCGCCGACAAAGTGAAAGTGGTGGTCAGCGCGTTGGAGGCCGAAGCGCCCGCAAGTTGCCAAACGGGCGTGCTGGTGGCGTGCGACTCCAACTCCCACAAGGCGCAATCGATCGCGTTGCGCGCGCCGCCTGCGGGCAGCAAGGTCTGAAGCGCGGCACGGTCGGCGCCCTGTTCGATCGCCTCGCGAACCTGTTCGATACCGGCCTGCATGTGCGGCACGTCGTCCTTCAGATAATAGGCGCCGGCGGCTTCAGCCCGGCCTTGGGCCCGCGAATCGTCGATCGAGACTACGACCGAGGGCATCGATTCGAAAAGATATCCGGAGATGCGGAACGGCTCGCGCATGCGGTTTTCGATGCGCTCGCAGCGCAGGGAACGCCGGGTCATCGCGCGCCCTTCCGGACCGGAGGAGCGAGGAACCGACCCCGGGAAGGGCGCGCGATCGGCGCTGCTGCGCCGAATGGAATGACGTTCGACATGCGAGCGTCATTCCACACCGGCAAATATGTTTCAATATCGGAAACTAATTATCTTATCGACTAATCGCTTTTCGTCTCCTCGTGCCCTTCGCCGCGGCGGGCGGATTCGGCGAGACTCTGGCTGCCTTTTCCCGCGCAAACTGCCAGCACCCGGCATGGCGTTTCGCTGGTGCGGACATAGGCATGGGCCATTCCGCTGTCGAAATAGACCGAGTCTCCGGCATCGAGTGCGAGCGGTGAATACATGCTCGAATGCAGCTCCATCGCGCCGGAAATGACGTAGAGATATTCCTCACCGGCGTGCTTCACGAGGCCGCCGACCTCTTTGATGCTGCGCGCCTTCACGTCGATAATGATGGGGACCATAAGCTTCTGGAGAAGGTCCGCCGCCGGGTAATGATGGCTGTAGCGCTCGGTGACGGCGTCGAGCCACTGGCCGGAGTGCGAAACGCTTCTGCGGCCCAGAATTCCGGGGGATTCCTCACTGGGTTTCTTGCCGTTGACGAGATCGGCGACGTCGACCTCCAGCCCGAGCGCAAGGCGGATCATCTTGTCATAGGTCAGGGTCATCTTGCCGTTTTCGAGCTTCGACAGCGTCGAATAGGGAATGTCTGTTCGTCCGGCCAATTCCCGTAGCGTCATCCCCTTGGCCTGCCTGACCGAGCGCAGCGTCGCCGCGGGGTCGTTGGGTGTCGTCACCTTCGTCATCCGGATTTTCTACCCGCTTCTATCCCGCCGAGAAACAACGAGCTTTCCGCCTTTATGAAAAAAAGGTTGCATGAGAAGAAACAACGAGCATCATTAGGACAATATAAGGGGTGGACGAAACATGAAACCAACGACAGCACTTTTTTGCGGGGTTGCGCTGACGGTGATCGCTTCGCCTGCGATGGCGCAACAGGTGACGGCTTCCCAAGAAAAACAGGACGCCGGCGACCTAAGCCGCCACCAGCCGGCCGGTACGCCGTATGACGACGAGATCGTCGTGACGGCGCAGAAGCGCTCGCAGCTTCTTATGGAAGTGCCGCAGTCGATTTCGGTAATCGGCGGTGATCGCCTGAGCCAGCAACAAGCGACGAGCTTCGCCGACTACGCCAAGCTGGTGCCGAGCATGACGCTGCAGGAAACCAATCCCGGCAAATCCCGGATCGTGCTGCGCGGCATCAATACCGGCGGTTCCAGCCCGACGGTGTCGGTCTATGTCGACGACGTTCCCTATGGCGCGAGCACGGGGCAGAGCAACGGTTCCGTCCTGGCGGGGGATTTCGACACGCTAGATATCGAGCGGGTCGAGGTGCTGCGCGGACCGCAGGGGACGCTCTATGGCGCCAACTCGCTCGGCGGTCTCGTGAAATATGTCACCACTCCGCCGCAACTCGGCGTCGTGGAGGGCAAGGCGAAGGCGGGCGTGGAGACGGTCGATGACGGCGGTACCGGCTGGTCGGGAAGTGCGGTGCTCAACGTCCCGCTTGGCGACGTCATCGCGGTTCGGGCCGCAGGTTTCTATCGCAAGACGCCCGGTTTCATCGATGTGGTCGGTCTGGCCCAGGACGATGCGAACGACGTCGAAAGCTATGGCGGACGCATTTCCGTGCTGTTCCAGCCGAGCGAGGGATTTTCGATCCGGCTGAATGCGATGCTTCAGAATATCCGGGCGGACTCGCAACAATCCTATGACGCCGACCCGCGAACATTGGAGCCGGTTTCGACCAATCCCTATACCGGCGATCCTGTCAGCGGATATACGCGCGGCGCGCGGTACCGCGAATATGGCGATACCGATTATCGCCTCTACAGCGGCGCGCTCGACTGGGATCTGGGCTTCGCCACGCTGACGTCGGTGACCAGCTACAGCACGCTGAAAAGCGACGATGTGCAGGACATTTCCGATCAGCTCGGCGGGCTCGGCGACCTGATCTACGGCAGCGGTGGGGCGGGACCGGAAAGCGCGGGCATCTATTATCCCAACGATGTCAGCCAGAACAAATTCACGCAGGAAGTGCGGCTCTCCTCGCCGAATTCGGACAGCTTCGAATGGCTGATCGGCGGTTATTACACCAAGGAGAACGGCCATATCTTCCAGCAATATCTGCCATTCGCCATTCCCGGCGGCGCGGCAATCGATCCGGCGATGACGCTGCCGGTCGGTCCGGGGGGCAGCAATGTCAATTTTCCCGATTTCCTGGTCGCCCGGCTCGATTCCCAATATCGCGAATATGCAGGCTTCGCGAACGCGACCTGGCATGTGACCGACCGGTTCGATCTGACCGGGGGCGTGCGTTACAGCCATAACAAGCAATCGACCTATCAGCTGCTCTCCGGATCGCTGCTGCCGCTCAGCGGCGGCGTCAGTCCGGACATCGCCGAGGGCGGGTCGGACGAAAATGTCTTCACTTGGTCGGTGTCGCCGCGGTTCGAGATCAGCGACCATGCGTCGATCTACGCACGCGTCGCCAAGGGCTATCGCCCCGGCGGGCCGAACGTGGTGCCGCCCGGAGCAGGGCCCGACTTCCCTTCGCAATATAATGCCGACACGCTGGTCAGCTATGAAGCGGGCGTCCGCGCCGAGACCGCCGACCGTACCTTCGCGATCGATGCGTCGCTTTATTATCTCGACTGGAAGGACATTCAGGTCACCGTGACCTATCAGGTGCCGGGTATCGGGACGGTCACCGGCGACGGCAATGGCAGGAAGGCGATCAGCAAGGGCGCGGAGATCACCGCCACGATGCGGCCGATCGTTGGCCTCGATGTCATTGCCAGCGTCGCGTATAACGACGCCAAGCTGGACGGCGACCTGCCGGGGATCGATATCGGCGTCGGGTCGCTGGTTCCGCCGGGCTATGACGGCGACCGGCTGCCCTATGCGCCCGAATGGACGGCCAATGTCGGCGCCGACTATCAATGGGCGCTGCCGGGCGGTGCCGATGCCTTTGTCGGCGGCAATGTTCATTTGATCAGCGATCAGGCAACCGACTTTGATCCCACCTATCGCATGGAGCTGGGCCGGCGGCAGGTGATCGACGGCTATGCGACGGTCGACCTGCACGCCGGCGTCGATTTCGATCCGGTCCGCTTCACCGTTTTCGTCCACAACCTGAACAATTCCGGCGGTCTGGTGAATGTCGGACCCTATGGCGCACGTCCGGGCGAGGCGGTGTCGGTGACGCCGATCCGTCCGCGGACCTTTGGCGCCACGGTGGAATTCGGCTTCTGATCCGGCGGGGCCGCCGCGAACGGCGGCCTCGGCATATTCGGGCGCCGATGGGGACGGGCCCGCGCGAGAGGACAATTGAATGACTTGCTTTCGACGGGCGCTGCTCGCCCTCACCGCATTGCTCTGCATCACCGCGCCGGTGGCGGCCGGGACGCCGCAACCAGCGGCGCAGAGTGCCACGACTCCGGTGGCCGAGGCACCACCCAGCGGGGCTGCGGGCCATGAGCTGACGGCGCAGGATGTGAACACGTGGCTCGACGGCCTGATGCCCTATGGCCTTCAGAACGGCGATATCGCGGGCGCGGTGGTCGTCGTGGTGAAGGACGGCAAGATCCTGACCAAGCGCGGTTACGGCTATGCCGATGTCGCCAAGCGCACGCCGGTCGATCCCGACCGTACCATGTTCCGGGTCGGGTCGACGTCGAAGCTGTTCACCTGGACCGCGGTGATGCAGCTCGTCCAGCAGGGCAAGATCGATCTCGACGCCGATGTGAACCAGTATCTCGATTTCCAGATTCCACCGGCGTTCGGCAAGCCGATCACGATGCGCAACCTGATGACGCACACTGCCGGGTTCGAAGAAACGCTGAAGCATCTGATCAACGTCGATCCGAAGAATCTCCGCACGCTGCACGATGCGCTCGCATCCTGGGTGCCTGAGCGCATCTATCCGCCGGGCACCGTGCCCGCCTATTCGAACTACGGCGCGACGCTTGCCGGCTATATCGTCCAGCGCGTTTCGGGCGAGAAGTTCGACGACTATATCGCGCGGCACATTCTGAAGCCGCTCGACATGCGGCACTCGACCTTCGCGCAGCCGCTGCCCGCGCGGTTCAAGCCGTTCGTTTCCAAGGGCTATGCGACCGCCGACTCCGATGCGCAGCCGTTCGAGCTGATCGATGCCGCGCCTGCCGGGGCGTTTTCGACGACCGGTGCCGATATCGCGCAGTTCATGATCGCGCATCTGAACCGGGGCGGCCCGCTGCTCGATCGACGCACGGCGGCGATGATGCACAGTCGCGCCACCCAGCCGATTCCCGGCCTGCCCGGAATGGCGCTCGGCTTCTATCAGGAGGACGGGAACGGGCTGAACATCATCGGTCATGGCGGCGACACGGTGTGGTTCCACTCCGACCTCCACCTCTACATGGACAAGGGCATCGGCCTGTTCATGTCGTTCAACAGCCGCGGCAAGGAAGACGCGGCCTATCCGCTGCGCGCCAAGCTATTCGAGGAATTCACCGACCGCTATTTTCCGGTGCCCGAGAAGCACCTTCCGACCGCTTCGACGGCGAAGGCGCATGGCCAGGCGATGGCCGGCACCTACCTCAGCAGCCGCCGCGCGACCTCGAGCTGGGCGCGACTATTCTATCTGCCCGATCAGCCCACGGTATCGCTGAATCCCGATGACACGATCAGCGTATCGGGGCTGAACAATGCCGCCGGCGTGCCGATTACGTGGCGCGAGGTGGGGCCGTGGCAGTGGCACGAAGTCGGGGGACAGGGCCGATTGAATGCGGTGGTGCGTGACGGAAAGGTGGTCAGCTTCGCCAATGCCGAGTTCGCACCGATCATGACGTTCATGCCGGCGCCGTTCGCGCTCGACGGCGCGTGGATCATCCCCGCGCTACTTATTGCGCTGGTCGTGCTGCTGGTCACGGTCATCGCCTGGCCGACGGTCGCGCTGGTCCGCCGCCATTATGGCCGCACCGGGCCGCTGAGCGGCCGACCGCTGCTGCTGCACCGCCTGACCCGGGTGACGGCCGCACTCTATGTCATGATCGTGGCGATGTGGTTCACCTTCGTGTCGCTGCTGAGCGCGAGCCTGCTCTATCTCGACGGGCGGCTCGATATCTGGATGCGCCTCGCGCAGTTGCTGGCGGTGATCGCAATCATCGGCACCGGGATTGCCTGCTGGAATGTCTGGGTACAACTGCGCGGTGAGCGCGGCTGGTGGCCCAAGCTGTGGAGCGTGGTGATCGCGCTCGCGTGCCTGTTCATGACGTGGTTCGTCATTGCCGAGCACCTGATCCCGTCCAGCCTGAACTATTAGGATGGCCGATGGTGATCGCCTGAGTGACGACATGCCGGTGGCTTCGGCCACCGGCGAGGGAAGCACGCTGTTCGGCCATCCGCGCGGGCTGACGGTGCTTTTCCTCACCCAGATGTGGGCCGAATTCTCCTATTTCGGCCTGCAGGCGATGCTCGTCTATTACATGACTGGTGATCTGGGGTTCAGCCAGACCAAGTCGTCGCTGATCTACGGCACCTATGGCGCGACCGCCTTCCTGAGCCCGTTTTTCGGCGGGATCATCGCCGACCGCTGGCTGGGGCGTGCCAAGAGCGTGATCGCCGGCGGTGCGCTGATGATGGCCGGCCATTTCGCGATGGCGTTCGAGCCGCTGCTGTTTCCCGCGCTTGCGCTGGTGGCGATCGGCAACGGGCTGTTCATCCCGCCGCTCGCGGTTCAGGTCGGCAGCCTCTATCGCGACGGCGACCCTCGCCAGGCGCAGGGGTTCAGCGCCTATTATATGGGGATCAACCTCGGCGGGCTGAGCGCGCCGCTGATCTGCGGTTCGCTCGGCGAGATGCTGGGCTGGCACTGGGGTTTCGCCGCGGCCGGGATCGGCATGGCGATCGGGCTCGTCATCTATACGCGCTATCTCAGCCTGCTGCCGCCCGAACCCGCACGGCCCAACGCCTCGGCGCCGGGCGATCCGAAGGTGCTGAGCGCGATCGACTGGCGCAACCTGCGCATCCTGGGCGTGCTGATTGTCACGATCATCCTGTTCCGCGTCGCATATGAACAGAGCGGCAACGTCATCGCGCTGTGGGTCGAGCATCAGACCGACCGCACCGTCTCGCTATTCGGCGGAATGGAAGTGCCTGCGACTTGGTTCCAGTCGATCAACCCGGCGCTGATCATCATCCTGACGCCGTTCCTGATGCGGCACTGGCAACGCCGGAACAAGGGCGACAGCCTGGCCGTGCTGTTCGGGCGGATGAGCGTCGGCTGCCTGATTTCGAGCCTGTCGATGGCGGTGATGATCGGCGGGGCGATCGCCTATGCGAGCGCCGGGCAGCCGGTCAGCATGATCTGGGTGCTCGGCTATTTCGTGATGCTGACGCTCGGCGAACTGTTCGTGATCCCCGTCGGGCTCTCGCTGATCGGGCGGCTGTCGCCGGTGCAGATCGCGGCGATGCTGATGGGCGCCTGGTACCTTGCGAAGTTCGTCGGCAGCATGCTCGCCGGCATCATGGGCGCCTATTGGGGCGTCATCCCGGCAACCGTCTTCTTCGGAATCGGAATGGCCGCGCTGCTGCTGGCCGCCGCGATCCTCGCGATCATGAGCCGCGTACACGCCGATTGAGCGAGCGGGGGACCCGCCGCCGGCGCGAACAAGGGAGAGTGTCATGAAGAACTGCTGCTGCTCGCGCTTCCGCTGTCGGCCGCCGGCCGCGCCCGTGCTTGCCGATCCGCCCAAGGATTTCGACGCGCGGGTCGAGGCGATCCGCACGGCATCCGAAACGCCGGCGATCGGCGTCGCGATCGTCGAAAACGGCAAGGTCGTGCTCGCCAGGGGCTATGGGACGACGACCCTCGAGGGCACGCCGTCTACATCGGTGACGGTATCGCACGGTGATGCTCGCCAAGAGCGTGCGCCGGGCGATAGCAGGATATTTCCGTCCCCAATGACCTTCCTCGAAAGCCTCCAGCGCCGCCAGGCCGGCATCGGCATTTTTCGCGCGGTAGACGCTGCGTAGCGCCTGGGCGATCGGTTTGCGGTCCTTCCAGGATGCGAAGCTCATGCTGTTTCTGATCAGATGCACGATGCAAGTCTGAACGACCGTTTCTGGGAAGACGGCGTTGATAGCGTCCGGGAAGCCCTTCAGACCATCAACGACGGCGATCAGGATATCGGCGACGCCCCGGTTCTTGAGCTCGTTCATCACGCGCATCCAGAAATTGGCGCCCTCGGTTTGCTCGATCCAGATGCCGAGGATTTCCTTCGTTCCGTCGGGCAATATGCCGAGCGCGATGTAAACCGCCCCTTCGACTGCCTGCCAAGGCAGGCGCTCAGGACAAGCTTGTTGCGGACAAAGCCCTCATCGCGGATTTTGACCCTGATTGCGTCAAAGACGGAGGAGGATCAGGCGATGATCCGGCGGATCATCGACCCGACGACGCAGCGGATAGCAGGCGTCGAGCGGTCGACCTTGCCATTCGGCGACCGTCTCCAGCACGGCGTCGGTCACCGTCGAGATCAGATCCGGCGATACGTCGATCCCGTAAAGCTCATCGAGGTGTCCGCGGATCTCGCGCACCGTCATCCCGCGCGCATACATCGAGATGATCTTCGTATCGAAGTCCGGGAACCGCCGCTGGTATTTGGCGATCAGCCTGGGATCGAAGGTTCCCGATCGATCACGCGGAATATCCAGCGTCACCTTCGACGTGCCGGTCAGCATCGTCTTCTTCGAGCTGCCGTTGCGTCGATTATCGGCGCCGGCCTCGGCTTCCCATCCCAAGTGATCGTCTAACTCCGCTGCCAGCATCCGTTCCGACAATGCCTTCTTCAACTCGTCCGGCAGGCCGTCTTTCGCAAACAGCTCCTGCGGATCACGCCCAGCCAGAAGCTGGTCCAGCACATCCTTGTCGGTTGCCATATCGATGGTCCTTTCCATTCCATCTTATGGCCTCGCGCACAAAATTACTGACAGTCCCCGCCTGCGGCCTCGATTCTTTCGCGCACCGATGCCCGCTTGTGGCTCGAGAGGTTGTCCATGATGACCACGTCGCCGGGGCACAGTTCGGGTACCAGCACCTGGGTGACATAGGCTTCGAACCAGTCGCCCCCTTCGACTGCCTGCCTGCGGCAGTCGCTCAGGACAGGATTGATCGGCCCGTCCAGCACCATCGGCGCGACCATGCCTGTCATGCGCAGTCCCGCCACCAGCGTGGTGGTCTTGCGGTGACCGTGCGGGAAGCCCATTCGCAGCCGCTCGCCCTTCGGACAGCGGCCATGGCTACGGGTCATGTTGGTGGCGGTCCAGGTCTCGTCGATGAACACGAGACGCTCCGGCTCCAGATCGATCTGACCTTCGAACCATTGCGTCGGGGAATGACGCGCAAAAAAGACTGGCCATGCAATCGAGCAAGACCGCCCCGACATACTGAAGCAGCGCCGGGAATTGCGCGCCTCCCAGATAGCAAGGATGTCTGACGCACGCTCTTCCACCCGGCGCGAGCGCATATCGCCGCCTTGGAGCTTCGGGGCAAAGTCGCCAGTCTCGCGCCGTTGGGCCTGCCAGCGGATCGCTGTCGAAGGCGCGACACCAAACCGGATCGCCGCTGCACGGCAATTCAGCCCACTATCAACCGTCGCAAGAAGTCGGACGCGCAAATCCATCGAAAGCGTGTGAGCCATCCATGCCGGCCTCCTTCACCAGCACCGATTCTGAATCAGAAATCACACCCGATCGCGACGAAGCGCTGGCCTTTTCCGATCTGGATTCGATCCAGAATGCGTCTGCCCGGACGATTGCCGCGCAGACGGAGTGTTCCAAATGGCGCTATACCACGCTCATCGTTCCCGGAGCGGGACCCGAAGATACGGCGCTGCGATTCCGTCAGGGCATGACTCCTTTCATCCTCGTATCGGGCAGTGCAGTACATCCGCGCGGCAGCGATTTTTTCGAAGCGGTCGAGATACGCCGCGCGCTGATCGGTCCCTATGGCATTCCGGCTGATCGCATCATTATGGAACCGCACGCGCTGCACCACGACCAATTTGTGCAACGCCACCCGGCGCTTCGATGATCTCGCCATTCCGCTGGACAGTGATGCGCGGATCGTCACCGATCGCGAACAAAGCGCTTATATCGAAAGCCCCGCCTTTACCGAACGCAATGCGCGCGAACTCGGCTATCGGCCGGCGGCTTTCACCTTATGACCTTGAATTCAAAACCTTCTTCACTATCGCTGCGACAGGATCCGCGTGATACGCTAGACCCCTGACGATGATCACTGCCCTGCTTGCGCTTGCCGCCCTGTCTTCGGTCCAGCCCGCCCCGGTCGGACCGGCGGCGCCCCCCGCCGATCTGGTCGATCCCTTTGTTGGCACGATGGGCGATTCGGGACAATTGACGCCGGCGGCGAATGTGCCGTTCGGCATGGTCCAGCTCGGCCCGGATACCGAACCGCACAACCATAATGGCTATGCGTTCAGCGCACCTGTTCTGCTCGGTTTTTCCCACACCCGCGCGATCGGCGTGGGATGCGGCGGGGCGGGCGGCGATCTGATGATCTCACTCGATTATGCCGGAGCGCCCGCCGCAGCCCCAATCCTGGAGGCGAGTCAGCGCGCGCGGGCAGGTCGATATTCGGTCCGCTATGGCGACGATATCGCGGCGGAGATGACCGCGACGCGCGGCGCTGGATTGCTGCGCTTCACTGTCCCCAAGGCCGGGCAGGTCCTGCTGCGCATCGATGGCGGGCATAGCTATACCACCCGTCACGCCACTCGCTGGCTGACGAGCGGTGCGAACGATGTGCGCGCTCAGCTCAGCGCAGGCACGGTGTGCGATCAGGGCATCTATACGATTTACACGGCGAGCCGCGTCACCCGCAACGGTCATCCGCTTGATGGAGCGCTGACGGCGCAGGGTGCAGGCGTAATGGCACTGCCGATCACCGTCGCGGCGGGCGATGTGATCGAGGTCCGCACCGGCCTGTCGAGCGTCGATAGCGACGGCGCGGCGCTGGTGCGCGACGCCGAACTGGGCGACCGTTCGTTCGATAGCGTCGCCGCGGCTGCGCGCGATGCGTGGAATGAAGCGCTGGGGCGCGTGGCGGTCGCGGGTCCCTGGCAGCAGCGTGCCTTATTCTATACCTCGCTGTTTCGCGTCTTTGCCACACCGGTCGCGATTGACGATCCCGACCGCCGTCACCGCGAAAGCGACGGGCGGATAGCGAAGTCGGCGCCGGGAACGACCCGCTATGCCAGCTGGTCGCTATGGGACAATTACCGCACCCAATTGCCGCTTCTGGCACTACTTCAGCCCGAATGCAGCGCCGATATCGCCCGCTCGCTCGTCGCGCTGTACGCTGCGGGCAAGCCGCAATGGGCGAGCGCGCACGAACCCTTTATCACGGTGCGCACCGAACATGCCGGAATCGCACTGCTCGATATGCGCCGAAAGGGGATTGACGGTTTCGATGCGCAGGCGGCGCTGCGCGGCATGATCGCCGATAGCGATCGGCTGGAACGCAGCACCCCTGACCAGCAGATCGAGGCGGCTTATGACGATTGGGCGACGGGGCAGCTGGCGGGCGATCTGGGCGATACTGATCTTGCAGCGCGCTTTCTCGACCGGGCGCATGGCTATCGCGCGATGTGGCGCCGGGTGTTCGAACCGCTGGGCGCCGATGCCGATGTGGTGAAGGCGCATGGCCTGTATCAGGGGACGCTGTGGCAATATCGCTGGGCGCCGGTATTCGACTTGCCCTGGATCGAGGCGACGCTGGGGCGCGACAAGATGCTTGCCCAGCTCAATCATTTCTTCGACGCCAATCTGTTCAACATGACGAATGAGCCGGATATACAGGTGCCTTGGTTCTTCGCCACCCTTGGTCGTCCGCAACCGACGGCGGATCTGGTCCGCACGATCCTGACACAGCCGATCGCACATCCTTATGTCAACAGCCGCAAACGCACCCAGCCTTTTATCGGCCCCAGCTTCGCGCTCTCGCCCGAAGGCTTTGCCGACGGCATGGACGATGATGCGGGGGCGATGACATCCTGGTATGTCTTCGCCTCGCTCGGGCTGTATCCGCTGGTGCCGGGCGAGCCCTGGTATGTCGTGACGACGCCGGCCTTCCGCCATGCGCGCGTTCAGATTGCGCCGGGACGAGCGCTAACTATCAAACGCTCCGGCCCCGCTGACGGGCGGGTCGTGAGTGCATCCTTCAACGGCCAGCCACTGCGCGATTTTCGCCTCATCCATCAGCAGCTGGTTGCGGGCGGTACTCTGATCGTCCGAACAGAGCCCACCACAGCTGTGGATTAGGGTCAGGACTCATTGTGGGAGCCAGTAGGTGACGATGGCGGCGGTGCGATGGGCCTTCAGATGGGTCGCATCGATCATCAGTCGGTCGGGCTTGCCGCCCTTCGCTGCCAGTTCGGCGAAGATGCGGTTGAACACGCCCAGACGGCTCCAGCGGATGAAGCGGTTGTAGATCGTCTTGTGCGGCCCGTAGGCCGGCGGTGCATCGCGCCAGCGCAGACGGTTGCGAATCACGAAGATGATGCCGCTCACGATCCGCCGGTCGTCGACCCGCGGGATGCCGTGCGACAAGGGAAAGTATGGCTCTATCCGGCGCATCTGCGCCTCGCTCAGCAACCATGGTTCGGACATCGGCAACGCCTCCTCGACGCCGCAAGTGAATCAGCCGAGACCTTCATGCAAGCGATTTAATAGGTCCTGAGCCTAAGCGATGTCCGACTGTTTTTCGTTATCATCGAGGGCGGCGGTTGCGTCAGAATTGTGCGCAGCGAGAAATCGTTCGGCTTCGAGTGCGGCCATACAGCCCATTTCGGCGGCAATGACGGCTTGCCTGAAGACGCGATCCTGCACGTCGCCGGCGGCGAAGATGCCTTCCACGCTGGTCCGAACCGAACCGGCTCGACAAGGATATAGCCCTCGTCATCCATGCGAAGATGACCGGCCAAAACTTCCGCCGGATGATGGCCGATGGCGCCGAACAGTTCATCGACCGTGAGCGCCTTCTGCGTGCCCTGGACCGTATCACGCAGCGCCAACTCGATAACGACCCGACCGTCGCCCAGAACCTCGGCGACCTGCGCGTTCCAGATCATCTCGATCTTCGGATTCGCGTGCGCTCGGGATAGGTGAACTGATCGAGATAATGGCCGCCCGCCTCGGCGGCCAGCCGGTGCGCCTCGTCGTAGACCGTGCGGGGAACCTCGACCGCATGGATATGGTGGCGTCGAGCTTGGGCGCGGCCGTCGCCGCCGGGACCACTGCAATGAAACGCAGGCCCAGCATTTTCGCGAAATAGGCCTCGCTTACCGCAGTCGACCCCGACAACGCCTCGATGACGCAAGTCTCCGGACCGATCCAGGCATTGCACAACGCGTAGAGAAACAATGAGCGCGCCAGACGATGCTTGAGACTGCCGGTAGGGTGGCTGCTTTCATCCTTGAGATAAAACAATGCCGGGGTGGCGCGGTAAATCCATGCGGATGAGGTGCGTGTCGGCCGAGCGGTTGAAATCGGCCTCGATGCGACGGACAGCGTCGGCGCGCCACGTCTCGACGGCAGCGTTGTTCATGCCGCCACCTCGTCCACCAGACCCCGCCGGCGCAGCATCACCGCGGGGTCGGGCTCACGACCGCGAAACGCCCGAAAACTTTCGGCAGCGGGCCGGGAGGCACCGCGCGAAAAGATTTCGGCGCGCAGCGCGTCACCCGTCGCACGATCGATCAGGCCAGCCTCCACGAAACGCTGGAACCCGTCGGCGGCAAGTACTTCGGCCCAGAGATAACTGTAAAATCCGCCAGCATAGGCGCCGGCGAAGATATGATTGAAGGCGTGAGGAAAGCGATGCCATGCAGGAGGGCGAACCACGGCAACTTCGTCGCGCACGGCCTCGATAACTTCAATCGGATCGCTGCCCAACGTGCCGAGATGCAGCAGGATGTCGAACAGAGAGAATTCGATCTGGCGCATGAGGAGCATAGCCGACTGGAAATTGCGCGCGGCGACCATGCGATCGAACAGGGAATCCGGCAGTTTCTCTCCGGTATCGTGATGACCAGACATTCCTTTGAGGATCGCGCGATCCCACGCGAAGTCCTCCATCAACTGGCTCGGCAGTTCGATTGCGTCCCATTCAAATCCGCTGGTGCCTGCGATCGAGGGACGGTCGACCCGCGTCAGCAGCAGATGCAGCGCATGACCTGTCTCATGCAGCAGCGTGATCACGTCCTTATGGCTGAGAAGCGATGGCGTTTCGCCGCCGGTCGGCGCGAAATTGCAAACGAGATAGGCGACGGGAAGCCCCACCGCATTGCCGTCGGCGAGTCGCGAGCGAGCCTGATCCATCCACGCGCCGCCGCGCTTGCCCTCGCGCGCATGAAGGTCGACGTAGAGGCCGGCGATCACAACGCCATCGTCGTCAGCCACGTCATAATAATGGGCGTCGGGATGATAGAGCGGCACGTCATCACGAAGGCGAAGCCGGATACCGAACAGATCGTTCAACAGACGTTTCCACCCGGCCAGCACTTTTTCGACCGGGAAGTAGGCGCGCACCCGCTGTTCATCGATCGCGTAGCGGTCAGCGCGCAAACGGTTCGACGCAAACGCGAGATCCCAGGGCTCCAGGTCCATGATGCCAAGCGCATCTGCGGCGAACTCGCGCAATTCGGCGAGTTCGCGCTCGGCTGAAAGCTTCGCGCGACGGGCAATATCCCGCAGGAAGGCGAGGACCTCCTCGGCATCGGTTGCCATCTTCGTCGCCAGCGACAAAGCGACGGGATCGGTAAAGCCGAGCAGGGCAGCTGCTTCATGCCGTAATTCGAGGATACGTGCGATCCGCGCCGAGTTATCGAACTGGCCGGCATGGGGTCCCTGGTCGGATGCGCGGGTGCCGTAGGCTTGATAGACGCGGGCGCGAAGGTCGCGATTTTCGGCGAAGGTCAGCACCGCGTTGACGCTCGGCTGCTGAAGCGTCACCGCCCAACCAGGCAGGGAGCGCGAGGCTGCGGCGCGCGCGAACATCGCCTTGTCGGCCGCCGGGATGCCGACCAATTCGGCTTCATCGGTGATGTGAGCAAACCACGCGTCGGTCGCGTCGAGTACCGCGCTGCCGAATGCGGTCATGCGTGAAGAGAGTTCGACCGAGATCGCACCGAAGCTTTCTTTCGCTTCAGCGTCCAGCGCAACGCCGGAGAGCATGAAGTTGCGTATGGCGCGCTCCACCGCCACGCGGTCGTTCGTCGGCAGATCGGCGAAGCCCGGCGTCGCGACGAGCGCCGCGAAAAGGTCATAGAGTTCGCGGCTCTGACTGACCGCCATTCTGTTCGCTACCAGTCGCTCTTCCCCGGCGACATAGGCGGCCCGCAACTCGGGCGTGTCGGCGACCGCCTGCAGATGACTGACGCCCGACCATAAAGCGTCTAGCATGGTTTCGGCGCGCTCGTAGGGAAGCCAGAGATCGGCGAAATTCTCAGGACGCCGGGCGATAAGATCGGCTATCACTGCCTGATGTGCCGCTATTCCCTCGTCGAGCGCAGCCTCAATCGCTCGCGGCGTCAGCGAGGGGAAATCAGGCAAGGATAGTGGATCGAGCAGCGAATTCATG
Organism: Stakelama flava; assembly: GCF_019351405.1. Classification (GTDB taxonomy): domain Bacteria; phylum Pseudomonadota; class Alphaproteobacteria; order Sphingomonadales; family Sphingomonadaceae; genus Sphingomonas; species Sphingomonas flava_A. The sequence goes on from NZ_JAHWZX010000019.1 coordinate 26,045, forward strand.
GACACACCTATGAGTGAAGGGGAAAACCGGCGTCGCCACGGCTGTTGTTGTGAAGAAATGGAACGCTTGAGATAAACAGCCCTGGCTACTTGCCTTGGTTTTTGCAGAGACGACGGCAAGTTTGTCGTCGATGGAATTGAACTGATCCGGCATCTCAGGCCGTGCCCCCAACGACCATCTCGTCGATACGCAACGTGGGCTGGCCGACGCAGACGGGTACTGTCTGGCCGTCCTTGCCGCATACGCCATCCGCGAGGCGCAGATCGTTGCCGACCATTGAGACGTGCGCTAGGGCCTCGTGCCCCATGCCGATCAATGTGGCACCGTGGATCGGGGCGGTGATCCGGCCTTCCTCGATCAAATAAGCCTCGGTGGCGGAAAAATTGAACTGGCCGCTGGTGATGTCGACGGTCCCGCCACCGAACTGCGGCGCATAGATACCTTTTTGCACCGACCGAACGATGTCCGCGGGGTCCGCCTCGCCGGCAGCGAGATAGGTGTTGGTCATGCGTGGCATCGGCAAGTGCGCGTAGCTTTGCCGCCGCCCGTTTCCCGACGGCGTCGCGCCCATGATCGCAGCACTGGTGCGGTCCTGCATCAGACCGACAAGACGGCCGTCTTCGATAAGAAGGTTTCGCGCACTCGGTACGCCCTCGTCATCGACGTTCAACGAGCCGCGGTGTTCGGGGATCGTCCCGTCATCGATCACGGTGACACCCTTCGCCGCAATGGATGACCCCATCCGATCGGCGAAAACCGAGGTCCGCTTGCGATGCGCGTCCGCTTCCAGCCCGTGGCCGACAGCTTCGTGAAGAAGCACGCCGGGAAAGCCGTTGCCCAGGACGACCGACATGACCCCCGACGGGGCAGGCCGAGCGTCGAGATTGATCAGCGCAATGCGGACGGCGGTACTGACGACGCGGTCAAGCCGTTCGCCATAAAAGCCTGCGAGGGTGATCCGGCCCCCTTCGACCCCATTGCCCATGGCCCGCTTTGAACCGGCCTGTGCGACGACAGTAACGATCAACTGCACCAGCGGCCGTACATCGCCAGCGATGCAACCGTCGCTTCCCGCAACCAAGACGCAGGTGTGTGAGGCCTGGAGCTGCGCCGATACCTGCACGATACGCGAGTCAGCCTCGCGGCAGCGGCGGTCGACCTCTTGCAGAAGGCAAATTTTTTCCGCCGCGCTCATCCCCTCCAACGGATTGTCGACCGTGTAGAGAAGCGGCCGCGCAGGATCGGCTTCGATCCTGACCCCGCCCGCCCGGCGGGCTTCGTCACCGTGCAGAAGCATACTGCGCACCGCCCCGGTGGCCGTATCGATCGCGTCGGGGGTCATCGCGCTCGAATAGGCAAAAGCGGTCTGATCGCTGATCACCGCCCGCGCCCCAACGCCCTGTGAGATAGCGAAATTGCCGGCAGCGACCCTGCCGTCCTCCAGGCTCCACGTTTCGGACTGCCCGGCCTGGAAATACAGGTCGGCATATGTCGCGCCGTTGCCGAGCAATCGATCAAGAGCGACGTCGAGCGACGTTCGGGTCAGGTCAGATGGCGCCAGCAATTGTCGTTCGGCAATGGCCAGCGCGTTCGCTTGCGAAAGCGAGTCTTCGAGCGACATCCTGTTTTCCTCCATCTTGCCTTCAGCGGCCCGACACGCGCATCCGTTCGATCAGAACCGATCCGGTCCGCACGGCACCGTTGCGATGGACGTCGCTGCCGATCGCAACGATCTGTCGCAGCATGACGGGGAGGTCCCCGGCAATGGTGATATCCTGCACCGGGAATGCCACTTCACCATCCTCGATCCAGAACCCGGCGGCCGCTTTGGAATAAGCACCGGAGACGGGATCGACGGCACCACCGATCAGCTCGGTCAGCCATAGCCCGCGGCCCATTCGTCGTAGCATCGCGTCCAGTGGTTCGGCGCGATCTCGGCTGGTGAAATGAAGATTGCGCGGTCCGTCCGCGTTGCCCGTCGGGACAAGACCCAGCTTGCGGGCATAGAGGCAGGAAAGAAAATATCCCTGCACCCGTCCGCCCGCGATGACGCGCCGACGGAGACTGACGACGCCCTCGCCGTCACAGGCCCCGCTGGCGAGGCCAAACGGTTCGAACGGATCCTCCAGCAAATCGATGTGGTCGGCCAATGCCTGACTGTCGATTCCGCCGCCGAGGAACGTCGCCCCCCGCACCTGAGCATGACCGCCAAGCGCGCGGACGATCTCATGAACCAGGCTGGCGGCAACGGTGGCGTCGAAAAGCACCGGGCAGGTCCGCGTCGTCAGCGCCCGCCCACCGAGTTTACGCCGCGCCCGATCCGCCGCTGTCGCGCCGACCAATGCGGCCGACTGGAGCTGCGACAGGCGCCGGTCGGTGCTGGACCAGCTGTCCTGCGCCATCATACCATCGCGCTCGCCAAGAGCGGTGCACCAAAGGTCGTGGCGCGACCCGATCAGTGATCGATCGAAGTCGCGGCCGATCGCGATCGCCGAGCATGCATCGACGCTGGCAGCCCCCGCCTCGCCAACACGAACGGCATCTTCACCCTCCGCGATACATCCCGCCTCGATTTCAAGCGCAATCCGACCGAGGTCCTGCGCGGACAGGCCGGATGGCACGAACATCTCGATTTCAGGTGCCGAGCGCGCCAACCATTCGTCGTCAGCAGGAGCGGCGTCGGGATCAGACTCGACTGTCTGCGCGATCGCGATCGCCCGCCCAGCCGTAAGGTCGATCGCATCAGGGTCCAGCGCAGCGGTAGTCGCGGTGCCCATCCGGCCGCGGTGGAACACCCGGATTGTCACGAATTGCGCGCCCTCGCGCACCGCGTTTTCAAACACACCGCGCCGGGCGCGCATGACGATGCCCGCCATCTCGGTGGCCGAGGCAACGACTTCCTGCGCACCCAAAGCCAATGCCCGGTTGGCGGCATTCCGCGCGATCTGCGACAGATCACCCCGGCTGTTCAGCAGATACCCCTTTTCAGTGCCTTGCAAGACCCTTGTCCCGATTGGAAATCCCCAGGGCACCGCGCCCTGCCTGAGCGACGGCGGCGCATGCGGCGGTCGAAAAAACTACGATCATGACAATGTCAGGTGGCGGTTGATACCGGCGCTGCCGACAGCGACTCTATTTGCTGCAAAAGACCTTCCCGGCCTTGCCGGTAAAGATCAGCAACCGCGACGCGCGTACGGTCGCCGTATCGATCCAGTTCCGACGGAAACTGCGTCAGGAAGTCGTTAGCACCCTGATTATAGGCGTTCTGATATAGCGGGCTGGTTGCAACGTTCTCCAGTTGCTCCGACGATAGCTCGCCAAGCTTCCGGGCCTTTTCGACCGCCGCCTCCGCATGGGCTCTGGCGGCTGCGACCATATGATTGCGACGTTCGTCCGCTGCTTTCTGCTTCGAGGTATCCCATTCCAGGTCTCGGCCAATCTCTGCGAACAAGATCGCTTTCCACGGATAGATCATGTCGGTCGCCACACCCGGCGAACGATCCAGATCCCATGCGGCCGCAGCAATTCCTTCGGCCGCCGCCGCTTCTACCGCGTCACTGTCACCGGAAGGCAGCAGCTTCGCCCGCGCCTGCCGCCACGCGCTGCGCGCGACCGGTTCGCCCCGAATTGCCCGGTGGTGAAGGGCACAGATGGCATCGCCATTGGCCCGCATAACCGAATCCTGAATTCTGGCTCGAAAGCCGATCTCGGGATCGTCCCAAAGCCAGGAAATCCAACGGACGGTCACCAGACGCGTATCGGCATCCTCGGGAAGGGCCTCGATCATCCGGCGCCAGACAGCGGTGTCGCCGGTGGCGAACGTCATGACGAGGTAGACAAAGCTGATGTCGAGCGCGTGTTGCGACGCGAAGGCCGCGATCTCCGACGCGGGAGTGGCGTAGAAGGGCAAGGCCGAATCCGCCTTCCCGCTTCGCTCGGCATTGTCGATCAACGCGAGCAGGCTGCTCCGGTTCTGGCTCATCCGGCGTCCGCCACCACGGCCTCCAGCGCCGCAGCCAGCTTCGAACGGCTCATGCTTCCGCTGAAGCGTTCGATCATTTCCCCATGATTGAATATCATAAACGTCGGCACGCCCATGATCCCCTGGCCGTGGCGCGTGTCCGGGCTCTCGTCGATATCCATCAGATAGACTGTGGCTTCGCCGTCATATTCCCGGGCGATATCCTCGACTGCGGGCGCCATCGCCTTGCAGGGACCACACCAAGCGGCAGTGAAGTCCACCAGAACCGGGCGATCGGCCCCAAGAACCTTCTCCGAGAAGTTCGCGTCAGTAATCTTTTCGATGTTCGCCATGGTAATGCCCTTGCTTTGATAGTGATTGTATCCGACCCGAAAATCGCGTTCGGAGGGGGAAACCCCAGACTTAGCTTGCGATAATCCTCAGCAGCCCACGCCGCAGTTCCGCGGTGCGCAGCGCCGTCAAGCGCCGATAATGATCCTGCCAGGCATTCCAGTGCGACCAGTCCTCAGCCGTGAGGTTGAGAGGATGGTCGCGCGTGTATTCCTGCATCCGGGCAGAGTAGGCTTCGTCGGATTCGTCACGGAGCCTCCGGTTGTGACGAGCCTGCTCGATCCCGTACTCATCCCAGATCGTGGTGACCCGGTCGTGCTCGGCGGCGGTCCAGTCTGCCGGTGCCAGTGCGTCGACTTCCGCCGTTTGCTTGATCCAGCTTCGGGCCGCGTCGGCGATAGCGCCTGGCGTGGTCTGCATCGCCCACATCGACGACACGATCGTGTCGACCGCTGCCGTGAGCGCGCTGGGTGATATCGCCGCCATGAAGCGCCGGCGCGCCGCTCGCCATTCGCCAGCCTCGATCGTCTCCCCGGCAAGTACGCGCCGGTGCATGTCGATGATCAGCTCGGCCGCCTCCCGATCGGCCGTGTCCGTGAAGCGTGCACAGACCGGCGCCTCGGCGTCGCTCCACAGCCACAGCATCCAGCGCAACGCAATGTCTCGACTGCTGCGACGCTCGGCGATGAACGCGGCGACGAAGGGCACTTGGCCCGCCTCGGACATTCTGGCCAATTCGCTTGCCAGCAGAACAGCGCCCGCCTCGATGCCTTGCGCTTCCGCCCAGCCGATCAACGCCGCGGGGTTTGAACCGTCGAGGAAAAGCGCCACGTCTTCATCGATTGCGGGGGGCTCAGCTGTCTCTTGCTCAATCATGTCTTTTCCCGTCATTGGGATTCAAAGGAACCTGACTTCCTGTTTGCAGCCGTGTGGCGACGGCCAGCCCGTCGTCGATCTGCAACTGATGTGTGTGATGGTCCGACAAGCGATCGGTATGCGCGATGGTGACCAGCGCAACTTCCGGCGTTCGTTTGGCGAGAACCTCGAACATCGCCGCTTCAGTCAAAGGATCGAGCGAACTGGTCGCTTCGTCGAGGAACAGGAAATCCGGTTTCTGGAGCAGTGCGCGCGCGAACACCACGCGCTGCTGCTCGCCCGGCGAGAGTCGCTTCGCCCATGCGCGCGCTTCGTTGATGTCGCCGACCAACCGTTCCAGCCGCACATCCGACAACACCTTGCGATAATCCGCCTCGCTGAAGGCGCCGCGAGCGTCCGGATAGCTCAGCAGTTCCGCCAGTGTACCGTTTGGCAGATATGGCGTCTGCGGCAGGAACATCACTCTCATCTCGCCGGACGGATGTTCCACCGTCCCCGATCCAAAAGGCCACAGCCCCGCCATGACACGGAAGAAGGTGCTCTTGCCCGCTCCGGACATGCCGCGCACCAGCCAGCGTTCGCGAGGGCGGATCGTGAGATTTCCAAGCTTGAACAGCGTATCGCCCGTCACCGATTCCACGTTCAGATCATGCGCCGAGAAAGTCGGTCCATCGGCGGCGACGTGTACGAACCCGGAGGGCTGCCGATAAGACAGGGAAGCGTCCATCATCCGAATACGCTGCGAGGCCGATCGCAGCAGCGCGAATGTCGGATAGTTGGTCGAGACGCTGCCGAACGCCTGATATACGGCGCCGAACGCCACCCCGGCGATGGTCAGATCGCCGACTTGCATCTTGCCCGCCAATACTAGCGGAAAGAGAATAAAGGTCGGGATGATCGTTACCAGCAACGTGATCAGGACGCGTACCGTCTCAAGTGATGCGGCCGCACCCGTATATGGCTTCCAGTTGCGTTGGATGAGCGCATAATCGTGTCGCGCGCGGGATTCTTCGATCGCCTGCCCGCCGCCGAGCACGATTTGCTCGGCAAATTCGCGAGCCTGGCCGAGATCGTGGCGGAAGCCTGCCTCGATCCGCTGCCGCACCACATCCAGGCGCGTGTAGATACGACCGATCAGGTGGGCACTGGTCGTCGCCACGACCGCGGTGACCAGCGCGAGAACATAAAGCCCCTTGGGTAGTACGATCTGCCCAATGCCAAGCACTGGAATTGGCAACGGCGTCGACAACAGCCAAAGTTGATCGGAATAGAGGTAAAAGGAGGTGACAGCGGTGACAAGACTTGGGACCAGCTGGACGAGATACTGACAGAAGTTGTAAACGTCCTCCTGCACCCGCTGCTCCGGGTGATCCAAGGTTGCACCTTGCGATGGACGATAGAAGCTGCTGCCGCCGAGCCACCGGCCAAGTAAATCGCTGGTCAGCACCGTCCTCATACGGATGCGAAAGGTATAGTTAAAAACCGTTTGCAAGCCGTGGTGCACGGCGGTCAGCACGATGAAAGCCAATGCCGCAGCAAGCGCGGCAACCACCAAAGAGCGATCACTCGCAACAAGGCCGTTGGTGACGTTTGCCAGTTCCCGGATATATCGCAATTGCACGAATGATCCGACCGCGCCTGCGCCCAACACGACCACCCAAAGCAGTAACGCAGGCACCGCGTCCCGCCTGATGTGAAACGCAATCAGGTGGAAAATGTAGCCGACGTCGCCCCAGACACCTCGACGATCGGTCTCTGGGGGACATTCGGTATCAACGACGCTGTCGGCGCCGATATCGGATACGCTTGCTGCCACTATCTACCTCACCGGGGCAATGCCGTCGTGAATACGAGGCGAAACTCGCGTCCTACGCCCTGATAAAGGTTCGTGGCGACCAACGGCGTATAGATGTTGAAGCGGTCGAACAAATTGTTGACCGTCAGGTTGAGCTTATACGGACCGTTCTTGTAGCCGATCGCGGCGTCGAACCGGAGGTACTTCTGCGGGAATTTGGGATATGTCGTAACGCCGGTGCTGTAGTTGGTCAGAACGAGATTGGTGCCATCCTGGTAGTTGCCACCAAAACCCAAATCGATCTGCCCGTCGCCAAGCTTGAAATTCTTCAAAATCCACGCGTTGGCTTGGTAACGCGGCGCCGAGATTAGCGGCTTGGAATCCCTCGACACCGTGTAGGCGAAACCACTCTGCAAAAATAACGTCGGTGTGATCTTGCCGCTCTGATTGATCTCGAAGCCTTCGGACTTCTGACCTGGGCCTGCGATGTAGAAGCCCGCGTGAGCAGGGTCGACGAGCGGAAGATTGTTGTTTGACTTGCGAAAATAGTCCCCTGTCAGCGAGATACGGCCACCGAACAACTCCATCTTGACGCCCGCTTCATGTCCCGTGCTGATACTGGGCGGAAACGGGTTGCCGGGATAGGTCTGTATGTTGAGTTGCGGGGGCGTGATTGCCTTCTGATAGGTGTAATAAATAGATGCCCAGTCGGTCAGTTCATACACCGCGCCACCCGTCGGTAGCAGTTTACTGATACGCTGATCCGCGTTGTTATTGTAGATATTAGGCGTGTAGATAAATTGCTGGCGGCTCGTCAGGTCGAACCAAGACTGCCGCAGACTTAGAAGGGCGTGGAACGCGCCCCAGGCAATCTGATCCTGCACGACAACGCCATAGTCCTTCCGAGTCGCGTGGAGGGTACTGCGGCCATACGTATTGTCGTCAGGAAGCGGTTCAAGCGTGGCCGGCTGCGAAGGAACGAAGGCACTGTAGGATCGCGCCAACTGGTTGGCATTTTGCCACGCGTAATCGAACGCGACGATAAATTGCTGCGTCAATTGTCCGGTCGCGAGTTTCGCGTAGATATCAGTCGACGAACTGAACTGCTTGTTTTTCGAAAAGCTGCTATTGCCGGTCACAAGCTCCTGAATTTGCGGCAGGCCAATATTATATGTGCCTTGGTACAGCTGATTTTGAAGAGTCTGCTCGGCATATTGATATCGTAGTCGAGACCGAAGGCGGAGCGTGAATTTCTTCGAGGACGTCAGATCGCGCTCTAGGCTCAAGTTCTGCGAAAGCGATTTGGTCCGGTAATAATTGTCGTCGTTGGAAAAAGCGGTCACGGGTTTGACGGTGTTGGTCGTCAGGTCGTCGTAATACAATCGGCCGTAGACTATCCGCGTGTCATAGAATTGCGAACTCGCGTCAATTTTCCAGCCATGATCGCGATAGCCGAAGATCGCATCGGCGACATAGGAGTGCGGCGCATTGCCTCCGTTGTCCTGATGATCCGCATATTCGGACAGACCGACAAATCTCCAATTTAGGCGATTGTCAGAAGAAATAGCGCCGCCCACGTCCACCGACCCGCGAATATACTTGTCGCTACCGACGGCGAAGTCGAATTCTGCGGGACTGACGCCGAGCGCGCGCTTTGGGTTGAAGTTGACCAAGCCGCCGGCGACCGCCGTTCCCGTCAAGACAGAGGAGGGCCCCTTGAGCACCTCGATCGACTCTACGTCGATCGTCGGCGCGTCTCCACCGACTGCCGAGTTGCGCAGCCCACTGGTAAAGGATGCACCCAAGGTTGTTGCGCCTCGCGAGCCAATCTGGCTTGGCGGACCCGGTGTATAGGTCACACCGGGAAGGTTACGGATCGCTTCGCTAAGAGAGGTAACGTTCTGCGATGCGAGGACTTCCTGCGTTACTGACACGATCGTGCCGGGTGTGTTCTTCAGCGGGGTGTCGGATCGGGTGAGAAGGTTCGAATCTTCCTTGCGCAGCTGGTCGCGCTGCCCAGTGACGATAATGTCTGAGGCGTCGCCGCCAGATCTTGCGATCCGAACCTGACCATTACCGGCGGATTCGACGTACCATTCGCTGCCGGCCAATGCCTGACTAAGCGCTTGGGCGAGGGTCAGCTTGCCTCGTATCGGCTTGATGACTTCGTGTAAGGATTTGTTTCCCGGCTGGGCGAAAGACACGCTCGCTCCTGCCGCATGCGCGATCGCCTGGATTGCCGCAGCACGTACCGAATTGGGTATGTCGAAATTGTACCGAGTAACGGTCTGTGCCGAAGCCTGCTCCGCGCAAACCAACTCCAGCGCCAGGACTACACAAGAAGCTCCCCACTTCATCGTTCATTCCTTCCCCAATTATCGATCTCGTCCGCAGTTTAACCTTGAAGCCTCCGCGCCCGCGAAATCGACCACTCACCAGCGCTGGACCGTTCGTCACAGCGCACATTCGCAGCACTGCGTGCTGCAAATGGACACCCCGCGCTTCACCGACTTCGGAAACGGCCTAGGCCGATATCAGACGAAAGCGTCTGATAGAGATTGTTGTACCATGAAAACTAAGTTTTCAAGAGTTTTTGTTCGCCATTTATATATTTATGGCGAATTGCATGAGCTATTTGAAACGCCAGGGTCGCGCGCAATTCGGGATTTTCAAAGGACGCAGGGGTCTCTAGTTTTGGAATAGAGACATGCGACACGATGGCGCCTCGCTCGTCGCCGTGCCAACAAACGCCGAGCTAGCGTGAGGAACCAATGCACGATTTCGATACGATCGATATCAAGATTCTGTCGACCCTTCAGAGAGATGCGAATACGACCATCAAGGATATTGCCGACAAGGTTGGTCTCTCCACCAACGCCTGCTGGAAAAGAATAAAGTCGTTCGAGGATAAGGGAGTAATTAAGGGCCGCGTGACCCTTATAAACGCTCGATCAATGGGTTTTAACTTGATCGCCTTTGTTAATATAAAGGCAGCTGAACATTCCGAAGAGTGGAACGAAACCTTCAAGAAGGCAGTTTTAAGCATACCACAAGTGATAGAATTTTATAGACTATCGGGAAGTGTGGATTATATTATAAAGGTATTACTTCCTAACATTGAAGGTTTTGAAATTTTCTATAAGCTATTGACGAGCAAAGTTAAGATTGTTGAAGTGTCTACTTCATTTGCAGTAAGCGAATTTCGTAATACAAGTGCGGTCCCTCTACCTTTGCCCTTGAACGCCACCGGTTCGGCTGCGTGACCTGACGTTCTCCCTGTTTGACTTTCCAGGAATGGTACTGGGAGCGCGAGATGGCGCGCGGCGCTCCTGACGACGACATTAAGGCCTTCCCCATGGTTCAAGTCGCTGCGGCCAAGCGCGAATGGGTTAAGGCCGGAAGGCCCCTTTAGAGTATCCGTGATGATCAAGCTGGACATTGCGTCCAGCATCGATCGGCTTTGAGCAAGGCGTTTGCCGTGACGAGGAGCTTGCGCATGAGGGCGGTGATGGCGATCTTGGCTGGCTTCCCGGCTGCGACGAGCTGCTGATACTTGGCCTTGAGGGCAGGGTTGTATCGGGCGGCCACGAGGGCCGGCATGTAGAGGGCTTGCCACACGTTGGCGCGTCCGCCTCGGATAGCCAGTCGGCCAGCGCCGCCTCCAGCGCCCGATGGTAGGTTGCGGTTGCCTCATAGGCGATCCGCTCGACCGGCCATTGTCGCAACCAGGCGATCAGCGCCTTGTGCCCCTTGATGGTGTTGGCAAACTGCCGCTCGGCGCCAACCGGATGAACATGGCAGTCGAGGCTCGCTTTGGAGATGTCGATGCCGATCGTCTGTGGTAGATTGTCGCTCATCTTTTCCGCTGTCCCATGCTTGTCATCCGGGTCCAAAACCCCGGTATCCGTTCGGGCCTGAAGGAAAAGAAAGGGGCGATCATACTCTAACTCGGTCCCTGAACGACCGGCGGTTTCGCGATCCGCCCCCTTCCGCCCGGACCGGGGTGGCCACCCCGGTCCGGGCAATCCAGCATGACCCAAACGGACGGCAATGTCATAAGACAAGCGGTTTCCGCACGAAGTGAATCGCTGGGGATTCCCCTCTGGGCTGAGGGGTGATGCAGTATCCGTGCTGGTGAAGGAGGCCGGTATGGATGGCTAATACCAAGGCGCGCGAACCCAGACTCATGGTTCGGGATTCCCTTCTGGCTGCTGATCTGATTCACTGCCGCGAGCGGAAGGAGGCTCGCGATGGCAGCGGCGATCGAGGTTCGAAGGGATATTCCGGCGGCTAAGTTGCGCCTGATGGCGCGGCGCTGTGGTGATGGCGATCAGGTACGCCGATTGCTGGCGATCGCGGCGATCCTGGACGGCGGCCGCCGGAGCGATGCGGCCAGGCTCGCCGGGGTGACGCTGCAGACCGTCTGGGTCATCCGCTTCAACGCCGAAGGCCCAGACGGTCTGGCGACCCGCAAGGCACCGGGGCGGGCCTCGATCCTGAACGAGGAACAGCGCACCCAACTCGCCGAGCAGGTCGAAGCGGGTCCGATCCCCGCTGCGCACGGCGTCGTGCGCTGGCGCCTGGTCGATCTGGCGCAATGGGTTTGGGACGAGTTCGGCCTGTCGGTTGCCCGCCATACGCTCAGCCGCGAGCTTCGCGCGCTCGGTTATCGCAAGCTCTCGGCCCGGCCGCGCCATCGTGGTCAGAAGCCGGACGATATCGCCGTTTTTAAAAAGACTTCGCCGACCGCCTGGCAGCGATCCGGCAGACGCTCCCGCGC
>NZ_JAHWZX010000002.1 GCF_019351405.1 Stakelama flava
TGGATCGGTGAGAACTGGCCGGCCATGGAAGCCGCGCGCCGCGAGTATGATGCGAGATCAGGACAGTGAGACGCTAGGCAGCTATCGTCCCGGTGTTTCCTAAAACCCGTCTGTCTCCAATCCACCCAAAAAGCTGTCCTACATCCGCGTGCGCCGGTAAGCCCGACTCGCTCTGTCTTTGTTGATCCTTGTCTAAAATCTGCGGGCGCAATTTCGTTACAGAAACAGGTAACTTTCTTTCGCATTTTCCGCGAAAAGTGCGAAATTACCCCTCCAGTTCGCGGGTCAGCGTGCGGACCGCGCGGTCGATTTCGGCGTCCTTGGTGCGTAAATCCTCGATCCGGCGCACCGCGTGGATCACGGTCGAATGGTCGCGATTACCGAACTTGCGGCCGATTTCGGGAAGCGACCGGGTGGTCAGCCGCTTCGCCAGATACATGGCGATCTGGCGCGGGCGCGCGATCACAACGGCGCGGCGCGCGGAAATCAGGTCGATCGGGCGGACATCGAAATGGTTCGAAACCGCGCGCTGGATATCGTCGATGGTGATTCGCCTCTGCGGACCGGCCAGGACTTCGCCCAGCGTCTGCATCGCGAAATCCATCGTCACCTGTTCGCCGATCAGCTGCGCATAGGCGACGAGGCGGTTGAGCGCGCCTTCCAGTTCGCGAACGCTGCTGGAAATTCGCCCGGCGAGCAGTTCGAGCACCTCTTCGGGCACCGCCGCGCCGTCCATATCGGCCAGCTTGCGGTCCAGAATCGCGCGCCGCAGATCGCGTTCGGGCGATTTAATGTCAGCGGCCAGCCCAGATCCCAGACGGCCGATAAGCCGTTGATCGACGCCTTCCAGCGCTTGTGGGCAGCGATCGGCCGCGATTACCAGCCGCTTTCCGGCATTCATGAATTCGTTGACGGTGTGGAGGCACTCCTCCTGCGTCGAATCCTTGCCGCCGATGAACTGCAGGTCATCGATCATCAGCAGGTCGACGCCGCGAATCCGCTCCTTGAACGCGATGGTGTCGCGCGCGCGCAATGCCTGGACGAATTCGAACATGAACCGTTCGGCGGGCATGTAGATCGCGGTGGCACCGGGTTCGGCGTCGAGAAACGCCTGGCCGATCGCATGCATCAGATGTGTCTTGCCCTGGCCAGTGCCCGAATGGAGATATAGCGGGCTGAACCGCGGCGTTCCCGGTTCGGCCAGCGCGCGCGCCGCGTTCAGCGCGACCCGGTTCGACGGAGCGGCGACGAATCGATCGAAGCAATAGCGTGGTTCGAACCGCGGGCGTTCGGCGGGCGCTGCTGTGGACGGGCGCGGCGCGGGCTGTGCCGGGGAAGCGGTCGCGGTTGCGACGGGCGTCGGTGCGGCGGCGGTCAGATGGCGTGCCTTGGCGGCGCGAATCGTTTCGACCGACACGGCGCGGATTTCGGGCAGCAGCGAACGGAATTCGAACGTCAGCCGCTCGGCATAATGATTGCGTACCCAGTTGGTCATGAACGCGGCGGGAAGCCCCAGACGAATCGTCTGGGCATCGCCCTCCTCGATCAGTTCCATCGGGCGCAGCCACTGGTCGAACAGACGCTGCCCCGCCGATGCGCGAAGGTTCCTGCGTACCCGGTCCCAGGCAGCAGCCTTAGCGCTTGACGGTGCGGGATTCTGTTCGGCCATCACGCGACAAGTTTCTCCCCCACCCGGAAAACAGTGTTTCCGGGCTCCCCGGTTAAAAGGTCAAAAAGCCCCGCAGCCGGAATCGACATCCGCCTGGCACGCGAGGCTTCGCTTGATCCCGGCGGAGATCATCACGCCGGGAAGGACTGTTTAGAAAGAGGGTGGCGAGTCGATCAAGTGGCCCGACCGTCATCGAACCGAAATATATAAGTTGACAGGCCAAGAGCGCAGGAAATGCGTTAAATTTCTTTGATTGTCATTATTTTTCAGTATCTTACGAGATAGATCGTGCAAGGCGTGCGATACGACTCGTGGTAACTCCACAAGGTTCCAAAAACGTTCCGATCACGATCGACAGAGCACGAAAAAAACCCCGCCGGAATACCGGCGAGGTCATTTTTCATTGCGGCAAAATGCCTTGCGGGTATCAGCCGAGCGCGGCGACCCGCTTCGACAGGCGCGACAGTTTGCGCGATGCGGTGTTCTTGTGAAGCACGCCCTTCGAAACGCCACGCGCCAGTTCGGGCTGCATGTCCTTCAGCGCGGCCCGGGCGGCATCCTTGTCGCCCTGGTCGAGCGCGAGCTCGACACGCTTGACAAAGGTGCGGATGCGGCTGACCCGCGCACCATTGATGTCCGCGCGACGCGTGTTGCGCCGAATACGCTTCTTCGCCTGTGGCGTGTTCGCCATGTACGTCCTCGAATCCTGCTGTAACGAAAGGGCGCCTGACCAAGGTCGGCACCCGGGAAAGCGCGGCCTTTAGCGCCCGTCGGGCGGTCCGTCAACCGTTCAGCGCTGGCATTTCGGGCAGAAAAAGGTCGAACGCCCGCTATCGACGCGCCGCCGGACGGGTTCGCCGCACCGGCATGGCTTGCCTTCGCGGCCATACACGCACCATTGCTTTGAAAAATAGCCAAGCTCGCCGTCAGGGCGCGCATAGTCCCGCAAGGACGACCCGCCGGCCCGGATCGCCGCGGCCAGCACGGCGCGAATCGATTCGACCAGCCGCTCCAGCCGCGCCTTCGCTATCCTGCCCGCCGCGCGTCCCGGCGCAATGCCGGCCGTATACAGTGCTTCACAGACATAGATATTGCCCAGCCCCGCCACGACGCCCTGATCGAGCAGCAGCGCCTTTACTGGCGCGCTTCGCCCGGCAAAGGCTTTCGCCAGATAGTCTGCGGTGAAGGCACGCCCAAGCGGTTCGGGGCCCATTGCGGCGAAGGGCGGCCAGGAATCGAGCTCGCTCGTCGCCACCAGATCGAGCGATCCGAAGCGCCGCGGATCGTTGAGCGCGACGCTGCGCCCCGCCCCGGTTTCGATCACCAGATGATCATGGGCGAGCAATTCCCCCGGATCGACTCGCCAGCGTCCCGACATACCAAGGTGAAAGATCATGGTGTCGCCGCGACTCGTATCGATCAGTCCGTATTTCGCGCGTCGGCCAAGCGCAGTGACGGTCGCGCCTGTCATCCGCTGCACCAGATCGTCGGGGATCGGCCGCCTGAGATCTGGCCGCCGGGCGATGACCTGCACCAGCCTCTGCCCCTTCAGCACGGGAGCGAGACCACGGACGGTCGTTTCTACTTCGGGAAGTTCGGGCATGGTTTTCGCTTTTCAGCTAGGCAGGGTTTGCCCCGCTCACAAGGCTTGGCTAGAGCGAGCGCCAACACTTATTTTTCCGGACACCAGTATGACCGACACCGTCTCCTTCGGCTATGAGGATGTCGCGCCCGGCGAAAAGACCCGCCGCGTCGGCGACGTCTTCCGCAATGTCGCCGCGCGCTACGACCTGATGAACGACGCGATGTCGGGGGGCATGCACCGGCTGTGGAAGGATCGCTTCGTGCGCCGGGTGAAGCCGCGTGAGGGCGAACAGATTCTCGATATGGCGGGAGGCACCGGGGACATTGCGTTTCGCATGGCGCGGCACGGCGCGGCAATCACCGTCGCCGACATCAACGGCGCGATGCTGGAAGTCGGCATGGAACGCGCGGCGAAACGCGGCATTGACGGGCTGGTCTGGACCGAAGCCAATGCAGAGACATTGCAATTTCCGGATCGTTTCTTCGATGCCTATACGATCGCCTTCGGCATCCGCAACGTAACTGATATTCCCGCCGCGCTGAAAGAGGCGCATCGCGTGCTGAAGCGCGGCGGGCGGTTCTATTGCCTTGAATTCTCGACCACGCTCTGGCCGGGTTTCGCCGATGTGTACGATGCCTATTCGCATCGTCTGGTGCCCAAGCTGGGTAAGCTGCTCGCCAATGACGAGGACAGCTATCGCTATCTGATCGAATCGATCCGTCGCTTTCCGGACATGGAGACCTTCAAGGGAATGATCGGCGATGCCGGCTTCACGCAGACCCGGGTGGAACCGGTGCTGGGCGGGCTGGTCGCGATCCACAGCGGCTGGAAAATCTGATGCACGCCCTGCAACCCTCCCCCATCGCGGGGAGGGGCCTCGCATGACCGCACCTGCGGTTCATCTTTGGCGACTCCTCAAATGGGGCCGAACGCTGGCGCGTCATGGTGCGCTGCGCGGGATCGAGCGCGACAGAAACACGCCGCTGCCGGTCCGCCGCCTCGCCCGGATCGCCCGTTTCGGCGCGCGCGTGCCCGAGACACCGGCCTATGCCGACGCTTTTCAGGCGATCGGTCCGGCCGCAATCAAGCTGGGGCAGACGCTGGCGACGCGCCCCGATCTGGTCGGCGATGAGGCGGCGCGCGACCTGCTGCGCCTGCAGGACGCCTTGCCGCCGGTTTCGTTCGACACGATTCGCGAGCAGATTCGTGCAAGTTTCGGCAGGCCGATCGAGGATATTTTCCGCCATATCGAGGAAACGCCCATCGGCGCAGCCTCGATCGCGCAGGTTCATCGCGCCATCACCACCGACGGCAAACAGGTCGCGGTCAAGGTACTGCGTCCGGGCGTGGAAGGCGATTTTGCGCGCGCGATCGATACCTATGAATGGGCCGCCGCGCAGGTTGAAGCCATGGGCGGGGAAGCCGCGCGCCTTCGCCCCCGTCTGGTGATCGCGACGTTCAAGCGCTGGACCGCGCGCGAACTCGATCTTCGCCGCGAGGCCGCCTCGGCAAGCGAACTCGCCGAAGGGATGCAGGCCGAGCCCGATTTTCTGGTCCCCGAAATCGACTGGCAGCGCACCACGGGCAAGGTGCTGACGCTGGAATGGATCGATGGGATAAAGATGTCGAACCTCGCCGCGCTGGATGAAGCCGGGTTGGACCGCACGGCGCTGGCGCGAAAGCTGGTCCGCGCGTTCCTGCGTCAGGCGATCGCGGAAGGGTTCTTCCATGCCGATATGCATCAGGGCAATCTGTTCGCGCTGCCCGGCGAACGGATCGTGGCGATCGATTTCGGCATCATGGGCCGGATCGACCGACGCGCACGGATATGGCTGGCCGAAATCCTGTACGGCCTGATCACCGGCAATTACCGCCGCGTCGCCGAAATCCATTTCGAGGCGGGCTATGTCCCGGCGCATCACAATGTCGCCGAATTCGCGACCGCGCTGCGCGCCGTCGGCGAACCGATGCGCGGCTTGCCGGTGAAGGACATGTCGGTCGGCATGATGCTCGATTCGCTGTTCAACATCACACGCGATTTCGACATGCAGACCCAGCCGCACCTGCTGTTGCTGCAAAAAACGATGGTGATGGTGGAAGGCGTCGCGACTGCGCTCGATCCCGACATCAACCTGTGGGAAACGGCGGCGCCGTTCGTGCGCGAATGGCTGCGCGCAGAACTTGGCCCCGAAGCGGCGGTGGCCGACAGGCTGGTCGAGGATTTCCGCACGCTTGCCCGGTTGCCGCAGCTTATCCGCAATATAGAGGCGCGCTATCCCAATCCCGGCGGCGCGCCCCCCGCCCCACCGCTCCGCGATATTCAGGTCGTGCGCGTGGGATCGGGCTGGGCCTATGCCGCTGTCGCGGTACTCAGCGCCGCCATCGGCGTGGTGGCGACGCTGCTCATCGGCTGATGGTGCGCCCCGCCCCGCCCCTGTTGCTGCGCGAACCAAGCCGTTTCGCCATGCTGCCGCGGGACCGGGCGCGCTGGGCGCTGGCGCTGCTCATCGCGCTGATCGTTGCGACGCTAACCGCGCTTGCCGTACCGGATCCCGCCGGTCCCGCCGATGCGATGCCGCCGCCGGCCGCGCAGACCGACCTGTATCTGTACGGCGCGATCGTCGACGGGGTGCGCGCGGGCGGCGATTATTACTCGATCGCCGCCAATGCACTTCGCGCAGGCGATTTTCCGCTGCGCCCCTTCTTCACCTTTCGCCTGCCAACGCTTGCGATGGTGCAATCGCATCTTCCCCCTGGCGTTGTGCTGGGAATGCTATGGGCGCTCGGCCTGGCAGTGGCGCTCGTGTGGTATATCCGGCTAAAGCCCGCCTTTGCCCGGCCGCTTCCGCGTGCCTGCGCCATGGTGCTGCTCGCCGGCGGAATCGTCGCCTGCGTGCAACCCGGACTGGTCCTTTTCCACGAAGCATGGGCAGCGATGCTGATCGCGCTCTCGCTCGGCCTGTGGCGTCCGGGCCGCTGGCTGGAAGCCGCCGCGATCGGCCTGTGCGCAATGTTGATTCGTGAAACCGCCGTGCTTTACGTTCTTGTGATGCTCGCTTTCGCGCTGCGCAGCGGCGATCGGCGCGAGGCGGGCGGATGGGGCGCGACGCTTGCCGTTTTCGCGGTGGTAATGACGATCCATGCCATCGCCGTCGCCAGGGTGGTCGGGCCGCTCGATCCCACCTCCCCCGGCTGGGCGGGACTGAACGGATTGGGGTTTTTCATTCGCGCGCTCAGCCTCTCCACCGCGCTCCACGCGCTTCCGCTCACGCTTGCGGCAATTCTGGCGGGGCTTGCCATATATGGCTGGGCGGGCTGGAACAGTCCGCACGCGATGCGCTTGCTGGCGGTGTTGCTCGCCTATGCACTGCTGGTCGCCGTCTTCGCGCGCGTCGATACTTTTTACTGGGCGCTGATGGCCGCGCCGCTGTCGCTGATCGGGCTTGCCTTCGCCCCGGACGCGATCCGCGATACGGTACGCGGTGCGCTCGACAGACGCCGCGTGCGGGTGCACAGGGTCACGCGATGAAACGCATTCTGCTCATCATCGGCGGCGGCATCGCCGCGTACAAGGCGTGCGAGATCATTCGCCTCGCTCGCAAGGCGGGCATCGCCGTTCGCTGCGTGCTGACCGATGGCGGCACGCATTTCGTCACTCCGATGACGCTTGCCGCCCTGTCCGAAAACCCGGTGCATACCAGCCTGTGGGATTTGAAGGACGAGGCGGAGATGGGCCATATTCAGCTCAGCCGGGAGGCCGATCTGGTTGTCGTCGCGCCCGCAACCGCCGACCTTCTCGCAAAGATGGCGGGGGGAATCGCCGACGACCTGGCCAGTACGCTGCTGCTCGCGACCGACAAGCCGGTGATCGCCGCGCCCGCGATGAACGTTCGGATGTGGCAGCACCCGGCTACCGTTCGCAATGTCGAACGGGTGCGCGGCGATGGCGTCACCGTGATGGAGCCGAATGAAGGCGCGATGGCGTGCGGCGAATATGGCCCCGGCCGCCTGCCCGAACCAGACGCGATTCTGGCGGCGATCGAAGCGGCGCTGGGCGGCAAATCGTCGGGGGGGCTGACCGGCAGGCATATGCTGGTGACGGCAGGCCCGACCCACGAACCGATCGATCCGGTACGCTATATCGCCAACCGTTCCTCGGGTCGGCAGGGCTATGCGATCGCGGGCGCGCTGGCCGCGCTGGGGGCCAGGGTCACGCTGGTTTCCGGCCCCGTCGCGCTGCCCACGCCGCCGGGGGTCGACCGGGTCGATGTCGAAACCGCGCGCGAAATGGCGAATGCGGTCGCCGCCGCGCTTCCCGCCGACGGCGCGGTCATGGTCGCGGCGGTGGCGGACTGGCACGCCCCGGAAGCGGGCAGCAAGATCAAGAAGGGCGATGGTGCGCCGCAACTGCAACTGATCGAAAATCCCGATATCCTGAAAATGCTGGGAAACAGCCCGAAGCGCCCGCGCCTGCTGGTCGGTTTCGCAGCTGAAACCGACGACGTGATCGCTCATGCCACCGAAAAGCGCGCACGCAAGAACGCCGACTGGATTGTCGCCAACGATGTTTCGGGCGATGTCATGGGGGGAAATGCCAATACCGTTCATATCGTCACCGAAACCGGCGTCGAAAGCTGGGAGCGCCTCGACAAGCGCGAGGTCGCGCGCCGCCTCGCGGATCGGATCGCCGATGCGCTTTAGGCCGACATTGCTGATCGCGGGTGCACTGCTCGCTGGATGCGCGGTAGAGCGAATCGCACCGCCGCAGACCGAGTTGCACACCGAATTGTTCGGCGACACCGGCCGCGAATCGATACGCACCCTGTTCGTCGTGCTCCACGGCGATGCCCGACCTGCGAATCGCGCTAATTCCTATGCTTTTGCGCAAGCCGTGGTGAAAGCCGTGCCCAAAAGCGCCGCGCTGGCCATCTTGCGGCCGGGCTATGCGGATGCGATGGGCAATGCCTCGCCCGGTGAGCGCGGGGCGGGAACCGGCGATAACTATACCAGCGAACGATTGCAGAAGATTGCCGCAGCGATCGCATCGGCAAAGGCGCAGGTTCCGGCCGCGCGCGTCATTCTGATCGGCGATAATGGCGGCGCGGCTATGGCGGCCGACCTTGCCGGCATACGGCCCCGGCTGATCGATGGTATGGTGCTGGTATCGTGCCCCTGCACCCTGCCCGAATGGCGCAAATATATGAAAAAGCGCGCGCCATCGCTCAACTGGGAAAGCCCGGTTCCCAGCCTTGACCCGCTGAAAACCGCAGGTGGGGTGCGACCCGACCTGCGCGCAGCGATGCTGGTGGGGGCGAAGGACGAAATTACGCCGGGCAGTTTTTCGCGCCCCTATGCCGAGGCGCTGGCGCTGCGCGGCATCGCGACCGATTACCGCATCGTCCCGGATCGCGGTCAGTTGTCGCTCGACGATCCCGAAGTGCTCGACGCGACCCGGCGTCTCGTCGACCACATGCCGGAGAAGCCGTGATGCTGCCGCCCATTCGCATCGCGGTGAAGCGCCTTCCCAATGGCGAATCGCTGCCGCTTCCCGCCTATGCCAGCGAAGGAGCGGCGGGGATGGACGTCGTTTCGGCCGAAAACGTGACGATCGCACCCGGCGCGCGCGCCGCCGTGGCGACAGGCTTTGCCATGGCGATCCCGGCGGGGTACGAAGTGCAGGTGCGCCCGCGATCCGGGCTGGCGCTGAAGCATGGCTTAACCTGCCTCAATGCGCCGGGTACGATAGACTGCGATTATCGAGGTGAAGTGAAGGTAATCCTGGCAAATCTGGGGTCGGTCCCGTTTGAGATCGCGCGTGGCGAGCGAATTGCTCAGCTCGTTCCCGCGCCCGTGCTTCATGCCACGCTGGATGAGGTCGACGCGCTGGACGAAACCATGCGTGGCGAAGGCGGTTTCGGATCGACGGGCCGATGAATTCGGCGATCGCTTTCCTAGTTGCAGCCGCTGCGCAGCAGGGTGGCATGCTCGGCCTGACGCTACCGATCGACTGGGAGGGGATGACGCCGCTTCCCTATCACAATCAGCCGGTCGTGACGACGCAGATGAGCCAGTTCGTTGCCAAAGAAATGGCCTTCAGCAAATGTCCCATGCCGCGCCGGCAGAACGGCAAGCGGGTCGTGTCGCTCGATATCGCGGTGCTGCTGTCCGAAGACGGTAGCGTGCGCGCGACCATCCCGCGCGCGATCAATTGCTCTTCGGTCGAACAATATAGTGCGGGGCTGGTGTCGACATTCGCTCGCAACAACCTCGATCCTGCAAAGGTCGATCCCAGCGGATGGTATCGCGCCACCGTCACCTACGAATGGCAGTGACGCCGCTCAGCGATACCCAGCTCGATCGCTATGCCCGCCACATCATCCTGCGCGAAATCGGCGGCGTGGGGCAGATGCGGTTGCTCAATGCCCATGTCGCTGTCATCGGTGCCGGCGGGATCGGTTCGCCGGCAATCGAGTATCTGGCGGCGGCGGGTATCGGGCGTCTGACCATCATCGATGATGACCGGGTGGAACTTTCCAACCTGCAACGCCAGACCCTGTTCGCCACGGCCGACGAAGGTGCGCAAAAAGTGGACGTCGCGATGCGTGAGGTGGCGCGGCGCAATCCCGACGTTACCATAACGCCGGTGCGCGAGCGGATCGATGCGGCGAATGCGGGCCAGCTGCTGGCGGGCGCGGACGTGGTGCTCGACGGATCGGACAATTTTGAAACGCGGCTGGCGGTGGCCGATGCCGCGCTCGCCCTGCGCATCCCGCTGGTTTCCGCCGCGGTCGGACAGTTTGAAGGGCAGCTAGGCGTCTTTCGCGGATGGGAAGCGGACAAACCCTGCTATCGCTGTTTCGTGGGCGATGATCCGGGCCGGGCGGAGGCAAGCTGCGCCGAACAGGGCGTGCTCGGCGCGCTGACCGGGTTGATGGGCAGCATGGCGGCGATCGAGATGGTCCGCGCCATCATTCCCTTTGGCGATGACAGCGCGGGCAAGCTGGTGATGGTCGACACCCTCTCGCTCCGCTTCCGCACGATCGCGTTGCCAAAGGACCCCGGATGCCGGTCATGCGCGGGCTGACCATCATCGTCACCACCGCCGACCCGGAACGATTTCGCGCCGCCCTGACCCTTGCCGCTTCACAAGCCGCGCTGGGCGGCCGCGTTCGCCTTTACTGCCATGAACGCGCGGTAGGGCTTCTGGCGGACAGGGATGCGGCGTCCGACTCGCCCGATCTTGCCGCGCAGGGCCTGCCCGGTCGCGCAGAGCTTATTACGCTGGCGAGGGAAGAAGGGGTCGCGTTGATCGCCTGTCAGACCGGTATCGCGCTGTTGGGCCTGCATGCCGCGTCGCTGGCCAAAGGTGTTGAGGCGGGGGGCATGGTCGGCCTGCTCGCGACCTTGGGCGACGATCGGCTGGTGACGGTATAGCCACGCCGCGTCGCCGAAAGCTGTTCTGGTTATTGCACCGCACTATGTTTAGGGGCAGCGCAACTGCGATGCCGGACTTTCAGCGGAAGAATAAGTGACGTTTCCCCAACGCTATGAACAGGCGATCATCTGGATTGTCTCGCTATGCCCCGCGCCCGACAAGTTCGCGCATACCTATGCCGGACTGCTGCTGTGGCTAATCGCCGCCCTCGTGATGCGAAAACCCCTTCGCTCGCCATGGCCGCTGCTGGTTGTCTTCGTGCTTGAAGGCGCCAATGAAGGCATGGACCGCATTTCGCACGGAAGCTGGCAATGGCACGATACGCTGCGCGACATGGCCGCGACATGGTTCTGGCCGGTCGTGCTGACGGCGGCATTGCGCTGGATACCGTTTCTCACGCAATCGCGCCGCGATACGACCCAGATCTGACGAGTCGCGGTTAGGTGCGTTTTAAGCATCTGTCCGATACGTTTGGGCCATGGCTAGCCCAACGATATTGCTGGTGTTCGGAACCCGGCCCGAAGCGATCAAGCTGTTCCCCGTGATCCATGCGCTGCGCGAACGCGGCGATGTACATGTGCGAACCTGCGTCACGGCACAGCATCGCGGGCTTCTGGATCAGGTGCTGGCGATCGCCGGATTGCGCCCCGATATCGATCTGGACGTCATGCAGCCCGGCCAGACGCTGGATCAGCTTACCGCACGGCTTCTGACCGGCCTTGGGTCAGTCATGGACGCCGAAAAGCCGCATCGGGTTATCGTGCAGGGGGATACCGCCACCGCGATGGTGGGCGCGCTTACCGCCTATTATCGCAAGATTCCGGTCAGCCATGTCGAGGCGGGACTGCGATCGGGCGACATCCATCACCCCTGGCCCGAAGAGATCAATCGGCGGATGATCGCGCCGATCGCCGATCAACATTTCGCCCCCACCCGAACCGCTGCCGACGCGCTGCTTCGCGAAAATATCGCGCCCGCCACCGTCCATGTCACCGGCAACACAGTGATCGATGCGCTATTGGCGACCCGCGAGCGGCTGGCAGCCGAACCAGCGCTGCGCGCCGGGTTCGAGGCCGTGGCCCAGGGACTTGCCGGTAAGCGGATCATCCTTGCCACCACCCACCGGCGCGAAAATTTCGGCGATGGTATGGCGGCGATTGCCGAGGCGCTGGGTCGAATCGCACGGCGCGACGATGTCGGCATCGTGTTTCCCGTGCACCCCAATCCAAACGTGGTTACGGTGATGGACCGGATGCTGAGTGGTTTTTCCAACATCGTCCGCTGCGCCCCGCTCGACTATCCGAATTTCATCGCCGCGCTCGATCGCGCCGAAATCATCCTCACCGATTCGGGCGGCGTGCAGGAAGAAGCGCCCGCGCTCGGCAAACCGGTGCTGGTGATGCGCGAAACCACCGAACGGCCCGAAGGCATCGAAGCAGGCACCGCGAAGCTGGTCGGCACCGACGCCGCCCGCATCGTTTCCGAAATATCAACCCTGTTGGACGACAAGGCGGCGTACCAGGCCATGTCGCGCGCCCATAATCCTTTTGGCGACGGCAAGGCCGCGATGCGGATTGCGAGGGTTGTCGCCGATGGAACCAATTGCTGAACCTGAAGTCGTCGTCATGGGGCTTGGCTATATCGGCCTGCCCACGGCGGCAGTGATCGCCCGGTCGGGCGCAAGGGTTCTGGGAATCGATGTCGACCCCGAAATCGTCGAGACGGTCAATTCGGGCAGGGTCCATATCGAGGAGATCGATCTTGACGGTCTGGTTTCGGGCGTTGTGGCGCGCGGCAATCTGCGCGCGTCTACCGAGATGGAACAGGCCGATATCTTCGTCATCGCGGTGCCTACCCCGGCGGGCGACGATCATGCCCCCAATATCGGCTATGTGCTCCAGGCGGCGACCAGCGTCGCTGCCGCGCTGAAAACGGGTGATACCGTAATCCTCGAATCGACTTCGCCGGTGGGAACCACAGCAAAGGTTGCCGAACTGCTGGCAAAGCTGCGACCCGATCTTAAAATTCCCGCGCATTGCGACGGCACGCCCGATATCGCGGTCGCCTATTGCCCCGAACGCGTGCTGCCCGGCCGTATTCTGGTCGAACTGATCGATAATGACCGGGTGATCGGCGGCATCACGCCACGCTGCGCGCGAAAGGCGCTGCAATTCTATCGTCGTTTCGTTCGCGGTGAATGCGTGACCACCAGCGCGGCCGCTGCGGAAATGACAAAACTAACCGAAAACGCGTTTCGTGACGTCAACATCGCCTTCGCAAACGAATTATCGTGCGTCGCCGATTCGCTCGACGTCGATGTGTGGGAGGTGATCCGCCTTGCCAATCGTCACCCCCGCGTGAACATCCTGTCACCGGGGCCGGGGGTCGGCGGCCATTGCATCGCGGTCGACCCCTGGTTTCTCGTCCATTCCTCGCCCGAACACACGCCGTTGATCCGGACCGCGCGCGAAGTGAACGACGCGAAGGTCGATTATACGATCGACCGCGCAAGCGACTTGATCGAATCGATGCCCGGCGCAGCGGTTGCCTGCCTTGGACTGGCGTTCAAGGCGAATATCGATGACTTCCGCGAAAGTCCGGCACTAAAGGTCGCAATAGCGCTCGCCAACCGGTTTGGTCAGCGGGTGCATATCGTCGAACCCTATGCCGACACCCTGCCCCCCGCGCTCGCCGATAGCGGCGCAACGCTGATCGACGTGGACGAAGCGATCGAACGCTGCCCGATCTTCATCGTGCTGGTCGACCACGACGTATTCCGCTCGATTCCGCTCGCCGAACGCCGCACCAAGCTGGTGATGGACAGCCGCGGCATCTGGCCGGACCAGCCCGCGCCGACGTCACAAACCGCCCCGCCGCAACTTCTGGGTGACACCGCGGCCTGACCGCGCCTCAACATCATACGGTCGATCGCTGCACGCCGCCAGTCAGCTTCCGCCGAATACGCAATGCTGCGGTGCGGGAACCGAGCGATGATATCGTCGGTTCGTGCAGATATGAAATTCGCTCGCTCCCACAGCCTTTCGACCGCTATCATGGGTGGGGCAAAACTGCGCCCTTTCGGGACGTCCGCACGACTTTTGCTGATACGGCATGCGTCCAGCCTTGAATTCGCCGCCGATTTTCCCGACAGCACCATGTTATTCATGCCTGGTATAGGGTGGTTTTGACTAACCTATCCATGCACTGAACCAGACTTGATTAGGCCTGACTGAATGAATCCGTTGCGTAGCGTTATGAACATCCTGCCGAAAATGCCGCGCAAACCGGTAGGTGCCCACAGCATCGCGCCGGAAGAGCGGATTTACGCGATCGGCGACATTCATGGTCGCTTTGACCTGCTCGAAGAATTGCTGGCCAAAATCGACGCCGATCACGCCTCGCGCGGCGACATGCGGCGCACCCTGATCTTTCTTGGCGACCTGATGGATCGCGGCCCCGATTCGGCGAAAGTGATCGACCGGCTTATCGCATTGCATCGTGAACAGCCCGATACACGCTTCCTCATGGGCAATCATGAAGAAATAATGTTGCTGGCGCTTGAAGGAAAACGCGAAGCGCTGAAGCTGTTTTCGCGCATCGGCGGCGACGAGACGCTGGCAAGCTATGGCGTGTCCCATGCCGAAATTTTCCACGCCGATTACGATGAATACGGTGCGCTATTGCAATCTGCCGTTCCCGCCGAGCACCAAAGCTTTCTCGAAAAGTTCGAAGATATGGTGATTTCCGGCGACTATGCCTTTGTGCATGCCGGTATTTCGCCGTCACGCGCGATTGATGATCAGCGGCCAAGCGACTTGCGCTGGATACGCGGACAGTTTCTCACCCATCGCGGTGCGTTTGAGAAGATGGTCGTCCATGGCCATACCATCAGCGAGGATATCGACCGAACCGCAAATCGCATCGGCATCGACACCGGCGCTTATGCCTCGGGCAAGCTGACCGCGATCGGACTGGAAGCGGAAGAAAGCTGGTTCTTACAGGCAGTGTCAGAATTCAAATAGCGCGCTCCGCTTATTCAAGCGGGTCATCGCGCGTCGCCAGAAGCGCTGGAATTGCCGGACGCTGGTCAAGCGCCTTTGCGCGCGCCGCTTCCTGATCGACCATTTCGGCACGGTCGCGCCACCCCATATGCGTGCCGTCGGACAGGAATCCGGCATCCATGTTGCGCCCCACTGTGCGCCAGAAACGTCCCGGCGCCATCGGGTCATACCCCGCATTGAGCAACAGATAGACGCTTAACCGGTCGGCCTCTTCCTCGGTCCGCCGGATAAGCCGCCGGTTCTTTCCGAAGGACGCCAGCAGACCGCGATCGACATGCGCCGCCGTCAATCGACTGGGATGGTGCAGGATGACATGCGAATATTCGTGCGCGATCACGCTCGCGAGTTCGCCATCTCCGGGAAGCGCGTTGAGCATTGCGCTCGATATCTGAAGGACGCTGCCGTCGGTGCTGGCGCCGCGTTGATTCGACACCGTTACTTCGACACGGCCGGGACAGGCGGAAAGCGGGCTCACCTGCAAGCGGGTGCGCGTATGATCGCGCAACACCGTAAGGTCGATCGTGCCATCCTTCCCCGCTGCGATCAGCGCGCGCTGTGCTGCGGCCACCGCCTCAGGCCCCTGCGCCACCGGCAAATCCTTCCCATTGATCGCCACCAGCGTATCATTCTGCTTCACGCCCGCGCGATCCGCCGGCCCGTTGGGCGCGAGCGCCTCGACCGAAACCTCGCCTTCAAAACCGAAAAACCGGTCCGCCGCTTCGGCGAAGTCACCGTCATAGCTCGATCTGGCCTGCAACAACATGCCGGTCGCTGGGTCGTCGCCTTCGCACAAGGCAACATTTTTGGTGCTCAAACGCCAGAAAATATTGAAAACCCGCGCATCTGCCGCGCGAAGACTTTTCAACTGTGCGACCTGCCCCTCCAATTGCGACGTGTCCGACGCGGCGTGCGCGGATACCGGTGCGGTCGCCATTGTCGTGCCGATGAGGAACGCTTTTGCCATTGAGGCCCGACGCGACGAAGCGGTTCGCAGGCACGATCGCCCGGCACTACCTAAACTGAAGAATTCGTTAATTATTGAACGAGAATAACGGGTTGAAAGTGACGACTGTGCACGCTGCGGGGCTTGTGTTCGCATAATCTTGACCTTATAAGCGTGACCGAGACGTGTTTTAAATAGGGAGTTTAATATGCAGCTTTTGAAAACCCTCGCCACGGCTGGCGCGGTTGCGAGCATGGCTTGCTCGACGGTGGCGTTCGCCGGCGTTTCCAACTCCGCTCAGTCGCTTTCGGTTGCCAAGGCCCCGGTCAGCTCGGTTCGCACCGCCAGCAAGTCCAAGGGCAAGAGCGAACTGGCAGGCGGCTCGGCGATCGTCGTCGGCGTTCTCGCTGTTGCGGCCGTCGGTGCGGGCATCGTCGCGGTTGCCAGCGATGACGATGACGACGCGGACAGCAACTAAGCTTTCCCAGCGTTGAATTGAAAAAGGCGGCAATTTTTGCCGCCTTTTTTGTGTCTGCGGAAAACGTCGCAAGAAACACAGCGCCTGATTTAAACCCAAGTGCAGTATGCGCCACTCCGCGTCTGATTCGTCGTGGCAGAAGCGCGTCCGCGCGGCAACTCCGCCAACCACGTGGGAGTCTGAAGTGCCGCGCCCTCCTGTGAGGAGAGAAACCGCATCCGAGTGTGAGTGCCGTTCAAAGCCGCACCCGGCCTTTGTCTATTTTGCGGGCTGGTTTTCTACGGGCATTTGCGTTGCTCAGAGGGCATTTGCTTTGGTCAGAAAAGCTGCTCTCCCAAGCAGCTTATCTAACGCACCTTGATCGGCAATGCCGAACCTCGCCGCAAAGACGCATCCACTCTGCCCTATAGGCAGATTGTAGAGTGCCAAACCCATGCCAGAGGCGGGGCTTTTAGCGGCGGTTATTGCCCACCGGGGGCGGCGGGGGTTTGCTGGCTGCCGCCGGGCTGGCCGCCCTGCATCTGTTGCATCATCTGCATCTGGCGTAGATAGGCTTCAGGTAGGAAGTCGATCATGTCGACGTCGAATTCGAGGATCGAATTGGCGGGGATCGGTCCCTGCTCGGTATCGCCATAGGCAAGTTCGGGCTTGATCCAGAAGCGGTATTTGGAGCCTTTGGGCATCATCTTTAACGCTTCGCTGAACCCCTCCACGACGCCGGGCTGGCCGGTATCCGGGTCGCCGGCGCGAACGGGCATCGGGGTCTGCTGTCCCGAATCAAACGTAGTGCCGTCGGTCAGCTTGCCCTCATAATTGACAAGCGCGATGTCTTCGTCGGTGGGCGTCGCGCCCTTGCCCTTTTTCAGTATCTGATATTGCAGGCCGGACGCCGTCGTCTGAACGCCATCCTTCTGGGCGTTATTGGCGAGCCATACCATATTGGGATCCTGCGGCGCAGCGAAAGCAAGCGCCGCACCAGCCACAACCGCGACCACGATGCCGATCCAGAGCCAGACGAGATAGCTGCGCTTTACAGGCGCGATAGGCACGGCGGTCACGGACATGACGGATTCCTGTAAGGAGGTGGCGTCAAGCGATCGGATCGCTTGACGCCTTAACTTCGCTGTTTTCGCCTGGAAACCAAAAGAAGGTTTTAAGGCTGCGCAACTTTATTAGCGCGCGCCATCGCGCTCCGCGCGCTTGCGTTCAAGCTTGCGCGCACGGCGTACCGCGGCCGCACGCTCGCGCGCCCGCTTTTCGCTGGGCTTTTCATAGTGACGGCGAAGCTTCATTTCGCGATACACGCCCTCGCGCTGCAGCTTCTTCTTGAGCGCGCGCAAAGCCTGGTCGACGTTGTTGTCGCGAACGATGATTTGCATAAAGCCGTCTGACTCCGAATCTGAAACTTCAATAGAAAAGGGCACCGGAAACGAATGTTTCAGGCGTTCTGCGCCCAGATAGGCCCGCGCCAAGGAAAAATCAAGCGAAACCGGCACCGCGCCAAGCGTCGCAAAGACTGGTCCGCCGCGAACCCGCGACAAGCGCCAATAGTTTGAAATGCAAAAAAGCCGCCCGCGTGAGCAGGCGGCTTTTCCCATCACATCCTTTCGGACGATCAGTTGCTGTCAGCGTCGTCGTCATCATCGGTAGCGACAATAACGCCACCGGCAACGATACCCGCCGCAATAACGAGCGGAATAACCGCCGAACCGGCGATGTTGCTCTTCTTCTTCATGGTCGTCGAAGAACGAACATTCGAAGCGGTAGCAGCCTTGCTAACGGACAGCGCCGAAGCCGAAGGCGTTGCAGCGGCCATGGCGGCCGAAGAGGCCAGCATGCCGGCGAGCGCGCCGGAAACCATAAACGTACGAATGATCTTCATCATCGTCTCCCCTTGGTCAACAAAATCCGCCGAATCGCATCAACAAGCAGCTACCCGCGAAAAGCGGGACACGACGGATCATCCAATAAACGCATCAATAACGCCGCAGTTCAATCGCCGCATCGCACAAATCAGCCCATTCCGTAAATAAATGAGCGAATCTGGCATTTTGGCAACAGTAGCACGGGCCATTACGCGGCCGGGATACCGGATTGCAAACAAACCGAAATCCATAAGCGTGGGCGGCGCTATCACGAATTGGGATTACAAACCACTAATAGCCACGCAAAATTGCTTCAAAACCGATGGATCGTGCGAAAACGGCGTGCGGCGGAAGACATTTCGCTATGGCGGTGCGGCGCACCATATTCCCGGACCGGTATGCCGCAAACGAACCCCGGCCCGCGAAACCCGTCGAGACGGCCATCGTTATGACAATGTGTCCTGTTCCCCACTTACCGCACCACGCACCACCAGACCTTTGTTCGCCCGGCTGTTCAGCCTTCGCGCATCCGGAATGTTCGCGCGCAACGCAGTTGCATCGGCGGGAACGTTCGCGATCGATCTAATCGCGCTGTGGCTGCTGGTCGGGCAATTGGGGATGCAAAAGATACCGGCGACCGCAAGCGCGTTTATCGGGGCCAATGCGCTGCATTATCTGCTGGCGCGCTGGTGGATCTTTCCGGGCAGCGAACGAGGTTTTATCGCCGGATATCTGATCTTTCTGATGAATGCCTGTGCCGGGCTGGCACTGATCCTGGCGATGTTCACCGCGCTGAACGACGGGCTTGGCGTCTATTATCTGATTGCCCGGGTGATCGCATCGCTGAGTGCCGGCATATTGGTATTTTGCCTGAACGCCACCTTCAACTTTCACCAGCTTTGACGCAGGATTTCGGCGCGGTCCGGATTCCGCACATGCGCATCGGCAACCGCGAAAAAACCATATTCGCAGGCCATCAGCGCTGAAAGCCGAACCATTTTATCCCTGACGCAGCCGGACCCAGGTTGGTGCATGGTCGCTTGCCTTTTCCAGTCCGCGCCAGGATTTGTCGACACCGGCATCGCCGAAACGATCCGCCGCCTGCGGACTGAGCAGCAGATGATCGATCCGAAAGCCGCAATCGCGCTGCCACGCGCCCGCCTGATAATCCCAGAACGTCCATACGCCACCGCCCGGAAAGCGAGTGCGCAGGCTGTCGGTCCACCCTTGCGCCAGTAGCCGTCGATAGGCGGCGCGCGATTCGGGTTGCATCAGCGCATCGGACCCCATCGCACCGACCGAAAAGACATCGTCGTCATTGGGAATGACATTGTAATCGCCGGCGAGCACCACCGGCCGCTCTTCCGCCAGCAGAGTCGCCGCACGATCAAGCAACCGGTCGAACCAGGCGATTTTGTAATCGAATTTGGGGCCCGGCAGCGGATTGCCGTTGGGCAGATAGATCGACGCCACGATCAGGCCGTCGACCTCCGCCTCCAGATAGCGGCTGTGCGTATCGTCGGGATCGCCATCAAGGCCGCGCCGCCGCTCTTTCGGATCACCGCCGCGCGTAAGTATGGCGACACCGTTAAACCCCTTTTGCCCGTGCCAGACCGCGCCGTATCCAGCATCGCGAATATCGCGTTCGGGAAAGGTTTCATCCGAGGATTTCAGTTCCTGCAGACACACGACATCAGGTTTTTCCGCGTCGAGATATTCGATCAGGCGCGGCAGGCGCGCCTTTATCCCGTTCACGTTATAGCTGACGATCTTCACCAGCGATCAGATCGCGAAGGAAGAGCCGCAACCACATCCCGCAGCAGCATTTGGGTTTTCCACGCGAAACGCCGCACCACCAAGTGATTCGACAAAATCCACCGCGCTGCCGCGCACCAGATCCATGCTGACCGAATCGACCGCCAAACGTACCCCGTCGGTTTCGGCAATGGTGTCGTCATCTTCCACCGCGTCGGCCAGCCCGAATTTATACTGAAAGCCCGAACAGCCCCCACCCTCGACCGAAAGCCGCAATATGGCGGGTTTGCCCTGCTTGTCCGCAATCGCCGCGACACGAGTCGCAGCAGCCGAGGTCAGGCGGATGTCGTCGGTGGAAAGCGTGTCTGCCATAGCTGGAGAGATAAGATCAACGGGGCGCGCAGACAAGCCGCGCATCCCCGTCGCTCCATCATTCGAAACCGATAACCGATCAGTCTTCGGCCGGACCGCCCACGCCCGCATCAGCGGTCTTCACCGCGCGATCCTGCACCGAAGCAAGATAATTGGCGTTTTCGAGATAGGGTTCCGGGTTGACCGCATGGCCGTCGATCCGGACTTCATAATGGAGATGACTTCCGGTCGAACGGCCGGTGGAGCCCATCAGCCCGATCAGATCGCCGCGATGAACGCGCTGGTGATTTTCCACGATGATTTTCGACAAATGGCCATAGCGTGTTTCGATACCGCGGCCATGGTTGATCTCGATCAGATTGCCATACCCGCCCGCACGACCAGCGCGATCGACAATGCCGTCCGCGGTAGCATAGACCGGCGTTCCCAGCGGCCCGGGAATATCGACGCCCGAATGCATCGCCGAGCGGCCGTTGAACGGATCCCCCCGAACGCCAAAGGTGCTGCTGAACGTCACATGCGCGACGGGCTGAATCGACGGGATCGAAATCACCGCCTGTTCAAGGCTGTCGAGCTTCTTCCACGCCATGAAAAGCGAATGGAACTGTTTGTCGGCGGCATTGCTCGCCTTCATCTCGGCCGCGTCGACGGGCTCGAACGGGCCGCCCACCGCAGGCGCGAACCGGTCGGGCGAGATACCCAGCTGTCGCAGATGCTGCGCGGTGGTGCGATAGCGTGCCTCGGCCGTGTGCCGGGCCTTTACCGCGAACGCAACCTGACGCGCCTCGACCTTGCGCAACGGCGCGGTGGCGTCCGCCGCAGCGGCGTTGTTCGTTTCGCCCTCCCCGCGCGTCAGCGCGGCGACGTCGAAATCACCCGGCGCCCCCTGCCCGCTCAGCACGGCGGCAATCAGTTTCTGGCGGCGTTCGACAGCGGCAGCGCGGCGCGCCGCAACTTCCTTCACCGCAGCGAAATCGGCCTGCATTCCCGTAAGGCGCGATTGCATCCGCGATAGCTTCGCGGCGGCATCGTTCGCGCCGTCGCCCGAAACCAGGCTCTCAGCCGCGTTCGCCGCGCCATAAGCCGAAAAACCCAGCGCCACCGCCGCCACGCCGGCGATTAACGCCTGGGCGCGACCGGAAACGCTGAAACGGCGAAGGTCGTGGCCGTCGTGCAGGATGATGTCGCGTGTCGTAAAAAAATTCTGGAACCGCGAAGCAAATGACGCGTTCGAATTCTGGTAGCTGATTTCCATTCTTCCCCGGCGATCATTGCGCAGCCGCTGGCAAGCGACCGCAAAAACAAAGATTTACCCATAAGACCGCTTGCCCCCGCGGCCCTTCAGACAATTCGCAGCCTGTTAGGTAAGTTCACCAATGGCAAGAGGTGTATAATATTCACGCGTTAAACCGGCGCGACCGCGCGCCGAGTCGTTGAATGGCGGCTTAACGCTTCCCCGAAAATGGCGGCGCACCAGCGTTCTCCACTCGCTTTCGGGTTCGATTCGCGCATCCCGACACGAAAATTCGAACCATTTCGTGCCCGCACCGACATGGCGGATTTCGTCGGTATAGATGCGTTCAAGGATGCGCGCGCTGGCATCATCACCAGCGGCGCGCATACGCGCAACAGTCTCGGGCGTGACGTCCAGTCCGCGCGCTTCCAGCACCATCGGAACCACCGCGAGCCGCGCGCGGGCATCGTGCGCGGTTGCCGATGCCGCTTCCCACAAACCGGCATGGGCGGGCAGCGCGCCATAGCCGCTGCCAAGCGTGCGCAAACGTCGGTCGAGAAGCGCGAAGTGCATCGCTTCATCCGCGCCGACGCCAATCCAGTCATCGGCAAAGCCGCGCGGAAACTGCCCCCCGAACCGTCCCGCCATGTCGAAAGCCAGATCGATGGCGACGAATTCGATATGCGCGAGCGCGTGCAGCAGCGCGATGCGCGAACGAGTGGAACCCGCCCGCCCGCGCCGGGGCATCCGCGATGGCGGCAAAAGATCGGGACGAGCCGGGCGACCGGGTTCATCGGGCATGACAACATCGAATTCGTGCGAAAGCCCGCCGCGACGCCAGGCGCGCGCCGCCGCCCGCGCCGCCTTTACCTTCTCGCGAGGGTCGGCGCACTGCAGCACCGACCGGCAGGCGGCGGCAAGGCTGGCCCCCGTCACGCGGCGGGAAGCGCTTTTACCGCGGCCAGCACTTTTTCGGCATGGCCGGCGACCCGCACCTTGCGCCAGACATGGGCAAGGCGCCCGCTCGCATCAAACAGAAAGGTCGAACGTTCGATGCCCATATATTTGCGGCCGTACATATTCTTTTCGACCCAGGCGCCGAATGTTTCGAGCGCGCTGCCGTCGGGATCGCTCGCCAGCGGGACGGTTAGCGCATATTTGCCGATGAACTTGCGATGCTTTTCGGGCGAGTCCTTCGATACGCCAAGAATGCGCGCGCCGGCGGCGTCGAATTCGCCAATCATCGCGCTGAAATCCTGCGCCTCGCGCGTGCAGCCCGACGTATCGTCCCTGGGATAGAAATACAGCACGAACGGCTTTCCGGCACAGCTTTTCAGGTTCACCGTGCCGCCGTCGGGCAGGTCGAGATCGATATCGGGCAGCGGATCGCCCTCTTGCATCGCCATGTCACTCTTCTCCTTCCGGGCTCGCGACAAGCGCCCAGCAATCGCGCACCTCCTGCCGGGTCGCATCGAAGCGCGCAACCATCGCGTCCCAGTCGTCCGCCTGCACCGCCCGCGCCACCAGCGCGCGAGAGGCTGGCGCGGGCGGCTGCGCATCGGGCGCGACAAGGCGCAGCGTCACCAGCAGACGCGTGAGAAAATCATGCGCCTCGCGCATCGCGGGCGGCAACAGCCCCTCCCCGCTAAGCGTATCTATCGCCGCACCCAGATGCGGATCGAAACCGGTTCGGTGGCGCAGTTGCCGGACATGGACGGCAAATTCCAGATCGACCAGCGCGCCTGGTAGCAACTTCGCGTCAAGCGGGCCGAGCGGCGGTTTATGCGCGGCCATTTCCGCACGCATCTTCGTCGCCTCCCGCGCGATGTCCCGCTTCGGCCGCGCCCCGGCGAGCACCGCATCGATTTCGCGCTGCACCGCATCGCGCGCCGCATCAGAACCGAATACGGCCCGCGCGCGGGTGAGCGCCATATGTTCCCAGGTCCACGCGTCCTCGCGCTGATATCTGGCGAACCCCGTAAGCGAGACCGAGATCGGCCCCTGTGCGCCCGAGGGACGCAACCGGGTGTCGACCTCGTACAGCGGCCCGACCGCGGTCGCGACCGACAGCGCGGCAGTGATCCGCTGCGCCAGCCGGTTATAATAGAGCACCGCGCCCAGCGGCTTCTTCCCGTCCGATTCGGCGGAATGGTCCCCGGTGAACACGAAGATCAGGTCGAGGTCGGACGCATGGGTCAGCGCGCCGCCGCCAAGGCGGCCGAGCGCAAGGATGACCAGCTCGCTGTCGGGGACATGGCCGTGGCGCTGAGCGAATTCGGCGATCGTGGCCGCCGCGACAACCTCTATCGCCGCTTCGGCCACGCGCGAATAGCCCGCCGACACCGCGAGCGGATCGCTTGCCCCGGCGATGATCTGCGCCCCCAGCGCGAAGCGTTTTTCCCCCACCACGCGGCGGACATGGTCGAGCAGCCGCTCATAATCGCAGCCGCGTTCGCGCGGGCGCATCTCGGCAACCAGACCCGCCACGTCGGCGACGGGATCGAGCGCACTGGCGTCGATCAGCCCGTCGAGCAGCGAGGTGCGCAGGCCGAGCGCATCGGCAAGCGTGGGCGCATGGCAGAGTATCGCGCTGA
Source organism: Stakelama flava (assembly GCF_019351405.1). Lineage (GTDB taxonomy): Bacteria > Pseudomonadota > Alphaproteobacteria > Sphingomonadales > Sphingomonadaceae > Sphingomonas > Sphingomonas flava_A. The sequence continues at coordinate 23,992 of NZ_JAHWZX010000002.1, forward strand.
GCAGCCCGGCAAGCGAAGGCTGCGCTTCGAGGAGACGAAAGAAATTGATCGCGCTGGGCAGCCCGGCAAGCAGCTTGTCGAGGCGCAGCAGCGCCGAATGCGGATCGGCCGACGCGGCGAGCGCATCGACGATTCCGGGCAGCGCGTCCTCCATCGCTTCCTTGGCAGCGCCGGTACGGAGCGCACGATACGCATCGCTTCGCCACTTGCCGATCAGGCGCGCGGCGCTTTCTCCATCGGGGAACCCCGCCGCCTCCAACCGCTCGCGCAGCCGGTCGCCATCGGCGGGAAGCGCGCGATCATCCTCACCCTCCAGCGCGTCGTACAGGGTCGCCACGAACGCCACATGCGGGCGAAGCGTATCGAGCAGCGCTTCGCCCGAACGCGCGCCGTGAAGCGCAGCCACGCCATCGAGCGCCTCTACCCGTTCAGGCAGCAAATGGGTCTGGCGGTCGTCGATCATCTGAACGCGATGCTCGATCGTGCGCAACAGGCGATAGGCGGCGGCCAGTTCTTCCGCTTCCCCGGCATCGATCCACCCCGCCCCGCCCAGTGCGGCAAGCGCGTCCATCGTCGCGGGAACGCGAAGTTCGGGATCGCGCCCGCCATGGATCAGTTGGTGGACCTGAGCAAAAAATTCGATCTCACGTATCCCGCCACGCCCGCGCTTCAGGTCGTAACCGGGGCCGAATTTCTGCACGCTGTCATAATGGTCGCGAATCCGGCTGCTGATCGATCGGATTTCGCCGATCGTTCCGAAATCGAGCGAACGACGCCAGACAAAGGGTCGGATCGCATCGAGAAAGCGTTCGCCGAGCGCGATATCGCCCGCCGCGGCCCGCGCCCGGATGAAGGCGGCGCGCTCCCAGGGCAGCGCCTGCGATTCATAATAGGAGATCGCCGCGTCCACCGGCAGGGCGGGCGGCGTCGCCTCCGGCGAGGGGCGCAGGCGCAGATCGACACGAAGCACATAGCCGTCACCGTCGCGCGCCTGAAGCAGTTCGACCACGCGCCGGGCGATCCGGGCAGCGCCGTCCTCGATCACCTCATTCGGCCGGACGGGCAGTGTTTCGGGATCGTAGAGAAGAATCGGATCGATATCGGACGAATAGTTGAGCTCGCGACTGCCCAGCTTGCCGAGTGCGATGCCGACAAAGCCGCACGGCTGCGCATCGGGAACGCGTTCGGTGATCGCGGTGCGGATGGCGAGGTCCAGCGCGCGGTCGGCGAAATCGCTGAGCAGACCGGTGACGCGTTCGAGGGGATAGCGCCCCGAAAGATCGCCAATGGCGGTAACCAGCGCCAGCCGCCGCCGGGCAATACGCATCCGTTTCGGAACCGGCACCGCCGAATCGGCAATCCCACTATAAGATAATGGATTGGAAAGTGCCGATTCGATGTCGGCGATCAAACCTTCTTCGCGATTCATGGTCATCGCCAAGAACGGCGAAAAACGCCGTGCGCGATCGAGTGATTCGTCGATCGCTACTTCGTTCGATTCCATCAGGTCACCGTTATTTCATCGATTTTTGTTTCCAGACTGGAAACCAATCCCGAAATACCGGGTTGGTAACGCATGTCACACATGCCCATGTCAGCACAGAACGCCAAGTCCCGGCCGGTAACGGTCGAGACCCCCCGCGTCTATGACGCGGTGGGATCGGCCCTCCGTAATGCGTATGACCGCGATCGCGGCCTGCCGGACGATATGGCAAGGGCGCTCAACCGGCTGGACGATGTTCCGGCGCACTCCGGGCACAACTAGGCAGCGCCTGAAAGCCGTGCGCCGACCACGATCAGCGATCGCGGCTGAGGTCGTCCACTTCACCCATGATTGTTTCGAGCGCGCTCGAATTCTCCGCCCTGCTTTCGGAACGTGGCGAAAGTTGTCCATCGCTGAGAATATTTTCGAGCGCCACCCGGCCGCGTGCGACCCGGCTTTTGATCGTTCCCACCGCCACATTGCAGATTTCGGCCGCTTCTTCATAGGCAAAGCCACCGGCGCCGACGAGGATCAACGCCTCACGCTGCGGCTGTGGCAGGTGGAGAAGCGCACGCTGCATGTCGGCGAGTTCGACGTGACGATCCTGGCTGGCCGGGGCGGCGAGCAGCCGGTCGGCAACCAGATCATCCCATTCTCCTTTGAAGCGCGCTCGGCGCATCTGGGAAAGATAAAGGTTGCGCAGGATGATGAAGGTCCAGGCACGCATATTGGTTCCGGCCTGAAACCGCTTGCGCGCGGCCCACGCCTTCATCAGCGTTTCCTGCACCAGGTCGTCGGCAAGGTCGCGACTGCCGGAAAGCGAACGGCCGAACGCGCGAAGATGCGGAATTACCTGAGCCAGCTGGTCCTTGAATTCGTTATCAGGCAGCGAAACATGGCCGTTTTCGTCCGCCGCGTCCGCCGCACCGTTTTCAGTCGATCCCGTCATCACATCTCATTCGACATAAAGGAAAATCCGGCGCTCCCCCAGTGAGCCGAAAGCACACATAGGATGGAACCCGCCGGATTGCCATAGCATCCGCCGAGAGAAACGGATCAGGTGCCGCTCCACACGATAACGGCGAAGATCACGATGATGAGTGCCAGCGAGATTGCGAGGATGTATCGCGTCATATGCGGCGTGGCGCCGCCGCGTGCGCGATCGGTGTTGACATGAACCTCTTCGTTTCCGTCATCCATGGTGCATCACTCCCCCGCAATCTCTTTTCAGGTTTATCGGTCGTAAATCAGCCCGCCGGAACCGTGGACTGATCGAAAAAAAGTGCCTGGCTGATCGCGGCCTTTACCGTCGAACGCTGGAACGGCTTGGTAATCAGGAAGGTCGGTTCGGGCCGCTCGCCGGTCAGCAGCCGTTCCGGGAAGGCGGTGATGAAGATCACCGGAACATTGAACTGTTCAAGGATATCCTTGACCGCATCGATCCCCGAACTGTCATCGGCAAGCTGAATATCGGCAAGAACGAGACCGGGGCGATCCTCCATCGCCAGCGCCACCGCTTCGTCGCGGGTGACGGCGACGCCGGTCACATCATGCCCCAGATCACGGACGATCGTTTCGATGTCCATCGCGATGATCGGTTCATCCTCGATGATCAGCACCTTTGACCGGGTCTGCTTCTCGATCTCCTCAAGCGCTTCGCCGACCAGCCGTTCGACCTCTTCCGGCGTCGTATCGATCAGATAACCGGTATCTTCGATCGTGAAGCCTTCCATCGCGGTCAGCAGCAGCGCCTGTCGCGACACCGGCGCAATACGCGCCAGCCGCGCGCGCGCGATCGCTTCGCTGCCCGCCGCGGTCTCCTCCTGCTCTTCCCAATCGTCGGGATGGGTGGAGGACCATATCCCCTGAAACATGCGGTACAGGCCGAGGCGCGGATCGACATCCTTGGGAAATTCTTCGGGGGCCGCGACGATCGCTTCCAGCGCGGCGCGAACATAACGGTCGCCCTCTTGCTGGCTGCCCGTCAGGGCGCGGCCATAGCGCCGCAAAAAAGGAAGATGCGGGGCAAGCTGCTGTCCTAGCGACATGGGTGGGTGCGTCTCCTGCATATTGGCCCGGTATAATATTTCCCGGGATATCATAGCTATAGTATCGGCGGCGCGCGGGGGATGGCGCGCCTTCCCCCAAATTGCACCAAATGACGGAACCAACGAAGGACTATTTGGTTTCATCACGACGAATACGGCCGGACCGGCAGCAAAATTCTCCGGCCCGCCGTCTATTGACGTATCCGCATTTTCCGGCGATTTGCGACCGGTATTTTGAGGGGAAAATGGTGCGATCCGACGCCGATCGACAGGAAAGTGACGACGCTGCGGCCAAGGGCGGCAAGCCGAATCCCGACAGGAAAACGAATCCCGATGCCGATGTCGGGAATGCGCTGCGCGCCGTTTATCGCGAGGCGATTGACGAGGATGTGCCGGACGACCTGATGAACCTGCTGAAAAAGCTCGGTTAACCAAAAATGCGATGACCGATTCCGGACCACAGCGAGACGAGGCTGAACGGCCGGCCTCGGCGCTCGCCCGTGTGCCGACCGGCGCCAAGGTATTTTTGATCCTCAGCGGCGGATTATTGCCGCTTGCGCTGATCGCGCTGTTCGCCACGCTGCAAACCACACGAGTCGCCGATCTGGAAGCCCGTGCACGCCTGCGCGTCGCGGCGGCGGAAGGATCGCGCGCGCTCGCCAACGAACTGGTTGGCGATATGACGGCGCTCCGGGTCGCGCTGAATACACTGGAACGCGATCCCGACAACCGGCCTGGGTGCGCGCGCGTGCAGGGGGTGTTCGCGCAGCAATTCGCTGCCGGTACGAAATTTGCCGTTTTCGGCCCGCAGGACCGCCTGTTGTGCGGGGAGGCGATGGGCTATGCCCCGCCCGTTCCCGAACCCGATGAGCGTTTCAGCGCCGAAATTATCGAAAAGGAAGGCGTGCTGCTATCGGTTCGCAGCGATCAGTCGTCCGCGCATGCGCTGGCTTTCTTTCCCACCGATTTCCTGTCGCGAGTCGCCCGGCCCTCAGGCTTCATTCCGCCCTATGCGGCGTCGCTTTCGCGCGACGGGAGCGAACTGGCGCTGGAGACGCTTGCCTCGCACGGACCATTGGACCGGCGGGAGCGGATCGCCACGCCGCTCGGCCTCGACGGAATGACGCTGGACATGTCGGTGCGCGCCGCGCCGATCACCTCCCCGCTGCTGGTATCGATGCTGTTGCCGCTGGTGATGTGGGCCGCCGCCGCGGGAATCGGATGGTTCGTGGTGGACCGGTTGCTGATCCGGCCGCTCCGCCGCCTGCATCGCAGCGTGGGCGAATATCAGCCTGGCGAAGTCATCGAACCGATGCCAAGCAGCGACATGCCCGCGCGCGAAATCCGTGAACTGGGCAATACCTTCACCGATATCAGCAAGACCGTACGCGCGCACGAAGCCGACCTGGCCGAGGGACTGGTGCGCCAGACCCGTCTGACCCGCGAGGTCCATCACCGGGTAAAGAACAACCTTCAGGTCATCGCCAGCCTCATCAACTTCCACGCGCGCAGCGCACATGGCGAGGAGGCGGGCCAGGCCTATGCATCGATCCAGCGGCGGGTCGACGCGCTGGCGGTGGTCCACCGCTATCATTATGCCGAGATGGAGGAAAATCACGGTCTCGAACTGCGTTCGGTGCTGGGCGAACTTGCCTCCAACATCCGCGCGACCGCCCCAGCCTCTGCTTCCGGGCTGCGAATCACGCTCGACCTCGATCCGTTTCTGGTTTCGCAGGACACCGCCGTCGCGGTCGCCTTCCTGCTCACCGAATTGGTGGAGTTGGCAATGAAATGTTCGGGATCGGCCGCGGTGAACATCTCGCTAAAACCCGGCGATCCCAAGGAATGCGCAACGCTGCGGCTGAGTTCGCCGGCATTGGTGCAGAGCGCGGCATTCGATACGCTGAACGAAACCCGCTATGGTCGGATCATCACCGGTCTTTCGCGCCAGCTTCGCGCGAAACTGCATTACGATCCGCTGGTCGGCGCGTACGAAATCAGCATCCCGGTGCTCGGTCTCGCCTGATTTTGCAGATGCCGCGCGAGGCATAAATAAAATCGGTCTGTGCAGGAACCTACTTCCAAACGTGACGTTCTACACTTCGGATAGCGACCTTTTGCCCCCCCGCTCTCGCTATCCAAGACATGGGCCCGGAAGCATCAACCCCCTCCCCCCCGGTGGTGCTTCCGGGCCTAAAATCTTTCCCGATACATCGCCGCTGTTTTTTCCATGCAAACATTGTTGCCGCGGAACGTTTATGGGGTACAGGTATTTGTTCTTGGCTCAGCAAGTGATGGAGAATTACATGCGTAAGAAGTTTCTGACTGCCGCCGCGCTTGCCGGCGTGATGCTCGTCGCGGCCTGCAACACCGTTGAAGGCATGGGCCAGGACGTTTCGTCGGCCGGCGACACCGTCGCGAAGACCGCCGACGACGCGAAGTAAAACCGCTTTCCCTTTTGGTCATTCACCGGGCCGCGCGGCAACGCGTGGCCCGTTTTTTATGCGCGTCGGTTTTGGCGCACGCGCGTCGCCGCAGTCCGGCCTGCGGTCAGGTCGCGTCCGCGCGTTCCTCTTCGGCCGCCTCGGCGCGCTTCTTTTCGGTGAACCAGATGCCGATCAGCGCCAGTTCGTAAAGAACGCATAGCGGCAGCGCCAACAGGAGCTGCGATCCGATATCGGGTGGAGTAAGCACCGCCGAGACGCCGAACGCCCCGACAATGGCATAGCGCCGCGCTCCGACCAGTTGTTCGCGGCTGACGATCCCCGCCCGTTCGAGCAGCATCAGCAGCACCGGCAGCAGGAAGGCAAGGCCAAAGGCGAACAGGAACTGCATGACGAAATCGAGATAATTGCCGACCGAAGGCAACGCCTCCTGCTGGATCCCCCCGAAATTGCCCTGATAGCTAAGCAGGAAATGCAGCGCGACCGGCACCGCGACGTAATATGCCATCGCAGCCCCCATCAGGAACAGGATCGGCGTGGCGAGGAGAAAGGGCAGCAACGCCCGCTTTTCCTTGCGATACAGGCCCGGCGCGATGAACTGCCACAACTGGTTGGCGATGATTGGGAACGAAACCATCAAGGCGGCGAAGAACCCCACCTTGATCCGGACAAAGAACGCTTCGAAAATCTGGGTAAAGATGATCTTCTGCTGCCCCGCATGGAGCAGCGGCTGGACCAGAAAGGCAAAAATCTGCTCGGCAAAGGCGTAGCAGGCGAAGAACGCCACCAGCAGCGCGACCACGCAATATAGCAGCCGTCGCCGCAGTTCGATCAGATGGTCGAGCAGCGGGGCCTGGCTGTCGTCGATATCCCTCATCGGCTGGTATCGCCGCTGTCGGTGTCGCGCTTCGGCGCAGGCTCGGCTGCTTCGCTTTCCGGTGGGTCGCTTTCGGCCGGCGGCGTATCGTCGCGAATCACGGGTTGTTCGACCATTGCGGCGGGCGCGTCTTTGTCGGGCGCTTCGCGAATATCACGCGCTCCTGTGTCATCACCGGCGGGCGGCGCGGGCAACGGAGCGGGCGCGGGGCCGGGATGTTCGCGCATGATGCGGTCGTTTTCCTCGGCCCATTTCTTTTCCATCTCGGCCAGTTCGGCCTCGCGCACCATCGCATCGAAGCCCGAGCGGAACTGGCGCGTGATCGACCGGGCGCGGCCGACCCAATAGCCCACGACCCGCATCGCCTTTGGCAAATCCTTGGGACCGATGACGACCAGCGCCACAAGGGCGACCATGATCAGTTCGGTCGAACCGATGTCCAGCATGTACGTCCTGTCAGGCCACCCGCAAACGGGCCATCAGCAAAAGGGGCGCAAAATGTCGGCGGCGAACGATCACCGCTCTTCGCGATGCCGCTCGGCCTCCTGCTCGTACCGCGGCTCGCTAACGCGCTGCGCCTCGATGCGCGACGGTTCCTTGCGCTCACGGCTCTCGGCCTGCTCGTCTTCATCGGCCATGCCGTGTTTGAAGCTTTTGATGCCCTTGGCCACGTCGCCCATCATATCCGAAAACCGGCCCTTGCCGAACAGCAGAAGGATGACGATGCCGAGGACGAGATAATGCCAGATGCTCAGGCCGCCCATGGTAATTCTCCAAGTCGATATGGGGGCGCTTGCGAAATAACCGCGCCCCGGTTGCAACCCTATCTAAACCTTATCGCCGTCGCTTTCCACCTCGTCTTCATTTTCTCCTGAAACCGCGTTTTCCAACGCAAGATCGACCGGATCGAGCAGCCCCGCCGCGCGAAGATCGTCGATTCCGGGCAGGTCGCGGCGACTGGCCAGCCCGAAATGGTCGAGAAACGCCTGAGTCGTCGCAAAAGTGAGCGGGCGGCCGGGCACTTCCCTGCGGCCGGCGGGGCGTATCCACCCAGCCTCCATCAGCACGTCGAGCGTACCTTTAGAAATCTGCACCCCGCGAATCGATTCGATCTCGGCCCGCGTGACCGGTTCGTGATAGGCGATGATGGCAAGCGTTTCGGTGCCGGCGCGGCTCAGCTTGCGCGGCTCTTCACGATCGCGGCGCAGGAAATGCGCCATGTCGCCCGCCGTTTCGAAATGCCAGCGTTCACCCCGGCGGACGAGGTTGATCCCGCGCGGGCCATAATCGTCGGCCAGCGCATAGAGCGCCGCGCGGATATCGCCTGCGCCGACATGCGATCCGATCTCCTGCACTGTCAGCGGTGCTTCGGCAGCGAACAACACCGCCTCCACCGCGCGCATGACCTCGTCGGGCGGGGTCACGCCGTACCCTTCAGATAAAGCGGCGCGAAGGGCGATTTCTGGCGCAACTCCACCTTGCCCTGCCGCGCAAGTTCAAGCGCCGCGAGGAAGCTGGAGGCGAGCGCCGATTTGCGATAGCCGGGTGCGGCATCGGCGGGCAGGAAAGTTTCGATCGTCGCCCAGTCGACGCGCTGCCCCAGCATCGCCGACACCCGTTGAATCGCGGTTTCCAGCGTCATTACCGGCCGCTGTGCAACGACATGCATGACGGGTCGCGTTCGCGCGCTCACCCGGCCATAGGCGGCGATGAGATCATAGATTTCGGCCTGCCAGCGCGCCTTGCGGATCGTTCGCAGCCCTTCGGGATTGCCGCGCGGGAAGATATCGCGCCCCATCCGGTCGCGCGCCATCAGCCGCGCCCCTGCCTCGCGCATCGCATTCAGCCGTTCGAGGCGAAGCTGAAGCCGCATGGCAAGCTCTTCGGGGCTGGGTTCGATTTCCGGATCGCGCGGCAGCAGCAGCGCGGATTTGAGATAAGCGAGCCAGGCCGCCATAACCAGATAATCGGCCGCGACCTCAAGCTTGAGCGCGCGCGCACCCTCGACATAAGCGAGATATTGCTCGACCAGTTCGAGGATCGAGATTTCGCGCAAATCGACCTTTTGCGTGCGCGCAAGTGCGAGCAGCAGGTCGAGCGGCCCCTCCCACCCCTCGATATCGAGTTCGAGCTTGTCGTCATCATCGGCAGTCGCTTCGAGCATGACGCAGGGTACGCCGCCCGCGCCGCTTTGGGCAAGCGATGCGGGAGGAGGTGGAATTGGTCCGCTATCTCCTTGATCTTCGATGTCCCCGAAACAGCGGCTGGCGATCGAAATACAGATTGCGTCCCGGCTCGTAACGTAGCGCGAGAGATGACGCGGCTTCGCCCCGATAACAAACGCCTGCATCTTCGCCCAATATCCGTCGCAGGAACGGCCTGCTACTCTCTTAGGAGCGCTTGTCCAAGGATTTGACTGCTGTCAGCTACGCCCTCATTTGAGTCACTGGGCTTGGTCGCCGACTGCCTGGACGAAGACTACAATTCGTTGCGACAAGAATGCTCGGATGTGGGTACTTACCGGCCAAGCAGCTATCGGGCACGTCGAGGTGGATAAACGCTCAACTCCGAGGCGGAGATTGCGTTAAAACAGTTGACCACAACTGCGATTTGTTGTGTAAATACAACGAATCGTCGTGAGTAGGCATTTTCTTAAAACCATGCACAACAGGATCGCCATCTTCCGTGCTGAACATGGGCTGTCGCGCCGACAGCTCGCAGAGGTGGTAGACGTCAACCCGCAGACGATCGGCTATCTTGAACGTGGCGATTATAAGCCGAGCCTCGAACTGGCGCTAAAGGTCGCCGCGGTATTCGATGTGCCCGTCGAGCTGATATTTTCGCTCACCCCTTTTGAGGCAATCGGAACCACTTTGCGACGAACGGGAATTGACCAATGAATGACCGGCGGCACCGCTTCCTTCTCTGGCTCGATCGATCGGTGGAATGGACCGGCATACCTTCCCTGGCAGAGGGAACGCCACGCAGGCGACATTTACGCTGGCTACCGTTGTTGGCGCTCTTGCTGGCCAGCATCGGGCTTACATGGTGCGCGATGCATTCGGGCAGGGATTATTGGATCGGATATTCACTAATCATGGCCGGTTTTTTTATCGCCAACCTGATGCCGATCTGGGGTCCGCTACGCCGGTTGAACGAGCGCGCGGATGAGTACGAGCGGAAGCAGCGACGCGACTCATTTATGGTTGGGCTGGCAACAACAACAGCGGCAGGATTTGCCGGAATATGGCTAACCGTTGGGCTACTGGCGATGCAGATATGGTCAGCCTCTGCAGCTCAACAAGAACTAATGGCGCTCGGCTTTTACATGATGGCATTGTTCAGCGCAGTTCCGACGCTATACGCAAGCTGGCGCACGCGGCCGATTACTGAGGAAGAGTAACGGCTTCGGCGAAGCCGTGTTTTGCTTCTACGACATGCCACCCTGCCACATACCGCCGACATGCTGTGAGATTCTATCGCTGCAAGCTACGGGTAGTTGAGAGGGCTGGAGCTTTCCCGAAAGGAACGTCGATCAGGACGGCCCGGACGGGATCGGTTCCCTTGCTGCCCCTTCTCTCGGCCCGAAACAGGTTATCGATCGCCGCGCGTCAGCCGGCGGCGAGCAGCGCGTCGCGTTTGGCGATCAGGTCGGCGAAGTCTGCGTCTTCGGGGCCGTCTGAGATGGTGGCCATCGCGGCGTCGAGGCGTGCGCGCGATTGCGGCGTGATGTCGTCCAGCGCATTGGCGATATCCGTCATTTCGTCCATCCGCGCCCAGCATTCGAGCGCCAGGTCACAACCCGCCGCAACTGCCGCCGACGCCTTCTCCCCCGCGCTGCCGCTAAGCGCCTTCATGTCGAGATCGTCACTCATCAACAGGCCGGTAAAGCCGATCTTGCCGCGAATGATCTCGGTGATGACGGTTGGGGAGAGCGTCGCGGGGCGCTTCGCGTCCCACGCGTTATAGACGACGTGCGCCGTCATCCCCATCGGTGCGTCCTTCAGCGTGGCAAAGGGCGCAATGTCGGTTTGGAGCGCATCCGGCTCCGCATCGACGACGGGCAATTCCTTGTGGCTGTCGACACCTGCAAGGCCATGCCCGGGCATATGCTTGACGATGCCGACCACCCCGCCCCGGCGAAGCCCGTCGATCACCGCGCGGCCCAGCGCCGCGACGCGCAACGGTTCGCTGCCCAACGCACGGTCGCCGATGACGCTGCTGGTTTCGGGGCGAACGATGTCGAGCAGCGGCAACGCATCGACGGTGATCCCGACTTCGCTGAGCATAATGCCGAGCGCCTGCGCATTGGCGCGCGCCGCCTCTATCGCGGAAACCGGCGCTACGTCGTACAACCGGTCGAACATCGCGGGGGCCGGGAAAGCCGGCCATTCGGGCGGCTGCATCCGTGCGACGCGGCCGCCCTCCTGATCGATCAGGATGGGAAGGTCGGCGCGGCCCGACAGGGTACGCAGCGAATCGGTCAGCACGCGAAGCTGATCGCGGGTTTCGACGTTGCGTTTGAACAGGATATAACCCGCCGGATCGCATTCGGTGAAGAATGCGCGTTCGTCGGCGGTCAGGCTGGTCCCCGAAAGGGCGTGGATGACAGGCTTCATGATGCTGCGCTAGCGCATCGCGCGGGCAAGTGCATCCCGTGGCTTCGTCTGATCGCCCCCGCCCCGCACGCTACATCAGGGGATATAGCAATCCTCGCCCGCGACCTTCAGCTTGCCGCACAATTCCTTCGCCTGTCCCGCGCTGCCCGCATTGACGCGCAGGCGATAGACGGTGTTGCCGTTGACCTCCGCCTTTTGCACCGCCTCACCCAGCGGGGCGAGGTAGCCGAACCGATCGGAAAGCCGCTTCCACGCGGTGTCCGCGCGCGATTTCGACGGGAAGGAGCCGAGCTGTACCACCGCGCCGCCGCCCCCACCATCGGGCGCGACGGTGCTTTTGTTCGTCATCGCCGATTTGGCCGCGACCCTGTCGGCCTTTACCGGAACCTTTGAAACGACCTTCGCCGATCCCTTGTCCGCCGCCGGGGCCTGTTTGGGCGCGGTGTTGCCGCGCACCGGCTCTTCGGGAACGGCGGCGACATCGACCGATCCGTTCGAAATGCCGCCATCGCTGGTGACGAAACGCGTATCGCCATCGCCCGCCACCTTCATGCCGCCGCTGTCGCCCGGCTTCTGCTTGTAATCGCCCTGCTCGGCACGGATCAGGTCGCCCGAACCGCCCGCGCCGCCGCGATGCTGAAACCACCACCAGCCAAAGATCACGGCGGCGATCACCGCCAGTCCGATCAGGACGAAAAGCACCGCCCGCCCGAAACCGGTGCGCTCCTCGGCATAATCCTCATCGACCGTTTCCAGCCACGGAAGCCGGTCGTCGTCGCGATACTCACCCGAGGCGGGTTCGGTCATCAGTGCATCTCCTCGACGGCTTCGACCCCCATTATCGAAAAACCGTTACGGATAATTTGACCGATCGCGTCCGCGAGATAAAGCCTCGCACAGGTCAGCGCACAATCGTCCGCCACGACGAAGCGGCGGCCCGGCCGGTCGTTGCCGACATTCCACAACGCATGAAAATCGGCGGCCAGATCATAGAGATAAAAGGCAATACGGTGCGGTTCGCGGGCAAGCGCCGCGCCCTCGACCAGCCGGGGGAACTGCGCCGCGCGCTTCACCAGCGCCAGTTCGTCTGTATCAAGCCGGGACAGGTCAACCGAATCGCACGCGATTCCCGCATCGGCCGCGCGCCGTTTCAGCGACGCGATTCGCGCATGGGCATAGTTGACGTAGAAGACGGGATTGTCCTTCGACGCTTCCACCACCCGCGCGAAATCGAAATCCATCTGCGCATCGGCCTTGCGCGTCAGCATGGTGAAGCGGACCACGTCCTTGCCCACTTCGTTCACCACATCGGCCAGGGTGACGAAATTGCCCGATCGTTTGGACATCTTCACCGGTTCGCCGCCGCGCAACAGGCGCACCATCTGAACCAGCTTCACGTCGAAACGCGTCTTGCCCCCGGTCAGCGCGGCAACCGCAGCGACGATGCGCTTCACCGTGCCTGCATGGTCGGCGCCCCAGATGTCGATCAACTGGTCGGCGCTCTCGCTCTTTTGAAAATGATAGGCAAGGTCGGCGCCGAAATAGGTCCATGCGCCGTTCGATTTGCGGATCGGGCGGTCCTGATCGTCGCCGAATTTCGTCGAGCGGAACAGCGGCAGTTCGACCGGTTCCCAATCCTCGGGCGTCTCGCCCTTTGGCGCTTCCAAAACGCCATCATAGACAAGGTCGTGCTCGCGCAGCCATTTTTCTGCGGCTTCCGGCTTGCCCGCCGCCTGAAGCGCCGCCTCGCTTGCGAAGATATCGTGATGGATGCCGAGCAGCGCGAGATCGGCGCGGATCATCTCCAGCATTGCGCCAACCGCTTCCTTGCGGAACAGCGCCAGCCATTCGCCCTCGTCTGCACCCACATATCTGTCGCCATATTCGGCAGCGAGTTTCGCCCCCACCGGCTTCAGATAGTCGCCGGGATACAGGCCTTCGGGAATTTCGATGCGTTCGCCCAGCGCCTCGCGATAGCGCAGATGCGCCGAACGGGCGAGGACGTCGACCTGCCCGCCGGCATCGTTGACATAATATTCGCGGATGACCCGATGCCCCGCAAATTCGAGCAGGCTGGCCAGCGCATCGCCGACCACCGCACCGCGGCAATGGCCCATATGCATTGGCCCCGTCGGGTTGGCCGAGACATATTCGATGTTGACGGTGACGCCCTGCCCCATCGCCGAACGGCCATAGCAATCGCCCGCATCGTGAATGGAGGTGAGTTCGCCACGCCAGCTGTCGTCGCCAAGCGAAAGGTTGATGAAGCCCGGCCCCGCCACCTCGGCACGTTCGACCTCGTCGATCGCCGAAAGCTTTTCGACCAGCTTTTCGGCAAGCGCGCGCGGATTGGTCCCGGCGGGTTTGGCAAGCACCATCGCCGCGTTGGTGGCAAGATCGCCGTGCGCGGCGTCGCGCGGCGGCTCCACGGTGATCGCGGCGCGGTTCAGTTCGGGCGGCAGGTCACCCGCGGCGACCAGCGCGTCGAGGGCCTGGCTCAGATAGTCGGCAAAGCGTGCATAAACGGTCATGGCGGGGCAGTTAGCGCAGCGCGCGCGTTCCGCAAAGCACCCGTTTCATTCGATCGGCGCGGGTCGCATTCGCCGCGCGCTGCGAACCCCGTCGACCGCATAGATGGCAAGCCCGATCCAGATCAGCGTGAAGCACAGGATATGCGCGCCCGTCATTGCCTCCCCGAACGCCAGCACGGCTAGCAGGAATTGCAGCGTGGGGGCCAGATACTGGAGCAACCCAAGCGTTGCATAGCGAAGCCGCTTTGCCGCCGCGTTGAACAACAGAAGCGGCGCCGCCGTCACCGCGCCCAGCAGTACCAGGAGTATGGTGATTCCCGGCGAACTGCCCAGCGCGATGCCGCCATGGCTTGCCCGCCAGATCAGATACCCGCCCGCGACCGGCAGCAGCAATGTCGCCTCCACCGTCAGTCCTTCGAGCGATTCGGCGGGCGCGGTCTTTCGAACCAGCCCGTAAAAGCCGAACGACAGTGCGAGCGTCAGGCTGATCCACAGCCCCGCAGCGGCTTCAACCGCCAGCACCGCGACGCCGGCGGCGGCGAGCAGCACCGCCATTTTCTGCACCCTGCTCAACCGTTCGCCCAGAAACATCATGCCAAGCAGGACATTGATGAGCGGATTGAGGAAATAGCCAAGGCTGGCGGCAAGCACATGGGCGTTCTGCACCGCCCAGATATAGGTCAGCCAGTTGACGCAGATCAGCACTGCGCTGACTGCCAGCATCGCGACCGCGCGGGGGTGCGCGAACACGCTGCGAAGCCGGTCGATGCGCCCCGTAAAGGCGGTGATCGCGATCAGCAGCACCAGCGCCCAGCAGATCCGATTGGCCAGCACCTCCACCGCGGGCACCGCAATCACCGCTTTGAAATACAGTGGCAGCAGCCCCCACATCAGATAGGCGCCCGCCCCCTGGAAAAATCCGGTGCGATCGATGCTGTGCGTGCCGTGCGTCATGGCGCGGGCGGTAGGGCTAATGCCGCGATGCAGCAAGAAAGGATCAGAATGCAGCGGGCAAGCCAGGCTCTCCCACCACCTCGCGATAGCGCTGAATGGCGTAGCGGTCGGTCATGCCGGCGATGAAATCGGCAATGTGGCGGGCCTTGCCGGTTTCGTCCCGCGGCATCGGGTCGGGCCAGCCTTCGGGCATCAGCGACGGATCGGCGCAATAGGCATCGAACAATCCGGCGACGATGTCGTGCGCGCTGTCCGCCGCCGCAAGCTGGAGCGGATGATGGTACAGGTTGGCGTACATGAATTTCTTCAACCGCCGCTCATCTTCTCGCATCGAATCCGAAAAACTGCCCAGCGTTCGACCCGCCTCGCGCACGTCGCGCACATCCGCCACGCCGCTTTCGGTGATCCGACGGCGGGTTTCGGCAATCAGATCGTTGACCATGGTCCCGATCTGCGAACGGACGAGTTCGCCCAGCAGCCGGTTTTCGGGAAGGTCGCTATGGCGACGGCGCACCGCGTCCCAGCAGCGCGCGACCAGCGGCACCTCCAATATCTGTTCGAGCGTCAGCAGACCGGCGCGAAGCCCGTCATCGATATCGTGATTGTCATAGGCGATGTCGTCGGCGATCGCCGCGACCTGCGCTTCGAGCGATGCGTGCTGATCCAGATCGAGCGGAAAGGCAGCGTCCGCCTGTCGCAATGCCCAACCGGGATGGCGTACCGGACCGTTATGCTTGGCCAGTCCTTCGAGCGTTTCCCATGTCAGGTTCAAACCCCGCCAGCGCGGATAGGGGCTGTCGAGCCAGGTCAGCTGGCGAAGCGTGTGGCCGTTGTGATCGAACCCGCCATGGCCCTTCAGCGCTTTTTTCAGCGCATCCTCGCCCGCATGGCCGAACGGCGGATGACCGATATCGTGCGCGAGGCAGAGCGCTTCGGTAAGGTCTTCGTTCAGGCCGAGCACACGCGCGATGGTGCGGCCGATCTGTGCCACCTCGAGGCTATGGGTCAGGCGGACGCGGAAATGGTCGCCATCGGGCGCCATGAAAACCTGAGTCTTGTGACGCAGACGGCGAAAACTGATCGAATGGATGATCCGGTCGCGATCGCGCTGAAACGCGTCGCGCGGGCCACGAGTCTCTTTTTGTTCCTCGTGCAATCGTCCGCGGCTGCGCTCCGGGTCACAGGCCCAGGGCTCAAGCGCGCTCATTTCACCTTCAGCCTGTCGATCGCCTGTCCCGCCTCGCTGGTCCAAACGAAACCGGACATATCCTTTTTGGCGAGCGCGTTGACGAAATCCTGCGCGGAATCGGTACTGTCGAACGGGCCGACAAGGATGCGGTTGGTGGCGCGCAGCGGCGTCGTCCAGGGCTGCCTGCCCTTGAAGAGATCGGGAGCATCGGCGGCGAGTTTGGCATAGGTGCGCGCCAGCGCATCCTCGTTCGCGCCGCCCGCCACCTGCACCCAATGGCGTGCCGGATTCGCTTCAGCCGCAGGTTTCGCCTTTGGCTTCGGAGGTTTCTCCGGCGCTTTTTTCGCCGCGCTTTGCGATGGCGTGGCGCTGGCCTGCGATGATGGTTCGGGGGTGGACGTGCGCGCGGGCGCTGTAACGCCCAATTCGCTGCCCGGCACGCTCATATTGCGCATGATTGAGGCAAGCCGCTCGCTGGGCTGGTGAACCGTTACCGGCTTCGACGAGGGAACCGGTGCCTGCTTTCCCGGCGCTTCCGCCGGAGCGAGCGAGGCGCGCGCCGGTGCCCGACGTGCAGTCATGTCCTCCGTGCGGGGGGGCGGAACGGCAGTCGGTGTCGCGGCGGCCATTCGCTGCGCCGGGGGGTGCGGAGCCGCATTTGCCTTGGGAACGGAAGACGGAGCAGGCACCGGAGATGATGCAGGCGCATCGGTCGGCATTGGCGTTGGCGTTGGCGTTGGTGTGGAAGCGGACGCCGACATTGATGGCGACGGATCCTGTCCTTCGCGCACCGGGACGCGGGTGGTCTTGGAGCGTTTCGTCTTCCGCGTCTTTGGCGGCTTCCCGACGCTCGGCGCGGCCTGTGCCAGCGCGGTCGTTTCCGCAGGAAGCGCAGGCGCGAGTTTGGCATCGGCAAGCTGTTCAGGGCCAAGGCTCAGCCGTCCGAAATGCACCGCATGCGCGCGCTCGGCTGGCGAAAGCATTGGAAGTTCGCGAAAATAGGGCGCGAAATCTGGTCCGAAATTGGGAAACATCGTCGATGCGATCTTGTTCGCGCCCGCCGTATCGCCGTTCATCGCAAGAATGAAGGCGCGCGCGCGCCACGCCGCCTTGTCCTGCCGCCGAAGCAGCGGGTCGAGCAGCTCGCTCGATGCGTCGACATCACCCGACATGCCCAGCGACAACGCCAGCCGCCGGGTCAATTCATCGCTGTTGCCGTTCTTCGCGATCGCCAGCCGGTAATCACGCTGGGCGAGCGTCGGGTGACCGAGAAGATCATAGGAAAGCCCGCGGTCGGCGGCGAAATCCGCCACGTTCAACCCCGCCTTTTCGGCGCGGTTGAACAGGCGCAGCGCTTCGCCGGGGCGTTCCATCGCCACCAGCGCGGACGCG
This sequence comes from Stakelama flava, assembly GCF_019351405.1. Classification (GTDB taxonomy): domain Bacteria; phylum Pseudomonadota; class Alphaproteobacteria; order Sphingomonadales; family Sphingomonadaceae; genus Sphingomonas; species Sphingomonas flava_A. The sequence goes on from NZ_JAHWZX010000002.1 coordinate 41,529, forward strand.
CGCCCCGCCGGGATGCGTGGATCGTTCGGTGCCTGTTTCTCGGCACGTTCGAAAAATTGCAGTGCCGCCGCCGGATCGGCCAGCTTCACGTTCAACCGCCCGGCGGAGATCAGCGCGTCGACATTGTCAGGATGGGCCGCAAGCACCCGCATATCGTCGGCCAGCTTATCGGCATTGGGCGTCGGCCCCGCCACGACTTCCTGCGCACGCGCATTCCCCCACGAAACCCCCGTGAGGAGCGCAAGCACAAGCGAAGCGCCGCAAACAGAAGTTCGGATTTTCATGTCTGGCCGTGTGTAAAGCGAATCGCGCCTGAACCCAATGTGATCGCCGGGCGGAAATACGGCGGCCCGGGCCGTACCGGCAACCGACCGGCACGGCACACGGGGACAGCCCTGGTTTACTGGTTGTTCTGGCGATGGAGGAAGCGGGGGATATCAAGCGGGCGCTTGCCCTCTTGCTCATCCTCTTCGTCACGCGCGGCGCTGCGCGCGCTCGACATCCGTTCGAACAACGTGCCGCCGGTCTTGGGACGCTCGCGTTCGCCCTGCGGCGCAGGCGGTGCTGGCTTGGGCGCGGATTCGCCTTCGTCCTCCATTCCCGGCGTCAGCCAGCGGCGGCGCGGCGGGGGCGCAGCCTGCGGAGCGGCGGGCGCGGGCTCTTCCCCGGCACTGCCCATCGGCGCGCCGCCTTCCTGCACATCGTCATCACCCGGAAGGATCGTTTCGGAACCCAGCAGCAATTCGTCGTCATCGCCGTCCGAAGGGGTTTCCTCCTTTGCCGCAGACGCTTCCGCGCCAGCCTGTTCGGTAAGGCTGAACCCCGGTCGGACCGGCTTTTCGGAACGCTGCGGCGCGGGTGCGGCAAGCATATCCTCATCCTCGTCGCCATAGGTGGCGACCGGTTCGGGAGCGGCAGTCGGAGCGGAAGCGGGTTCCGGCGCGGGAGTCGGCGTCGGAGCCGCCGGCGAACCGCCTTCCGAACGGCGCGGCGTGTTGAACGAGAAGCTGCGCGACGGCACCTGCTGTTCGCGGATCGCAGGCCGCTCGCCTTCCTCGCCATCCTCCTCGATCCCGGTAGCGACGACCGAGACGCGGATTTTGCCGTCGAGTTCGGTGTTGAAGGCCGAACCCCAGATGATGTTGGCGTCTTCATCGACCAGTTCGCGGATATGGTTGGCCGCTTCGTCGACTTCGAGCAGGCGCATATCCTCGCCCCCGGTGATCGACACGATAACGCCCTTGGCTCCCTTCATGCTGACCCCGTCGAGCAACGGGTTCGCGATCGCCTTTTGCGCCGCTTCGATCGCGCGGCTGTCGCCATCGGCCTCACCCGTGCCCATCATCGCCTTGCCCATTTCCTGCATCACCGAACGGACATCGGCGAAGTCGAGGTTGATGAGGCCGGGCATGACCATCAGGTCGGTGATGCCGCGCACGCCCTGCTGCAGCACTTCGTCGGCCATTTCGAACGCTTCCTTGAAGGTCGTGTTCGCATTGGCGATGAGGAACAGGTTCTGGTTGGGAATGACGATCAGGGTGTCGACGAACTTGTGCAGTTCCTCAATCCCCTCATCGGCCGATTTGGCGCGGCGCTTGCCCTCGAACGCGAACGGCTTGGTCACCACGCCGACGGTCAGGATGCCCATGTCGCGCGCCGCCTTGGCGATGACGGGGGCAGCGCCGGTGCCAGTGCCACCGCCCATGCCGGCGGCAATGAAGCACATATGCGACCCCTGCAGCGCTTCCTGCACCGCCTCGATCGTCTCTTCCGCCGCGGCGCGGCCGATTTCGGGCCGCGATCCAGCGCCCAGCCCTTGCGTAATCTTCGCGCCAAGCTGAATGCGATGGGTCGCCGTCGACTGTTTCAGCGCCTGCGCATCCGTGTTCGCGACGAAGAAATCAACGCCCTGCACTTCGGCGCGCATCATGTTCGCAATCGCGTTTCCGCCCGCACCGCCGACGCCCACGACGCTGATCTTCGGCGTCAGCTCGTCCACTTCCGGCGGAAGGAATTCGATACTCATTTCGTCGTCTCCCCCGTGTACCCATACCTTGGGCAGCACATGAATCCGTGTCTGTTGTGCATCATCGCGACCTCAGGTTCCAGCCCAATCGCGATGACGCGTCGCAAATCGTTAATAATTCGTCCGAAACGCCGCCCATAGACGCCGCAGCATCGCACCGGCGCTCGGCCGCACCACCATCTGGTTCTGCGGATCGAGCGCCCGTAGATCAATCGGGTCGGCCGCTGCAAACATTGCAAGTCCGGCCAGCGTCGCAAAGCCCGGCCCGGCATGCGCTTCGGGAAGCGCGCTCAGCCCGCGCGGGCGGCCGATGCGCACCGTGCGGCCAAGCGCCTGCTGCGCATAATCGGCCATGCCCTTCAATTCCGCGCCGCCGCCGGTCAGCACGATCTGCCGCCCCACCGGTTCTTCGAAATTCAATCGGCGAAGCTCCTTCTGTATCTCGCCCATCAGCCGGTCGAGCCGCTGACGGATGACCGCGATCAGTTGCGCCCGCGTGATCCGCGCGCCCTCGCTTTCGTCATCCGACGTCACCGGCGCGACATCGATCATGTCGTGATTGTCGCGCGGCGTCATATTGGCCGATCCGTAAAAGCATTTCATCCGTTCGGCCTGCGCGCGGCGAGTACCGAACGCGCTGGCGATATCGTCGGTGATGTCGGCCGCGCCCATTGGGATCGAGGCCAGCCCGGTCAGCATCCCTTGCGAAAACACCGAAACATTGGTGACGGCAGCGCCGATTTCGACCAGTGCGACGCCCAGTTCGCGCTCCTCGTCCGACAGGCAGGCATAGCCGGTGGCAAGCGGCGCGGCGACGATCGAGCGCACCTCCAGATGCGCTGAACGAACGCACAGGTCGAGATTGCGGACCGGCGATCCTTCGGTCGCGACCACGTGGATCTCCACGCCCAGCCGGTCGGCATGCAGGCCAAGCGGCGTCTTCACCCCCGCAAGTCCATCGATGGTGTAGCGCGTCGGCTGCGCATGCAGGACCATGCGGCCATTGGGTTCGATCGCCCCGCGCCCGGTCTTTAACAGATGGTCGATGTCGGACTGGTCGACCCGGTGCCCGCCAAGGTCGATTTCCAGCTTTACGAGGTCGGAAATCAGCCCGCCCGCGGAAAAGCTTACCCACACATCCTCGATATTGAAGCCGGCGATCTTTTCCGCCTGCTCCACCGCTTCGCGCACGGCGAGTTCGGTCGCCGCCATGTCGGCGATATAGCCGCGCTTGACCCCCCTGCTCTCGCGCTGGCCGGTGCCCAACACGACAAGTTCGCCGCCATCGCCCTTTTGCGCGATCAGCGCGCAAACCTTCGACGATCCTATGTCGAGCGCGGTAATCAGTCCTTCGGGCGCTTGCCGTGCCATGCGCTTTTCCCCTTTACGCTTCCGTGCCGCCGACGGCCGGTTGGTTTCCCTTCGGCGCGGAAGCGCCGCCGTCGATCACCTTGTCATCGGCATCGGGCATCCGCACGACCAGCCGCGAAGGATCGCGCATGTCAAGGCGGATATAGCCCTTGCCCAGAAGCCCCTGCGTCCCTTCCAGCGCGGCGAATTTGGCGAGTGCACGCGCCGATTCCGCCTTTCCTTCGGGAAGCTGCAGCCGTTCGCCGCTGGTGAATATCAGGTCCCAGCGGCGATTGCCGATCCAGGTCGCGGCGCGCACCAGTGGCTTCAACGCGGGCGCGGCTTCCATCAGCTGGTGCAGCGCCGGCTCCTGTTCGTTCGCGCCGTCGCCGATGACCAGCGGCAGATCGGGCATGTGTTGCGGCGATACCGGTTCGAGCAACACGCCCTTGGCATCGATCAGCATCAGCTGGCCTTCATTCTGCCAGATGGCGGCGGGCTGACGCTCGACAATGTCGATGACCAGCGTGTCGGGAAGGCGGCGCGACACGCGGGCATCGGCGATCCAGCCATAGGTAAGCAACCGCTGGCGAACCGCCTCCAGATCGACCAGCGGCATCGCGCGCGATTGCTGGTCGAGCGCCATCGCATAGACCGACATGCGGTCCATGCGCTTCAGCCCCTTGACCTCAATCTGTCCGACGCGAAGCCCGGTGCGCCCGACCCCTTCGGCAATGCCCGCATAAGCGGCCTGCGGCAGCCCGAACCAGGTCGATACGACCAGCGCCCCGGCTGCCAGCGCAGCAAGGATCGTCCAGGCGACGACCCGGCGCAGCGTGTGTTCGCTGACCGGCAGCGCCGCCACCGCACGGTCGAGGATCGAGGGGCGATTGGCGCGCGCGGGCCGCCGCCGCTTCGCATTGGCAGGCGCGCGGCGCTGCGCAGGTTTGCGGCGGGTAGCGGCGCTGCTCATCGCGCCTCCTTGTCCGCCATCGCATCGTCGACGATGCGCTGCACCAGATCGGCATAGCCCATCCCGACATGGCGGGCCTGTTCGGGAACCAGGCTGAGCCGGGTCATTCCCGGCTGGGTGTTTACCTCAAGCAGGAACAGGCCGTCGGCCCCTTGCCCATCGTCCCAGCGGAAATCGGCGCGCGAAACGCCCCGGCATCCCAGCGCGCGATGCGCATCGACGGCGATGCGACCGCACGCCTGGGCAATATCGTCGGGTATGTCGGCGGGGCAGACATGTTCGGTCAGCCCGTCGGTATATTTGGCGTCATAATCATAAAAGCCGCTTTTGGGCTTCAATTCGGTCACCCCAAGCGCTTCGTCGCCCAACACGGCGGTGGTCAGTTCGCGCCCGCGGATAAACGGCTCGGCAAGCAGTTCGTCGAATTCGCCCCATGGCCCCTTCGCATCGTGCGCGATCGGATTGCCGAAATCGCTATCCTCCATCACGATCGCCACCCCGACCGAAGAGCCTTCGTTGACGGGTTTGAGGACATAGGGGCGCGGCAGCGGATCGCGTTCGAACAGGTCGGCGGTCTTCACCATCCGTCCGCCGGGCATGGGAATGCCGAGCGGCACCAGCGTCTGTTTGGTAAGCTGTTTGTCGATCGCGATGACCGAGGTGACGAGCCCCGAATGGGTGTAGCGAAGCCCCATCAGGTCGAGCATCCCCTGCACCGTCCCGTCTTCGCCCGGCGTGCCGTGCAGCGCGTTGAATACCAGATCGGGTTTGATTTCGGCGAGCCGTGTCGCAACGGCGCGATCCATATCGACCCGGGTCACGCGGTGGCCGAGGCTATCCAGCGCATCGGCAATGCCCGTCCCGCTCATCAGCGACACGTCGCGCTCGGCCGACCATCCGCCCATCAGAACCGCAATATGCAGGGATTTGCTCACGAAAACTCCAACATCGTATCGTCACCGCCATTCGCGCGGCCATGGTTGCGGCAAACACGCTTGCGCATCGCGAGCCGCCTGATTCCCGCCTTCGCGCGAATGGCGATGGGGACGCCATGCCATACCCGGTTCGCCCTGAGCCTGTCGAAGGACCATCCTTCTTCCAACCGCGCAGATAGAAGCCCGCTCATCGAGCATCCCCCACGCGGCGAATTTCCCATTCAAGCGTGATGCCGCTTTTCGCCTTTACCCGGTCGCGCACTTCTTCGCCCAGCGCTTCGATGTCGCCGCTTGTCGCGTCGCCCAGGTTCAACAGGAAGTTGCAGTGCTTTTCGCTGACCTGCGCGTCGCCCTTGCGTAGCCCGCGACAGCCAGCGGCATCGACCAGCGCCCATGCCTTTTCGCCCGGCGGGTTCTTGAACGTCGATCCACCGGTTTTGGACCGCAGCGGCTGCGCCGCCTCGCGCTCGGCGGTGATCCGGTCCATTTCCGCCTGCACCGCTTCGGGCTGCTTCGCTTCGCCGCGAAAGGTCGCCGCCGTCACGATCGCGCCGTTGGGAAGATCGCTATGGCGATAGGAATAGTTGAGTTCTTCCGTCGCCAGCGTGCGCCGGGTGCCGTCGCGCAGCACGACCTCGCACGATACCAGTATATCGGCTGTTTCGCGGCCATAAGCGCCGCCGTTCATCCGCACGAACCCGCCGACCGTGCCGGGAATCGAACGCAGGAATTCCAGCCCGCCAATCCCCACATTGCGCGCGCTGGACGATGCGAGAATGCCCGACGTGCCGCCGCCGCAGCGAAGCGTGACCGCGTCAATCGTCTCGACCTTCGCAAAGGGCTTGCCCAGCCGCACCACCACGCCGCGCACGCCGCCGTCACGCACGATCAGGTTCGACCCCAGCCCCAGCACCATAACCGGGATCGCCGGGTCGAGTGCGGCAAGGAAATCGGCCAGATCATCGCTGTCCGCCGGTTCGAACAATATGTCGGCGCTGCCGCCCGATTTGAACCAGACGAGCGGTGCCAGCGGTGCGTCGCGGGTCAGTCGCCCACGCGTATCGGGAATGGTCGCAACGCTCACCCGCCGCCCCACAGCTTCGACCAGCGCTGCCACAAGCGCAGATTGGCCTCGCCCGCCGCGATGCCAGCGCGCTGCAGTTCGGTAATGTCCTTGCTCATGTCGATCAAAGTGCGCGCCGCGTCCATCTGCGCCTTTTGCGCGCGAACGATCTCGCGCTGCATCGCCACTGCCGTGCTGAACCAATCGCTCATTGCGCCGCCTCCGCCAACTGCCCGCGAACCGCATCGGCCAAACCGGCCGCCCATCGCGTGATATCGCCTGCGCCAAGGCACACAATCTGGTCGCCCGGCGCGATCATCCGCGCCAGCGTCGCGGCGAGATCGTCCGGCCCCTCCACACTGGCCACCGACCGGTGACCGCGCCATTTGATGCCGTTGACCAGCGCGGTCGCGTCGATTCCGTCAACCGGCAATTCGCCAGCGGCATAAACCGGCGTCACCAGCACCGCATCGGCATCGTTGAACGCCTGTTGAAACTCGTCCATCAGATCGCCGAGCCGCGAATAGCGGTGCGGCTGCATCACCGCGATCACCCGGTTCGCCGCGCTTTCGCGTGCCGCCGACAGAACCGCGCGGATTTCGACCGGGTGGTGGCCATAATCGTCGATGACGGTGACCGGCCGATCGCCGCCAAGGTCGATCTCGCCCACCTTGGTAAAGCGCCGCTTTACCCCGCCGAATTTGGAAAACCCGTCGCGCAGCGTCGCATCGTCGATGCCCAGTTCCAGCGCGACCCCGACCGCGGCGAGCGCGTTCTGGACATTGTGGCGACCGGGCATGGGCAGGTCGATGCCCTCGATCGTGCGAAGCTGCCCATCGCGTGAGCGCACCACCGCATCGAACCGGTTGCCGCCCGGATAGGGGGTGACATTGGTCCCACGAACATCGGCCTGGCCCGCAAAGCCATAGGTGACGATCCGCCGGTCGCGCACCCGCGGAATGATCGCCTGCACCTCCGGATGGTCGAGGCACAGCAATGCCGCGCCGTAAAAGGGCACATTTTCGACAAATTCGATGAACGCGTCCTTCACCCGGTCGAACGATCCGTAATGGTCGAGATGTTCGGGATCGATATTGGTGACGACCGCGATCGTCCCGTCAAGGCGAAGGAAGCTGCCATCGCTTTCATCCGCCTCGACCACCATCCAGTCGCTCGCGCCCAGCCGCGCGTTCGATCCATAGCTGTTGATGATGCCGCCGTTGATGACGGTTGGGTCCACCCCGCCATGGTCGAGCAGCGCGGCAACCATGCTGGTCGTCGTCGTCTTGCCATGTGTGCCCGCCACCGCGACAGTGGATTTCAGGCGCATCAGTTCGGCGAGCATTTCGGCGCGGCGCACCACCGGCACGCGGTTTTCCAGCGCGGCCTCCACCTCTGGATTGCCGCGTTTGATCGCGGTGGAGATGACCACCACCGCCACGCCATCGATATTTTCCGCGCACTGGCCGATATGCACCGGGATGCCTTTGTCGCGCAGCGCGTCGACGACATGGCTGTCGGCGATGTCCGATCCCTGAACGCTATAGCCCAGATTGTGCATCACCTCCGCAATACCCGACATGCCGATGCCGCCGATGCCGACGAAATGGATCGTCCCGATATCGGTTGCGACCCCTTTCATCGCGCGTGCTCCCCGCGTTCGGGTGCATCGGCATGACCGCGCTCAACGGTAGCGATCAGATCGGCAAGGTCGCGCACCGCATCGGGCCTGCCGCAACCCCGCGCGCGAAGCGCCGCATTTTCCAGCCCTCTGGTGTCGAGGCCAAGCCGCTGCATCTGCTTGGCAAGTTCGCTCGGGGTGAAATTCTTCTGAACGATGGTGCGCGCGCCGCCCGCCTCGGTAATCTCCTTGGCGTTCGCACTCTGGTGATCGTCCATCGCGCTGGGCAGCGGCACCAGGATCGCCGGACGTCCGGCGGCGGTCAGTTCGGCGATGGTCGATGCCCCGGCGCGCGCGATGACGATATGCGCCCAGGCCAGCTTTTCGGGCATGTCGGGAAGGTAGGTCGCGATTTCGGCCGGGATCTTGTGCTCGGCATATTTGGCGCGCACCCGGTCGATATCCTCGATCCGCGCCTGATGCGTCACCTGCATCCGGCGGCGGAAATGGATGGGCAGCATGGCCAGCCCGTCGGGAACGACCTGCGAAAGGATGCTCGCCCCCTGGCTGCCGCCCGTCACCAGCACGCGAAAGATGCCGTTTTCGTCCAGCATCGGATAGGGCCGGTGGCGAAGCACCAGCACTTCGGCGCGGACCGGATTGCCGACCAGATGCGTCTTGCGCCGGTATTTGCTGTCGAGCCGTTCGACCCCGGCATAGGCGGTGGCGATGGCATCGACCTTGCCCGCGACCATGCGGTTGACGCGGCCGAGCACGGCATTCTGTTCGTGGATGACCGTCGGCACCCCTTGTTTGAATGCGGCAAGCAAGGCGGGGAGCGCGGGATAACCGCCAAAGCCGATCACGGCATCAGGATCGAAGCTTTTATACAATTCGCCCGCCATTCGCCGGCCGCGCCACATTTGGCTCGCCGCTTTCACCCAGTTGAGCGGATTCTTTCCGCTGAACCGCCCGACGGGAAGGACATGTGTCTGGATATCTTCGAACAGGCCGGGAAAGCGCACCCCGCGTTCGTCGCTGACCAGCGCGACACGGTGGCCGCGTTTCGTCAGTTCCGCTGCAAGCGCCGCGGCAGGCACCATGTGCCCGCCGGTGCCGCCCGCCGCCAGTACATATCGTTTCGCTTCGCGCATCAACCACTCCATCCGGTGCCGTAGGACGTACGGGCCAGATACGGATTTCTGCGCGTAAAAGCGAGCAGCAGTCCCATGCCGAGCGAAAGCGCGATCATCGACGATCCGCCATAGCTGATGAACGGCAGAGTCATGCCCTTTGACGGGGCGAGGCCGGTATTCACCGCCATGTTGATCATCGCCTGAACGCCGAATTGCGACACCAGCCCGGCGGCGGCAAGCACGCGAAAGGCATCGTCCTCTTCAAGCAGCTTCACCATCACGCGCACGATGATCGCCATGAACAGCAGCGTGATGATGGCGCATGCGATCAGGCCGAATTCCTCGCCCACCACAGCATAGATGTAATCGGTATGCGCTTCAGGAAGACGGAATTTCACCGTGCCCGCCCCCGGCCCCCGCCCGGTAATCCCGCCGGCGGTCAGTACCGCATGCGCCATGTCGGTCTGATAGGTATCGGCCGCGCCCGCCGCGGCATCGCCGAACAGGAAGCTGTCAATACGCGCCCGCGCAGTGCCGTAGAACATATAGGCCGATACCACCCCGCCGATGCCGAGCGCGCCCAGGGCACCCATCATGCGCGGTGAAATCCCGGCGACCAGCAGCAGGATAAGCCAGACCGAACCGAACACGATCGTCTGGCCGAAATCGGGCTGCAGCATCAGCAGGAACACGATCAGGCCGGTCAGCGCGGCGGTGATCGGCATCACCGGCAGCTTTTCATCCTGCGCGCGGAACGATAATATCCAGGCGGTCGTCACGATGAAGCACGGTTTCAGGAATTCGGACGGCTGGAACTGCGCAAAACCGTATCCGATCCAGCGCCGCGCGCCATTGGCATCGACCCCGACCAGCGGCACCGCCGCCAGACACAGCAGAAAGGCAAGGCTGCCCAGCAGCGCCATGCGCCGCGCGACATTCACTGGCAGCATCGACACGCCCAGCAGCACGGGAATCGACATCCCGACCCAGCCGAGCTGACGCCAGAAATAATACATTGCGGGCACCTGCCGCGTACTGTCCGAATAGCGTTCGGCCGATGCCGGCGATGCCGCCGCCACCGCGACCAGCCCGACCGCGATCAGGATCAGCGCGAGCAGCAGCAGCACCCGGTCGATGTCGCGGAACCATACGCCCAGCGGCGAATGGCTCGCCCGGCCAAGCTGCTGCTCGACCCGCGCCTTCACGCCCACCGCGCCGATCCCGTTGCCGCGCCACACATCGGTCATGCCAGTTCCTCCACCCGCGCCCGGAACGCCTGTCCCCGCGCCTCGAAATCGCGAAATTGGTCGAAAGATGCGCAGGCGGGCGACAACAGCACCACCTCGCCCTCCTTCGCATTGGCCGCCGCCGCGACGACCGCGCGTTCCAGCGTGCCGCACCGATCGACGGGCATTTCCGGGGTCAGCAGATCGGCGAACATCGCGCCCGCCTCCCCGATCGTATAGGCGCAGCGGACATGGCCGAAATAGGGGCGGCACGCATCGAGATCACCCGCCTTCGCCTGCCCGCCCACGATCCAGTGCACCGCGTCGAACGCGGCGAGCGCGGGCGCGGCGGAGGCCGGGTTTGTCGCCTTGCTGTCGTTGATATACGCCACGCCGCGCAGTTCGCGCACCCGCTCCATGCGGTGCGACAGTCCCGCGAACGTCTCCAGAGCGCGATCGATCGCTGCGTCATCAATGCCCAGCGCCCTGCACGCCTCGATCGCGGCGAGCGCGTTCTGGGCATTGTGCGGTCCCTGAAGCGCGGGCCAGCGCGACTGGTCCATGCAGATGCCGGGTGCGATCTTCGTCAACGCCTCACCGCGCGCCGAAAGCGATCGCGCGATTTCATAGGACGGCGTGTCCGAAATGCCGATGATCGCGCGATGCTCCGCCGATTGCATCGCGAACAGGCGCGCCTTCGACGCGGCATAGGCGTCGAACCCGTCATAGCGATCGAGATGGTCGGGCGTGAGGTTGAGCAGCACCGCGACATCGCAGTCGAGGCTTTGGGTAAGGTCGATCTGATAGCTCGACAGTTCGAGAACATAGACTCCGCCTTCGGGCAGCGGATCGGCGGACAGGATCGGTAACCCGATATTGCCGCCCAGCCGAGCGGGCAGCCCCGCCGTCTCGCAGATATGGTGGATCAACGCGGTGGTCGTCGATTTGCCGTTGGTGCCGGTAATGCCGACGACCCGGTGCGGCGGCAGGTTCGCGCGCGCCTGCGCGAACAATTCGATGTCGCCGATCACCGGCACGCCCGCCTCGCGCGTATGGGCGGCGATCGGATGGCGGTTGATCGGCACGCCCGGCGATACGACTACGCCCGCAAAACCGGCCAGATCGATGTCCAGCGGATCGGCCAGCGCAGCGCCCGTCACCTGTTCGCGCGCCGCTTCGTTCACATCCCATGCCGTCACTTCCGCCCCGCTTCCCACCAGCGCGCGAACGGTCGCCGCGCCCGACCGGGCAAGGCCGAGAACCGCAAAGCGTTCGCCGCGCCAGGCAGGGCTGGTGATCACCGTAGCTTCAGCGTCGAAAGGCCGATCAGCGCCAGCACCAGCGCGATGATCCAGAAACGGATGACGACCGTCGGTTCGGACCAGCCGAGCTGTTCGAAATGATGATGGATCGGCGCCATGCGAAACACGCGCTTTCCGGTCCGCTTATAGAAGAAGACCTGGATGATGACGCTCATCGCCTCGACCACGAACAGGCCGCCGATGATGCCCAGCACGATTTCGTGATGCGCGACCACCGCGATCGCCCCCAATGCGCCGCCCAGCGCCAGGCTGCCCGTATCGCCCATAAATACCGCGGCGGGTGGCGCGTTGAACCACAGAAAGGCAAGCCCCGCGCCGATCATCGCGCCGCAGAAAATGGCGAGATCGCCCGCACCCGGCACATGCGGAATGCCCAGATATTCGGCGAATTTCACGTTACCCGCCAGATAGGTGATGATCATGAACGCAACCGCCGCGATGATCACCGGCATGGTGGCAAGCCCGTCCAGCCCGTCGGTCAGGTTCACCGCATTGCCGAACGCGACGATCGTGAACGCGGCAAAGGCGATATAGAACCAGCCGAGATCGATCGACACGCCCGATACGAACGGCAGATAAAGGTGCGTTCCCGTCTGCTGGATAATGATCCAGCTCGCTATTCCGGCGATCACGAATTCCCCGGCCAGCCGCATCTTTCCCGATACGCCCGCCGTGCTCGCCTTTCGCACCTTGTCGTAATCGTCGAGAAAGCCGATCGAGCCGAAGCCCAGCGTCACGAACAGGCACGCCCAGACGAACGGGCTGGTCAGATCCATCCACAGGATGATGCTGATCGTCATCGCGGTAAGGATCATCAGCCCGCCCATGGTCGGCGTGCCGCGCTTGGCAAGGTGCGATTGCGGGCCGTCATCGCGGATCGGCTGCCCCTTGCCCTGGCGCACGCGCAGCCAGCCGATGAAGCGCGGACCGATGATCAGGCCGAGGACCAGCGCCGTGCCCACGGCGCCGCCGGTGCGGAAGCTGAGATACCGGAAAAGATTCAGAATGCCGGGAAACCCCAGATATTCCGCGATCAGATAAAGCATTATCCCTTTCCTGCCAGGGCCGAAACCACGGCAGCCAGCCCAACGCCGTTCGAACCTTTGATGAGGACCGCGTCGCCCGGCGCCAGTTCGTTCAACAAACTGTCGCGCGCGGCGGCGGCGTCGGGCACATGGACGAAATCGACCCTGCCCTCAAGCGCATTTGCCAGCGCCTTCATCTCCTCGCCCACCAATATGGCCCGGTTTATGCCCGCTTCGCCGACAGGCCCGGCAAGCGCGGCGTGATAGGCGGCGCTGTCCTCACCCAGTTCGCGCATATCGCCCAGCACCGCGAGCTTGCGTTCGGCGCTCTGCGCACCCAGCACGGCCAGCGTTGCGCGCATCGAAGAGGGGTTGGCGTTATAGCTTTCGTCAATCACCAGCGCTTCGCCGCCGCCCACCCGCGTGGTGAAGCGCGCGCCGCGTCCGGCAAGACCGGCAAGATCGGCAAGCGCAAGGCCGGCTACGGCAAGATCGCCGCCCACCGCCTGCACCGCCGCCAGTACGGCGAGCGAATTCGAAACCCAGTGATCGCCCGGTTGCGAAATGGTGTAGCTCACTTCGCTATTGCCAAGCCGCGCGGTGACGAACGTCCCACCGGTCAGCGTGCGCATCCGTTCCAGCGGGCGGACATCCGCACCCTCGCCCAGTCCGAAGGTCACGATATGCTCCGCATGGGGCTTTGCGGCCGCGATCAGCCGGTCGCGATGCGGGCTGTCATAGGGTATGATTGCCGTTCCGCCGGAGCGAAGCCCGACGAAAATCTCTCCCTTCGCATCCGCGATCGCGCTTTCGTCGCGGAAAAATGCGGTATGGGCGGGCGCGATCGCGGTAACGATAGCGACATGCGGGCGGACCAGCTTCGTCAGTTCGGTCAGCTCTCCGGCATGGTTCATGCCCATTTCGAATATGCCGAAGCGCGTACCGCGCGGCATCCGCGCCAGACTGAGCGGAACACCGGTATGGTTGTTGTAGCTTTTGACCGAGCGGTGCGCGCATCCGGGGTCCATGCGGTCGAGCGCGGCGAACAGCGCTTCCTTCGTTCCCGTTTTGCCGACCGACCCGGTAACGCCGATCACCTTTCCCGCCATCCGCTCGCGCGCCGCCGAACCGAGCGCGTCCAGCGCGATGGTGGTGTTTGCCACGCGGACGTGCGGATATTCGCACCCCGCCGAAACGATTGCACCCGCAGCGCCCTGCCCGAACGCCTGATTGAGGAAGCGATGCCCGTCGGTCATTTCGCCCGACAGCGCGACGAACAGATCGCCCGGCCCAATCTCCCGACTGTCGAACGCGACGCCGGAGGCCGTGAAGTCGGCGGAAGCGGTGCCGTTCGTGGCGGAAGCGATTTCGGCGGCGGTCCAGAGCGGTTCAGCCATCACCACGCTCCCGCTGCATAAGACAGCATATTCCCGCTCCCGAACCGCTCAGCTTGCAGCGCGCGTTCACGACGCCACCTCGCGCGCGACGGTGACATCGTCGAACGGCAGCACCATGTCGCCGACAATCTGTCCCTGCTCATGCCCCTTGCCCGCGATCAGTACGATGTCCTGCGCCTCCGCTTCGGCGATGGCGGCGGCGATCGCGTCCCGCCGCCCTTCGACCTCACTTGCCCCGCGTGCACCTTTCAGGATCATCCGCCGGATTTCCGCCGGGTTCTCGCCGCGCGGATTGTCGTCGGTGACGATGATGCTGTCGGCATGTTGCGCCGCGACCTGCCCCATCGGCTCGCGCTTGCCGGTATCGCGGTCGCCGCCCGCGCCGAACACCACGATCAACCGTCCCGCCGCGTGCGGTTTCAGCGCCAGCATCGCGGCTTCCAGCGCGTCGGCGGTATGGGCATAGTCGATATAGACCGGCGCGCCCTGTTTCGTGATGACCGCGCGTTCCAGCCGCCCGCGAACCGGCTGAAGCCGCGCCAGATTGGCAAGCGTCGTCGCAACATCGCCACCGGTCGCAATCACCAATCCCGCCGCGATCAGCGCGTTCGCCGCCTGATACGCCCCGATCAGCGGCAGGGTGACGCGATGTTCGCGCCCCTCCGCCTCGATCACCAACCCCTGGCCGAGCAGGGTAGGATCGCGCGATACCAGACGCAGCGTATCGCCGTGCGTGCCGACGCTGACCAGCCGGTTGCCGCGCGCGCGCGCCAGATCGATCACCCGGTCCGACTGCGGATCATCGACCCAAACCACCGCCGTCCCTTCGGGCGAAAGCACTTCGGAAAACAGGCGCAGCTTGGCGGTGAAATACGCGGCCATGTCGCCGTGATAGTCGAGATGGTCGCGGCCCAGATTGGTAAACGCCGCCGCGCGAACCGGCACGCCTTCGGTGCGGTATTGCGATAGGCCGTGGCTCGACGCCTCGAACGCCAGATGGGTGACGCCCTCGCGCGCCAGTCCGGCGACGTTCGACAGGAAAGTGACGACGTCCGGCGTGGTCAGACCAGTGCGTGCATTGTCGCTGTCGGTGTTGACGCCCAGCGTGCCGATCGATGCGGCATGGTCGCCCGCCATGCGCCATAGCTGGCGCGTCATTTCCACCGTCGACGTCTTCCCGTTGGTTCCCGTCACCGCGACATTGGTTGCCGGAAAGGGCGCGAAGAATTGCGCGGCGAGGTTCGCGAAGCGTTCGCGCGGACGCTTGTCGGCGATATGCGCCGCACCCTCCACCCGCGCGCCAGGCCGCGCGACCACCGCGATCGCGCCGCTCGCCACCGCAGCGTCGATGAAATCCTCCCCGTTCACGCGCGCGCCTTCAAACGCGCCGAAGACGGTGCCGGGCGCGACCTTGCGATGGTCGATCGCGAACCCGGTAACGGTTTCGGCCTCGCCGCCGCCGGTAATAATTCCCAGTTTCATTGCGCGGCAGCCACCTCCTTCTCGCCCGGCGGATGCCACAGCAGCGGCGTGATGTCGGATACATCGATGTCGCGATGCTCGTCGGGCCGCACGCCCAGGATCGGCCCGGCGCGCTGGATGACGTTTTTCACCACCGGCGCGGCGGTCCATGCCGCGGTCGTGAAGCCATAGGTCTCCTTCGTCCCCACCGGCGAATCGAGCGTCGCGATCACCACATAGCGCGGATTGTCCATCGGGAAGGCGGCGGCGAAAGTGGACACGTTCTTGTGCCGCGAATAGCCGCCTCCGCGAGACACTTCGGCCGTCCCCGTCTTACCGCCGACGCGATATCCCGGCGCGGCGCCCTTGCGTCCCGTCCCGTCGAGCACCACCAGTCGCAAAAGCTGGCACAAGCGCGCGCTGGTCGCCGCCGAAAACACGCGCTTGCCCGGAACCTGACGCCCCGGCGCGACCTTCATCAGCGTTGCATGGCGAAGGATGCCGCCATTGACCAGCGCGGCATAGGCGGTGGCAAGGTGCAGCGGCGTCACCGCGATGCCATGGCCATAAGCGGTGGTCATCGTGGTCGTGCGCCCCCAATATCCTGGCCATAGCGGCGACATCTTTTCCTTGATCTCGACATGGCTTGGCTCGTCGAAATCCAGCTTGTGGAACAGATCCTTCATCATCTGTTGGCCCATCAGGTCGGCGATCCGCGCGGTCGCGATATTGGATGAATAGATCAGCGTTTCGGGGATGTTCAGCCAGCGTTCCTGTTCATCGCCCGGATCGTCATGGATGGTGAAGCGGCCGACCTTCAGCGGCTTGGTCGCATCGAACCGGCGCGCCATCGACGTCACCGTGCCGCTGTCGATCGCCTGCGCCATCGCCAGCGGCTTGAACGTCGACCCCAGCTCATACCGCGCCTGAGTCACATTGTTGTGCAATTCGTCCTGGGTCGCATGACGGATATTGTTAGGATTGAACGTCGGCAACGACGCCATGGCGAGCAGCTCACCGGTGCGCACGTCCATCACGATGCCGGCCGCGCCCTTTGCCTGAAACGTAGCCATTGCCTGGCTCAGTTCGCTTTCCATCGCCGCTTGCACGCGAATGTCGATCGACATCTGCACCGGCTTCGCGCGCTCGGCCGGATCGGTCAGTCGGCTGTCCAGTTCGCGCTCGATCCCGCGCATGCCGTGCCCGTCGAACCCGACAAAGCCAAGCGCATGCGCAGCAAGCGTGGTTTGCGGGTACAGGCGTTCGGGTTCGCGGGCGAACGCGATGCCCGGTTCGCCCAGCGCGTTCACCTTCTCCACCGTTTCGGGCAGCGCGCGCCGTTCCAGATAAGTGAAGGCAACATCCATGTTCAGCTTGCGCCAGTAATAGGCCGCATCATGTTCGGGCAGCGCGGTGGCCAGGCTTTGCGCCAGTTCGCGCTTGTCGCCGATAACCTTGCGCGGATGGACGCCGATCGACCAGCCGTCGATGGTGCGCGCAAGCGGTGCGCCGTTACGATCGACAATGTCCCCGCGCGACGGCACGAAGCCGCTACGCACCGCCCCCGCCGTTTCGGGCGTGGTGGAAAGCGCAAGCTGACCCAGCCGCGCGATGATCAAGGCCCCGCCCGCCAGGAACAGCAGCATCAGGATCATCAGACGCAGATGCGCGGCGGCCACCAGCGGCTGACGGCCGCCGGTGGCGCGATCACCGGGCTGGGCGACGACGACGATCAACGGGGCCGGGCCTCCGCTTTCGCGCCGCGCATCAGTTCGCCCAGCGTCGAATCGCTGAGCAGCCGTTCATCGAGCATCGCGACGGTACGCGCCTTGCTGTCGGACAGCGAAGCGGTGGCGACCGGCGCTGCGCGGGTCGGCGTCGTGATGCGCTGCGGCGTTTCGCGCGGCGCTTCCCCGGCCTCTGGCGCTTTCACCTCAAGCGCCGATTGCGGCGCTGCATCGGGCGTGCCGGGGCCGTCGGTCAGCACCGGCGCGTGCGGCACCACCAGCGAGGCATAGGCGACCGGCGCATCGGGCTGCCCGCCGTCCAGTTCGGCGACACCCTGCGCACCCGAATCGAGAAACTGATCGGGACGCGGCGCGGACAGTGCGAGAAGGTCGCCGTTCCAGCGTTCGAGCTGCGCCATGTTCGCGCGAGTCTTTATCTCGGTATCCAGGTCGCGAATGTCCTTGTGCGCGTCGACGATCGCGCGTTCGACGGATTCGACGCGGGCGCGTTCCGCCGCCACCTGCGAGGTCACCAGATAGCATCCCGGCGCGACGATCGCGACGCACAGAAACCATCCGAATCCCTTGAATCCAAAGGCAGCCATCATTCTCCTCCACTGGTCCATGGCGCGGCCGCGGTACGGCGCGCCACGCGCAACGTCGCCGAACGCGCGCGCGGATTGCGTGCCAGTTCGGCCTCGCCGGGGCGCACCGCGCGCGCCGGCGTTTCAAAAGTCGGATCGGCGGCCCGTTCGACCACCGGCATGTGCCGCGACCCGCCCGGCGTTGCGCCGCTGCGTTCGCGGAAGAACCGCTTCACCAGGCGGTCCTCCAGGCTGTGGAACGTCACCACCGCCAGCCGTCCGCCCGGTTTCAGCACCCGTTCCGCCGCGGCCAGCCCGTCGACCAGCTCGTCGAGTTCGCGGTTCAGGTGGATACGAATGGCCTGAAAGGTGCGCGTCGCCGGATCCTTCTTCTCGTGCGGGCGGTGATTTAACGCTTTCCTAACCACGTTCGCGAGTTCGGTAGTCCCCTTAAGGGGTCTTGCAGTAACGATGGCCTTCGCCACGCGGCGCGAACGCGGCTCCTCGCCATAGCGATACAGCACGTCGGCGATTTCCTCTTCACCCGCGGTGTTGACGAAATCCTCCGCGCTCTCGCCCGACCGGCTCATCCGCATGTCGAGCGGCCCGTCCGCCTGGAACGAAAAGCCGCGCTCCGCCTGATCGAGCTGCATCGAGGACACGCCGATATCCATCGTCACGCCATCGACGGGAAGTGCGCCCAGCCGGGAAAGCTCCGCTTCCATCGCGGAAAAGGGCGCTTCGACAAGGCGCAACCGCCCGTCATTCGCGGCGACGAGGGACTGGCCGCCCCCGATCGCGTCCGGATCGCGATCAAAGGCGACCACCTCGGCTCCCCGCTCGAGGATCGCTTCGGTGTATCCGCCCGCGCCGAAGGTCGCATCGACATGCCGCTCGCCCGGGTGAATGGCGAGCGCCGCGACGACTTCGTCCAGCAGCACGGGTATATGCGGGGCGGCGCGCATCTCGCTCACAGCGCAATCCCCTTCTGGTCAAGCAGATAGCGGCACAGCTTCACCATCATCGGCAGCGCATGATCATAGGAAAGCAGCGTCGCCGGGTCCCAGATTTCGATTTCCTCGCCCGCGCCATAGAACAGGGCATATTTGCCGATATTGGCGTGAAAGCGCGGAAAACCGCCGAGGATGAAGCGGCCCGAACTGTCATACTGGACGTAATCGCCGCCGCCGGCCATCGCGCGAATCTTGTTGTCGGCATCGACGGCACGCTCTTCGGGAAGCTGGGCGGCAAGCTGCTGCGCCTGGCGGATTCGCTGTTCACCGCGCACCTGATCATAGGCGAGCAGGCAGGGGGCACGTTCATGCGCGCTGATCAGGAATTGACGCGCACCCTTCGAACCGGGTTCGGCCGGGCAGTTCATCTCCAGGGTTCCGCGCAGGCTGGACGGCATGGCGACACGACCCTTGTCGTCCACCTGCTGCAAGCCATTGCCGAAATATACACCCCGTTCTGCCACGCCTCATCCTTTTGCGGCGTACGCGATCCCCATTCCGCCAACGACCCCCGCCGCCGACGAACCGCCTTGGTCCGAAAATGGGAATCCACCCTGTCCGCGCATTGTTAACCCAATGGCGTGGGGAGAGCAATGGGTCAGCCGGGGATTTTCGGGTAATCAGCCCCACTTTAGCGGGTGTTCATGGTATGTTCAAGGGCGAAGCCGGGGATACCTGGCGGAATCACGCACATGCCCACGTCTCGCCGTGGGGCGGCGAAACGTGCGAACAAATGACAAAAAAAGAGGAAAGAGGGACCGCGCCCGCCTGCAAACAGCATTAGGACGGAGGGAAATACGCTCAATGAACCTTTGAGCTGTCTTTCTGCTTTTCAGCGGCGATCTGCGCGGCGATCTTGTTCGCGCTCGATTCGACGGTGGTCGCGCTGGGCGCGACGCCAAGTTCGGCAAGCGGCTCGTCAGGCTGCTTTTCCACGACCGGATCGACAGTATTTTCGGGCACCGTCAGGTTGCTCAGCGCATCGGCCTGCGCTGCCGTCAGCGCCGGTCCCGCCGCCTCGTTATTGGCGGAGGCAAAGATCATGCTGCCGACACCGA
Organism: Stakelama flava; assembly: GCF_019351405.1. Lineage (GTDB taxonomy): Bacteria > Pseudomonadota > Alphaproteobacteria > Sphingomonadales > Sphingomonadaceae > Sphingomonas > Sphingomonas flava_A. Next base: position 61,446 of record NZ_JAHWZX010000002.1, read on the forward strand.
TCATGGCGAGCACGACCGCCAGCCCCGTCACCCCGACACGGACGCGCTGCATCGCTTGCGCGGAATCATGCTCAATTCGCTTCATCACCGTGTCGCCAATCTACGAAGCGCGTACGCGCTTGTCACGCGGGCAAACGCTGGCCGCGCTACCCGCCCGCCAGCGAATCGGGCACGGGCAGCCCCTTCATGCGCAGCCATTCGCGGTTATACAGCGTGGAGAGATACCGAAATCCGGTGTCGCAAAGGATCGTCGCGACGCGGCTTCCCGGCCCCAATTCCCTGGCCAGACGGACAGCGCCGGCGACGTTGATACCCGATGACAGTCCCAGGCACAGCCCTTCTTCGTCAAGCAGGCGGCGGACCCATTCCAGCCCCTCCTCGTCCGAAATGCGATACTGGGTATCGACCGGCGCACCTTCCAGATTGGCGGTGATCCGGCCCTGCCCGATGCCTTCGGCAACCGAGCTTCCTTCCGACTTCAATTCGCCATGCGCGTAATATTCGTACAGCGCCGCACCGTGCGGATCGGACAGCGCGATTTTGATGCGCTCATCCTTTTCCTTCAGGCCCAGCCCAACCCCGGCCAGCGTTCCGCCGGTTCCCACCGCGCAGGTAAAGCCGTCGATCCGACCATCCATCTGATCCCAGATTTCACTCGCGGTGCCGGCGATGTGCGCGCGGCGATTGGCGACATTGTCGAACTGGTTGGCCCAGATCGCGTTTTCGGTCTCCTCGGCGATTCTGCGGCTGGTGTGCACGAAATGCCCCGGATTCGAATAGGGCGCGGCCGGCACCAGCACCAGCTCGGCGCCCAGCGCGCGAAGCGTGTCCATCTTCTCGCGGCTCTGCGTCTCAGGCATGACGATGATCGTCCTGTACCCCTTGGCATTGGCGACCAGCGCAAGCCCGATGCCGGTATTGCCCGCCGTCCCCTCAACGATCGTGCCGCCAGGCTTAATAAGCCCCTTTTGCTCGGCATCCTCGACAATGAACAGCGCCGCGCGGTCCTTCACCGACGCGCCCGGATTGGCGAATTCGCACTTCGCCCAGATTTCGCCGCCACTCTCCGCGCTCGGCCCGTTCAGGCGCACGAGCGGAGTATTGCCGATCAGGGCGAGGCTGTTGCTGGTCACATGCATGGAGGACAGATAGGGTGCGGCCCCCGCCCGCGGCAAGCAATCGCTTTTGCAGCCACGCGAAGAAAGGCTACGCTCCGACCGGCCTTCCCCCTGCCGACCATGCTGATACCGGCCGCCGATACCGGGCGAAGGGCGCGAAATTGGCCGCCCTTCGAATCCCGTCCCCTGTCATCGATGGCCGAATTGCAGGCGCGCCGAAAGCGGGCGCGATAACCACGTCGGCCCGTTCCTGCGATGCAATCAGCATCGGTTCGCCCCGCGATCCGCTCAAATCAGCCGGACAACCATCGCGGGAAACGGGATGTTCATGCCCGCGAAAGGTGGAAAATGCCGGATCGCGGCAGCCGAGCGAAACGATGCGATCCCGCAGGCCCGGCAGATCAATTTTTAAAGGAGTCGCGCAATGAGTGTCATTTCCAAACACCCAACAGCTCTCTTGGCGCTTGCCATGCTTGCCGCCCCGGCAGCACCCGGCTTCGCCCAGGAACTGCCGCAGCCCCCCGAAACCGATAGTCCCATGACCGTATATGGCGAGCATCCTCCCGAAGCGGTCGAGATGACCGAAGGACCCGAGATAGAGGGCATCATTTCCGCGCGTAACGGCGACACAATACAGGTCACAACCGCCAAGGGCACCAACGCGACCATCGCCATCCAGGACGACACCCAGATCAGGGCCAGGGGCGGTTTTCTGGGTCTTGGCCGCAGCACGGTTGCCGCTAATGCGCTGCTCAACGGCCTGCCTGTCAGCGTCGAGACGCTGCAATCGGGCAATACCCTGGTGGCGAGCAAGATCGCCCTGAAGAGCAAGGATCTCAAGACCGCGTCGATGATCCGCAACGGCACGGAACAGCGTTTCGGCGAACAGGGCGCGGCCATCGCCCAGAATACTGCGGATACGAAAGCGCTACGCGGCCATGTCGGCGATATCGACCAGTATAATGTCAAAAGCACGACGAACGTGAATTTCGATACCGGCAAGGCTACTCTGTCCGCCGAGGCGAAGGACGCCCTGTGCGCCACCGCCACCAATGCCGAGGCAATGGACAATGCCTTGCTGCTGGTCGTGGGCTATACCGATTCGACGGGCAGTCAGGAATTCAACCAGCGGCTTAGCGAAAAGCGGGCCGGCAAGGTCGTCAACTATCTTCAGCAGGCCTGCGGTTGGAAACCCTATCGCATGCTGACCCCCACCGGGATGTCCGAAGCGGACCCGGCAGCGAGCAATGATACCGCCTCTGGCAAGGCGCAGAACCGCCGTGTCGCGGTGAATATCCTGGTGAGCAAGGGCATCGACGAATTGTAAGGTGCGCGGGGTGGGGTTTCCCACCCCGGTTTCTCGGCATGTACGCGGCGCGCTGGCTTACGCGCCGGCGAGTTTCCACGCGCCAAGCATCAGGCGGCGATAGAACAAATCCTTCGGCCCGTGCCCCGGCGCCATGCGCTCCAGCGCCGCCCGCTCGTCGTCATCGGGAAGCCGGGTCATCCCTGCAAACAATACCCGCGACAGCGCCTTTTTCGATGATCCGCACTGTTTCAGGTACAGCAGCGCGGTCATCGCCTTTGCCTCCGCGCGGGTAAAGTCGCTGCCGAAGGGAAATTGCGGGAAGAAACCCTCGGCGCGCGGCCCCGCCAGAATCTCCTCCAGAAAGCCGGGATGATTGCGCCTGACATCCATATCGGTATCGGCGACCTTCCCCGCCGCGCCCGCTTCTTTCAGCAGGTCGCCCGCGAAGCGTTCGTCCGCGATCGCGGCCATTCGCCGGATGCATGTCGCATCGCTCACGCCTTTCAGGCGCGCGACGCCATATTCGCTGATGACGATGTCGCGCATATGGCGGGGGATGGTGGTGCGGCCAAGCCGCCAGACGATGTTCGATTGCGCCTCGCCATCATGCGTGCGCGTCGCCTTGATCATCAGGATCGCGTTCGCATCGCGCAGCGCCAGCGCCTGTTCGACGAAATCATGCTGGCCGCCCACCCCGCTGATCACCCGGCCATCGTCCAGGGTATCGGACTGCGCCGCGCCAAGCAGGTCGACCATCATCGCATTGTTGATCAGCCGCGCATCGACCCGGTCGCGCCGTTTGGCCTCCTCCGCGCCGTACAAGGTGTTGGTGAACGACACGCCGGTCATGTCGAAATCGCGGCGTGTTTCCTCCGGCATCGCCTTTAGCCGGTCATAGAAATCGCGGCTGCCGACGAAGAACGCGCCGTGCAGCACATGGCCGCTTGCCGAACGGCGTTTCAGGATACCCGCATCGTACAGGTCCAGAAAGCCGTCGACGAACATCTCGCTCGCGCCGTACAGCCCGGCCTCGAACGGCTCGACCTCGCGCGGTTCGTCGGTCAGCCGCGCGATAAGATCGCGAAACAGCGCGTTGTGCCTGTGCCTCAGGATCAGCGCATAGGTGACGGCATCGCCCAGCGATCCGATGCCGATCTGGATCGTGCCGCCGTCCTTCACCAGGCTGGCCGCGTGCAGCCCCGCGACATATTCGGCAGCAGAAACCGGTCGGCGCGGCGCCGAAAAGATTGGAAATTCGCAAGCCGGATCGTCAAGGATCGCATCGAAATGCCCGGCATCGATTTCGGCGCTTCCCGGCATGAACGGTAGATCGCGATTGACCTGCCCGACCATCAGGAACGGCTGCCCGCGCGCGCGAAGTGCCTCCAGTTCGGGCAGGATGTCGAGCGTGACATCGGTGTTGGACGAAAGGCTGTAGCGCGGTTGCGGCCCGCTTTCGTCCACCGCGATCAGTTGCGCAAGCAGATTGATCGGGCGCGACAGCAACGCATCGGGCGCGGCCGCCGAATAATTGACGCTGATATACGCCTGCTGCATCGCCGCATTGCCCATCCACGCACCCGAATTGAAGAAGAATTCGGACACATGGACATTGTTGGGCAGGCCGTCGCCGCGCAGCGCGCGGGCATAGTCGAGGTCGACATAGCCCGCGAAATGCCGCTCGGCGAACGGCTCCATCAGCCGCGCTTCAAGCTCGGCCGAGGGTTGTGGGCGTTCCAGCGTCAGTGCGGTAAGGATTTCCAGTTGCAGCGCCGGATCGTGCCGCGCGCGCTGATACAGTGCGTTGGCGATATGTGTCGCCTTGCCGATCCCTAAGGGCAGACCGGCCCGGACATCACGCCCGAGCCGTTCCAATATCCATCCCGCCAATATATCGGCGTCGGCGAAGCGCTCCATCAGCCTTCGGCTTTCCTCCACCAGGCGCTCGGTTCGAACCGCTCGCCATGGCGTTCGGCGAGGCTGCTCAACGTCATACGCACATCGGTATAACCGCGATCGCGCGCATAGTGCATCGGCCCGCCACGGAACGGCGCAAAGCCAGTGCCAAAGATCATCGCCGCATCGGCGCTGTCGGCATCCTCGACCACGCCCGAATCAAGGCAGCGCGCGATCGCATCGAGCATCGGCAGCACCATCCGGTCCTGCATGGCTGCGGTCGGCGGCTGCTTCACCTTCGCCTTTTTGGGTTTGCCGTCCGAGTCATAGTCGTACAGCCCCTTGCCGGTCTTGCGGCCAAGTTCGCCCGCCGCGACCTTGTCGCGCAGCCATTGCGGAATTTCGGGCATCGGCCGGTCGAGGTCGCGTGCCAGCGATTCGGCAACCGCAAGGCAGATGTCGAGCCCCACCTGATCGGCAAGTTCGGCAGGCCCCATCGGCATGCCGAAATCTTCGGCCGCGGCGTCGATCCGCTCCTTCTGCTCGCCCTCGTCGATCATCAGCAGCGCTTCGCCCAGATACGGCATCAGCGCACGATTGACGAGGAAGCCCGGCGACGCCTTTACGGGCAGCGGCTGGCGCGAAATATCGCCGACGAATTTCAGCGCGGTTTCATAGGCCGCATCGCCCGACTTCGCCTGTTTCACCACCTCGACAAGTTCGAGCCGCGAGACGGGGTTGAAGAAGTGAATCCCGACGAACCGTTCGGGCTTTTTCAGCCCCCTTGCGAGTTCGTTCAGGTCGAGGCTGGACGTATTGGTGGCAAGCACCGCGTCCGGCTTCATCTTCGCTTCCAGCCCTTCGTAAATCTTGTGTTTCAGCGCCACCTTTTCGGGTGCCGCTTCCAGCACCAGATCGGCGCTCACCACGCCGTCGCCCTTCGGATCGGGAATGAAACGATCCTGCGCGGCCAGCAAATCCGGCCCGTCCAGCTTCCGTTTGAAAAGCTTGTTCGCCGATTTCACCGCTTTGCCCAGCGCCTCGGTAAAGGGATCGGAAATCGTTACCGTCATCCCCTGCAATGCGGCCCAGGCACCGATTTCCGCTCCCATCGTGCCAGCGCCAACGACATGGAGATGCTTGACGCCCGACTTGCCCTTGCCATTCGCCTTCAACCGTTCGCGAAGAAAGAATACGCGGATCAGGTTCTGCGTCGTCTGCGTCGGCAGCAGGTTGGCAAAGCTTTCGCGCTCCGCCTCCAGCATGTCGGAAAGCGATCCGCCATGATCTTCCCACAGGTCGATCAGCGCATAGGGGCTGTCATAATGGTCGCTCGGCGCCTGTTTCTCGGTCTCGGCACGCATTTGCCGCGCGATCGCGACGCGCGCGGGATACAGGTTCGTCGCACCCGCCATCGCGCCCGGCGTCTTGCGCTCGACCTTGCCCGACAGCACCGCATCAACCGCGTTCGCCACATCACGTTCGGGTACGACCAGATCGACGATGCCCAGCCGCTTTGCCTTTTTCGCCTTCTGCGTACGGCCGGTCAGCATCATCTTCATCGCTTCGACCGGCGCGATTCTGTGGGTCAGCCGCGCTGTGCCGCCCAAGCCGGGATGCAAGCCCACCAGCACTTCGGGAAAGCCGAAGCTGGCATCGTCGCGCGCGACGATGAAATCACACGCCAGCGCAAGTTCCAACCCGCCGCCCACGCAAATGCCGTGCGCGACGCATACCGTCGGCACGTCGAGCGCTGCGACCCGATCGACCACCGCATTTGCCTCATCGACCTTTGCCTTGATCTCGGCATTGCCTTTCAACCCTTTGAACTGGTTGAGATCGGCACCGGCGGCGAAACCCGATTGCTTGGCCGAACGGAAGATCACCGCTTCCCAATCGCCCGCCTCCACCTCGTCAAGCAGCGCGTCGAGCTCGCGAAACACCGGCTCGTTGAACGTGTTCACCGCGACGGCGGCGCGATCGAGTACCAGCCACAGTCGCTTGCCGTCCTCATGCTTGATCCAATGAATGCCGCGCGTGCCGGTGGTGCCGGTCAGCGGCGCGGGGCTCAAAAATTTCTTTGCACTCTTCGTCATTACAGCGCCTCCACCAGCATCGCTCCGCCCTGACCACCGCCGACGCATTCGGTGGCGATCCCCTTTTTGCCGCCGGTGCGGCGCATGGCGTTGATAAGGTGAAGTACGATCCGCGTACCACTGGTCCCAACAGGATGGCCAAGGCTGATCGCCCCGCCGTCAACGTTCAGCCTGTCGCGGGCGATCATACCCGCCTTGCCTTCCAGCCCAAGAACCTCGCGGCAGAAATCGGCATCGTCCCACGCGGCGAGGCATCCCAGCACCTGCGCGGCGAACGCCTCGTTCAATTCCCAGGTGTCGATATCGGACAGGTTCAGCCCCGCGCGATCCATCAGCGGCTGCGACGACAATACTGGCCCCAGCCCCATGATCTCAGGCGCAAGCGCGGCCCATTCGCTGTCGACGATCTTGGCGATCGGCTCCAGCCCATGTTCCTTCACCGCGTCTTCGGACGCGAGGATCATCCAGCACGCGCCATCGGTGATCTGACTCGAATTGCCCGCGGTTACATCGCCATAGCGTTCGAAAACCGGTTTCAGCTTGGCGAGCGATTCAATGCTGCTGTCGGGACGGACGCCATCGTCATGGTCATACACCGTGCCATCGGGCGCGAACATCAGTTCCACCTCGCCGTCCAGCCAACCCTCTTCCTGCGCTTTGGCAAGCCGGTGGTGGCTTTCCATCGCATAATTATCCATCTGCCAGCGGCTGATGCCGAAACGATGCGCCACGATTTCGGCCGTCTGCCCCATCATCAACCCGGAGACCGGATCGGTCAGCCCCTGCTTCAACCCGATTTCGGGGTTGAGATAGGCAGGGCTGAATGCCCGCAGCGCGGCAAGCTGCTGCCCCGTGGTTTTTGCCGACTGGAACTTGCCAAGCCATCCCGCCGCCTTGTCCGACAGGATCAGCGGCGCGCGGCTCAGCGCCTCGGTCCCGCCGGCCAGCACCAGGTTCATGTCGCCATGCGCGATGTTGCGGAACGCATCGTCGAGCGACTGCATCCCGGAACCGCAATTGCGATGCACCGTCCATGCGGGCATTTCGTCGCCGCATCCCATGCGCAGCGCCGCAACGCGCGCGACGTTCATTTCGCCCGCAATCTGGTTCGCGCACCCCAGGATCACCTGGTCGAATGCGGTTGCGGCAAATTTCTGACGCATCAGCAGCGGTCGGCCGCATTGCACGGCAAGGTCCGCGGGGCTGAACGGTCCGGGCTTGCCGCGCGCCTTGATGAACGGCGTGCGGCTGCCGTCGATCACATAGACCGGACGAGCTTCAGATCGGGCTGTTCGGGTGATGGTCCCTGCTCCTTCTTCTTGGCGAGCCCGGTAAGCTCGCTCGGATCGAAATCATCGGTGGCGACCACGGTTGCCACCGCTTCGCGCGCTTCGGCAACCGCCGCGCGCTCGGCATCGTTCAATGCGCCTTCACCCTGTTTGCGCAACCGGTCGCGCAGCGGCTGGGTGCGTTCGACCAGTTCCATCGCGCGCTCAAGCTGCGCGACCGGCTGGTCTTCGGGGCCGATATGCACGCCGCACGCGATCCGGTCACGCTGCGGCCCGGTTTTCAGGATCGCATCGGCACAGGCAAAAATGGTGTCGTCACTGGCTCCGCGCGGGTGACTGCGGAACGGCAGGCTGACGAGGCGCATAACCTTATCAAGCATTGGCATCGGGAAGTTGACGAAGATTGCGTCGAACCGTTCCTCGATCCGGGCAAAGCCGGTGGCGCAATTCCATTCGACCAGCGGCAGGTCCTCTTCCAGACAGCCCTCATCCTCCCAGCGTTTCAGCACCGCGCTCAACAGGTACAGTTCGGACAATATGTCGCCATAGCGCGCGGAAATCGATTCCTTGCGCTTCAAGGCACCACCCAGCGAGATCAGCGCGAAGTCCGCCGTCGCGGCTAGCGAGGCGGCATAGCGCGACATCTGTTTGTAATATCCCTTCAGCGGACCTGCGCCTTTGGGTGCGCTGGCCGATGCACCGCCCGACCATGCGGCGGCAAGCGAGCTGCCGGTGTTTTTGAAGATATGCCCGGCATGTTTCCAAACCGTGTCATCGAACCGGGCGAGCGCGGTTTCCCCCTCGCCGCCCAGCGCTTCCATCTCGTCGAGCAGATAGGGATGATCGCGCGTCGCGCCCTGACCAAAGATAATCAGGCTGCGCGTGACGATATTCGCACCTTCGACCGTGATCCCCACCGGCACCGAGCGATAGACATTGCCGAGATAATTCAGCGGCCCGTCGATGATCGCCTTGCCACCATGCACGTCCATTGCATCGTTGACCGCCTCGCGCATCCGATCAGTCGCATGATATTTCATGATCGCCGAAACGATCGCCGGATGATGCCCCTGATCGATCCCGGCGCAGGTGAAGCGGCGCGCGGCCTCCAACTGATAGGCAAGCCCCGCGATACGGCCCAGCCGCTCCTTCACGCCCTCGAACTTGCCGACCGGAATCCCGAACTGTTCGCGGATGCGCGCATAGGCACCGGTGGTGCGCGCGGCGAGTACTGCCGCCGCCGTCGATTGGGTGGGCAGCGAAATGCCGCGTCCGGCGGCAAGCGCCGCCATCAGCATCTTCCACCCCTGTCCGATCTGTTCCTTGCCGCCGATGATCGCGTCGAGCGGAACGAACACGTCCTTGCCGTGCACGGGACCGTTCTGGAACGCCTGAAAACACGGCAGATGGCGGCGACCATGCACCACCCCGTCGGTGTCGGTCGGAACCAGCGCGACCGTGATGCCCAGCTCTTCCGTACCGCCAAGCAAGTGGTCGGGGTCCGACAGCTTGAATGCCAGCCCCAATACCGTGGCGACGGGAGCAAGCGTGATATAGCGTTTTGAGAAGGTGATGCGCATTCCAAGCACCTCCTCCCCATCGATCATGCGTTTGCACACAACGCCGTGATCGACCATCGAAGAGGCATCCGATCCCGCCTCGTCACTGGTCAGTGCGAAGCATGGAATGTCGCGGCCATCGGCAAGCCGCGGCAACCAGTGGTCGCGCTGTTCCTGCGTTCCGAATTGCAGCAGTAATTCACCCGGCCCCAGTGAATTGGGCACCATCACCGTTACCGCGCCGGCGACCGAGCGCGTGGCGATCCGCTTGACCACCTCGCTATGCGCATAAGCGCCGAATCCCAGCCCGCCATATTGTTTCGGGATGATCATCCCGAAGAATTTTTCACGCTTGAAAAAATCCCAGATTTCGGGCGGCAGGTCCATGTCCTGTGCCGCAATCCGCCATTCGTTAAGCCGGTCGCACACCTCGGCGACCGGGCCGTCAAGAAAAGTCTGCTCCTCGTCCGACAGCGTGGCGGGCTTCATATCCCGCATCGCCTGCCAGTCGGGCGATCCGGAAAATAGCTCCGCATCCCACCAGGTGTCGCCGGCCTCCATCGCCTCGCGTTCCGTAGCGGAAAGCGATGGCAACGCCTGTTTCGCCATATGAAATATCGGCTTGGACAGCAGGTTAAGGCGGATTTTGTCGAACATGATAATCGTCCCTGGCTGAAGCGAAAACGCCGGTTTTTCGCCCCTGTTCCTTCATCAAAATGGCTCGGCCCGGCGGTTGGTTCCCGCGCTGTCCTACGCTTATTTGTTCTTCTATTGTTCTGTTTGCGGCGAATCACGCTACGGCATCGGGGTGTGCAACTTTGTTTCACGATCTGCGGGAAAAGTGTGAAGTTAAGGACGGCCCGGCGCTGCCGCCACGGCCGCTGCGCTGGCTGTTTCTCGATCTCAACAGCTATTTCGCCAGCGTCGAACAGCAATTGCAGCCCGACCTTCGTGGTCGCCCGGTCATCGTCGCGCCGGTCGACAGCGACACCACCGTCGCCATCGCCGCCAGTGTGGAGGCGAAGCGATACGGGATCACCACCGGCACGCCGGTATGGGAAGCGAAACGCAAATGCGCCGACCTTTGCATCACTCCGGCGCGCCACGAACGCTATGTCGAATTTCATGAAGCGATTATCGCCGAAATCTGGAACCACATTCCGGTGACGAAGGTCTGTTCGATCGACGAAGTCGCCTGCCGCCTGCTCGCCAATGAAAACGATGTCGAAACCGTCCTCGCGCTCGCCCGGCGGATCAAGGCGGGGATTCGCGCACGGGTCGGCGACTGCCTGACCAGTTCGGTCGGCATCGCGCCCAACCGGCTGCTCGCGAAACTCGCCAGCGACCTGCAAAAGCCCGATGGGCTGGTCGTCTTCACCGCCGACATGCTGCCGCATGCGCTGTTCGACCTCAAATTGCGCGACATTGCCGGGATCGGCGCGAAGATGGAGCGGCGGCTTGCGTCGCGCGGCGTACTCGACATCCGCCAGCTTTGCGATCGCCGCCCGCGCGATGCGGGCACCGCCTGGGGCGGCACCAACGGCGACCGGCTATGGTATCTGCTCCACGGCGTCGATCTGCCCGAAAAGCCGACGCAAAGCCGGTCGATTGGGCATAGCCACGTGCTTTCGCCGCAAAAACGTGGGTTCGCGCCCACCCGGCTGACCGCGCGCCGTCTGGCGCTGAAGGCCGCAAGCAGGTTGCGGCGCAAGGGGCATCGCTGCCGCCTCGTCGTGCTCCACGCCAAATTCGAGCGCGACAAAAGCCGCTGGCACGCAAGCTGTAAGGTCGCATCGACGCAAGACAGCTTTCCCATCCTTGCCGCGCTCGACCGGCTGCTCGTCCAGTTGCAGGCTGCGGGGAATGCCGCGGGCGGCGGGTTTCAGGTGCGCATGATCGGTGTGACGCTGTGCGAAATCGAACCGGTCGCAGGCGAACAGGGATCGCTTTTCGCAGCGCTGGACCCCGACGATCCGCTTGCGCGCGAAACCCGCACCCTCGCGCTCAGCCGCGCCATGGACCGGATCAACGAACGGTTCGGGCGAAACGCGGTATCGCTGGGTCCGATGGGCGGCGGAAGGATCGATCGCGTGGGAACCAAGATCGCTTTCGGGCGGATTCCCGAGTTGCAGGAATTCCATGAATAACCGCTTCGTATGCTAGCCTCTGTCCGATTGCGGTGCAGCATGTGGCGCGCCAAGGTTAACAGGGCGTCTTGACGTTAGCGTTCGCATACGCAAAGCATCGCATCGCTATGATGAATCGCATCCTCCCCCTCGCCGCCGCGGTGATCGCGCTTCCGCTCGCCGCCTGCAACCACAAGACCGAAGAGGTCGACAACACCGCCCCCGACCCGATGGCGTCGCAACTGGCCAACGCGCCGACGGCCGAACTTCCGCCCTCGATCGAAGCGACCAAGACCTTCCGCTGCACACAGGACAACAGCCTAGTCTATGTCGACTTCTTCAACGGCGGCAAGCAGGTCAATCTGCGTACCGAAGAAGACGGAACCCCCACCACGCTGACATCCGAAACCGAAGGCGGCCCCTGGACCAAGGGCGACACCAAGATTTCGGGCGATCAGGACAAGATCGAATATACTGCGGACGGTAAGACGCTCAGCTGCCACGTCTGATTGCGTGGGGCCGGTACTTTCACCGGCCGCAACCTTGCCAACCGAGAAAAAGGCCGGCGAGCCCCGTCGGCCTTTTTCTTGTCCGCACCTCTTGCGCCACCACATCTCCCGCGCCAGCTTCGGTTCCGTTTGCGAATAAGGGAGATGACGTGGCCACGACTTTCGCCGACTGCCGAACAAGGGGTACCTGGGGCAGCGGGCCGCAACCGGCAAATGACGCCGCGCCCGATCGAGGCGAGCGACCGGATCGGGTTACGCGCGCGAGATGAGCCCGCCCCTCCCCCGCCTCGACCCGCAACTCGTGCTGCGCGCCTATGCCATGGGCGTCTTCCCGATGGCCGACCATCGCGATGCGGCCAATGTCTATTGGGTCGAACCGAAGCTGCGCGGGATCATGCCGCTTGAGGGGTTTCATCTTTCGCGCTCGCTGCGAAAGACGATCAATTCGGACCGGTTTCGCGTCACCGCCGATACTGCCTTTGCTGATATCATCGCACTATGCGCCGAATCGGCCGATGACCGGCCGGACACCTGGATCAACCCTTCGATCGAACGGGTCTTCGGGGAATTGCACGATGCGGGCCTTGCCCATTCGGTGGAATGCTGGCTCGATGGCGAACTGGTCGGCGGGCTGTATGGACTGGCGCTGGGCAGGGCGTTTTTCGGCGAAAGCATGGTCAGCCGCGCGCGCGATGCATCGAAGGTCGCGATGGCATGGCTTGTCGCACGACTGAAGGTCGGCGGCTTCACCCTGCTCGATTGTCAGTTCCAGACCGATCATCTCGCATCGCTCGGCGCGATCGAGATACCACGCGACGATTATGTCGCGTTGCTCTCGGCCGCGGTCGGCGACGGCGTGGTTTCGGGTTCCGGTGCGGACGGCGCATCGTCAGGTGCTGATTTCGGCGCGCTCGACCGGCTCCTTGACGACGAATCGGACGAAATCGTCTCACCGCCTTCGGGAAAGCGCATTTCGCAGCTTTTGGGCCATACGTCGTAAATCGGGTCCTGCACCGCATTCAGCGCTGGACGTTCCTTGTACAGCCATCCCGAAAAAACCCGCTTCCAATGCTGGTCGCTGCCCTGCCGGTCGACCTGAACGAAAGCGCCTGTATATTCCTCCGGCTCCCACGGCGCGGTCCGCTCGCACGCCCGCAAGCGAACCACGAGGCCGCCCAGACGCGCAGCCTCGCCGGGCTTCAGCTTTATGTCGCGCGTCTGGCCGTTGCGCTTGTTCAACACGCCGAGCACCGCCACCCGCTGCTTCATCGGCGTCGCGCCCTTGTTGGGATCGTTCAGGCTGTCGACCTGCACAGTGACGATATCCGTATTGCCGCTGCCCCTGTCGAGCGCGGCAAGATCGTCCGCCTGCGGCGCTGCTTCGGTCGTTTCAGCCTGGCGGGCCGGACCGTACAGCCGAACCGCCTGCCAGACGCCGATGCCGATCAGCACGGCGGCAAGCAGACCGCCGCCCCAGATCAACAGCGAACGGCGGTTCACGCCTCCGGATTCCACGCCTCGTAATCGCCGGTGGCGCGCACCCGCTCACCGCCGGCATCCAGTGCGCCGGGCGGGCGATAGGCAAGCGCCGTGCCGGTAAGATTGGGCACCGCCGGCTTTTCCCAGCCGCGCAAGGGGGGCAGCGCCCGGTCGGGCACGTCATCGATCTGATGATGCAGCCAGCTGAACCATTCGGGCGGAACCCGGCTGGCGTCGTTGGAACCCTTGTAAATGACCCAACGGCGCGGGCGGCCATGCATGTCCTTCCCACCTTCGAAATAAAGGTTGCCGAGATCGTCCTCGCCCATGCGGGATTTTCCCGACAGTCCGAGACGCGTGCCGAAGGTGGCGCCGTCCCACCAGGTGAAGATCGTTTGCAGGATGCCCATGGCCTGCGCGATTACCGTGACAGCGGCGGCTGGGCAACTCTCCTTTGCGGCTTGCGACGATGTTTTCCCTCGCACACCGCGAATCGCCGTCGTTTTTCGCGCAAGGCCGCGTTGTCGCGGGATCGCTGTTGCAGGCGCCGCCCATCGCGAATAAAGATGATATCATATTTTCTGGGAGTCGAACGATGAAGGCGATTCGAACCGCCGCGCTTTGCATGGCGGCGCTGGCAACCAGCGGCACGGCAGCCAGAGCGGCCGCCATCAGCGAGGAACTGCACGCTACGGGACCTGAGGGACCGCTTGCCGGGACGGCGCTGATCGCCGGGTCGAAAGCGCCGGTGGTACTCATCATCCCCGGTTCGGGGCCGACGGATCGCGACGGCGACAATCCGATGGGAGTGAAGGCGGCCAGCCTGAAGCTGCTCGCCCAGGGACTGGCGGCAAACGGAATTTCGAGCGTTCGCATCGACAAGCGCGGCATGTTCGGAAGCAAGGGCGCGGTTGCGGATCCCGATGCGGTTACGATCGGCGCCTATGCCGACGATGTCGAAAGCTGGATCGGGGTGATTCGCGAACGCACTGGCGCGCCATGTATATGGGTGGCGGGGCACAGCGAGGGCGGGCTGGTCGCGCTTGCCGCCGGACAGCGCGACGCAGCGATCTGCGGACTGATACTGATCGACGCGCCGGGACGGCCGTTGGGGAAGATCATGCGCGAACAGCTGCGATCGAACGCTGCCGCTGCGCCGCTGCTGCCCGACGCGATGAAGGTTATCGATTCGCTGGAGGCCGGACAAAAGATCGACGTTTCGGGCATGCATCCCGGCGTCGCGCAAATCTTTCATCCCGGCGTGCAGAACTTTCTGATCGACCTGTTTGCACAGCGCCCGGCGAAACTGGCGCATGCATATGACGGACCGTTGATGATCGTGTGGGGGTCGCACGATATCCAGGTGACGAAGCCGGATTACGACGCGCTTGCCGCAGCCGCGCCCAATGCCACCACGCTGGTAGTGCCGGATATGAACCATGCGCTGAAAACGGTGAAAAGCGACGATCGCGCGGCGAATATTGCTGCCTATGGCGATCCCGACCTGCCGCTGGCGGACGGACTGGTTACCGCGATAGCCGCCTTTATCATAAAGGACCGCTAATCCCTATGCGTCTATCGCTGGGGATCAGCCGTCTGCTCCGGCCCCCGCGTCCCAGTTGATCGCATCGCCTTCCTCGATACCCAGTTCGGCGGTGCGGCCACCGCGCAGTTCGAGAACCGCGCTCACCGGCTCGCCCGACGAAACCGGCGTCTGACTGAACGGAACGGTGTTGTCGGCGATGCGCGCGATCGTGTGGTCGGGGCGAATGAAGATGATGTCGAGCGGCGACGGCGTATTCTTCATCCAGAAGCTCGCTTCGCGCGGGCCACCACCGCTTGCCGGATAGGGGGTGAAAAGCATGCCGCCATTTTCCGGAATGTCGGTGCGGAACATCAGGCCATGTTCCTGCTCGGCCGGGGTAGAGGCGATATCGACATCGAATTTGTGAACGCCGCTGCCGCTGTGGATGGTGACATGCGTGCTTTGCGTGGCCGTAGTCTCGCCGCCGCCGGCAGACGATCCGTTGCCGTCGCCGGTGCATCCGCCCAGCGCGAGCAGCGCCGCGCCCGTCGTGACAAATAAAGACCCGGCAATACGCATTACTTCAATCCACTTTTTCGACGACCACCGCGAGCGGGCCTTTTTCGCCATCCACCACGCGTGCGCGAAGCGGCTGGTCAGGCTCGACCTCGTCTATTTCGGCGCGGCGCAGCGTTTCCATATGGACGAATATATCGCGGCTGTCTTCGTACCGCACCAGGAAACCATATCCCTTCAGCCGATTGAACCATTTCACGAAGACCGTTTCGAACGGCCCTGCCGACGCGATCAGTTCCAGCCGGTCGCCCCTGTCCTCGCCCGAACGCTGACGCACCGGCTCCACGGCATCGCTCAGGTCGATGCTGACGATTTCGCTCGCCTGAAACCCGCGCTTGCGCTGCACCGCAACGCATTCGACCCGCGTCCCTTCGGGAAGACTGCGCCTGCCATGATCCTGAAGCACCGAAAAATGCACAAGAATATCGCCGATATCCGGATCGTCGCAGACAACGAATCCAAATCCCCGGGTCACGTCGAACCACTTTACTACACCGCGGCGAAGCACTCCGTCTTCCCGCATATCCTGCGCATCGTCCATATCGATGTTCGACGCACGCGATGATTCAGCACGCATGTTTCAAACTCCCCCTGCAACAGGATTATCACAGCATTACGCGAGGCGGCAACTGGCTGTTACATCATCTGTTCGTGCAGGAATTGCGTATCTTCTCCCGGCTCCATCCCGACGATTGCGCGCGCGATTGCGAAATCATGGCCTGCGCGAACCATTGCGCTGATTTGCTTTTCGCGAAGCGCACGGTCGGGCTGCGACCGGGCGAACGGACCGATTCGCTTTCGCTTTGCGAAGGCCAGCGCGGTTTCGACCCGCCGTTCGCCGATTTCCGGGGCGAGCGCGTCGGCATCGTCTTCCTCTATCCCCGCATGGCGCAGCGCCTGTGCCACCCGTCGCGCGCCCAGCCCCCGCCGCGCCATGGCGGCGGCGCGCATCTCACCGAATGCGCGATCGTCGACATAGCCAAGTTCAGCGAAACGCTCGACTAGCGCATCGATATCGGGCATGGCCCCCGCGCTTCCCCGCTCACGCAGCTTGCGCGCCAGATAGGCGGCCAGTCTGGCGCGGGTGGTGGCGTATCGTTCCACATAACGCAGGGCCAGCCGTTCAAGTGCGGCGGGGTCAAGCGGGGGCGGCGGATCGGAGCGGCGGCGCATACGCCATGATTGTGCCACACTGCCAACCGATTTTGAATGTTACTGCGTAGCAGTGCGACCGTCCCGCATAGCAGGCGGAGCATTGCAACATCGCGACGAGGGGCATGAGATTATTGTTATGACCGGTGAGATTGCAGAACTGAATACCATGCGGCAGGCGGCCGCGCAGGGTTTGCAGCCGACACCGACGGCGGATGCGATGCCGCGCCGGTTCGCGGATTTCGCGACGCTGGGCGAGGCGCTTGATTACGCGGCAAGCGGAAATCGCGGGCTGAATTTTCACGATGCGCGCGGCAATCTGGCGCGCGCCTATCCGTTTCGCGAGCTGCGCGAGGATGCGCTTGCACAAGCCTATCGCCTGATCGATGCGGGCGTGAAACCGGGCGAGCGGATTGCGCTGATCGCCGAAACCGGGCCTGAATTCGCCAGTCTGTTCTTCGGCGTCGTATATGCGGGGGCATGGCCGGTGCCGCTGCCGCTGCCCACTTCGTTCGGCGGAGCGCAATCCTATATCGATCAACTTCGCGTTCAGCTCGGCAGCTGCGACCCCAAAATGCTGATCTATCCCGCCGAACTGGCGGCAATGGCGGGCGAAGCAGCGTCGTTATGCGACGTCACTGGAACCGACTGGGACGAATTCGGCGCGCGTAAAGCGCCGCGCTGCGACCTTCCCCAGGCCAAGACCGATGACACCGCCTATCTGCAATATTCCAGCGGATCGACGCGCTTTCCCCATGGTGTCGCGATCACCCATGGCGCGCTGCTCAACAACCTTGCCGCGCACAGCCATGGGATGAAACTTCAGCCAGAGGATCGCTGCGTTTCCTGGCTGCCCTGGTATCATGATATGGGACTGGTCGGATGCTTCCTGTCGCCGATCGCCAATCAGGTTTCGACCGATTATCTGAAGACTGAGGATTTCGCGCGGCGGCCGCTCGCCTGGCTCGATCTGATCAGCCGCAATTCGGGCACCACCCTCTCCTATTCGCCGACCTTCGGCTACGATATCTGCGCGCGGCGAATGTCGAGCCAGACCAAGGCGTCCGAACGGTTCGATCTGTCGCGCTGGCGCGTGGCGGGCAACGGCGCCGACATGATCCGTCCCGACGTCATGCAGAATTTCGTCGACGCCTTTGCCGATGCAGGGTTTCAGGCCTCGGCCTTTCTGCCCAGCTATGGACTGGCCGAAGCCACGCTGGCAGTATCGATCATGCCGCCGGGCGAAGGCATTCAGGTGGAACTGGTCGAGGAAACCCAGCTTTCGGGGCAATCGGGCGAGGCCAACCGGCCGCAGCGGTTCCGCGCGATCGTCAATTGCGGCAAACCGGTGCGCGACATGACCGTCGAAATCCGTGAGGAGGATGGCACCCCGCTTCCCGAAAAGGCGATCGGCAAGGTCTGGTGCAAGGGTCCCAGCCTGATGACCGGCTATTTTCGCGATCCCGAATCGACCGCCGCCTGCATGGCCGATGGCTGGCTGGACACCGGCGACATGGGATATATGTCCGAAGGCTATGTCTATATCGTGGGCCGTGCCAAGGACATGATCATCGTCAACGGTCGCAACCACTGGCCGCAGGATATCGAATGGGCGGTCGAACAGCTTCCGGGGTTCAAGGCGGGCGATATCGCCGCTTTCGCGATCACCACCCCCGGCGGCGAGGAAACCCCCGCCGTGCTGGTTCAGTGCCGCACATCGGATGAAAGCGAACGGCTTCGCCTGCGCGGCGAGATCAGCGAACGGGTGCGTTCGGTCACCGGCATGAACTGCGTCATCGAACTGATCCCCCCACGCACCTTGCCGCGCACCAGTTCGGGCAAATTAAGCCGTGCGAAAGCGCGCAACCTGTACCTCGCCGGTGAGATCAAGCCGTATGACGTGGCGGCGTGACCCGGACGGAGAAGTTTTTGATCGAAAACGGCGCGCCCTAACCAGTCGCTAACTTCCGGGTCGCTATTGCGAACGGGTGAGTAAACAAGAAACATCCCAGTTCGCCGATGCCAGGATCGACGCGCGGGCGTTGCTTGGCCTGTACGACCCCGCCGATTCGGCCGATTGGGGACAGATACGCGCCGCCCAGTTGAACGCCGCGAGCCATCTTGCGCTGTTTTCGCTCGCCACCAATCTGGTCGGCGCAGCGATATTGACATTGATCTTCGCGCCGCTGCTGCCGCTATGGGAGCGTGCTGCGTGGGCCGTGCTGGTGGTGCTGGTTTCGACCACGGTGACCATCCGGCGATTGTCGGTGCGTCAGCACACGTCGTTCACCGCCACGCTGCGCAAGGTTCGCGACACGGTGATCGACGGGATGGCGCTCGCCGCGATCTGGTCGATACCGCCGCTGGTTTTCGCGCCGCATGCCGATGAAGGCGCGGCGCTGGGGCTGTGGCTGATCCTTTCGCTGCTGATGGCGGCGTCCGCCTTCGCCATGGCGGCGCTCCCGCTGGCCACGATCCTTTTCCTGACCATTATCGGCGTGGCGATGGCGATCGCGCTGTTCACCATGACCTCAGCCGTACTTTCCGCCATCGCGCTGGTCTTCACCGTCGTGCTGGTCGTTTCATGTTTCGAACGCGGCAAGGCGCTGGTGGTGATGCGCGCGAACGAGATCGCGCTGAGCGAACGCGACGAAACGGTCAGCCTTTTGCTGTGCGAGTTCGAAGAGGCGCAGTCCGACTGGCTGTGGGAAATCGATACGCAGCGCCGCGTCGTTCGCGCCAGTCCGCGCTTCGCGACGTCGCTGGGCCTCGATCCCGTGACGATCAACGGCCGGCCGTTGCTGGAGGTGCTGGCCGGTCCAACATGGGAAGCGGGCAATTTCTCCGCCGGGCTGCGGCAACTGGCCGAAAAGCTGAAACGACGTGAGAGTTTCCGCGAATTGCTGCTACCGGTTCATGTTGAGGGCGAAGAGCGCTGGTGGGAAATCACCGCCAGTCCGCGCCAGGACGAAGCGGGGCATTTTCTGGGCTTTCGCGGGGTAGCCTCCGACGTGACCGAACGCCGCCGTTCGGCCGACAAGATCAACCGCATGGCCCGCTATGACACGCTGACCGGGCTTCCCAACCGCCTGTTGATCAACGAAACGCTGGCCAAGGCGATGGCGGAAGCGGCCAAGTGGAACAGCCGCTGCGCCTTCATGATGATCGATCTCGACCGGTTCAAGGCCGTGAACGACACGCTTGGCCATCCGGTCGGCGACCGGTTGCTGAGCCGCGTGTCCGAGCGACTGAGCCAGTTGATGAGCGATAATGAGATGATCGGCCGGCTGGGCGGTGACGAATTCGCCGTGGTCGTGCGCGACGCCACCGATTCGGTGCGCGTCGAAGCGCTTGCGCTGGCGATCATCGAAACATTGTCGCGGCCATATGAAGTCGATCAGCACACGCTGTATATCGGCGCCAGCGTCGGCGTGGCGATCGGCCCGCGCGACGGCCGCACCGCCGAAATGCTGATCCGGTCGGCCGATCTCGCGCTGTACCGGTCAAAGGACGATGGCGGGGGCGCCGCGCATTCCTATGACCCACAGCTTCATGTGCAGGCGGAGGAGCGCCGCGTGCTGGAGATCGCGCTGCGCAGCGCGCTGGAAAACAACCAGTTGCACCTCAACTATCAGCCGGTGGTAAGCGCACAGAATGGCGGACTTGCGGGGTTCGAGGCGCTGTTGCGCTGGAACCATCCCGAATTCGGCAATATCTCTCCGGCGAAGTTCATTCCGCTGGCGGAGGATGCTCGGCTGATCGCCCCGATCGGCGAATGGGTGCTGCGCACCGCCTGTCACGAAGCCGCGAAATGGGACAGTGGCGCACGGGTCGCCGTCAATGTGTCGACCGAACAGCTTCACAGCCCCAATTTCGTCGAACTGGTCACGCAAACGCTTGCGCAGAGCGGCTTGCCCGCTGAGCGACTGGAACTGGAAGTTACTGAGAGCGTGTTTCTGCGCGAAGGAACCGGCGCGGTGAAGATGCTCGAAAGACTGCTTGCGCTGGGCATCAAACTGAGCCTGGACGATTTCGGCACCGGCTATTCGTCGCTCGGCTATCTTTCGCGCACCCGCTTTTCGACGATCAAGATCGATCGCAGCTTCGTTCAGGGCGCGTCGCAGGGCAAGCGGGAGGCAGTGGCGATCATTCGCGCCGTGGTCGCGCTGGCCGACAGCCTGGGCATGTCGACCACCGCCGAAGGCGTGGAGACCGAGGAAGAATATCACATGGTCTATCGCCTCGGCTGCACCAAGGTTCAGGGCTATTATTTCGGTCGCCCGCTGCCAGTCGAGGAAACCCGCGAGCTCGTCGCAAGGGCAAGCGCGGCAAGCGCAGCCGCCTGACATGTCGCCTGCCCCCTTGCGGGGGGCGCTGCTTGCGGCTACAGGCCGCAGCCGCACAGGAGTGTAGCTCAGTTGGTAGAGCATCGGTCTCCAAAACCGAGGGCCGGGGGTTCGAGTCCCTCCACTCCTGCCAGCATCGCCGATCGACAGCGTATGGCGACGCTTTTCCCAAAAAACACATCAGCGCGCTTTTTTAGGCCGGATCGACGGCCGTTTCGCGCCATGACCGTCGCTGATAGTCGCCCTTCCCCGGTCCCCCTTGCCCTTGCCCCGCCGACTCGCTAGATGCCGGGACCAATCCGACAGCGTGGATGCCCCCGCACCGGTCTCTTTTGAAAAGAGCCGGGCGGCGGACCTGTGTCCCGCGGCGCGGATTGATGGTTGAACAGTCAGCGAGTGAAGCGAAGTGGCGAAGACGTCCCCGGTCGAATTCATGCGGCAGGTTCGCGCGGAAACCGCGAAAGTGGTCTGGCCGACGCGGCGCGAAACGATCATGACCGCCGTGATGGTGGTTATCATGACCACGCTGCTCGGCCTTTTTTTCCTGGGCGTCGATTCGGTCTTCGACCAGATCGTTTCCCTCCTCCTCTCCCTGGCACAGAAGTAAGAGACACATGGCGCGCTGGTACATCATTCACGCCTATTCGGGTTTTGAGAACAAGGTCCGCGAGGCGATCATGGCGGAAGCCGAGCGACTGGGTCTTGAGGCCGGTGTCGAACAGGTCGAGGTGCCGACCGAAACGGTGACCGAGGTTCGTCGCGGCAAGAAGGTGCAGTCGGAGCGGAAATTCTTCCCCGGCTATGTCCTCGCCAAGCTGAACATGAACGACGATGTCTATCACCTGGTGAAGAACACGCCGAAGGTGACCGGATTTCTGGGTTCGAGCGGCAAGCCCCAGCCGATCACAGAAGCGGAGGCTGCCCGCATCCTCAACACCAAGGAGGAAGCGGCGAGCGCGCCCAAGCAGCAGGTCAAGGTCGATTACGAAATCGGCGACAGCGTCAAGGTGCTGGAAGGACCATTTGCCAGCTTCAACGGTGTTGTCGAGGAACTCGATTTCGACAAAGCGAAGGTCAAGGTGTCGGTTTCGATCTTCGGCCGCGCCACGCCGGTCGAACTCGATTTCGAACAGGTCGAACGCAGCAAGTAATCGGGTGGCGGGCCGCCGGTCCGCTCCCCTCCTCTCCCCTTTCCCGACGCATATCCGTATCGGGCGCTTGCGCACGGTGATGGAATAGTGCGTCGTCGATTCATGATAGGTACGCGGACTGATCACTAAGGCCGCACCCACCGGGCACAAAAAATGCCCGGTGAGGCGGGGGGAACCTCACCAGGCAGGAGCGAACCGGGTGCAGACGGGAAGCATGTGCTTTCCGCCCGCCCGCGATCCGCAGGGACCTATGTCATCGCGGAAGCCAGCCTGCGGTGATGCGGCGTGTCATCATGCTCAACCTCCACATCGACACCGCGATCGCGACGGCGCTTGACGGCATCCGCCATCAATTCGCTGACCGTGTGATCGGCGAAGCGCAGCCGGGTGAAATCCAGCCGCAAACGACCGTGATTGGGCAGGCGATCGATCAGCGCGGCAACCTTGCGGATAGCGACCGCGGTCGCCTTCCCTTCGAGCACCACTTCATGATCGTCTTCGCCATACCGCTGCTCCTCGACCGAGAGGCGCATGCCGCGCACCTGCGGCAGCAATTCAAGCGCGGTCAGCGCCAGACCGACGACCACGCCGGTCAACAGGTCGGTGGTCACCACCAGCACGAAGGTCACGGCCCAGATCAGCGCGGGGAACGGGCCATAGCGCGCGAACAGGCCCTGCACGTCCTTCACCTTGATCAGCTTCGCGCCGACCACCACCAGCACGCCCGCCAGCGATGCGGTGGGCACCAGCGACAGGACGAAGGGCAGCAGCGATACGAAGCCCAGGATCCAGAAACCGTGCATGATCGTGGAGGCGCGGGTCATTGCTCCTGCCTGCACATTGGCCGAACTGCGTACGATAACCCCCGTCATCGGCAACGCGCCGACCAGCCCGCAAAGGAAGTTGCCGACACCTTGCGCACTCAGTTCCTTGTCGAATTTCGACTGGACGCGATCCTGCATCTTGTCGACCGCCGCCGCCGACAGCAGTGTTTCGGCACTGGCAATGAAGGCAAAGGCGAGCGCAAGCCCGATCATCGCCGGGTCAGCGAGCAGCGACAGGCTCTGCGCCGTGGGGAACGAAATTTCGGCAGCCAGGTTGGAAGGCAGCGAAATCCGCTGGATCGACAGGCTCCCCGCCACCGCCACCAGCGTTCCCGCGACCACGCCGATCAGCGCGCCGGGCAACAGGCGAAGCGACCCCGGCTTGAACCGGT
Source organism: Stakelama flava (assembly GCF_019351405.1). Lineage (GTDB taxonomy): Bacteria > Pseudomonadota > Alphaproteobacteria > Sphingomonadales > Sphingomonadaceae > Sphingomonas > Sphingomonas flava_A. The sequence goes on from NZ_JAHWZX010000002.1 coordinate 84,793, forward strand.
CCCAGGCCAGCGTCGCAGCGATGGTGACCAGCCCGACGATCAGCGCCTGAAGGCCGCTTCCGCCGAGATCGAGAAAGGCATCGGGGATAGCGACCAGATTGGCGATGCCGTCGCTGCGCGGCCTGTCGTCGACCAGCACGTGGATTTGCTGCAACAGGATCACCGCGCCGATACCGGCCAGCATGCCGTGCACCACCGCGGGCGAGACCCCACGGAAATAACGACCCAGCTTCAAAAGCCCGCCCGCGAACTGGATAATGCCGGCAAGCAGCACCACCGGTCCCAGCGCGGCAAGGCCGTGCCGCTGCACCAGATCGAACACCAGCACGGCAAGCCCGGCCGCCGGACCACTGACCTGTAGCGGTGCACCGGCAAAACTGCCCACGACGATACCGCCGATGATGCCGGTTACCAGACCCAGCGCGGGCGGCACGCCCGAAGCGATGGCGATGCCCAGGCACAGCGGCATCGCGACAAGGAAAACGACGAACGAAGCGGCGAAATCGCGCCCGAACGTGCCGGACAGGAAGCCGCCGCCGGCGGTTTTGGTGAAACCGGCCATGATCAGGCAGCCTCCGCCGAGCGCATAATGCGACGCGATGCAGGCACCGCGACCGGAAGCGGCCTGTCGCCCGAAACGGCGTGGAACACGCCGTCGGGACCGACCGCGCGCACTTCGCCCGATTCGATATCGAAGAACCAGCCATGCAGGCTCAGCTTGCCCTGCGCCATTCGCGCGGCGACCGAGGGATGGTTCTGAAGGTGCAGCAACTGGATCGAAACATTTTCGAGCACCAGCGCCTCAACCTGTTGGTCCTGCGGCAAATGACCGCAACAACTCTTCACCACTTCGAATGCGGGTTCGGAATGGGCGAGCCAGCTTTTGACGTTGGGCATGGTCTCCAGCGCTTCGGGCGCGAAGAAAGCCTTCATCGCGCCGCAATCCGAATGGCCGCACACCACGATGTCGCTGACTGCCAGCGCGACGACGGCATATTCGACCGCCGAAGATACGCCTCCATTCTTCATGGCGAAGGGCGGAACGATATTTCCCGCATTGCGGCAAACGAACAGTTCGCCGGGCGCCGACTGGGTGATGAGTTCGGGCACCACGCGCGAATCGGCGCAGCTGATCATCAACGTTCTGGGACGCTGCCCGTCCTGCGCCAATTTGCGGAAAAGCTCCTTTTGATCAGGAAAAACATTGCTTTGAAAGCGGGAGACGCCGCCGATGATATCCATAAGGTTGCTCCGTCGCTGTTTCCCCCTTGCCGGGGTGGCGGTGAAGCAAATGACGGCGGCGCATTGCCGCAATGCATCAAAAACGTATCAAAATATTTCCGGATTCTTTTTCGCAGCGTTGATCGGGACCGGCGATCGGCAGGTGCAGCACAACCAGCAGGCCGGGTTCCGCGTCTTCCAGACTCAGCGCACCATCATGGACGGTTGCCGCGCGCTGCGCGACGGCAAGCCCAAGCCCGAAACCGCGCGTGTTGCGCGCCCGCGCCTCATCGACACGATAAAATGGGCGCACCACCTTTTCCCGCAACCCGGTGGGGATACCGGGGCCGTGGTCGCGCACCATGATGTGCACCATCGCATCGTCGGCGGTCAGCCGGACCTCGGCATCGCCGCCATATTTCAACGCATTGTCGATCAGGTTCATTACCGCACGGCGAAGCAGCACCGGCCGCACTATGGCTTCCAGCGCATCGGGCGCATCGATCGCGATCGGCGCATCAGCGCGGCGCATACTGGTAACGAGCGAACGCAGCAGCGCGGCGATGTCGGTGGGTTGGGCCGGATCGGGCTCGCTGCCGTCACCGCCCGCCAGATAATCGAGCAGGGTATCGAGCATCGCCCCCATCTCCGCGACATCGTCCGCCATTGCTTCCCGGTCGCCGGGATGTTCGCGCCCGCCCAGCCGAAGCCGCATGCGCGCCAGCGGGGTGCGCAGATCATGGCTGACCGCAAGCAGCGAACGCGTCCGGCTTTCGACCAGTTCGGCGATGCGGTCCTGCATTTCGTTGAACGCCCGCGCCAGACGGCGAAGCTCCTGCGGTCCATGGGTTTCTACGGTCACACGGCGGTGCGAATGGCCGATGCGATCCGCCGCCTCGCTTAACGCGCGCAGCGGAGCAGCGAGCGTGCGAACGACATAGGTGGCGACAATCAGCACCGCGCCGACCAGGAACAGCAGCGAAAACAGCCAGTCCCATGATGGCGTCCACCCGGTCACCGCCTCACGCGAGCGGAACTGGATCCAGCGCCCGCTTTGCGTGCGCAGCGCGCCGACCAGCCGTTTCGGCTGCGCAGAACCGGGACCGGAAACCGCGATACGCAGGTCGCGGCCGCGAAGCGACGGTTCCCATTCGGTAACCGCATCGGCAGCGGCCCGGCTCAGCGCCCCGGCCCCGCGCACCGGTGGCGGCGCATCGGCGATGGCGAACGAAACATGGCGGGTCGACAGGCTGGGCGCGACTTCCCACCAGTGCGCCTGCGGGGTGCGCGACAGGACCCGCTCGGCCACCACCAACTGCTCCGCGACGCGATGCGCTTCGCTGGAACGCAGCAACACGCGTTCGGCCTGACTCACCAGAATGAAGGTGCCGAGCAGTTCGACCACGATCGCGCCAAGCAGTACCAGCGTGACCCGGCCGATCAGTCCGCGCGGCCACAGACCCAACCCGCTCACCGCCGCTCGACCGCCGGTACGAACATATACCCCGCGCCGCGGACCGTGCGGATCAGTTCCTCGCCCGCCCCGTGCGCGCCCAGCTTCGAGCGCAACCGGCTGACCAACACGTCGACGCTGCGGTCCGACGAGCCGGAAAACCGCTCGCGCGACTGTTCCAGCAGGAAGTCCCGGCTGACCACCCGCTGGGCCGTATTGGTCAGCGTCAGCAACAGATCATATTCGGCGCCCGAAAGCGGCACCATCGCGCCGTCGGCGGCGAACACCTCCCGCCGGTCAAGATCGATCCGCCAGTCGGCGAAATGCAACGAACGCGCGGGTTGCGCCGGCATCATCTGGTTATTCGCCCGGCGAAGCACGGCGCGCACCCGCGCCACCAACTCGTCCGGGCCAAAGGGTTTCGACAGATAATCGTCAGCGCCCAGTTCCAGCCCGACAATGCGATCGGTTTCCTGTCCGCGCGCGCTGACGATGATGATCGGCACGCTGCTTCGCGCACGAAGCCAGCGGCAGATGTCGAGGCCATTGGTGCCGGGCAACATGATATCGAGCACCACCAGCTGGAACGCGCCTTCTTCGTACAGCGCCTGCATTTCGGCCGCGGTGCCCACCCCGACCGCTTCGAACCCGTGGTCGCGCAATGTGCGGGCGATCAGCAGGCGGAGCGGAGAATCGTCTTCGACGATGAGAATCTTCATGCTGTCAGCGTGTTACCGGATATGAAGGAAGGGCGGATCGTCATTTGTGTTCTCGCGCCGCCACATGCAACGCCGGGGAAACAATTTGCAACATTGCACCGCCGCAGGGCGCGCCTGCCACATTGCCTTTCGTTGCCCGCTGCGCTATGGGCACGCGCTTTCCGACGAACATCGCCTGGAAAAACCATGCGGGAGGCCCCTTGCGGGCCGCACGTACCGCTAAACTTGAACCGGACGTACCGGCCGCATGGCCGGGTGCGTTCAGCAACAGAGTGAGGACATATGGCCAAGAAAATTACCGGCTATATCAAGCTGCAGGTGCCCGCCGGCGCCGCCAACCCGTCGCCCCCGATCGGCCCTGCACTGGGTCAGCGCGGCGTGAACATCATGGAATTCTGCAAGGCTTTCAATGCCGCCACCGGCGACATGGAAAAGAACATGCCGATTCCCACCATCATTACCGTCTATGCGGATCGCAGCTTCACTTTCGTGACGAAGACGCCGCCGGCGACCTTCCTCATCAAGAAGGCGGCGAATATCAAGTCGGGTTCCAAGGAACCGGGCAAGAGCACGATCGGCAAGATCCAGCGTTCGAAGCTGGCCGAGATCGCCGAGACGAAGATGAAGGATCTGAACGCCAACGATATCGAAGCGGCGACGAAGATCATCGAAGGCTCCGCCCGCGCGATGGGCCTCGAAGTGGTGGAGGGCTGAACCCATGGCGAAGCTGACCAAGAAGCAGAAAGCGCTTGCCGACGCCGTCGACGCGAACAAGCTGTACGACGTTGCCGAAGCGATCGACCTGATCAAGAAGAACGCCAATGCGAAGTTCGACGAGACGATCGAAGTCGCGATGAACCTGGGCGTCGATCCGCGTCACGCCGACCAGATGGTCCGCGGCGTGGTGAGCCTGCCCAAGGGCACCGGCAAGACCGTTCGCGTCGGCGTGTTCGCCAAGGGCGCGAAGGCGGATGAGGCAAGGGAAGCAGGCGCGGACGTCGTCGGCGCCGAAGACCTGATGGAACAGATTCAGGGCGGCACGATCGATTTCGACCGCTGCATCGCGACCCCGGACATGATGGGCGTTGTCGGCCGTCTGGGTAAGGTTCTGGGTCCCAAGGGCCTGATGCCGAACCCGAAGCTGGGCACCGTCACCATGGACGTGAAGAAGGCGGTAGAGGACGCCAAGGGCGGCCAGATCGAATATCGCGTCGAAAAGGCGGGCATCATTCATTCGGGCATCGGCAAGGCGAGCTTCCCGGCCGAAGACCTGCGCGCGAATTTCGATGCGCTGGTCGACGCCATCGTGAAGGCGAAGCCGTCGGGCGCGAAGGGCAAATATGTCCGCAAGATCGCGCTTTCCAGCTCGATGGGTCCGGGCGTGAAGGTCGACACCGCCGACGTCGCCGGCGCCTGATCCTGCACCCCTGAATGTAAAAAGGGCCGGGAGCGATTCCGGCCCTTTTTCACGTCACCAGATTACGTTTTAGCCGATATTGTCCAGCGTGCGGGCAAGCTGGTCCTGAAAATCGTGCAGCAGCGCCGCCAGCGTTACAGGCGTGGCCGGGTCGTCGCCACCCTCTCCTGTCAAACGCAGCGCTTCTTCCACGGCGCGCGCGGTATCGCCCAGGCGGCTTTCCCCGAACAGCGCCGCCGAGCCCGCAAGTTTGTGCATGTCCTCGCCCAGTTGTTCGGCAAGCGCGGGCGGCAATTCCGGCAATTGCGCGAGCATGGCTTCGGCGCTTTCGCCGCACGCTTCGCACCGCGTCCGGAATTTGGGAAGCAACGGCGCGAGTGCGGCGTTCACGCGGTTCGCGCCTTCGCGTCGCACAGCCTTTCCATGCCGGATGCAAGCGCGTGGACGCTGGCCCGGCATGATGCGCCGCGACGGACAACGCGCACGAACGCGTTGTGCATCATGCGCGCCGGTCGCGCGGATCGTTCTGGAAGCTTTCGATGAGATTTTCGGCGCGAAAGACGATCTCATCCGGATCGAACGGCTTGGTCGCATATTCGTCGGCGCCCGCATACATCGCGGCGGAAATATCGGTATCGCCGCGCCGCGCGGTTAGCATCAGTACCGGAATATTCCACAAATCGTCGGATTTGCGCATTTGCTGAACGACCTGAACCCCTGACATCCCCGGCATATTGCAATCGAGGATGACCAGATCGGGTCGCTTCGCATTGATTACCGCCAGCGCGTCCGTCCCGTTGTCGAGGACCCCGACCGCATGCCCCGCTTCCATGAACTTCAGCTGGAGCAATTCGGATACGATGTCGTCGTCTTCGGCGATGATGATTCTCGACATGACGAACTCCGTTGCGGAAATATAGTAAATCAGTTGCGCGTTGAGATTCTGTAAAAGCGCCTCTCCGCCGAAATCCTTATTCTATATTAGGCGACGGCTACGCCGGCAGGGCGTCGAAGCGACGTTTTTCGCGCTTATCGTCTATAATGGCGAGATGGCCCATATCGACCACCATGATCGGAAACGCTGATGGCGCGCATTATCTCGGTCGAGGATGACGAACTGATCGGCGCGGCGCTGGTCATGGCGCTGGGCGCAGAGGGGCATCTGGTCGGGGTGATCAACAACGGCGCGCTCGCGCTGGAAACCATTCGCTTCAAGCGCCCCGACCTGGTCATTCTCGACCGCGCGCTTCCCGGCATGCCGGGGATCGAAGTGCTGAAACGTCTTCGGCAGGACCCCCATACCTATATGCTGCCGGTCATCATGCTGACCGGCCATCGCCGCGAAAGCGATCTCGACAGCGCGTTCGAAGCGGGGGTGAACGAATATCTCACGAAGCCATTCGATGCGGCGCAGCTTGTCGCGACGGTCGATCGGGTATTACGGTTCAGCCCGTTGCGCCCCGCGCCGCTGCTTTCCACAGCTGAAGACGAGCCGCCTGTAGAAACGCCTGCCCCGTTATTTTCGGACGATGGCAGTTAACACCTTCTTCGGCAAACCAGATTAGGGTCGCAGCCATGCGGCTCGCGACAATCACCAACTGGGCCTATGGTATCACGGTTGCGCTCACCGCCGCCGCCGGTGCCGCCATGCTGGCCGCCGCATCGGCCGAAACGGCCGAACGCGTCGCAGTGGAACAGCGTTTCGAACTCGACCAGCTTACCCATCAGGTCGATGTCGAACTGTTCGCGCTCACCAACGATGCGCGCCAATATGTGCTGGGCGGCGATCGGGCGAACCTGATCGCCTATCATGATCGTGCGGCGCAGCTCGACCGTCAGGCGAAACAGCTTGCCGCGCTGCGCGATGCCGGCGCGCGCCCGGATGAACTGGAACTTTTGCAATCCGCGCTGGGATGGGAAGCGCTGCTGCGTGATGACCAGCAGGCCGCGGTGAAAGCATATCAGGCAGGTCGGGTAGAAGAAGCGCGCAAGATGCTGTTCGGCCCGGCCTATGAACGCGCGCTCGAACGCGTTCGCACCTCACTCGAATATTTCGACCGGCAACTGGCGGCGCGCACGACGCGCGAAGTGACCACGGCGCGCCGCACCGATCAGGTCTGGCGCACCATAACGCAGATTTTGCTTGCCGTGACCGCGCTGCTGTTTCTGGCGGTGTTGTACTTCGTATTCGTCAGGCGCGTTCTTCGCCCCGTCGTCACGCTTAGCGATGTGGTGACGCGAATGGCCGGGCAGGATTATTCGGTCGAACCGCCGGAATACGACCGAATCGACGAAATTGGCGACATGGCCCATGCGATCCAGACGTTTCGCGAAACCGGCCTCGCGCGACAGCGGCTGGAGCGCGAACGGCGCAACGACATCGCCATGCGCGACGTTATTTCCAGCATGATCCAGCGCATGCAGGCATGCGACGATATGTCCGAGATCGCCGAGGTGGTGCGCTGTTTCGCGCCGAAGGTCGCGCCCGACGTGGCGGGGCGGCTGTATCTGTATGAGCAGGAGCGCGACGACATGGTCGAACTATGCTCGTGGAACGATCCGACGCTCTCAGTCCCGCAATTCGCCCCGAACGAATGCTGGGCCTTGCGCCGCGGCACGATGAATCGCCCGGCGATGAACAGGAGCGATATTCCCTGCCCGCATCTGGGTTTGGCCAATGAGAACGAACGCCCGCCCACAATCTGTCTGCCGCTGACCGCGCAGCGGGAGATTGTCGGGCTGCTGTTCTTCGAACGGCTCGATAACATACATTCCCCTCCGCCACCGCCCGCTTATCTGGAAATGGTGGCGGAAAATGTCGCGCTGGCGCTCGCCAATCTGCGGCTTCGCGAAACGCTTCGCGCGCTGGCGATGACCGATCCGCTCACCGGTCTGCCGAACCGCCGCCATCTCGATGCCGTTATCGAAAGCCGTATTCGCGATCGCCAGTCGCCCGATCGGCCTACCAGCTGCATCATGATCGACATCGATCATTTCAAGGATTTCAACGACCGCTACGGGCACGAAACCGGCGACATGGTTTTGAAGCAGGTCGCCAGGGCGCTTGAAGGTGCTACCCGCGAAAACGGACAGGCATTTCGCTATGGCGGCGAGGAATTTCTGCTGCTGCTTCCTGGGTTCGGCGCGGATCAGGCAGGCGAACGCGCGGAAACGATCCGCGAACGCGTTGCTGCGCTTGATATCGTTTATGACGGCAAATCGATCGGCCCTGTCACGATCTCGCTTGGCGTGGCGACGACGCCGACCCATGTTCCTGCCGCCAAGCTTGTGCGCACATCCGACGCAGCGCTGTACCGCGCCAAGGGTCAGGGGCGCAATTGCGTGGTTGTCGCGACCGAGCGCAGGAAAGACGGCGACGCCGCCTGAACGCGGCTCGTCGAACCCGGCGGCTACATCGCGTTATAGATTGACGGCATCCAGTTGCGGGTGACCAGCACGGGATCGCCTTTGCGCGCCGCTCGGAACAGGATGCGGGCGAACTCCACCGGCACCCCGATGCAACCATGCGTTCCATATTTGGGGTCGACGTCCGAACCGTGGATCGACACCCCGCCCCAAGTCAGGCGAAGCGTATAGGGCATCGGCGCGTGATTATAGGTGCTTGAATAATGATCGGCATCCTTTTGCAGGATCGGAAACACGCCGGTCGGGGTCGGCTTGCTGTCTACGCCGTACAGGATGAACGTCCGGCCGATCTCCACCCCGCCGCGATAGACATACAGTTTTTCCTTCGCCAGATCGACGACGATGCGAACGGGCCCGGCGGGCGCTCCGGTTTCGTCCCAAGCATATTCGCCGGGCTGGATCGGCGAATCGAGTTCCATGACCATCGTGACGTCGACGGGCCGCATCGCCCTTCCCTTGGCGTCTGCGGCGGACGGCGCAAGCAAACCGATCGCAACGATCAGCGCAAGCGCGACGAGGGTCCGGTTAACCATGGAGGCAAGGATCGCTTTGGTTCTCATAGGCTGACTATGGGCGCGTCCGCGCGGCGTTCCAGAGGCAAAATCGCCGCTGTTCCGGGACGGGACGTGCAGGCGGACGTTAACTTTTGGCAAAAGCGATGCACCCGCGCACCGTTGACTTTACCGCCCAACCCGCTAAACGCGCTGGCTTCGCATGACCGGGCCTGCCCGCCATGCGTGCCGTCCGAGACAGCGGGTGGGCCGCAGCGCCCTTAATCTCCCGCCAAGACGGGGAAAGAATTTTACCGAAGCCATACGCCGGATCGGCGTATGTTCGGGTCCAGCCAGGGGAATGCTTCTGGCCGCGACGATTTTCAGCCCCTCGGACAATTGAAAGCGGGTTTCTGCCCGCGACGCGCGATGCCCGACCGGGCATTTCGTGAAAGTGAACCGGATGCGGGGCTTCCGCCCCATATCCATTGTTGAGGAGACCGGCATGGATCGTTCCCAGAAGACCGAGGCCGTCGCCGAGCTGAACCGCACCTTTTCCGAGGTTGGCGTGGTGGTCGTCACCCGCAATCTCGGCCTGACCGTCGCCCAGGCGACTGACCTCAGGAACAAGATGCGCGAAGCCGGTGCGACCTACAAGGTTGCGAAGAACCGCCTTGCCAAGATCGCGCTCGATGGCACCGAGTACACGTCCATTGCGGACCTGCTCGTCGGCCCCACGGCGCTTGCCACATCGGAAGACCCGGTCGCCGCCGCCAAGGTGGTGGTCGACTTCGCCAAGACCAACGACAAGCTCGAAGTGGTCGGCGGCGCGATGGGCAGCACCGTTCTCGACGCGGACGGCGTGAAGGCGCTTGCCTCGCTTCCGTCGCTTGATGAACTTCGTGCCAAGATCGTGGGCCTGGTACAGGCGCCCGCGACCAAGGTTGCGACGATCACCCAGGCACCGGCGGCACAGCTTGCGCGCGTGTTCGGCGCTTACGGTGCCTCGGAAGCCGCATAAGGCCTTCCAAGCAACCCTATCTATCCATCTGATTTGAATACTGGAGTATTATCATGGCTGACCTGAACGCGCTGGTTGACCAGCTGAGCGAACTGACCGTCCTCGAAGCTGCTGAGCTTTCGAAGATGCTTGAAGAAAAGTGGGGCGTTTCGGCTGCTGCGGCAGTTGCGGCTGCTCCCGCAGCCGGCGGTGGCGCCGGTGCGCCCGCCGAAGAAGCCAAGGACGAATTCGACGTTGTCCTGACCGGCGACGGCGGCAAGAAGATCAACGTCATCAAGGAAGTCCGCGCTATCACCGGCCTGGGCCTGACCGAAGCCAAGGCGCTCGTCGAAGGCGCGCCGAAGCCCGTCAAGGAAGGCGTTTCGAAGGACGAAGCCGAGAAGCTCAAGAAGCAACTCGAAGAAGCCGGTGCGACCGTCGAGCTCAAATAAGCTTGAACGGCTGCGACCAGCAGCTTTGCTATGGAAAGGGCGGTCCGGAAGCGGGCCGCCCTTTTCTTATGTGCGTCGTGCGAACCGCGTCGTGACGGCACAAAGCTGAAGGTGTTTCGACTTCGCTCGACACCAACGCGGACCTTTGGTCCAGGCCGATACGCCTTTCGACCGTTCGCTTCGAGCGCAGTCGAGAAGCGTGGCCTGTGCCCGGCCAACATCCCCCGCCCTCATCACATATGATATTCGACCTTTTTCAGCAGCGCGCGGCGGCGACGCATCTGGCGAATCTGGTCGGTCGCGAGGCTGAGCGGCTTTACCCGCGACCCCTTTGGCGCGGCATGATCGAAATGAAAGCTGCGCGTGGCCCCGACCGGCAGGTCTTCGCGCGAATAGAAGGCGACGACGGTCAGGTCGAACTGGTCGACATTTCTGGCATCAACCTCTATTTCCTCGTTCGCCGCCAGCATTACTTCGACGATTTCATGGAAATGGCCGATATCCAGATACTGGCCGGTATTCAGGCTGCCCTGCCCCATTTTCGATCGTGGATCGGACCCCAGATCGTCGGGCAGGTCGCGAAGATCGGTAAGCGGCAATTCGATCCGCCGGTCGCCGACATGCAGCGTTCCGATCAGGCTGGTGACGTACAGCGGCTGGCTGCTCATATTCGTCACCAGACACCGGCTGCGCAGACCGCGCCCCGCCGCGCGGGTGATCAGGATCGACGATCGCCGCGTGGCGCGAAACTGGACCAGCAGAAGCTGAAGATAGGTGACCCAAACGACCACCATCAGAAAGTTGAAGAAGATGCTGATCATCGTGGCGTTCGCGAACACCCACTGGCCCATGCCCGTCATCTTTCTTCGCCCAACCCTTTTCGTACCGAAACCAAGGCGGCGACCCGCTACGCGCGCCGCCCTTTCGGGTCAAATATATTCGGCAGGCAAGGTGTCAGGGAGCATGGTCGACAAAATGATCAGTCCTTGCCGCCGCCCTTGCGCTGCCACGTCAATCGGCCGCCGACCCAGGTTTCCAGCACCCTAAGCGTGCGAAGCTCGGTCGGGCTGGCGAGCATGGGATCGCGATCGACGATCAGGAAATCGGCCATCTCGCCCGGGGCAAGCGTGCCGAATTCATTCTCCGCGAACCCGGCATAGGCACCGCCCCGCGTAAAGGCCGACCATGCCTGTTCGCGCGTCACCGCCTGTTCGGGATGCCAGCCGCCAAAGGGCATGCCGTTTTCGTCCTGCCGGGTAAAGGCGGCAGCCCAGCCGGCGAACGGATCGGGGCCTTCCACCGGATAATCCGAACCAAAGGCAAGCGGCACGTCATGATCGAGCATCCAGCGCCAGGCATAGGCGCCCTGAAGCCGATCGTCGCCCAGCCGCGCCTCCGCCATATGCATGTCCGACGTCGCGTGCACCGGTTGCATCGACGCGATGATGCCGTGCTTTTCGAACATCGGCAGGTCGGCGGGGTCGACGATCTGCGCATGTTCGATCCGCCAGCGCCGATCGCCCTTATAGGTTTGCGCAAGTTCGTCGATCGCGTCGAGCACCTGCTTGTTCGCGGCATCGCCGATCGCGTGTACGGCAAGCTGGAAATGATCCATCGCGCCGCGGCTCATCAAATTGAGAAGCTGGTCGTCGGACAGCAATTGCAGGCCGCTCTGCTTCGGCGCGTCGCTATACGGCGCTTTCAGCCATGCCCCGCGCGATCCCAGCGCGCCGTCGGCATACAGTTTGATCCCGACGACCTTAAGCCGGTCATCATACAACCACGGCGTCGGCCCCGGCCCTGCGATGGTCGCCGCGACATCCGGGCCCCTGGCATAGCTCATGATCCGCACGCGCAGATCGCCCCGATCGCCCGCGCGGCGATACGCCATCCAGTCGTCCAGCGTCGTTCCCATGTCGCTGGTCGCCGTAATTCCCACCGACAGCAGTTTTTGCTGCGCACGGATCAATGCCGCGTCGTAATCGCGCGGATTGGGCTTTGGCACGACCTTTTCGATCAGGTCGGTCGCGGCATCGACGAACACCCCGCTCGGCGCGCCGCCTGCTCCGGTTTCGATCCGCCCGCCCTCTGGCGCTTTCGTCTTCGCGGTTACGTCGGCAGCCTTCATCGCGACGTCATTGGCCCAGCCGGCATGGCCGTCGGCGCGGGTAAGCCAGATCGGCTTGTCGGTCAGCCCGGCAAGATCGCCTGCATTCGGGAAGCGGCCAAGTCCCCATTTTTCCTGATTCCATCCGCCGCCCAGGATCCAGGGCCGATCCGGATTCGCTTTCGCGAAGGCGGCGATCTTCGCCTTGGCTTCGTCAAGCGAACTGGTGTCGCTCAGGTCGAGCGACATTTCGCGAAAGCCAAGCTCCATGACATGACCATGCGCGTCGATCATGCCGGGGATCAGCACCGCGCCATGCATGTCGTTGCGCCAGTCGAGCGTTTCGGGCCGCTTGTCCTTGCGGGTAAGCAGCTTCGTTACGCGGCCATCCTTGCCGATCAGCAGGCCGTTGAAATGGATGACGTCGCCATCCTTGTCCAGCGCCAGTCCATCGACATTGTCGACCAGCGCATCGGCATGCGCAACGCCCGTCATGAAGAGCGCCGCGGCACATGCCAGCGACGCCCGGATACGCGATTTCACTTGCGGATTCTCCTGACCAGCGCGCTGGTGTCCTGCCGCGCACCGCCCATTTTCTGTACTTCGGAATAAAATTGATCGACCAGCGCCGCGACCGGAAGCTGTGCGCCGTTGCGCTTCGCCTCATCCAGCGCAAGGCCCAGATCCTTGCGCATCCAGTCGATTGCGAAGCCGAAATCGAATTCGTCCTTCGCCATCGTTTCCCAGCGATTGACCATCTGCCAGCTTTGCGCCGCGCCGCCGGAGATCGCTTCGAACACCTTGTCGAGGTCAAGCGCGCTCGCCTGTGCGAAGCGAAGCGATTCGGCAACGCCCTGAATTGCCCCGGCAATCGCGATCTGGTTGCACATCTTGGTTGTCTGACCCGCCCCGGGGCCGCCGACATGGACGATCCGCGCTGCATATGCCTGCATCACCGGTTCGGCCACGGCCATGGCATCCGCAGCGCCGCCGCACATAATCGACAGCTTGCCGTTTTCGGCCCCGGCCTGCCCCCCCGAAACCGGCGCATCGATGCTGGCGAACCCGCGCCCCTGCGCCTCATCCGCCAGTCGCCGGGCGATCGCCGCCGAAACGGTGGTGTGATCGACGAAAACGCTGCCCGCCTTCATCGCGCCGAACGCGCCGTCCGTGCCCAGCGTCACCGCTTCCAGATCGTTGTCATTGCCGACGCAAGCGAAGACGATGTCGCAATCCTTCGCCGCTTCCGCCGGGGTCGCGGCGACGGTGCCGCCATGTTTGTCCGCCCAGTCGTCCGCCTTTGCACGTGTGCGGTTGAACACCGTGACGTCGTGTCCCGCCGTGACGAGGTGCCCCGCCATCGGTGCGCCCATCACGCCCATTCCGATAAATGCCAGCTTTGCCATGGCGCCCCTCATAGGCAGCCCGGTCGTCCGACACTAGGGGGGTGTGCGATGCACAAGCTGTGTTTCCCCGCCTCATGAGATGAGCTAGGGGGTTGCGCGAACCAACAGGTCCGTTCGGGCCGAACAAGCGTCGAAACCTTAGTTCTTCCCGGTTCGCGCGATGCGCACCGGACATGATCCTCTTTTCGACGCCGTTCGAAGGCGAGCGGCAGCAACAACGGAACCGGCATGGCGTCTCAGGCTGAAAACACGAACGACCCCCTTCCCGTCACGATCGACGATATCCGCATGGCGGCGAAGCGGATCGAGGGCGCGGTCGTACGCACCCCCACGCTGATCAGCCGCACACTGTCCGACATGATCGGCGCCGACATCTTCCTGAAATTCGAAAACCTGCAATTCACCGCTGCGTATAAGGAGCGCGGCGCGCTCAACACGCTGCTGCAACTGGATGACGAAGCGCGCCAAAAGGGCGTGATCGCCGCATCGGCGGGCAATCATGCGCAGGGACTTGCCTATCACGCGACGCGCCTCGGCATTCCTTCCACCATCGTCATGCCCGTGCCGACGCCCACGGTTAAGGTCACCCAGACCGAAGGCCATGGCGCGAATGTCGTGATGCACGGCGAAACCTTCGACGATGCCTATGCCCATGCACGCCAGCTTGAGGCGGAGCGCGGCTATACCTTTGTCCATCCGTTTGACGATCCGCGCATCATCGCCGGTCAGGGCACGATCGCGCTGGAAATGCTGGAGGACTGTCCCGACCTCGACACGCTGGTCGTGCCTATCGGCGGCGGCGGGCTGATTTCCGGCATATCCACCGTCGCCAAGGCGCAGGAACGCGGGATCGAGATCATCGGCGTGGAGGCCGAACTCTACCCGTCGATGTACAACCGCATCAACAAGGCGCAGCGCGTGTGCGCTGGCGATACGCTGGCCGAAGGCATCGCGGTGAAGGAACCCGGCGCGATCACATCGCGCTTCGTTGCGGAAAACGTCGATGAAATCCTGCTGGTTGGCGAACGCTCGCTTGAAGAGGCGGTCAGTCTGCTGCTTCAGATAGAGAAGACGGTCGTTGAGGGCGCGGGCGCGGCGGGGCTTGCCGCGATGATGACCTATCCCGAACGGTTCAAGGGCAAGAAGGTTGGAACCGTTCTTTGCGGCGGCAATATCGACACCCGCCTGCTCGCCAATGTGCTGCTTCGTGACCTTGCTCGGTCGGGCCGCCTCGCCCGGCTTCGCATTCGCCTGCAGGACCGCCCCGGCGCGCTGTTCAACGTCGCCAGGATTTTCCACGAACAGGGCGTCAACATTATCGAGGTGTATCACCAGCGGGTGTTCACATCGCTCCCCGCCAAGGGGCTGATCACCGACATCGAATGCGAAACGCGCGACGAAAAGCATCTTGAACGGTTGATCACCGCGCTGCGCGACAGCGGGTACGAAGTCAGCCCCGTCGAACTGGCGTGACGAAAGGAATCAGGGCTGCGACGAACCGAGTCGCAGCCCGATTCCCTTTGTTTTCGATTGCGATAGAATCGCGCTTCTATGCCGACGTGCACCGACACGGTCTGTCCACAAAATCATTAATCGTTAACTTTCTTTCATGGTGAATCGCCTTTTCATCATGCCCTCCGGCCTGCATACTCGCCTTCGCAACTGACCGGCCACAGGCGGCGAAAGGGACCAGAACCGTGAGCGCACCGTTTCGATTTCCACGCTTTTTCGTGACCAGTCCGTCGCCCTGCCCCTATCTTCCCGGTCGCCAGGAACGGAAGGTGTTCACCGAACTCACCGGCCCGCATGCCGGAGAGTTGAACGACGCGCTGGGCCGGATCGGATTTCGCCGCAGCCAGTCGGTCGCGTATCGACCCAGTTGCGCGGGATGCGCCGCATGCGTTTCGGTTCGCGTGGTTACCGATCAGTTCAAGTGCAACGCGACGCAGCGCAAGCTGATGCGCCGCAATTCCGATCTGGTAGCGACCGCCTGCAAGCCCTGGGCGACCGAGGAACAGTTCGAACTGCTCCGCCGCTATCTGAAGATGCGCCATCCCGGCGGCGGCATGGCGATGATGGATGAGGCCGACTATGCCGACATGGTCGAGCACAGCCCGGTCGATTCCTATGTCATCGAATATCGCGAACCCGCCGCCGAGGGTGAACGCGGCCGGCTGGTCGGCGCGTGCATTACCGATCGCCAGATCGACGGCCTCTCGATGATCTACAGCTTCTTCATGGCGGACGAGGACGCCCGGCCCGGACTGGGCAATTACATTATCCTCGATCACATTACTCGGGCGCGTGAGGCGGGCCTGCCCTATGTCTATCTCGGCTATTGGGTGAAAGGATCGGATCGGATGGAATATAAAACCCGCTACCGCCCAATGGAAATGCTGGGGCCGAACGGGTGGAGCGCGCTCGACGACACCCATGTCGCGAAACCGCTTCCCGCCCAGCAGACACCGCAATTCGCCTGAATCGGCGCAATCGTCCTCTGCCGGGTTGTGGCAGCGCGGATCAGTTCTGAGCCGCCCCCACCTGCACTTCAACATCCAGCGTCTCTTCGCCCGGCCCTGCGCGCGAACCCGAAAATGGCGCGGTATCGGCATCGTCCAGCCCCACGGCGACCCGGACATAGCATTGATCGGGCGAAATGCCCGCAGCGGGATCGAACCCGACCCAGCCGAGATCGGATAAGTAGATTTCCGCCCAGGCATGTAGGCTTTCGGCGGGTTCGTCGCTCTTGCTGGCACGATATCCGGATACGAAACGCGCGGGCAGATTGGCCGCGCGGGCGGCAGTGACCAGGACGTTGGCCATTTCGCGCACGGTTGCTTCGCCGGCTTCGAACACATCGCTGGCGACACGACTGTCTTCGGGCTTGCCGGGTTTTTCCGTCAACCGCTCGCCGACCGCGATATTGAGCTTGTGGAGAAGTTCAATTGTCGGTTCGCCGGACATGATGTCATGCGCGAATTTACCGATTGCCTTGGCCGGCGCCGTTCGCGGTGAACTGCGCAGGAAAAGTTCGGGCGGCAAGGGTTCGGCCGCCCCCTGCACGATTCCGTTCGCCGCACCGTCGGTTAGCACTTCCCCGGTCACCACCAGATCGACCGCCTTGACCGGACCGGGGACGTAAATCATCGTGACTTCGTTGCCGAATCCGTCCTCATGCTTTTTCAGCCGTGCATCGCAATCTACGTCGAAACGCCACGCGACAACCGTCTGGTGATCGGTCTCGCACGGGCGCATCCGCACCGCCTGAATAATGCGATCCTGCGCCTCGTCGAAGCGATAGCGGGTGACATGATTGACCGCGACGCGCATCAGACGAACCGGAACTGGCGAGCAATTGCCGCATCGAGCATGGCGTTTTCCCGAATAAAGGCCTGAAGATATTCGTGCAGGCCCGACACGATGACTTCGTCGCCGCGCGTCTTGTTCATACGCGCCAGCCGTGCGCGCGCCATCCGATCCGCCTCGCCCTGCAATCCCGTCCGCTTGCCCAGCATCGCGAGCACGTCAACCGTTTCGTCGACACAGGCGGCAAGCGATCGCGGCAGTTCCGGCCGCGTCATCAGCAATTCGATCACCGATCCGGGTTTCAACCCTTCGCGATACAGCCAGCGATAGGCGGTGACGGCCGACACGGTCTGAAGGATCGTCGTCCATTGGTCCCGATCGACAACGCCGCCGACCTTCTCACCCTCTGGCAGCAGCAGGTGATATTTCACGTCGATCAACCGGGCGGTATTGTCGGCGCGTTCGATCGCGCCGCCCAGCCGGATGAACCACGTCGCCTCATTCTTCATCATCCGGTGGATCGCGCCTTCAAATCCGCGCATTTCGGCTTTCACCGTTTCCACCAGATTCAACGTCGCGCTGGTCCCGCCGGGATTGTCGATCTTCTGAAATTCAAGCCATGCCCGGTTGATTGCCGTCCATGCCTCGCGGGTCAGCGCGGTGCGCACTGCCCGCGCATTGTTTCTCGCCATGCGCAGGCATTCCATGATCGAACCGGGATGCGCGGTATCCATGGTGAGGAAACGCGAAACATTCTGCTGATTTAGGTCTTCCCCCGTTTCGGCAAACGCTTCCTCGTTATAGGTGACGATCAGCGCGCTTTCCCAGGCATCCTCGCCAGCGGGACGGGCGGACAGCGCGTCCAGCCGCACCGTTGCCTCCACCAGACGCGCGATAAAATCCGCGCGTTCGGTGTAGCGGCCCAACCAATAAAGCGACGCCGCGGTTCGCGAGAGCATGACCGTCATTGCGTCAGCCCCCCTGCTGTTGTTGCTGCGAGCGACCGCCGCCCGATTGCCGCTGCGACCGGGTCGGCGTGCCCGGATCATCGAGGAGAACGAAACTGTCCTTCGTGCCGCCGCCTTGGCTGGAATTAACCACCAGCGACCCTTCCTTCAGCGCAACGCGAGTCAGCCCGCCCGACACCACTTGCGGCTTGCCCTTGCCGGTCAGGACAAAGGGGCGGAAATCGACATGGCGCGGCGCGATGCCGCTGTCGGTGAAAGTCGGGACGGTGGACAAGGCAAGCGTCGGCTGCGCGATATAGCGTTCGGGCTGGGCCTCAACCGCCTTGCGAAATTCGGCGACCTCCGCCTTGGTCGAAGCCGGTCCGACCAGCATTCCGTAACCGCCCGATCCGTCGACCAGCTTCACCACCAGCTCATGCATATGGTCGAGCACATATTGGTACGCGTCGGGCTCGCGGCAGCGATAGGTTTCGACATTGGGAAGCTTCGCGTCCTTGCCGGTATAAAAGCGCACGATTTCCGGCATATAGCTGTAAATCGCCTTGTCGTCGGCGATGCCGTTGCCCGGTGCGTTCATCAATGTGACATTGCCCGCGCGATACGCCGCCATAATCCCCGGCACGCCAAGCATCGAATCGGGGCGAAATACCAGCGGGTCCAGAAAGTCGTCATCGACCCGGCGATAAATGACGTCGACGCGAACATATCCGCCGATCGTGCGCATATAGACGATATCGTCATCGACCAGCAGATCGGCAGGCTCGACCAGTTCGATGCCCATCGCATCGGCCAGATAGCTGTGCTCGTAATAGGCCGAGTTATAATGGCCGGGCGTCAACACCACGCACAGCGGATCTTTCTCACGCCCTGCCGGAGCGACCGAGCGCATCGTGCCATGCAGCATGTCAGGATAGCCATCGACTGCCGCGACGCGGAATTCGCGGAAAAGCTCGGGACACAGCCGGAGCATCGCTTCGCGGTTTTCCAGCATGTACGATACACCCGACGGGGTGCGGGCATTGTCTTCCAGCACGAAAAATTCGTCCGGGCCGGTACGGATAAGATCGATGCCGCAGATATGCGCCCAGACCTGATGCGGAGGGCGGATACCCGCTACTTCGGTTCGGAACTGCGGGTTGCGGAAAATCAGTTCGGGCGGGATGATTCCCGCCTTTAATATTTCGCGCTTGCCATAAATATCGTTCAGAAAGGCGTTGATCGCCTCCACCCGCTGGATCAGGCCTTCGGAAAGGCTGCGCCATTCGTCGGGCAGGAAGATGCGCGGTACGAGATCGAACGGAATAATGCGTTCGGACGCTTCCTTTTCGCCATATACGGCAAAGGTGATGCCGAGCTGGCGAAAGGTCGCCTCTGCCGATTGCAGCCGCCGTTCAAGATCGGCGGAAGGCGTGTCATGGATCCATCGCGATAGCGCGGCGAATTCGGTTCGGGGGGCATCCGGCCCGCCGGTGCCCCATATCTCATCGAAAGCGCGCGTGTTTACCATTCCTTCTCCCAAGTCGCCGGGATGGGTTTCGGTTCCATGCTGCAATGTTTTTGTGCGCCGCACAAGGGCAGCACTGCGAGACTTCAGGAAGCGTATTTTACCGAACAGCCATAAGGGCGCGTTTCGCTGACCGAGACCGGTTGTCCTGCCGACAATTCCCGCAGCGCGGCGATGACATGGTTGCGCGCACCGTCGATATCCGCCGGATCAGCCGTCGGCCTGTCGTCCATCCCACCCTGATATACCAGCGTTCCGTCAGCGGCGATTATATACAGGTGCGGCGTCGTTTTCGCGTCATAGGCCTTGCCCACCACGCCTTTGGGATCAAGCAGATAGTCGGTCGGCTTCGCCTTTTGATCGGCGACAAAGCGTTGTGCCTGGGCACCGGTCATATTGCCCTGCTTGCCCGGAGCGCCCGAATTGATGGTGAGCCATACCGCGCCCATTTCGCGCGCCTTCACCTGAGTATTCTGCATATTGCCGCTGCGATAATGTTTCTGAACGAACGGGCAGCCGGGATTATTCCATTCGAGCACGACGATTTTGCCGCGATAATCGGCAAGTTCGACATTCTTTCCATGCATGTCGGTCAGGCGGAAATTGCGCGCCTGTTGACCCACAGTCTGTTGCGCGGCGATCGGACCTGCGACGAATGCAGCGACGGCGGCTGTCGCGGCGGCGAAAATACGGGTGCGATTCATGGCGATTTCTCCTCGTCATTCCCCGGCGCGCACGCTGTCGGGAAGCGCCGCCAGCAGCGACGGCGTCAGCACCTGCGGCAGCACGCGCGGCTCCCCGGCACCGGCAGCATACCATAAATATAGCGGAACGCCCGCACGATGATGCGCTTCGAGGAAGCGGCCCAGTTCGGGATCGCCGTCGGTCCAGTCGCCGACCAGCACGGCGACATTGTTCTTCGCAAAGGAATCCGCGACCGCATTTGTTTCGATCGCCGCCTTTTCGTTCACCTTGCAGGTAAGGCACCAATCGGCGGTGAAATAGGCAAAGACCGGACGCCCGTCGCTCCTCAGCGCCGCTAGCCGCGCCTCGCTGAACGGCTGCGCGCCCAGCCGCGTTTGCCCCGATGCGGCAGTGGCGGGCGCGCGGGTAATGGCGAAAAGCGCGGCTACCGCTCCCATCCCCAGCATCAGCGTGGGCACGAATGCGCGCACCTTGCCGCGCCGCTGGCGCCAACCGGTCCACCACAGGCCCAGCGCGAAGAACAGCGCCGCCCCCAGACCCAGCGCCATGCCGTCTGCCCCCGCCAGCCTACCCAATATCCATGCCAGCGCGAGCGCGGTCGCGAACATCGGCACCGAAAGTATGTGGCGAAGCGTCTCCATCCACGCGCCGGGCCTTGGCAGCCGCCGACGGATCGCGGGCACGAACCCGATGGCGAGGAACGGCAGCGCAAGGCCGATGCCCAGCCCGGCGAAAATAGCGAGCGCCGCATACCATGGCAGCACCAGCGCCGCGCCCAGCGCCGCACCCATGAACGGGCCGGTGCACGGCGTCGCCACAAACGCCGCAAGCGCCCCGGTGGCGAACGCGCCGCCTTTTCCGCCGCCGGGCGTTGCCGACGCGAAACGTCCGGCCAGCGCGGGCATTGAAAATTCGTACAATCCGGCAAGGTTCAATGCGATTGCGGTGACGAGCAACAGCAGAAACGCAATGACCTGCGGGTTTTGCAGCTGGAAGGCCCAGCCCGCCGCCAGCCCGCCCGCCCGAAGACCCAGCAACAGGCCGCCGAGCGCGAGACAGGTGAGCACTACCCCGCCGGCATAGGCCAGCGCTTCGCCGCGCGCCTTCGTTTCGCTCTCCCCTGCGCGCGCCAGACCAAGCGCCTTCAGACTAAGGATCGGAAACACGCAAGGCATGATGTTGAGGATCAGCCCACCCAGCACCGCGCCGCCCAGCGCAGCGAACAGCGTCGCCCAGTCGAATCCCGCCGGTTCATCTGACGAAATCGCCGCAACCGCGCCGGCGCGCGCTTCCAGCGTGAAACCGCTCCCCGCTCCGGTTTTCAGCACGCCGCGAAGCAGTTCGCCCGCCGCGCCCCCCGCCCTGGTCGCGATGATCAGGCGGTCGCCCTTGCGCATCAGTCTTTGCGGTGCAGAATAATCGATCACGCCATCGGTGAGCGGGAAGAAATAGGCGTCTTTGGCAAGCGTCGCTTCGGCCGGGAACGGCACAGAGAGGCGTAGCCCGTCGGCATCGGTGGCGAAGGTTGCTTCGGCCCCCAGCGGACGCGGCAGCGCACGGCGCCAGCGATCGAACCGTGCGCGACGACCGGGCGGAACGCTGCCATCGCCGATGGTAAGCCGGGTGCTCAGCGTCGCGCTTTCGGGCACGCAGATTTCGTGCGTGCACACCAGATAATCGAGCTTTACCGAAACCGGTAGTGCGCTGCCCGGCGACAATCCGTCCGGTATGTGCAAGGTGGTGAGCAGCGCAAACGGCCCTTCATAAACATAGTTCATGATGCCGGAGATCATCAGCCGCTGGGGCACCGGATATTCCAGCGGCGCGGCGCTCACCCCGTCGGGCAGCGTCCAGTCAGCGCGCGGCGGCACCCCCGCATCGCCGGGATTTTTCCAATAGCCGTGCCAGCCGGGCTGAGGCCGCGCGGCAAATGCGATCGTCACGTCGCCGCCCGGCGCAGGTCGATCGGTTTCGGCGATCAACCGCATCGCGATATGCCGTTCGCTTCCGCCGATCTGCGCCCTGGCAACCCCCGGTAGGAGCGCGAAAAGCGCCAGCATTGTCATGATTACGAACCGCAAGCCGCACACACCCCGCTTGTTCCGCCGCCATCCATCGCGGATCGCGGCACCGGCCCCGCACTCTAGCCTCCCTTGGAGGTGCCCGCCATGCGTTTCGCCGACCTCGCCCGCCTGAATTTATACGTGCGAAGTCGATAGCCGCGGCACCGATCTAATCGACGGCGCAGCGAGCGCCTGCCCGGAGGTTGGCGGTTACCTCAACCACCCGGGTGCAAGGATCACTCCGCCTCGCCGCGGTCGGTTTCCTGCACCAGCCGCAACGGCTCCTTGAAGGTATTGGTGACATAGGGGAAGGGAATCTCGATCCCCGCGGCGTTCAGTTCGCGGTTGATGCTGCGAACCACCGTGTCACGCGTCTGATGCATGTCGAGCGGCTTCGATCCCGCCCACCAGCGCACGGTGAAATCGATCGAACTGGAATTGAATTCGCGCGCGAACACGTCGATCCGTTTGTCGGTATCGACGCCTTCCGCCTTTTCGACCGCCATGCGTATCACCTTCTGCGCCTCATCCAGATCGGTATCGTACGACACGCCGCACACAATCTCGTGCCGCCGCTGATCGCCATCGGTCAGAATCTGCACCGGGTTCTTGAACAGCACCGAATTGGGCACGACCGTCAGTTCGTTGGACAGTTTGCGGACATGGGTTTCACGCAGCATGATGTGTTCGACCTTGCCCGCGATGCCTTCGCATTCGATCATGTCGCCGATGCGCATTTTCTTGCGCACCATGATCAGCACGCCGGCAAGGAAATTTTCAAATATATCCTGAAAGGCAAAGCCGATCGCCACCGTGCCGATTCCCAGCCCGGCGAGCAGGCTGGCGGGCGTCAGTCCGGGCAACAGGATCGTGACCGCGGTGAGCACGCCTACCACCCAGATCGCAATCCCCACCAGCGTCTCGACAAGCGATTGCAGGCTGGGCCGCATATGCGTCTTACCGGTCAGCCGGTCGGAAATCTTCTTGGCGAACCTGGCAATGATCCATGTGATCAGCAGCACGACGACGGCGATGGCGATGCTGGGCAGCAACGCGACGGCGGCCACCCACATCGAATTGAGCTGCCTGATCAGGATATTTACGGTTTCCATCGTTCGTCCGTTCGTTAAGGGCGCGTAGCGACTTCAACCGGGCGAAACGATGTCCGGTTCCCTCAGGCCTTAAACGGCCTAACGCTGTTCGAACCGGCGGATGCCCTGCCCCAAGTCGTTATCGGCCACGTCGATCCGCTGGCGGCTGGTCGTTGCGACAAAGGCGGGGCTGTGCGTCTGACCCGGCGCCAGCGCGGCGCGATTGTTAACGACGCGCAACCCGGCGGAGGAATAGGTCTGCGCTTCGGCCGCGACCACGATCATCCCGGTCCAGTTTTCCTTGTCCGGCCCCTGAACGAAGATGTTGCGCGCGATGGTGCCGCTTGCCCCTTCGGACAGGTCGATCATGTAATTGGTCTTGTGGCCCCGGCTGTCGTCAAAGCTGTTGTCGGTAATGGTTACTTCGGGCACGCGCAGCTTCACATAATGGCCGCCCGTTCCGCGTTCGAAGCGCGAATTGGTGATGGTCACGCTGCCTTGATTGGCGAGGTAGATCGAATGGCTGCAATCGGTCGTTTCGTCGCATTGCCCAAGCCCGGAAAAGGTCGAGTGGTCGATGCTGATCCGCTGATCGGTCGGCTGACCGCCCAATATCCCCTCCTGACTGTCGAGGAACATCGCGTTGGATACGGCAAGATCGCCCATCTCGGTACGAATCCCGGCCCCGTTGCCGTCGGCGACGCGAATATGGCGGAACACCAGCCCGTCCACCCGCGAGCCGCGCCCGCGAAGCACCAGTACCGCCTTCCCTTCGCAGGCGGTGCCGTCAAAGATCGCAGTGCCTGCCTGACGTGCGCGGAAGGTGATCCGCCCGCCCTGCTGAACCGCGCAGTCATGATAGGTTCCCGGCGCGATCAGGATCGTCGCATCCCCGTCGCGGATCGAAGTCACCGCCTCTTGCAGCCGCCAAAAGCCCTTCCCGCTGCTTTCGATCACAAAGGGCGCCTGCTCGCTGGACCGGGCATTCGGAATGGCCGCCGACACAATCCCGGCGGCAAGCGATATAATGGCGATGGCGATCGTTCGGCGCATGCGGGCATCACTCCTTCATCTCGCCACATGCAGGCAACGAGCCGGATCGGGAAGGCGAATAGAGGGTTAACCCTGCCCGCCGACCGCGCTCTTGGGCAGTTGGAGCGGCAGATCGCGGGCGCGAACCAGAATATCGGGATTGAGCGAATCCATCGACTTCGCTCCCATCTGACCAAGTTCGTTCATCATTTCGGCGCGGAGCAGGTCAAGCGCCTTGGCCACACCATCCGCCCCCGCGGCGCAAAGCCCGTAAAGCGGCGCGCGCCCGGCGAGCACGGCATCCGCGCCCAGTGCAACCGCCTTCAGAATATCGGTCCCCCGACGGATTCCGCCCGACATATACAGCGCCATGGAGTCGCCGACGATTTCGCGCGCCGTTGGCAGCATGTCGAGCGCGGACACCGTCCAGTCACCCTGCCGCCCACCATGACTGCCGAGGATCACCCCATCGACGCCGCTTTCCATCGCGCGGCGGATATCGTGCGGATGCAATAGCCCTTTCAGGAAAAAAGGGCGTTTCCACCGATCGCGGATGCGCGCGACATGATCCCAAGACAGTGTTTTGGGCATTTGCGAGCGTATCCAGAACGCGCTCTGGAAAAAACCGCGCTTGTCCTTTGGGATATAGTCGATGACGTTGGCGAAGTCGGGCATGCCGCGATTCAGCGTCGTGGCGATCCAGCGTGGATGGGCCGCGGCGTTCAGGACGGTCGGCACCGATGGCATCGTCTGGTTCATCCGCGTGCGCGCATACCATTCGCGTTGTCCGAAAATCTGCGAATTGGTGGTCAGCACCAGCGCCTCGCACCCCGCATCATGCGCACGATCGACAAGCGATTGCCAGATTTCGTTGCCGCCAAAGACATAAAGCTGCCACCAGTGGCGAAGTCCCTTTACCTTGGCGACATCCTCCATCCGTTCGTTCGACATCGTGCTCTGGACGAAGGGAACGCCGGCGCTTGCCGCACCCTGTGCCAGCGCGATGTCTGCGTGGCGGCGCATGATGCCGTTAAGCCCGGTCGGCGCGATGAGCAGCGGCATTGCCGCCTCACGCCCCAATATGTCGCGCGCTACCGATCGATCATGTTCGTCGACCAGCGTATGCGGAACGAAGCGCCAGTCGGCGAATGCGGCACGTTCGCGCGCAAGCGTCGCCTCTTCGCCAGACCCGCCTTCCAGATATTCAAGGACCAGCCGCGGCATCAATCGATGCGTTCGCGCGCGCAGATCTTCGATCGACTGGACGCGATCCAGATTGCCGCCCGAATAATAACGCCGCCGCGGATGATCGTCCAACTGGGCGGTGGAATGGTGCTGCGTAAAGGTCATGACGCGCCAACGCACGAAGAAGCGCGATGGACTCGCGAAAGCCGCAGGGCATTTGCAAAAGGAACTTTTGCGGTGCAACATCGTTAATGGTCATCGGGTTTTGCCGACCCTTCACTAAGGAATTTCAAGGCGTGCCGAACGACGTCGTTCCCACCATGCCGGGGAGCATGCCCGGCATCGATCATATCGCCATGATCGGTAACGCCTTGCCCCGCCGCTGTGGCCTCGCCACCTATACTTCGCATGTCGTGACCGCGCTAAACGCGCGCTTCCCCGATCTCACCGTCGACCATTACGCGATGGATGACGGCAGCGGCGTGGAATATCCTTCGAGCATTCATACGATCCCGGCGCGCGACCCGATGGCCTATCGCGAGGCTGCGGGCCTGATCGAAGCGAGCGGCGCGCAGGCGATATGGGTGCAGCATGAATTCGGCATTTTCGGCGGTGATGCCGGGGCGCATCTGATGCTGTTGCTCGAACGATCCACCCTGCCGGTGGTGGCGACTTTGCACACCGTGCTCGAATCCCCGTCGCCCGCTGAACGAACCGTTTTCGAACGGCTGTTGCAGCGTGCGGGTCACCTGATCGTGATGGCGCAGCGCGGCCGGGACATGCTTTGCGATCTGTACGATGTCGCGCCCGAACGGATATCGGTAATCGAACATGGCGTTCCCGATCGGCCCTATGTCGATCCCGACAAAGTGAAAGCGCGCTATGACCTGTCCGGGCGTCCGATCA
Organism: Stakelama flava; assembly: GCF_019351405.1. Lineage (GTDB taxonomy): Bacteria > Pseudomonadota > Alphaproteobacteria > Sphingomonadales > Sphingomonadaceae > Sphingomonas > Sphingomonas flava_A. Next base: position 111,245 of record NZ_JAHWZX010000002.1, read on the forward strand.
TTATGACGTTTGGCCTGCTCGCCCCCGACAAGGGCATCGATTACATGATCGAGGCGATGCCCGCGATTGTCGCCGAACAGCCCAACGCCTGTTATGTCGTCATCGGCGCGACCCACCCCAATCTGGTGCGCGAACAGGGCGAAGCCTATCGCGAATCGCTGGTCCGGCGCGTGCAGGCGCTGGGGATCGAACGCAATGTCCGCTTTATCGATTCCTTTCTGGAAGAGGATTCACTGCTCGACTGGCTGGAGGCGTGCGATGTGTACGTCACCCCCTATCTCAATCTGGCGCAGGTAACGTCGGGCACCCTGTCCTATGCGGTTGCGCTGGGAAAGCCGGTGGTTTCCACGCCATACATCCATGCGCGCGAAATTCTGGCCGACGATCATGGCGTCATCGTTTCCCGACGCGATTCCGCAGCGCTTGCCAAGGCGGTCGAACAGCTGCTTGGCGATGCCTCCCAGCGCGGCGCGATGGCGGCACGCGCCTATGCGCGCGGTCGCGAAATGATCTGGCCCAAATCGGCAGAGCGCGGCATCGCGGCGATCGCGAAGGCGCGGCGGGCGCGGGTTCGCTCGCTTGGCACGACAAGCAAGCCCGGCACCCCGCTAACGCCAAATCTGGAGGCGGTCGAGCGGATGACCGACGGTACGGGAATCCTTCAACATGGCATCTTTTCGATTCCCGATCGCAACCACGGTTATTGCGTCGACGATAATGCCCGCGCGCTCATCCTGACGAGCGTCATAGGAAGTGAAGAGAACAAGCGCGCTGCGCGTTTGTCGGCGGTCTATGCCGCCTTTCTGCAACATGCATGGAACCCCGATCTTCGCCGCTTCCGCAATTTCATGCGCTACGACCGCAGCTGGTGCGAGGATCAGGGGTCGCAGGACAGCAACGGGCGGGCGCTGTGGGCACTGGGCCATGTCGCGGCAAAGGCGAACGATCAGGCGCTTCGCGATTGGGCGATCCATCTGTTCGATCAGGCCGCGCCGCTGGTTCAGGGGCTGGAATCGCCACGCGCGATCGCCTTTGCAGCGCTTGGCGCGGCACAGATACTCACCCCCTTCCCCGCCCATGGCGAAGCGCGCGCCATATTGGAACGCGCCGGCGACTTGCTCGACCGCCTGCTCGCCGCCACGCGAAGGCCTGACTGGAGCTGGTTCGAAGCGGTGCTTGCCTATGACAATGCCCGGCTTTGCGAAGCGCTTATCCGCGCGGGAAGCGTCCTCAACCGCGACGACTTCGTCGCGACCGGCATCGAAACGCTCGACTGGATCCTCGATATTCAGACCAACGCGCACGGGCTGTTCCGGCCAGTCGGCACCGACAGTTTCAACCGCCCCTATTCACCGCCGCTTCCCTTCGATCAACAGCCGCTGGAAGCGCAGGCGACGATCGAGGCATGTCTCGCAGCGAGCGACGCGACCGGCGATTCCCGCTGGGCGAATGCCGCCCATACCGCCTATCGCTGGTATCTGGGGCATAACGACCTTGCCCAACCATTGGCATCGCGCGGCGATGGCGGCTGTTTCGACGGGCTGATGCCGCACGGCGTGAACCGCAATCAGGGCGCGGAATCGATCCTTGCCCTGCAGCTCGCCAATGTCGCGATCGCATCGTTGTCCGACCGGTCGGACAGTGAGGGCAATCGCAATGCCGCTTGACGGCGCTGCGCATATCGGCTGCTTCTAACGACACGCTGTTTCCAAGGGCTTTCGGGGGAAAACCGGCAAATCATGCTCAACGCCTATGTCTATCCGCTGCGACTGACCGCCGATGCTTCGCGCGTCGTCGTGCGGCCGTTCAATCTTGCCTGGCAGGCGAGCGGAACCGAACCGGGGCGCGCGCAACGCCTGGTGCAGGCTGTGCTCGATATGGACATGGCGGAAACCCGGTCGCAGCTCGCTTCGGTGCTTGCCGATTTCGAGGCGCGCCACTGGCAGACGCGGCGCGTCTTCATGAGCCGCTATGAAGAGATCGTCGGACTGCTCGGCCTCGACCTGCCGGATATCGGCGATGAAAAGCGACAGTTGATCGGTGCCTATTTCTGTCACGAATACAGCTATGCCGCCGCCGCGCTGATGAACCCCAGCGTGGTGCCGCATCCCGACCAGAGCGGGCTGGACGGAAGCGCGCTACGCATCCTGATGTCGGTACGCGCGGTGGGCGAAGGCCATATCAGTTCGGTCGTGTTTCGCGAAGGGTTGATCACCGACCGCAACGAATTGCTGCTGGCGGCCGAACCGCCCTTCGCCACCGCCGCCTATCTGCCCGATTCGAACGGGTTGAAAGCGCAAAGCGGACCGGTCACCATCTATCGCCATACCGACAGCACGATTTCGGGTACGGTCATCTTCCCCATCACCGAAGCACAGCATAACGGGCTGGAGGATGTCCGCCTGACGCTGTTCACGCATGACGATGGCACCAAGGAATATCTGGGGACGTACACGGCATATTCCGGCAGGGAAATTCAGTCGGAATTGCTGCGTACGCAGGATTTCCGCAAGATGGACCTGGTGCCGATGCGCGGCGCGGCGGCGCGCAACAAGGGCATGGCGTTGTTTCCGCGAAAGATCGGCGGAAAATACATGATGATAGGTCGGCAGGACGGCCAGAACCTGTTCCTGCTCACCTCTGACGAGATCGATCACTGGGAAGATGGCGAGTTGCTACTCGAACCGGTCTATCCCTGGGAGTTCGTACAAATCGGCAATTGCGGCCCGCCGATCGAACTGGACGAGGGATGGCTGCTGCTGACGCATGGCGTGGGCGCGATGCGCAAATATGCCATCGGCGCGGTTTTGCTCGACAAGGACGACCCTTCAAAGGTGCTGGCGCGGGCAAAACATCCGATCCTGTCGGCGCGTGACGAGGATCGCGAAGGCTATGTCCCCAATGTCGTCTATACCTGCGGGGCGCTGCGCCATGGCGACAGCCTGTTCTTGCCCTATGGCGTTGCCGACAGTTCGGTAGCATTCGCCTTTGTAAAGATCGGCGAAATGCTGGCGCAAATGGAATAGCGCCGAGAGCGCTGGCATCCACCAGGCGCGGGAACATTATCACGTCTGCGGCGCTGTCGGTTCGAACAATCAGCGATTGCGACCAGTCCAGTTTGCCGGAACGGCACTCGCAAGGCGACCTGCCTTGCGTAAAGCTGCAACGTGGCCGCTCGCCAGGAGACAAGCGCCCCATGACCGACCTGCCCGATCTCGCAACCGGAATACCCAGCGATCAATTGCGTGAGGACGATCCGGTCGCCGGCGACTATCACGGCACCCGGGTGGTGCTGGTTCGGCGAGGAGACGCCATTTTCGCCATGGGGGGAAGCTGTACGCATCTGGGCGCACCGCTGGAAACCGGCATGGTGATCGGCGACCAGTTGCGCTGTCCTTGGCACCACGCCCGGTTCGACCTTGCCAGCGGCGAGGCGGTGGGCGGTCCCGCAATCCCGTCGCTCGGCTGTTTCACGACCGAGGAGGCCGAGGGCACGGTTCGCGTAACCGGGCGCAGGGACACGAAACCACGCAAGGCGCAGCTGCAAGCGGATACCCCGATCGTCATCATCGGTACGGGGGCAGCCGGTCATGCGCTTGCCGACAAGCTGGCGCGCGCCGGTCAGGGCGATGCCGTAACCCTCATCACTGCCGAAGCAGCTCCGCCCTATGAGCGCACCATGCTGTCCAAACAATATCTGTCGGGCGCGCAGGATCGCGATTCCTGCTTTCTGCCCGGCCCCGGCGAAGACGGCGGCGCACGTCCGCAAATCCGTACCGGAACGAAGATCGTCGCAATCGACCGCGAAAAGCGCGTCGTGACAAGCGATACGGGCGAGCAAATCCCCTATGGCACACTGGTGCTCGCGACGGGCGCGGAGCCGGTTCTTCCCGATTTCGGGGGCAAGGCCGGCAAGTCAGTCTTTCGCCTGCGTTCGATCGAAGATGCCGACAACCTGATCGCTGCCGCCGAAAACGCCGAAAGCGCGGTCGTGCTGGGCGGCAGCTTCGTCGGACTGGAAGTCGCCGCATCATTGCGTCAGCGCGGACTTCGCGTGACGGTGATAGATCGCAATGCAATCCCGATGGAGTCCGTGCTCGGCGCGGAAGCGGGCGGTCTTGTCCGGCGCGTGCACGAGAATCAGGGCATTACCTTTCACCTGCAACGCCAGATCGCATCCTATGATGGCACGTCGGTTACGCTTGACGATGGCACGATGATCGCCGCCGACATGCTGGTGGTCGGTGCTGGCGTTGCGCCTCGCATTGATCTGGCGCACGAAGCCGGTCTGACACTGGCGAAGGATGCGGACGGGATACATGTCGACAAACACCTCACCACCAGCGACCCCGCCATCCGCGCGATCGGCGACATCGCTAGCTATCCCCACCCCCGGCTGGGCAGGCCGGTGCGCATCGAACACTGGGTTCATGCACAGCGGCAGGGCGAACATCTCGCGCGGCTGATGCTGGGCGAGACCGATCAGGGATTTACAGATACGCCGTTTTTCTGGTCGGGCCATTACGACACGAAACTTCGCTATGTCGGACATGCCGGAAAGCCGGTGAAAACTCGCGAGCAAGGCTCGATTCAGTCAGGCGACTTCGCCGTGTTTTTCGCCGACAGCTCAGATGGGAAAGGCGACCAGGCGATGCTGTCATGCGGCCGCGACCGCGAAGCGATCGAGGTGGAGGCCGAATGGTCGAACGATATCGCCCGGCTCTGATCCAGCGAAGGATGCAACACCAATGAACCTCAATATCGAAGGACGTATCGCTTTGGTCAGCGGGGCCGATAGCGGCATCGGTTTCGAAACCGCGCGAATGCTGTTGCAGGAGGGCGTTCGCGTCGCGATTACCGATCAGGACGAGGACAAGCTGGAGGAAGCGCGCGCGTCGCTGGAGCCACTGGGGTCAGTCATTGCGGTGCCCTGCGACGTCACCAGCACGGATGCGGTCACTGCATTATACGCCGCGGTTCGCGAAGCACTGGGCGACCCCGACATTCTGGTGAATTGCGCCGGCGTGACCGGTGCGACAGGCGACTTTCTCGATGTCAAAGATTCGGGTTGGGACGATACGCTATCGATCAACCTGATGGGCGCGGTGCGCATGGCGCGCGAAGCGATCCCGGCTATGCGCGCACGCAAATGGGGGCGTATCATCCTGATCGGTTCGGAAGATGCGGAGCAGCCCTATACCGAAGAATTGCCCTATTGCGCATCGAAAGCGGGCATCCTCAGCCTGACCAAGGGGTTGTCGAAAGCCTATGGCGGCGACAATGTGCTGGTGAATTCGGTGTCGCCCGCGTTCATCGCAACGCCGATGACCGACGCGATGATGCGGAAGCGCGCCGACGAAAAAGGCGTCAGCTTCGATGAGGCGGTCGAAACGTTCCTCGACGAAGAACGGCCGGGCATGGCGCTGAAACGGCGCGGTCGCCCCGAAGAAGTCGCCGCCATGATCGTATTTCTGGTTTCCGAACAGGCAAGGTTCGTCAATGGTGGCAATATGCGCGTCGATTCGGGATCGGTGATGACTATGGATGCGTAGCCAGCATATGAACCGAATGCTGCGCCGCTTGCATTTGGCGTCGCTCGCCGGCTTAGCGGAAACACCAGGTAACCAGTCGAACAGCAAAGCAGGAAGGAAGCAGTATTTGTTTTCCCCAGGACCCGCCCAAAGGGTCAGTTCCTGGGGATAAACATGGTGGGCGTGGCAAGGATTGAACTTGCGACCCCTGCGATGTCAACACAGTGCTCTACCACTGAGCTACACGCCCGAGGTCGCGCGCTGTAGCCGGGGTTTGCCCCCCTGACAACCCGTGCGCGCGACTTTATCGAAAATTTATCCGCGCCCCCCCGGCGCCACCTCCCGTTCGAACATGCGATCGACCTCCCGTACCAGTTCGCGCAGGTGAAACGGCTTTGACAGAACACGCGCATTGGGCAGCGATTCGCCCGCGCGCAGCGTCACCGCCGCGAAACCGGTGATGAACATCACGCGCAGGTCGGGCGCCATTTCGCCCGCGCGCTGGGCCAGTTCAATCCCGTCCATCTCCGGCATCACGATATCGGTCAGCAAAAGATCGAACCGTTCGTTTTCCAGTAATGGTATGGCAGCGGTCCCGCGATCCACCGCCGTTACGTCATAGCCCGAGCGTTCCAATGCCCGAGTCAGATATTCGCGCATTCCGCGCTCGTCTTCGGCCAGCAAAATTCTGAACATCATCACCCCGCCCGCGCCCTTCTATGCGCGAAGACCTTAAGATTTTCCAGACACAAGCGTCGCTTGTCAGCTTCCGTCCCGCGCCCTAGCGTGTCCCGCGTGAACGGCGACAACGCCCCCTCCTATCATATTCACGGGCCCGCGATACCGGTCTGTCCGGTCATTCTTTCGGTCCCGCATGCCGGGCGCGCCTATCCCGGCGCGTTGCTCGATGCGCTGAACGTGCCGCTGGCGGCGCTGCTGCCGCTTGAGGACCGGCTGATCGACGAAGTCACGCTTTCCGCCCGACGTCACGAAACCCTGCTCATCGCCCGGCGGCCGCGCGCGTGGATTGACCTCAACCGCGCCGAATGGGAGCGTGATCCGCAGGTCGAGGCGGACGTAAGCGCGCAAGGTCGCCCGCGCAGCAGCGCAAAGCTTCGCGCGGGACTAGGGCTGGTGCCGCGCCGCAGCAGCGGCTTCGACCATATCTGGAACCGCCGCTTCACGAATCAGGAGATTGATGAGCGGATCGGTATCGACCACCGCCCTTATCATGCTGCACTGGAAGAATTACTGCGCGCTGCCCGCGCCCGGTTCGGGATTGCGGTGCTGCTCGACATCCATTCGATGCCGGGTCTGCCGGGTGCCGATCCGCCCGACATCGTGATCGGCGACCGGTTCGGCAGAAGCGCGACCGGGCGCCTTTCCAGTGCTGCTGAAGCGGCAGCAACGCAAAGCGGGATGCGGGTGGCGACCAATTCCCCTTATGCAGGCGGGCATATTCTCGACACCCATGGTCGCCCCGAACGCGGCATCCACGCGATCCAGATCGAAATCGATCGCACCCGATATCTGGATGGCGCGATGGAATGGCTCAACGAAGAAGCGGGAGAGGTCGCTGCGATGTTGCGCCGCGTTATCGATGCGCTCGCCGAAGCGGCAATTCCCGGCGCTGTGGCAGCGGAATAAAAAAACCACCTCGCGACAGGCGCGAGGTGGCCAAGGTTCAGGGAGGAGACACGCCCGGGGGCGTGTCGCACGATCCCGCGAAAGGGGGGAACACGAGACCGTGTAAACAGGATATAGGCGGGCTGCCCCCCGCCTTCAAGAACGGTTTATCGCTTCCTGCCACTCGGTTCGACGCCCGGCATCATCCGGCCCAGCACACCGTCGCGCAAAATAAACTGATGACGCAGCGCAGCAGCGATATGCAGCACCACCAGCGCAGCCATGGCATAACCGAAAATCTCGTGAAATTCGTGGCCCGCACCGGCCATGCCGCCGCTGACCGGCAGCATGGGAACGTCGAACAGCCCGAACCAACTTACCGGATGCGGATGCCGGCCGCCCGACGTCATCGCCCATCCGCTGAGCGGCATCAGAATGATCAGGGCGTAGAATATCCAGTGGACAAGGTGCGAAAGCCCCTTTTCCCAACCCGGAAGCGAAGCGGGCAGTGGCGGCACGCGATGGGTCAGCCGCCAAGCGAGCCGAGCGATGCTGAGCACAAGAACAGTGATGCCGATCGCCATATGCACCGGCATCAGACCCGCCCCCTTGAAAAGCGATTCATGGAAGAGGCCGTAAATCAGATTGGCGATGACGAGGACCGCGATGATCCAGTGGAACGCGATCGCGCCACGGGAATAGCGCCTCTGGTTGAAAGCGGTCCTCGCCATCGCGATCAGACCTGCGCCTGGGGCTGCGGCATGCGCCCGGTGCGCATCTGCCGCCCGAACAGGTCGCGCATCAGGCTGAGCGACATGAGATGGGCATAGATCAGCGGCAGCATGCCGTTCTGCACGATCTTGCGAAGCTGATCGCCGCGAAGCTCGTTCAGCTTCTTTTCGTCGACCATCTGGAACCCGCGATAGATGAACGGCTGCGGAGCGCCTTCGGGCTGGATCGATACTTCGCCGTCCATCAACAGGCCCAGTTCCTTGATCTCGCGCATGAACTGGCCAGTGCGCTGGCCCGCTTGTTCGAAATTCTCGTTGAACTGAAGCACCTGCTTGGTGAATTCGGAAGGCTTGTCGTCATCGAACAGCGCCTCGCCCTCGTCAAATTCGCCAACGATGTCCGACGTCGGATCGAAGCAGAGCGAAAGCTCTTCGGCTTCGGGGCGCAGCTTGGCGAGAAGGAAGGGGTAGCGACGCACATAAGCGGGCACATAGGCGCCCTCCTCGGTCAGCTTGCCTTCATCGTCAAAGAAGAGGTTCACCCCTTCGTTCAGTCCCATCAGCGCCAGCGGAACGGGTTCGTCGCCCATTGAAAAGACGATCGGCATTCGCCGCTGCACCATCGGAAACTCCTCCACCGTCAGCGGAACCGCATGCGTATCCTTGACGAACGGGGCCTTTTCGGCGGCCCTCAACTTGAACCTGGCATGTTCCTGCGTCGAAAGCGGCTTCAAATCCTTGTAAAACAGCGGAAGCGATTGGGTCTGCGGCGCGCTGGCCATGAAAATCTCCTGATGTAATCTCGTTTCGCTTCCTATGTGTCGCGCGAAGCGGGCGCAAGCGCTACCAATTTGCCCGGATTGCAAATATTACGCGGATCGAGCGCCGATTTCACCGCGCGAAGCGTGGCCAGACGTGCAGGAGAGCCGAGCCGTTCGAGTTCGCGCAGCTTCATTTGCCCGATGCCGTGCTCCGCCGAAATCGATCCGCCGGCGGCGACCACCATATCATTGACGAAGCGGGAAATGGTCTCCGCTTCCTGTGCATACCATTGATCCCATTGCGATCCCTGTGGCGCGCGGACGTGGAAATGGACATTGCCGTCGCCCAGATGACCGAACGCGGTGGCATGGGTGCCGGGAAAGCGCGCTTCCGCCCGCTTCGCGGCATCCACCATGAAATCGGGCATGTCGGCCACGGGAACCGAAATATCATGCTGGACCGCCGGCCCCGCCGAACGTTCCGCTTCGGAAAGCGAATCGCGCAATTTCCAGAATGCCGTGGCCTGCGCCTCGCTCGCGGCGATCACCGCGTCGGCAATCGTGCCCGCCTCCAGCGCTTCGGCCAGCACCGATTCGAGCAGCGCGCGGGGGTCATTCGGATCGCCCTCCCCCCCAACCGCCTCGATCAGCACATGCCAGGGATATTCTCCGGCAAGCGGCGCGCGCGTATCGGGAATGGCCGACAGCACCAGCGCAAGCGAATCGCCCGGAATGATCTCGAAACTCTCCACCGCATCGCTGCGCGCTTCGATTTCGCGCAGCAGCTTCAGCGCGGTGCGCGGGTGATCGAGGCCGACCCAGGCAACCGCTCGTCTGGCGATGGCCGGCACCAGCCGAAGCGTCGCGGCTGTGATGAAGCCCAGCGTGCCCTCCGCACCGATCAGCAACTGGTTGAGGTCATATCCGCGATTGTCTTTCTTCAGCGCCGCCAGGCCGTCATGCACCGCGCCGTCGGGCAAAACCGCCTCAACGCCGGCGACCAACCCGCGCATCGTGCCATGGCGAAGCACCTGCGTGCCCCCCGCATTGGTCGATACCAGGCCGCCGATCGTGGCGCTGCCGCGCGCGCCCAGCGTCAACGGGAAGCGGCGCCCCGACGCTTCGGCCGTTTCGTGGAGCGTCTGCAAAATCACGCCCGCTTCGGCGATCGCCAGATTATCCTCGGCGGATAGCGAGCGGATCCGGTTCATCCGGCGCAGCGAGAGGATCACGGCGCTGCCGTCCGCGGGGGGCGTCGCGCCGCCCACCATCGACGTATTGCCCCCCTGTGGCACAAGCGGGACGCCAAGTTCGCCCGCCTTGCCAACGATCGTGGCGACCTGTTCGGTCGAATCGGGCTGGAGAATCGCAGGCGCGGCACCGTGATAACGGCCGCGCCAGTCAACCAGCCAGGGGGCGATGTCGTCGACGTTCGTGACGACCGGCCGTTCCCCAAACCGGTCGCGAACGAAATCGATAAGCGCTTTTTGCGATGCATTGGCCATGTATCGGCCGGTAGCATGACGCCGTGACCGAGGCCAATTCATCGGCGGTTAAATCGCCGTCGCTACCTTCGCCGTCGTGCGTCTCGTTCCCCTCACCATTCTCGCCGCCCTTGGCGTTCCCTGCGCCGGCGCGGCGACCCTTGTCGGGGCGGCGGCTACGGCGCAGGTGACCGTGCATCAACGGATCATCATCCGTATCCCGCGCGTCCGTGACCCGCGGGTCACGATGCTGCGCGAACGCCCGGTGCGCTGGCACGAAAAAAAGGCCGACCATTGTCAGCGGGCGGGCGAATTTGTCGGCGCGGCGATCACCGATGCCCATTCGGTCGACCTGATGCTGCGCGACGGCAGCCGCCTGCGCGCCAAGCTGGGATCGGATTGCCCCGCGCTCGACTTTTATTCGGGCTTCTATCTGGCGCCGGGAAGCGATGGAAAGATTTGCGCGGACCGCGACGCGATCCGGTCCCGCGCGGGCGGCAGTTGCGAGATCGAAAGCTTTCGCCGGCTGGTCGCGGCGCATTGATTCCATCGCGCAACGCTTGACAATCGGCCCGAAATCCGCGAGCGCGTTCCCGTTTTCCGGCGCCGTTGCCGCCGCTTTTCCGGTCATGATATGAAATTTGCCGATCTCGGCCTTTCCGACGAACTTCTGCACGCCGTCCGTGATGCCGGCTATGATGAGCCGACTCCGATTCAGGCGAGCGCGATTCCCAGCGTCCTGATGATGCGCGACGTCATCGGCGTGGCGCAGACGGGGACGGGCAAAACCGCGTCCTTCGTGCTGCCGATGATCGACATCCTCGCGCATGGCCGCAGCCGGGCGCGCATGCCGCGATCGCTGATCCTCGAACCGACGCGCGAACTGGCGCATCAGGTGGCGGAGAATTTCGAAAAATACGGGAAGCATCACAAGCTGGAAATGGCGCTGCTGATCGGCGGCGTTTCGATGGGCGACCAGATCAAGGCGCTGGAAAAGGGCGTCGACGTGCTGATCGCGACGCCGGGCCGGCTGATGGACCTGTTCGAACGCGGCAACATCCTGCTGACCGGCTGTTCGCTGCTGTGCATCGACGAAGCGGACCGGATGCTCGACATGGGGTTTATTCCCGATATCGAGAATATCTGCACCAAGCTGCCCAAGCAGCGCCAGACGCTGCTGTTTTCGGCGACCATGCCGCCGCCGATCAAGAAGCTGGCCGATAAATTCCTCGACAATCCCAAAACGATCGAGGTTGCGCGCCCTGCGACCACCAACACCAATATCCAGCAGTTCGCCGTGCCTGTCCGCCAGGACAGAAAACGCGATATGCTGCGCAAATTACTGGCGCAGGAAGAGGTTCGCACCGCGATCATCTTTTGCAACCGCAAGACAACGGTGCGCGAACTGAACAAGAGCCTGAAGCGATCGGGCTTTGCGTCGGGCGAAATCCACGGCGACATGGACCAGCCCGCGCGGCTTGCCGAGCTGGACCTGTTCAAGACCAACCAGGTCAATATCCTGGTCGCGTCCGACGTCGCCGCGCGCGGGCTGGACGTGAAGGGGGTTAGCCATGTCTTCAATTTCGACGCGCCGTGGCACCCGGACGATTATGTCCACCGCATCGGGCGTACCGGACGCGCGGGCGCGAAGGGCATTGCTTATACCTTCGTCACCAGCGACGATGCCGAAAATATCGACAATATCGAAAAGCTGATCGGCCAGAAAATCGAGCGGCTGGAGAGCCCCGCCGAAGCGCTGGACAAAGCGAAGGCGGATGATTCCGCGGACGAGAAAAAGCCCCGGCGTGGGCGCGGCGGCGCGAAGAAGGCGGATTCCGACACTGCGGACGCGCAGGCAAAACCGGCTCGTAAATCGCGCACCGCGACGAAGCAGAAGGCACAAGCGGAAAGGCCCGCCACCAGTCCGCGCAAAGGCCGCGCGGGGTCCGGACGGGAAGAGCGCGTATCCGACGCGGCACTCGCCACGCCCGACGACTGGAATGGCCCCATCCCCGCCTTTCTGGACGTCAAGCTGGGCGCCTGAAGGCCTTTGCCGAGGGACGAGGACGATTTTGTCGAAAGCGTCCCGCCGGCCCGCGTCGCCAGCCCCTGTATTGGCGTCTGTCGGATCGATCCCGATACCGACCGGTGCAAGGGATGCCGCCGCACGCTTGACGAAATCACCCGCTGGAGCACGTTGCGCGACGATCAGCGACAGGCGATTCTCGACCGGTTGAGCGAGCGCGGCGGCTAAAAACGATCAGCCGGGCGCCCCTGCCCCTTCCGGCATCAGCGCATCATCCATCTGCGACGCACGGATATAGGCGTCGCGCGAAAGGATTCGTTCGAGATATGCAGTAAATGCGGGCCGTTCGGGCAGGGTGCCGAAACGAACGCCCCAGTTGATCTGCGAGCCGAGATACACATCGGCGGCAGTGAAGGCGTCGCCGGTTACATAGGGTCCCGCCGCCACCACGCGTTCCAGCACATTGACGGTCAGGTCATAGCTGCCATAGCCCGCCATGCGCATCTGATCCGCGCCGGGAATAAAGCCAAGCGCCTTGTTGGTCACCGCCTGTTCCACCGGACCTGCTGCGAAAAACAGCCAGCGATAATAGTCGGCGCGGTGGGCGGGATCGGGGGCAAGGCCGGCCTGCGGAAAGGCATCGGCAAGATAGGCGCAAATCGCCGCGCATTCGCTGACGACATGATCGCCATGCCGGATCGCGGGAACCTTTCCCATCGGATTGATAGCGAGAAAGGCATCGCCCTTCATCGTCGATGCATAATCGAGCAGCTGCGTTTCATAAGGCTGCCCCACCTCTTCCAGCATCCAGCGGACAATCCGCCCGCGCGACATCGGATTGGTATAGAAAATCAAATTTTCGGCCATCGCGATTCCCCTTCGACGCAAACAGAACATAAAAAGAACAGTTTTGCATTTCGGTCAAGCCGCGATTTGCGACGCGCGCGGCCAATGCCCCCCTCAGCCGCTATCGCGTTCGAGAAATGCATCAATGCGCCGTGCTACCTCACTTGTTGCAGGCGTATAGACCATCATGGTCAGGTCCGATCGCCCCTCCACCCAAAAGGAGGAAAATTCGAGTTCCAGCGGCCCGAGTTCGGGATGGTGGATACGCTTGGTCCCCTCTCCACCGCCCAGCACCTCATTATCGCGCCACATCATTGCGAATTCGGGACTCATATCGGACAGTTCGGCAACCAGCCTTTCGATTTCCGCGCCCGCGCCCGCACGGACTGCATCGGCGCGAAACGCTCCCACGACAAACCGCGCCACACGCAGCCAATCCTCCTGCGCCGCTTTCATGCGCGAATCGCTGAACATGATTCGCAGGATGTTGCGCCGGTCCGGGGGAAGCTGCGAATAATCCATCAGCAGCGCCGTCGCCGCGCGGTTCCAGGCCAGAACGTCCCAGGTCGCCGACCTGATCATCGCCGGGCTGGCGGGAACGGCGTCCAGCACGCGTTGCAGGCGCGGCGTGATGATGTTTTCCGGCGCGCGGTAGCGTGCTTCGGGAGGATGGCCAAATGCCAGGATATGCAGATGCTGCCGCTCGGGTTCGGTCAGCATCAGCCCCGCCGCGATGCGTTCGAGCACATCCGCCGACGGCGCTCCGCCCCGCCCCTGTTCGAGCCAGGTATACCAGGTCGGACTGATATTGGCGCGTTGCGCCACCTCTTCCCGGCGCAGCCCCGGCGTTCGCCGCCGCCCCACCGGCAGGCCCAGACTGGCCGGGTCAAGCCGCATCCTGCGATCACGCAAAAAGATGCCGAGCGAATTTTCCCGTGGCTGCGGCGTGGTATTCCTGTTGTTCATCATACCATGATAACGTCACTACTTTAATAGGAAATTTGGTAGCGCATCTTGGCTGTCCGAACAATATCGGAGAGTTTGAAGATGCGTGTATTTGTCACTGGCGCGACCGGGTTCATCGGATCGCGGATTGTGCCCGAATTGATTGCGGGCGGTCATGAAGTCATCGGGATGACGCGATCCGACGCGGGCGAACGTTCGCTGGCACAGGCTGGCGCAACCGCGCACCGCGCGACTCTGGAGGATCCGGAAAGCGTAATGGCGGGGGTGGAAAAGGCCGATGCCGTGATCCACACCGCGTTCGACCATGATTTTTCCAATTTCGTGGAAAATTGCGAAAAGGACCGACGCGTAATCGCCGCGATGGGATCGGTGCTGAAGGGGTCCGACCGGCCGCTGATGATCACGTCGGGGACCGGCATGGGAGACTCCGGCGACGGCCGTCCTGCATCGGAAGACATCTGCAATACCACCCATCCGAATCCGCGCGTCGCATCGGAAATCGCGGCGCAGGCGCTGCTTGACGATGGCGTGCACATATTGGTGATGCGGCTACCGCAGGTTCACGACACAGTTCGTCAGGGCCTGATTACGCCCTATATCCAGATTTCGCGCGAAAAGGGATCGGTCGCCTATGTCGGCGAAGGAGCGAACCGCTGGCCCGCCGCGCATGTCAGCGACGTCGCGAAACTGTACGCGCTTTCCTTTAACAAGGGCGCACCGGGCACCCGCTATCATGCGGTGGCCGAAGAAGGGATCACGGCGCGCGCGATCGCACAAGTCGTCGGGGCCGGGCTGAACCTGCCGGTGGTGTCGCTATCGCAAGACGAAGCGCAGGCGCATTTCGGCTGGTTCGCGATGTTCGCCAGCCTTGACATGCCCGCCAGCAGCGCGATCACCCGCGAACGGATCGATTGGCAACCCACTGGGCCGGACCTGCTCACCGACCTGAAGAACATGGACTATCAGGCAGCCGCCGGGCACTGATAGCGGCCGGGGCTGCGCCGGATCGTCCGCCGCAGCCTTGCCCCTCTCCTTTCGATATCGCGAGCGGCAAAGGTTGTGCAGCAATCCGGCGGCAGTTCTTGCCACGCTGGATTGCTTCACCCGCGTCGCGGGTTCGCAATGACGAAGGGGCGGCCGGTTAAGAGCGGCACAGTTTGGAGGTCCGAGGCCGCAAGGGCGCGTCTGGCGGACGATGGTCCGCCCGGCGCGTCAATGTTTGAAGGGGTCTTCGAAGGCGGGCTTTTCGGGTTCTTCGCCGCGCGCTTCGGCAAGCGCCGCCGCTTCGGCGTCACGGGCGGCCTGTTCGCGTTCGGCGCGCAGTTCCTCGATCAATGCTTCACGGTCGCCTTCAAGCCGGGTATCGGTCGGCTGCTGATCGATGCCGGCGGCCTTTGCCGCCTTTGCCACGACCGCGTCGAGTTCGCGCTGCGAACACAGGCCCAGCGTCACGGGGTCCTTGGGTACGATATTGGCGATGTTCCAATGACTGCGATCGCGGATCGCGGCGATGGTCGTGCGCGTGGTGCCGATCAGCTTGCCGATCTGGCCGTCGGAGATTTCCGGATGATTGCGGATGATCCAGGCGATGCCGTCGGGCTTGTCCTGCCGCTTGGAAACCGGCGTGTAGCGCGGCCCCTTGGTCCGGCGAATCTGTTCCGGGCCCTTTTGCATCTTGAGGCGATAATCGGGGTCTTCCTGCCCCTTTTCGATCTCCTCCATCGTCACTTCATGCGCGCGAACGGGATCGCGCCCCGTCAATTTGGTCGCGGCGGTATCGTCCGCGATCGCCTGCACCTCCAAAATGTGCAGGCCGCAGAAATCTGCGATCTGTTCAAAGGAAAGCGCGGTGTTGTCGACCAGCCAGGAAGCGGTCGCGTGCGGCATCAGCGGCTGTGACACGGCGGAAATTCTCCACAAACAATAAGGGCCGCCCCTCGCGGAGCGGCCGACCTCTATTTCCCGATCTAGCCGTGCTTGCCGACAAGGGCAAGGGGCGGCGTTCAATCAGGCCGCGTGCCGCTTCGCCGCGATCGGGGCCAGCGCGCCCAAAAACTGCGCCGCGCTTGCTTCCCAGGTGAACCCCGCGCCGTAGCGAGCGCACGCCGCGCGATCTTTTTTCAGAGCTTCAGCTATGGAGTCTTCCAGCCGCTCGTCCATCGCGCCGACGCCGCGGGTGAGAATATCCATTGGACCAGTGACGGGAAAAGCCGCGACCGGCGTGCCGCAGGCGAGTGCTTCGATCATCACCAGCCCGAACGTGTCGGTGCGGCTGGGAAAGACGAAAACATCGGCGGCCGCATATATGCTCGCCAGTTCCTCCCCGAAGCGCGCGCCCAGAAAGATCGCGCGTGGGTGTTTCGCCTCCAACGCCGGCCGTGCCGGGCCATCGCCGACGACGATTTTCGTACCCGGATGCTGGTTTTGCAAAAACGCTTCGAGATTCTTCTCAATGGCCACGCGGCCGACATACAGTTGCAGCGGGCGCGGCAGATGCGCCAGCGTGGGATTGGGCGTCACGTCGCCATGGAAATGGTGCAGGTCCACCCCCCTGCCCCATTGCCGCACTTTGGCAAGGCCATGATCGTTCAGTGTCCGGCGGATCGACGCGGTGGAAGCGAGAACCGCCTCAGCAGGTGCATGGAACCAGCGAATATAGCGCCAGACCCAGTCGACCGGCACGCCCGATCGCGCCGAAATATAGTCGGGAAACTGCGTGTGATACGCGGTGGTGAAGGGGAAATGCCGCCGGATGCACCAGCGCCGGGCAGCAATGCATAACGGCCCTTCGGTCGCGAGATGGATGGCATCGGGCGCGAAATCGGCGAGCAGGTCACCCACCCTGCCCGTTCCCGCCATCGCCAGCCGGATTTCGGGATAGGTCGGACAGGGAAGCGAATGGAAGCGGTCAGGCGAGAGGACCAGGACGCGGTGCCCCTGCGCCTCAAGGACCGTGCGCACCGATTGCAGGGTGCGTACCACGCCGTTGACCTGTGGTTCCCAGGCGTCGGTGACGAGGGCGATGCGCATGGGGTCAGGCCGCTGCCCGTACCGCGCTTGCCCGCGCATCGGCGTCGCGCCGCGCGATCTCGTCCGCCCAGTGGAGGATTTCCATCCGCCCGTCAAAATGTTCGACCAGCGCCGTGCAGCCCTCCACCCAGTCGCCATCGTTATAATATTCGATGCCGCCGATCGTGCGCGCATCGGCGGTGTGGATATGACCGGCGATTACGCCGTCTACGCCGCGCGCGCCCGCTTCACGCGCCATGACGGTTTCAAAGTTCGAGATGAATTCTACGGCGTTCTTCACCTTTTTCTTGGCGTGTTTCGACAGCGACCAATATGGCAGCCTCATCGCCCGGCGATAGCCGTTCACCCAGCGGTTGAGCGTCATCATCATGGTGTATGCGGCATCGCCCAGATGCGCGAGCCAGCGATGCGACAGCGTGATCGCGTCGAATTCATCGCCGTGCAGGACCAGAAGCCGTCTGCCGTCGGCTGTTTCGTGCACCGCCTGACGCCGGATTTCTACGCCGCCGAAATTCAGCCCGGCGAACTGTCGAAACATCTCGTCATGATTGCCGGGGATAAAGACGATGCGGGTGCCGCGCTTCGCCCGTTTCAAAATCCGCCAGACGATGTCGTTATGCGTGGCGGGCCAGTAGAATTTCTTCTTAAGCCGCCATCCGTCGATGATGTCGCCGACCAGATACATGGTGTCGCTGTCGACATGGTCGAGAAAGTCGATCAGCATTTCGGCGTTGGAACCGCGCGTGCCCAGATGAATGTCCGAAATCCAGACGGTGCGATACTGGCGTCGCCGGGTTACCGGATCGTCCGATACCGCCGACCCCCCGGCCAGGAAATCGGCAAGATAGCCATCGATCGGTACTCTGGTGATTACAGCCATGTCCTGAACCGCCCCCATGCCCCGTTTTCGCGTATCCGCGACATGACGGACAATTGTTACAGTTCGCGCGACGGCGATTTAACCGGACTGTAACAGGGAAAGCGGCGCGGCGGCCTGCCGCTCCGCCATTGGTTCAGGGGGTATAGCCGGTCGTGAGAACGATCTTGCCCGCATGGTCGCCCGATTCCATCCGGGCATGCGCCTTTGCCGCGTCCTTGAGCGCGAAACTCTTGTCGATCAGGGGTTTCAGCCGCCCCGCCTCGACATGCGGCCATACGGTGCGGTGCAGTTCGTCGGCGACCAGCGCCTTGAACGCCGTGTCGCGCGCGCGCAGCGTCGATCCGGTCAGCGTCAGGCGGCGCTGCATGATGGCGAAGATGGGAATTTCCGCCTTCGCCCCGCGCTGGACCGCGATCGAAACATGGCGACCGTCCTCCGCCAGGCATTTCAGGTTGCGCGCGACATAATCGCCGCCGACCATGTCGAGCACTGCGGCGACGCCTTCACCGTTGGTTATGTCGGCGACGCGTTCGACAAAATCTTCCGTTTTGTAATTGATCGCATAGTCCGCACCATGGCGCTTTGCCGCCGCGCATTTATCGTCCGAACCGCAGGTAACGATGATGGTGAGCCCGAACAGGTTGGCAAGGCTGATCGCCATGGTGCCGATCCCGCTGGTTCCGCCATGAACCAGCACCGTGTCGCCGTCAGAGGCATAAGCGCGTTCGAACAGGTTGGTCCACACGGTGAACAGCGTTTCGGGCATCGCCGCTGCCTCTACCATCGACAGCGCGTCGGGGACCGGCAGGCACTGCCCGACCGGGGCCAGCGCATATTCGGCATAGCCGCCGCCCGCGACCAGCGCGCAGACCGGCTGGCCCAGATGTTCCTGCCCGACATCCTCGCCCAGCGCCGCGATAGTGCCGGCGATTTCAAGCCCGGGTATCGACGGCGCACCGGGCGGCGGGGGATAGTTGCCTTGGCGCTGCATGACGTCGGGACGGTTGACGCCCGCCGCAGCGACCCGGATCAGCACTTCGCCCGCGCGTGGGCGCGGCACCGGGCGTTCGCACGCCACAAGCACCTCCGGCCCGCCCGCCTGCGCCGGATCGATCGCCGTCATCGTATCGGGAAGCGTCATGATCGTCGTAATCCCCCAAAGTACGTGCCCCTTGCGCCCACCTTATTGACATCCGCCGGCCCACGGTCAACGCTGTGCGTGTCATGGAAGCCGACGAGTCCTTCCCGCCCCGCCGGGGCGACCTGCTCGCCGAACTGGCGAGGCAGGATCTCGACCCCCTATCGGTGGCCGAACTCGATGCGCGCATCGCCGCGCTGGAAAGCGAGATCGGGCGCACGCGGCGTCACAAGGATGCGTCGAGCGCACACCGCGCAAATGCCGAGGCGCTGTTCAAGCGATGATGCGCCGACCCCCGCAAGACCCGCCAATGCCACGCCCGACAGACCATGTCGCGGCCACGCAACGGCGGATTTTCGCGGCGGTGCAGCACGATACAAAGCCCGGCCTTGAGTCCGGACGACGTGCTTCCGACATATGATGAAAGGGTACGCACACTTCCTGCGTCCCGCTGGAGTATGATGTAATGCCAAGTTTCGCTTCCGCCCTGGAATCCACGCTGCACAAGGCGTTGGAGGCCGCATCGTCGCGTCGCCATGAATATGCGACGCTCGAACACCTGCTGCTCGCGCTTGTCGATGATGAGCATGCGTCCAAGGTGATGAACGCGTGCGGCGTCGATTTGGGTGAACTGAAGACCACGGTGGCGCATTATCTCGATACCGAGCTTGACGCCCTTAAAGTCGACAGCGTCACCGACCCCTCCCCCACCAGCGGTTTCCAGCGCGTGGTTCAGCGCGCGATCCTGCATGTCCAGTCGTCCGGTCGCGACGAGGTGACCGGCGCGAACGTGCTGGTCGCGCTGTTTTCCGAACGCGAAAGCTATGCCGTCTATTTTCTACAGCAGCAGGATATGAGCCGCCTCGATGCCGTGAGCTATATCAGCCATGGCGTGGGCAAGGGCGCATCGGCCGCCGAAGCGGCGACGCCCAAGGGCGCCGAGGACGAGAAATCGTCCAAGGCCGAGAAGAACAAGGGCGAAAGCGCGCTGAAGCAGTTCTGCGTCGACCTGAACGAAAAGGCCGAACAGGGTAAGGTCGATCCGCTGATCGGGCGCGGCCCGGAGGTCGATCGGACGGTGCAGATCCTGTGCCGCCGGTCGAAGAACAACCCGCTTTACGTGGGCGATCCGGGCGTAGGCAAAACCGCGATCGCCGAAGGGCTGGCGCGCAAGATCGTCGAGGGCGATGTTCCCGACGTGTTGAAGGAAGCGGTGATCTATTCGCTCGATATGGGCGCGCTGCTGGCCGGAACGCGCTATCGCGGCGATTTTGAAGAGCGGCTGAAACAGGTTGTCAACGAACTGGAAAAGCTGCCGCACGCGGTGCTCTTCATTGATGAAATCCACACCGTCATCGGCGCGGGCGCGACCAGCGGCGGCGCGATGGATGCGTCGAACCTGCTCAAACCCGCGCTGTCGGGCGGCACGATCCGTTGCATCGGATCGACCACGTACAAGGAATTCCGCAACCATTTCGAAAAGGACCGCGCGCTGCTTCGCCGGTTCCAGAAGATCGACGTCAACGAACCCAGCGTCGAGGATACGATCAAGATCCTGACCGGGCTGCGCGGCGCGTTCCAGGATCACCACGACGTCAAATACACCCCCGACGCGATCAAGTCGGCGGTCGAATTGTCGGCGCGTTACATCAACGACCGCAAGCTGCCCGACAAGGCAATCGACGTGATCGACGAAGTGGGCGCGATGCAGATGCTAGTGCCGGTCAGCCGCCGGAAAAAGACGATCACGCCCAAGGAGATCGAGGCGGTCATCGCGACGATGGCGCGCATCCCGCCCAAGAGCGTGTCGAACGACGATACCAAGGTTCTCGCCAGCCTCGAAACCGATCTGAAGCGGGTCGTATTCGGACAGAATGAAGCGATCGAGGTGCTGTCGAGCGCGATCAAGCTGTCCCGGGCGGGGCTTCGCGATCCCGACAAGCCGATCGGCAACTATCTGTTCTCCGGCCCCACCGGCGTCGGCAAGACTGAGGTTGCGCGCCAGCTTTCTGAGATTCTCGGCATCCCGCTCCAGCGTTTCGACATGAGCGAATATATGGAACGCCATTCGGTCAGCCGGCTGATCGGTGCACCTCCGGGCTATGTCGGCTATGATCAGGGCGGCCTGCTCACCGATGCGGTCGATCAGAACCCGCACAGCGTGCTGCTGCTCGACGAGATCGAGAAGGCGCATCCCGACCTGTTCAACATCCTGCTTCAGGTGATGGACAACGGGAAGCTGACCGATCACCACGGCAAAACGGTGGATTTCCGCAACATCATCCTGATCATGACGACCAATGCCGGCGCGTCCGACATGGCCAAGGAATCGATCGGCTTTGGCAATATCAGCCGCGACGATGTGCAGGAGGAGGCGGTGAAGAAGCTGTTCACCCCCGAATTCCGCAACCGTCTGGATGCCATCGTGCCGTTCGCTTATCTGCCGACCGACGTCGTTGCGCGGGTGGTGGAGAAATTCATCCTGCAGCTCGAACTGCAGCTTGCCGATCGCGATGTGCATATCCGGCTGGACGATGGTGCCAAGCAATGGCTGACCGAGCGCGGCTATGACAAGCTGTACGGCGCGCGTCCGATGGGACGGCTGATCCAGGAAAAGGTCAAGCAGCCGCTTGCCGAGGAATTGTTGTTCGGTAAGCTGGTCCATGGCGGCGAGGTCAATGTGACGCTGAAAGACGACGCACTGTCGTTCGAAATCACCCCGGCCGCGCCGAAAAAACCGCGTAAGAAGGGCGGCGGGAAAAAGACAAAGGCCGAGGCGAAATAAGCCGACGCGAAAGCGATAAAAGACCAAAGGGCCGGGGCAGCGATGCGCCGGCCCTTTTCGTTTGCCCGCAGCTTTTTTGCTGGTCGCATTGATCCCAACCCATGGCGCTATCGCCCTTGCGGTCCCCGCAGAGGCGCCGCAGTCCGGATTTCACCGCCATGAAGCGCCGGGGATCGCATCGCCCGGCGTCGCTCCAATCGTTACGAAAGCGTATTTACCGTTTGTTGGATAATGACCGGTAAAGCATCTTCATGAATCGGGGGCGGCTATTTCTTTCGGGCTTCTGCGTGCTGGTCCTGTGGCTGACCGCGGCGGCATTCGCGTTGCCCTCGCAGGCGCGCGCTAAGGTGTCGGGCGCGGTGGTGGGCGCGCCATTGCGGGTATGCACGCTTCGCACCGAAACCGACGACACGCCGCGCAAATTATTTGCGAAGGCCCGTCGGTTCGATTGCGCCACACCGCAACGAAGCTTCGGTCCGGGCGATTATTGGGTGATGAGCCAGCCGCTGGTGGGCATCGACCATGTCGAGCGCCGCAGCCGGGTTCGCATCGCCAGCGTCTGGCAGCGCGGCATCACGCTGCACGCGTTGTACCGCGACGGCACGATCCGCAGCTGGGCGCTGGACGATGCAGCGACATCCCGACATATCCAGATGGGCGCGATGATCGAATGGGAATTGCCAAGGGAATATGGCGCACCCGAACGGCTGCTCTGGCAAATCGACGATTCGGCCAATGTGCGCGGCATCCTTGTCTCCCCCCGGCTTGCTCGGCCCCGACAAAGCAGCGCTGCGAACCTGCAAATGGGCGCGATCTACGCCGCGTTCGGCGGGCTGTGCGCCGCGCTGCTCGCCTATAATCTGGCGATGTGGGCGGCGTTGCGCCACCGGTTCCAGCTTGCCTATTGCGCGATGGTCGTCGCGCTGGGCGCCTATACCTGCACCTCGTCGGGCGCGCTTGCATGGTGGCTGCCCGACATCGCCAATACCGACCGTATCCGGCTGAACTATCTGTTCATCGCCTGCGCTGCGGCGGCTGCGCTGTTCTTCGCGCGAAGCTTTTTCGAAACCGAACTGGCCGGAAGCCGGATACCGCGCGCCGCCAACCGGATGACGGGTCTTCTGGCTCTGGCGACCGCCGCTTTCGTGCTGCTCGCCCCTTGGCGGATCGCGTTGCTCGACACGCTTGTTTCGCTCAGCTTCGCGGCGATTCTTCCGCTGATTATTCCAATCGTCTGGCGAGCGAGGCAGCGGCGCAGTCCGCATCTGTGGCTGTTCGCGACCGCATGGGCGGTCCCCTTGCTGTTCGCCTGCCTTCGCATCGCGTCAGGGCTGGGCATTATCCGCCCCGATTTCTGGATCGACAATTCAACCATCTTGGCGATGAGTTTCGAAGCGGTGATGTCGACGGTCGCGATCGCCTATCGCATCCGCCTGCTCACCAAGGAGCGCGACGAAGCGCGCGCACAGGAACTTGCCGCGCGCCTGCTTGCCGATACCGACCCGCTGACTGGGCTGCTCAACCGGCGCGCCTTTTTGGTGAGAGCGATGGCGGTCAAGGGCGAACTGACATTGTTCCTGGCCGATCTCGACCATTTCAAACAGGTCAATGAAACGATCGGCCATGACGGCGGCGACGAAGTGCTTCGCGTATTCGCACGCACGCTGCGCACCACAGTCCCAGCAGATGCCCTGGTCGCGCGGATCGGCGGCGAGGAGTTCGCGATCGCGCAACCGTCGGGCGAAGCGCTGAACCCCGACGAATTGCTTGCCTGGATACGTGCCGCGCGGATGCCGTTCGACCTGTCGATCACCGCAAGCATCGGCAGTTGCACCGGGCCGCTAACCAGCGAAGGCGACTGGAAGCGATTGTACCATAATGCCGATCGGGCATTGTTCGCGGCGAAAAGCGCCGGACGAGACCGGGCGCGCCGTTCGGAAAGAATCGCGGCGGCGGCGTAACCCGTTGCCGTCACGGCAATTTGGCGGTAACGCATGGTGTTGCAACGAAAGGTGGATGCGATGACGCAACGACGCGCGGTGGCCCTGACGTTTCTGGTGGCATTGATCGCAACGCTGGCGATCCGTCATCCCAGTGCGGATATCAGCATCCTGACCCATGACCGCGCCGACCCGGCCCCGCACCGCATGCAGGCGGCGGTCGATCTGGGCATCGGCGCGTTTTCGATCCTCGTGACCTGGACGGCGGGCGAAAGCCGCATGTGAACTTGCGTCGGCCAAAGTCGCTGCTTACACATCTGTAAATGACCGATCCCGTTCAGCTCTGGCGCACTGCCTATCAGCATCCCGATCCATGGGACCGCGTGTTCGAACCGATGTCGATGGTGTCGCTGTTCGAAGCATCGGCGCGGGCCAAGCCCGCTGCCCCACTGCTCGACTTTCTGGGGCGCAAATACAGCTATGCCGAAACCATGGACGGGGCCAATCGGGTCGCGTGCGGACTAAAGACGATGGGATATGGGCCGGGCGACAGGATCGGCCTGTTCCTGCCCAATGTCCCGCACTATGTCGCCGCCTATTACGGCATCCTGAAACTCGGCGCGACGGTGGTGAACTTCTCGCCGCTCTATACGGTCGATGAACTGGCGCACCAGGTGGAGGACAGCGGAACCAGGCTGCTGTTCACCATTTCGGCCACCGCATTGCTGCCCACCGCGCTGGAGGTGCTGGACAAAAGCGGGCTGGAGCGGCTGGTCGTCGGATCGGTGGCCGGCGCGCTGCCCGCGACGAAATCGCTGTTCTATCGCCTGTTCCGCGGCCGCGAAGTCGCCAGCCATCCGGACGATCCGCGGGTCAGCGCGTTTTCGGCGCTGATCGACAATGGCGGCGAATGCATCGCGCCGACGATCGAACCCGATAACGACATCGCGCTGATCCAGTATACCGGCGGCACCACCGGCACGCCCAAGGGCGCAATGCTGACGCATCAGAATCTGTCGGCCAATGCGCGGCAGGTGGCGCTGCTCGACCCCGAACTGGGACAAGTTACCGACCGGATCGTGGGAGTCCTCCCCTTTTTCCACGTCTTCGCCAATACCTGTGTGCTCAACCGGACGGTGGTGGCGGGTGGCGAGATCGTGATGCTGCCGCGTTTCGATGCGGCGCAGACGTTGGCCGCGATCGAGCGGACGAAGGCGACATCGCTTCCCGGCGTGCCGACCATGTATCAGGCGCTGCTCGACCATCCCAAGACGGCGAGCACCAATTTCTCTTCGCTTCGCGTCTGTATCTCTGGCGGAGCGCCGCTGGCTTCGGAACTGAAGGCGCGGTTCGAACGCGTAACCGGGGCAACGCTGATCGAAGGCTATGGCTTGTCCGAAAGTTCAGGCGTGGTGTCGAGCAATCCGTACGAGGCACTGAACAAGCCCGGCACGATCGGGCAGCCGATCCCTGCCACGCGGGTGCGGCTGATCGACAAGGAAGACCCGTCGAAACCGGTCGCCGACGGTGAACCGGGCGAAATAGTGGTGTCGGGGCCGCAGATCATGCGCGGATACTGGAATCGCCCCGATGCCGATGCGCAGGTGTTCGTAGACGGGGTATTCGGCGGTCAGCAAAAGCGGCACTGGCTGCGCACCGGCGATGTCGGGATGATCGACGAGGACGGGTTCATCCGTATCGTCGACCGGCTGAAAGACATGATCGCGGTCGGCGGGTTCAAGGTATTTCCCAGCCAGATAGAGGAAATTCTCTACAAACATCCGGCGGTCAAGGAAGCGCTCGTGATCGGCGTACCCGACGATTATCGCGGCGAAAGCCCGCGCGCCTATATCACGCTGAACAGCGGCGCTGACGAAGACGGTCGGGCAATCGCCGAATGGCTGAACCCGCAACTGGGCAAGCATGAACGTGTCGACCGGGTGGTCGTGCGGCAGGAAATGCCCAAAACGATGATCGGCAAGCTCGACCGCAAGGCGTTGCGCGCGGAGGTTGCGGCGGAGGGCTGACGCACCGCGATTTGCAGGTCTGTGTTATCCATGCAATACAGTGTTGCATGAAGCATCTAGCCTCCGCAGCGCTGCTCGCCATATTCGCCGTTCCGACCATTGGAAACGCACGGCAATCGAGTGCGACCGACGCGTCCACCCCCGCCAGCTATGTCGAGACCGAGCTGCTTCCCGATGGCAGCTTCTCCACGCGGGTCGGCGGCGCGGGGCGCGAAGGCGCGCTGTATGAAGCTGGCAGCATTTCAAAATATGCCTGTTCGATCGCGGCGATGGCGCTGCAGCGTCAGGGTAGGTTGAAGCTCACCGACACGCTCGCCACGCTGCTGCCCGACTATCGCGGCGCAAAGGCGGGCGAAATCACGCTCGAACAGCTCCTCCAGAACCGTGCCGGGATCGCCGACGGCGCGATGATCGCGGTGCGCGAGGATGCCAAGGCGACGCTTGCGCTGAAGCTCAGCCCGACCGAGGCTGCAAACCGCTTTGCCACGCGCTATACCGACGATCCGCCGGGCACCGCGTTCGATTATGTCATCACCAATTGGATATTGGTGCAGGCGATCCTTGAACGCGCGAGCGGATCGTCAATCCATGATGTGCTCCGCGACACCGTCTACGTGCCGGCAGAGATGACGCACAGCACCAGCTTTACCGACACCCTGCCCGGCGACGATCCGGTCAAGCCTGTGGGGTTCACACTGCCCATGCCCAGCTATCTAGTGTGCGCAGGCGGCACCGCGGCAACGCCCGAGGATCTGATCCGGCTGCTGCGCTATCCCTATACGCCCGGCTATCCCGGGGCCGATCGCGAAGCGCTGGCGCGCGTGGCGAGCGCTGGGTCGCACTATGCGCTGGGCGGGCGAACGCGGGTGGTGACGGTGGACGGCGTCGCGCATCCGCTCAGTTGGAAGAGCGGCAGCAACGGTGCGTTTAAATCGCGCGCCGCCTATGACCCGATCAGCGACACCGGCTATGCCATCGTCACCAATGAGGGCGATCTCGAGCTGTTACAAGCGCGCACCAATGACTGGGCAAAGCGGACGCTGGGTGCGGCACCCGGCGGCGACTGACGCGCTATTCCCACGAAAGCGGGCGGGCGACTTCTTCGAGCGGCTTGCGTTCATTGGAAAGGCCGATGAAGCGGGTCAGGATCGCGGCTGCGGCCATCAGCGCGGCACCGATCAGATAGCCGATCAGCACCTGCCCGCGCGACCCGCTTTCGATCAGCAGCCCGAACAGCCAAGGCGCGGCGACGCCGCCAAGCCCCGTCCCGACAGCATAGAAAAACGCAATCGCCAGCGCGCGGATTTCAATCGGAAAGCTCTCAGCTACTGTCAGGTATGCGGCGGAAGCTGCTGCTGAAGCAAAGAAAAAGGTGACGCTCCAACACAGAGTCTGAGAAGTCGCGTTCAGCCAGCCGGCAGCGAAGGCAAGACCGGTCAACGTCAACAACAGCGCCGACATGCCATAGGTGAGCATAATCATCGGCCGTCGCCCGACGGTATCGAAAAAGCGACCAAGGATCAGCGGGCCGGCTACGTTTCCCGCAGCGAATGGAAGAATATACCAACCGACCAAACTGTTTGGAATCGCGTAGAAATCGGTCAGCATCATTGCATAGGTGAAGAAGATGGCGTTGTAGAAAAAGGCCTGCGCCGCCATCAGGGTGAGGCCGAACACGGTGCGCTTTGGATATGTATAGACAAGTGTGGTCACGACATCGCGCAGGCTGGTCGATCGGCGCGGCACGACCCGGTTTGCGCTCGCAGGGAGATCAGGCAGCGAATGGCCTGCCTCGACAATGCGGCGTTCGATGTCGCCCACCACGCGCTCCGCCGCCTCCTCACGACCGTGAATGGCGAGCCAGCGTGGGCTTTCGGGAATATAGCGGCGCAGCGCCAGAATCACCGCCCCGATCACCGCCCCGCCAAAAAAGGCGATGCGCCAGCCATGATCCGGCGCGAACCAGCGCGGATCGAGCAGGATGATCGACAGCGCGCTTGCCATTGCCGCACCAACCCAGAAGCTGCCGTTGATGGCAAGATCGGTCCAGCCGCGCCGCCGCGCGGGGATAAGTTCCTGTATCGCCGAATTGATCGCGCTGTATTCGCCGCCGATGCCCGCCCCTGTAAGAAAGCGGGCGATGGCATAGCTGGGTACGCTCCACGTGAAGGCGGTGGCGAGCGTAGCGATGAGGTACAGGCCCAGCGTCACTGAAAAAAGCCGCTTCCTGCCCCAGCGATCAGTCAGCCAGCCAAAGAACAGCGCGCCGATCACCGCGCCCGCCAGATACATCGAATTCGCGAACCCGACATCGCCCGCGCTGAACCCCATCGCCGGACTGTCGCGAAGCGCGCCCGCGACCGATCCGGCCAGCGTCACTTCCAACCCATCGAGGATCCAGGTGATGCCGAGCGCGATGACGATAAGCCAGTGAAACCGGCTCCATGGCAGCCGGTCGAGCCGGGCGGGAATGTCCACGCCCCCGCCCTGCCCCGCCGCGCCTGCCGCGAGACCGGCCCCGTGCCCGCTCATCCGGGCAGCATCACGGTCTTCATGTTCATGAATTCGTACATACCCCATGGGCCGAGTTCACGGCCATAGCCCGACAGCTTGACGCCACCGAACGGCGCTTCGGGAGCGGAAGCCAGCATCTGGTTCACCGCGGTCATCCCGGCGGCGATATCGCGTTCGAAGCGATCCTGTTCGCCGCTGTCGTTGGTCCAGACGCTGGAACCGAGGCCATAGGGAATATCGTTGGCGAGTGCGATCGCGTCGTCGATGTCAGTGACACGAAACAGCATCGCGACCGGGCCGAACACTTCCTCACGCGCAACATCGGCATTGCGCGGGACGCCGGTGAGCACGCCCGCGCTCATATAAGCGCCCGGCGAATCGAGTTTTTCGCCGCCGAATTCCAGCGTCGCTCCGGCCTTTTTCATGCGGCCCAACTGATCGAGCACGGTATCGCGCTGATCAAAGCTGGAAAGCGGTCCCATATCGCTTTCCTCATCCATCGGGTCGCCCGCCTTTACCGCTTTCATCGCTTCGAAAAACTTCGCGGCGAAGGCGTCGTAGACATCGGCATGGACAATCATCCGCTTGCCGCAGATGCACGACTGGCCCGTATTCTGGATGCGCGCGGTCACCGCCTGTTCGGCGGCCTTGTCGATATCGGCGGACGGCATGACGATGAACGGGTCGGAGCCGCCCAGTTCGAGCACGACTTTTTTAAGGTGCTTGCCCGCCGTTTCGGCAACCTTCGCCCCCGCGCCCTCACTGCCGGTAAGCGTGACGGCGACGACGCGCTTGTCGGCGATGACCTTTTCGACCGCGTCCGATTTGATCGCCAGATTCTGGAACAGGCCGTCCGGCCCGCCCGCCTTTTTCACCATCTCCTCCAGCGCGGCGGCAACGCCCTGCGTGATGGATGCGTGTTTGAGGAGGCCGACATTGCCCGCCATGATCGCGGGGGCCATGAAGCGCACGACCTGCCAATAAGGGAAGTTCCACGGCATCACCGCCAGCACCGGCCCCAGCGGCAGCCAGCGGGTTCGCGCCGATCCCTTTGACACCGCGACATCTTCGCCTTCCAGAAAAGAGGGGCCGTGTTCTGCATAATGGCGAAAGGCGGCGGCGCATTTTTCCACTTCCGCGATCGAGGATTTCAGCGTCTTTCCCATTTCCCGCGTGGCAATTTCGGCAAGCCGCCGCTTATCCGCCTCGAATGCATCGGCAAGGCGGCCGAGCAGCGCGGTGCGCGTGTCGAGCGAACTGACCCGCCATTCGCGAAACGTGCTCTGCGCGCGCGCCAGCGTCGCCTCCACGGCCGCGTCGTCCATTTCCGCAATTGCGTCCAGTTTCTCGCCGGTTGCCGGATTGACGCGTTCGAACATGATGAAATGCCTCCTGATATGTTGCCGGGTGAACGTGCCGGGGCAAGTGGGAGTTGCAATCTCATCGCGTGCCGGGCCATAGCGCTGGCATGGCTGAAGAGCGTGACATATCGGAACTGTCCTTCGAAGAGGCGCTGAAGGAGCTTGAGCGCATCGTCGGGCGGCTGGAAAGCGGCGAGGCGGCGCTTGAGGAAGCGATCAGGCTGTACGAACGCGGCGATGCGCTTCGCCGCCGCTGCGCCGACCGGCTGGACGCCGCGCAGGCGCGGATCGAGGCGATCCGGCTGGATGCCGAGGGCAGGCCCGCCGCAACCCAGCCGTTCGACGCGGAATAGGCGGGTGGCCGAGGCTTCGCTCCTGCTCGCATCGGCATTGCGGACGATCGCGGCGGATGTCGATGCGCAGTTCGACGCGCTGCTGCCGGTGCCCGCCGATCCGCGCGCGGGGCTGTACCGGGCGATGCGCCATGCGGCGATCGGCGGCGGCAAGCGGCTTCGCCCGCTGCTGGTCAACGCCACGGCGAGATTGTTCGATGCCGACCCGCTTCAGGCACTTCGCGTCGGCACCGCAATCGAATGCATCCATGTCTATTCGCTGATCCATGACGACCTGCCCGCGATGGACGACGACGATATGCGCCGGGGAAAGCCCACGGTGCACAAGGCGTTCGATGAAGCGACGGCGGTGCTGGCGGGCGATTGCCTTCATGCGCTGGCGTTCGAGGTGCTGTCGCATGAAGCAACGCATCGCGATTCCCATGTCCGTGCCGAACTGGTGTTCGAACTGGCCCGCGCCGCCGGCCCTGCCGGGATGGCGGGCGGACAGATGATGGACCTGAAGGCGGAGGGTGCGAGTTTCGACCTGCCCACCGTCACCCGGTTGCAGGCGATGAAGACCGGCGCGCTGATTTCCTGCGCGGTCGAATCGGGCGCGATACTGGGCCGGGTGCCGCCCGATGCGCGAACGGCGGTGCGCGGCTATGCCCATGATATCGGCCTCGCCTTTCAAATCGCGGACGACATACTGGATGTCGAGGGCGATGAGGAACTGGCGGGAAAGAAACTGCGCAAGGACGGCGATGCGGGCAAGGAAACCTTCCTGTCTCTGCTCGGGCTGGAACGTGCGCGCGAACAGGCGGCCATGCTGGTCGATCAGGCGATCGAGCATCTTCGCGATTTCGGGAACGAAGCGGACCTGCTGCGCGACATTGCGCGCTTTACGCTGGAACGCGACCGGTGACGCACCGCCCCGCATGATGGGAGAGACTTTCGAATGACCACTCGCACCGGCGTTTATCCCGGCACGTTCGATCCGATCACGCTGGGCCATATGGACATCATCGCGCGCGCCGCGCGGCTGGTCGACCGGCTGGTGATCGGCGTGACCACCAATCCGTCGAAAAACCCGATGTTCACGCTGGAAGAACGCATGGAGATGGTCCGGCGCGAGGTCGATCAACTGGAAGGCGATGTGCGCGTCGTCAGCTTCGATGCGTTGCTGATGGATTTCGCCGAGCGCGAGGGCGCATCGATGATCGTGCGCGGCCTGCGCGCCG
Source organism: Stakelama flava (assembly GCF_019351405.1). Classification (GTDB taxonomy): domain Bacteria; phylum Pseudomonadota; class Alphaproteobacteria; order Sphingomonadales; family Sphingomonadaceae; genus Sphingomonas; species Sphingomonas flava_A. Next base: position 142,464 of record NZ_JAHWZX010000002.1, read on the forward strand.
TCGCCGATTTCGAATATGAATATCAGATGGCGGGGATGAACCAGCAGCTCAACGACCGGATCGAAACGGTTTTCCTGATGGCGGACGTGTCGTTGCAACCGATCGCCAGCCGTCTTGTAAAGGAAATCGCGATGTTCGGAGGCGATATTCACAAGTTCGTAAGCCCCGCGGTTCGCGACGAAGTGGAGGCGCGGGTGACGAAAATCGGTCGCAAGGGCAGTTGAGCCGCGAAAGGCCGCCCATTCACATTGGCGCAAGCGCGAATATGGTTTAAGCGCCGGGATACTGGTTTCAGCGGGTTTTTGGGGAAGTCATGCGTTTTATCGGGTTTCTGGTCGCGCTGATCGCGACGATGGTGGCGATTCCGGCGTTCGCGCAGCAACATACCATTGCGTCGACGCACAGCGAAAAGGCACCCGAAACAACGGACAAGGAAAATCTGTGGCTGCTCGACCTGTCGACCGGCGGGCGAGTGACGATCCTGCTTCGCCCCGATGTCGCGCCCAAGATGGTCGAACGGATCAAGACGCTGACCCGGCGGCATTTTTATGACGGCACGATCTTTCACCGTGTGACCGACCGGCCGCTGCCGATCGCGCAGGGCGGCGATCCGACCGGAACAGGAACGGGCGATTCGGACCTTCCCGACGTACCGGCGGAATTCAACTATCTACCGCATGCGCGCGGCGCGGTGGCGGCGGCGCGCACGGCGGACGAAAACAGCGCGAACAGCCAGTTCTACATCATGTTCCGCCCGGCCTTGTCGCTCGACAAGCGCTACACCGTTTTCGGCCGCGTCATCGACGGGATGGAATATGTCGATCAGATCCATCGCGGCGAACCGCCCAAGGACCCGTCGCGCGTGCTGCATGCCTATATCGCGTCGGACAATCCCCCGCCCTATCAGCCGGCACCGGCAACGGCACAGAGCGCACCGACGCTGGGCGATGGTGGTGACCTGACCCTGCCGCCGAAGAAACCGGCAGAGTGACGAACGCGCGATGCGCGTCGACGATTTCGATTTCGAGCTTCCCCCCGAACGGATCGCGCTGAGGCCGGCCACCCCGCGCGATGCCGCGCGGATGCTGGTGCTGGATGGCGATGCGACGCTGGACCGGGGGGTCGCCGACCTGCCCGATATGCTGCGCGCGGGCGATTGCCTGATTTTCAATGACACACGGGTCATCCCGGCGCAGCTTGAGGGCGTCCGGGGCGAGGCGAAGATCGGCGCGACGCTTCACAAGCGCGAAGGGCCGCGCCGCTGGCGCGCATTCATCCGCAACGCCAAAAGACTGCGCGACGGCGACACCATCGATTTCGGTCAAAAGGTATATGCGACCGCATCGGATCGTGGTGCGGACGGCAGCTTCGCGCTGGATTTCGCTGGCAACGAACCGGTCGAATGGCTGCTTCAGCGCGCCGGGCATATGCCGTTGCCGCCCTATATCGCGTCGAAGCGTCCGACCGACGAACGCGATGCGGATGATTATCAGACGATGTTCGCGCGCGAGGCGGGTGCCGTCGCCGCACCCACCGCCGCGCTGCATTTCACGCAAGCGCTGATCGAGCGGCTGAACGCAGCCGATATCGGCACTGCGACGTTGACCCTGCATGTCGGCGCGGGGACGTTCCTGCCGGTAAAGGCGGACGATACCGACGATCATGTCATGCACGCCGAATGGGGCCGGATCGACACCGCCACCGCCGATCGGCTGAACGCGGTACGCAAGCGCGGCGGACGGCTGATCGCGGTCGGCACGACGAGCCTTCGCCTGATCGAAAGCGCGGCGGGCGAGGACGGGGTCATCCGCCCGTTCGAAGGCGATACCGCGATCTTCATCACCCCCGGCTATCGCTTTCGCGGGATCGACGGGCTGATGACCAATTTCCACCTTCCGCGATCGACATTGTTCATGCTGGTGTCAGCGCTGATGGGATTGGAGCGGATGCAGGGCGCCTATGCCCATGCCATACGCGAAGGCTATCGCTTCTACAGCTATGGGGACGCATCGCTGCTGCTGCCCTGAATCGGGGCGGCAACAATTTGTTACCATTGCGTGAAAATCGCGAAACAAGCGTCGCTTAGCTGCCCCGTGCATAGATATTTGCACTGGAGCAGTCCGCATGATTTCGATTTTCGTCGCAATGGCGCTTCCCGCGCCCGCCGCGCTTTGCCACCCCGAACCGATGAAGGCGATCGCCTGCACCCGGAACCGCGATACGCCTGTGGTGCGCGCAGTCACGCCTGCATGCCATCCCGATCCCGCCAAAGCGCGCACCTGCGCCGCGGCGGGCCTGTTGGCGCGCGCCGATATGCCGGATCGCGATGCCGGCGGGCGCGTCCAGTCGCGCGGCGACGACTGATGCGCTAGTATCACCTGCCGCGCTCGCCTTATGTCAGGAACATGAGCGCGAATCACAGCCATGGTCATTCGCATGGTCATGCCCATCACCACGGGCATGACCATAATCACGCATTGGGCCATGCCCATGCGCACGTGCCCGCGGATTTCGGCCGCGCCTTCGCCATCGGTGCGATCCTGAACATCGGTTTCGTGGTGGTGGAGGGCGGCGCCGGGCTGATCTGGGGATCGATGGCGCTGCTCGCCGATGCCGGACACAATCTGTCCGACGTGCTGGGCCTGCTGATCGCCTGGGCGGGGGCCGAACTGACGAAGCGACCGCCGTCAAAGCGCTTCACCTATGGCTTGCGCGGGTCATCGATCCTCGCGGCGCTGGGCAATACGCTGCTGCTGATGATCGCGGTGGGGGCGATCCTGCTCGAAACCATCCAGAGGCTCGCAGATCCGCCGCCGGTCGCCGGCGGCATGGTGATGATCGTCGCGGCGGTCGGCATCGTCATCAACGGGGTGACCGCGTGGCTGTTCGCAAGCGGACGAAAGGGCGACGTCAATATTCGCGGCGCATTCGTTCACATGGCAGCCGATGCGATGGTGTCGGCGGGCGTGGTGATCGGCGGCGCGCTGATCCTGTGGACCGGGGCCGCATGGATCGACCCGGTGGTGAGCCTGATCATCGTCGCGGTGATCGTGTGGAGCAGCTGGGGCCTGTTCCGCACCTCGATCGGAATGGCGCTGCAGGCGGTGCCGCCGGGCATCGACCATGACGCGGTGATGGAGACGCTGCACATGCTGCCGGGGGTCGCGCACATCCATGACCTGCATATCTGGCCGATGAGCACCACCGAATCGGCGCTGACCGCACATCTGTACATGCCTGCCGGGCATCCGGGGGATGCGTTCCTGATCGCGCTTCAGGAACGGTTGCTGCACGATTTCGGCATCGATCATATCACGATCCAGATCGAGGTGAGCGAAAATGCCGGGTGCCGGATGCACGGCGAACAGACGGTTTAAGGGTGCGCCCCACTGGCGTCATCGACGCGCATCGCCTAGGGGGACGGCTTCCAATCGAACTACGGGATGACCCATGGGTTTTCGTTGCGGCATCGTCGGCCTGCCCAATGTCGGCAAATCGACGCTTTTCAACGCGCTGACCGAAACGGCGGCGGCGCAGGCGGCCAATTATCCGTTCTGCACGATCGAACCGAATGTCGGACAGGTCGCGGTTCCCGACCCCCGGCTGGACAAGCTGGCGGAAGCGGCGGGATCGGCGAAGAAGATCGAAACGCAGCTTGCTTTCGTCGACATTGCCGGGCTGGTGCGCGGCGCAAGCAAGGGCGAAGGGCTGGGTAACCAGTTCCTCGGCAATATTCGCGAGGTGGACGCGATCGTCCATGTGCTTCGCTGTTTCGAAAATGACGATATCCAGCATGTCGACAATCATGTCGATCCGATCGCCGATGCCGAGACGGTCGAGACCGAGTTGATGCTTTCCGATCTGGAAAGTCTGGAAAAGCGCGTGCCGAACCTTCAGAAAAAGGGCCAGGGCGGCGACAAGGAAGCGAAAGCCGCCGCCACCGTGCTCGGCCGCGCGCTCGACCTGCTGCGCGATGGAAAGCCTGCCCGGCTTACGGAAGCGAACGATCCGGAAGAGGCGCGCATCCTGGAACAGGCGCAACTGCTGACCGCCAAGCCGGTGCTGTATGTATGCAACGTCAATGAGGATGAAGCCGCCAACGGCAATGCCTATTCGGCGAAAGTGTTTGAAAAGGCAAAGGCCGAAGGCGCCGAGGCCGTGGTCGTATCCGCCGCGATCGAGGCGGAGATCGCGACGATGGAGCCGGACGAGCGCGGCGAGTTCCTGAACGAGCTGGGGCTGGAGGAAACCGGCCTGGCCCGTGTGATCCGGGCAGGATATAAACTCCTGAACCTCCTTACTTTTTTCACCGCCGGGCCAAAGGAAGCGCGCGCCTGGACCGTGGAAGCGGGATCGAAGGCGCCGCAGGCGGCCGGTGTCATCCATACCGATTTCGAACGCGGTTTCATCCGTGCCGAAACCATCGCGTTCGACGATTATGTCACGCTGGGCGGCGAAGCGGGCGCGCGCGATGCGGGCAAGCTGCGCGCCGAGGGCAAGGAATATGTCGTGCAGGACGGCGACGTACTGCTGTTCCGCTTCAACGTCTGAGCGTTGCCGGGGGCGGCGGGTTGACGCCGTCGCCCTTGCCAAACGGCGCGGATACGCCGACACCCCTGCCATGAAGTATTTTGAAGACTTCGCGGTGGGCGAGCGTGAACAATTCGGCAGCTATTCGGTCACCGCCGAGGAAGTGGCCGAGTTCGCCGGCAAATATGATCCGCAGCCGTTTCACCTGTCCGACGAGGCGGCGGCGAAGACGCATTTCGGGCGGATTGCTGCCAGCGGCTGGCACACCTGTTCGATGACCATGGCGATGCTTGTCGCGCACATGAAGGATGACGCCCTTGCGAGCCGGGGCGCGGCGGGTATCGACGAGCTTCGCTGGCTGAAACCCGTTTATCCCGGCGATACGCTGCGCTGCGAAACCGCCGTGCTGGAACTTCGCCCGTCCCGTAGTCGCCCTGATATCGGCAGCGTGCGCAGTGAAATGAAGGTGTACAATCAGAACGACGAGGCGGTGATGCGCTTCGTATCGATCGCGCTTATCGCCCGGCGCACTGATTAGCGCGGGTCTGCCCGGCGATAGCGCCTGCGATTGCCGTCACTTTGCCTGCGATCGCCATCTACCCGGCTCCAGTCGCGCGCGTCTCCGTTTCTCCACTCGCGGCGAATATCGGAATCGTTGCGATCCCGGCGACTATCGGGCCGATCGGATCGGCTGCGATCGGGGTCGCGTCGTTGATAGTGATCATCGCGGTCACCACGATCATGTCGGCTGCCCGGATAATCGCGATTGCCGCGATAGCCGTCCCAGCGATCGCGCATATCGCGGCGCGGCCCGTGCCATGCCTGGCGGCGCTGCGTCCAATAACTGCGTTGACGATCGTTCCAGCGATAACGGCGATTGTAATTGTCGTACACGTAATAGCCGGTGCCGGGATAATAATAGCCGCCATAATATCCCCAATAGGGATCGCCATAGCCGTCATAATAGCCCGAGTAACCGGACCCGTAGCCATCATAATATCCGTCGTAATATCCGCCCGAACCATAGCCGACCGACACGCCCGAATAGCCGTACCCGTCCTCATAACAGCCTGTGAGCACCGTGGCCGCGCCCAGCGCGCAGGCGATGGCGAGGATGCGTTTGGGTCGTGCGTTCATCGAAAGTCTCCAGGTGCCGGCTTCGGCAGGTCGCGCGAAACGCGCGCGCCAACGCCTTTGTCAGTAAACGAGATGTAAACGCGAGCGGTTCCCATGCCGCGCGGCGCGGGGGATCAATCGCCTTCGAACGCGACCAGCGAAGAGACGCGGATGCTTTCCGCACGCAGCGCATCGGCGCCACCGAGATCGGGAAGGTCGATGACGAACGCGGCCTGTTCGACAATCGCACCCGCCTTGCGCAGCAGGCGAACCGCAGCGCGCGCCGTGCCGCCCGTCGCGATCAGATCGTCGACCAGCAGCACCTTCGCCCCCGGTGCGCAGGCATCGGCATGGATCGTAATCCGGTCGGATCCGTATTCCAGCGTATAATCCTCTGCAATCGTTGCTCCGGGCAGTTTGCCGTCCTTGCGGATCAACAGCACCCCCGCCCCCAGTGCGAGAGCAAGCGCGGGTGCGAAGACGAAACCGCGCGCCTCTATCCCCGCCACAAGGTCGATTTCGCCCTCTACCGTTTCCAGCAGTCGTTCGACCGACAAGGCAAGGCCCTGCGGGTCGAGCAGCAGCGTCGTGATATCGCGAAACTGAATGCCCGGCTTCGGGAAGTCCGGAATGGTGCGGATGCGCCGACGGATATCCTCATTGGCGCGATCAAGTACGGTCAATGTTTTATCCCACGCCAGACATTGCGATACGCACCGAACGTCAGGCCGATGAAGATCAGGAGGAAGAGAACCACGCCGACGCCCGTCGCATGCCGTTTCGTCAGGTTCGGTTCGGCCGCCCACATCAGGAAGGCGGAGACATCCTTTGCCATCTGGTTGATCGTCGGCCGCGTGCCGTCCTGATACTGAACCTGACCTTCCTGGGTCAGCGGCGGCGGCATGGCGATGTTCAGGTTCGCGAAATAGGGATTGAAATGAAGCCCTGTCGGCACGCTGAAGTCGGGAAATTCCTTCATCAGCGCCTTGCCGTCATGGGTATAGGTTTTGGGATCGGTATAGCCGACCAGCAGCGAATGGATATAGGCGGGGCCGCCCTCGCGCGCCTTGGCCATCAGCGACAGGTCGGGCGGGATCGCGTTGTTGTTCGCCGCGCGCGCCGCGACGTCGTTGGCAAAGGGCAGCGGGAAACGATCGGCGGGAACGTTCGGCCGCGTGGCGGCTTCGCCGGTATCCTTGTTCACGCCGGGCTGTTCGATCTGCCAGTCGGCAGCGATCGCCTTTACCTGGGCTTCGGAATAGCCGATCTTCTGAAGATCGCGGAACGCCACCTGCTTGAGCGAATGGCAGGCGGAGCACACCTCCTTGTACACCTGAAATCCGCGCTGAACCTGACGCAGGTCATAGGTGCCGAACGGACCGTCCGATTGCAGGTGCAGCGCCATGGGTTCGAGGTGGAAGACCTCCTCCGCCGTTTCTTCGGGCGGATTGCTTATCAGTTCGGAAGCTGTGCCCCACAATGCGAGCAGGAGGACGAACGCGAAGGCCGCGCCGATGATGTAGTTGAGATATCGCAGGATCAGCGAGACCATGATGTTTCTGCCCCTCCCTATTCGGCCGGTGCGACGTGGCCGTCGACCGCCGTTTCTTTCATGCGCGCGCCGCTTTTTCCCTGCAGCACCGCCTCGGTGATCGAATTGGGCAGCGGGCGCGTGCGCTCCAGCGACGAAACGATCGGAATGATGATCAGGAAGTGCACGAAATAATAGGCTGCCGTCACCTGCCCCAACAGCAGATAGGCCGGCGTCGCTTCCGAACCGCCGACATAGCCGAGCAGCAGCACGTCGACGATCAACACCCAGGAAAATATGCGGTACACCGGGCGATAATTGGCCGAACGAACCGGCGAGCGATCGAGCCAGGGCAGGAAGAACAACAACAGGATCGAACCGAACATCGCCAGCACACCCCACAGCTTCGCCGGCAGGATGAAGTCCGCCGTGAACGACCGCAGAATCGCGTAGAACGGCCAGAAATACCATTCGGGCACGATATGCGCGGGCGTGGAGAGCGGGTTGGCTTCGATATAATTGTCGGGATGGCCCAGATAGTTGGGCGCGAAGAAGACCAGCAGCGCGAAGACCAGCAGGAACACGCCGACGCCGACGCCGTCCTTCGCCGTGTAATAGGGATGGAAGGGAACCGTATCCTGTTCGCCCTTCACCTCAACGCCAGTGGGGTTGTTCGATCCGGGGATATGCAGCGCCCAGATATGCAGGATGATGACGCCCGCAATCACGAAGGGCAGCAGATAGTGCAGCGAGAAGAAGCGGTTGAGCGCCGCCTGATCGGGGGCATAGCCACCCAGCAGCCAGATGCGGATATTTTCGCCGACGACCGGAATGGCGGAGAAGAATCCGGTGATGACCTGAGCGCCCCAGAAACTCATCTGACCCCAGGGAAGCACATAGCCCATGAACGCGGTCGCCATCATGAGCAGGAAGATCACCACGCCCAAAAGCCAGACCATTTCGCGCGGCGGCTTGTACGAACCGTAATACAGCCCGCGAAAGATGTGGATATAGACAACGATGAAGAACATCGACGCGCCCGTCGCATGGCAATAGCGCAGCAGCCAGCCGGCATTGATGTCGCGCATGATATGTTCGACCGAACCGAAAGCGGTCGCCGCATTGGGCGCGTAATGCATCGCCAGCACGATGCCGGTGACGATCTGAATGGCGAGCGCCGCGCCCGCAAGCACGCCGAAATTCCAGAAATAATTAAGATTGCGCGGCACCGGATAGCCCGCCCCGATGGCGTTATACACCAGTCGCGGCAGCGGCAGGCGCTGGTCCACCCACTGCATAGCGGGATGTTTGGGTTTATATTCTTCTGCCCACGGAAAGCTCATCCTCTACCCCCTCAACCGACCTTTACGTGCGTATCCGATGTGAATTCATATTCGGGAACGAACAGGTTTCTGGGCGCCGGCCCCTGACGGATTCGCGCTGCGGTATCATAGGCCGATCCATGGCACGGGCAGAAATAGCCGCCGAACGGCCCCCTGTTCTCCCCCTCGCCCGCGCCCAGCGGGACGCAGCCCAGATGGGTGCATACGCCAAGCGTGATCAGCCAGTTCTTGTGCCCCGTTTTCGTGCGCTGTTCCAGCGTTTCGGGATCACGAAGTTTGGAAAGCGGCACCGCCTCCGCCTCGGCAATTTCCTGCGGCGTCAGGTTGCGCACGAACAGCGGCTGTTTGCGAAAGCTGGTTTTTATCGCCTGCCCGGCCTCGATCGAGGAAAGGTCAACTTCCGTCGTGGAAAGCGCGAGCACGTCCGCGGAAGGATTCATCTGGTTGATCAGCGGCAGCGCGACGACGCCAGCGCCGATCCCGGCGAAAGAAACCGCGGCGATCGAAAGAAAATCGCGGCGGCGTACATCCGATGCATCGCCATCCTTTGCAAGAAGCGGGTCGGGATTTTCTACCGTTTCATCGACCGATGCCATTCAAAGTCCCTTGCGGTTCGTTCTTTGCGCGAGCACTGGCCCGCGACCAGAATAGCTGGAATTAACACGGACATGCCCCCCAGCCGGCCATCATCGTGATAAACGGGCGGCGGACAATTTGCCAATAGCGATTTGCGTAACTTGCATCCCATGTTGTTGTGATAGTAATGCCGCCGCGATGCGGATTGCCCTGTTCGAGCCCGATATTGCGGGTAATGTCGGAACGATAATCCGGCTTTCGGCCTGTTTTGAAATTGCTCTCGATCTTATCGAACCGATGGGTTTCGCCTATTCGGATCGCGCGCTTGCCCGCGCCGGAATGGACTATGTCGATGCCGCGCGGGTTTCGCGCCACGCCGACTGGGCGGCCTTTCGCGCCGCCACCGCCGGGCAGCGGCTGGTGCTGTTCACCACCGGCGCAACGACGCCGCTTGCCCGTGCGCGCTTCGAACCCGACGATATCCTGCTGTTCGGTTCGGAAAGCGTTGGCGTGCCCGACCATGTCCGCGATACCGCCGATCTGCGCGTGCGCATTCCGATCGCTTCGTCCATGCGCAGCTTGAATGTCGCGATCGCAACGGGCATCGGCCTTGCCGAAGCGTTGCGACAAACAGGAGGATGGCCGGCGTGAAGATGCTGGATGACGAGCAGCAGGCGGCACGCGACTGGTTTGAGACGCTGCGCGATTCGATCTGTGCGGAATTCGTGAAAATCGAGCGCGAGGCGGAATCGGACGCCGGTTTCACCTATACCGGCTGGCAGCGTGAGGACCCGTCCGGCGAACCGGGCGGCGGCGGCGTTCGCGGCGTGATGAAGGGCAAGATATTCGAAAAGGTGGGGGTGAACGTCTCCACGGTGGGCGGCACGTTCGAAGGCGAATTCGCCAAGTCGATCCATGGCGCGCAGGACGATCCCGGTTTCTTTGCCACCGGCATCAGCCTGGTCGCGCATATGGCCAATCCGCATGTCCCGGCCGTGCATATGAACACCCGGTTCCTGGTGACGACGAAGCGCTGGTTCGGCGGCGGGGCCGACCTTAATCCGCCAATCCCCTATCGCGAGGATACGGATGAGTTTCACGCGCAGCTTAAGGCGGCGTGCGACGCGCACGACCCCGATCACTATCCGCGGTTCAAGGCATGGGCCGACGATTATTTCTATATCCCGCATCGCAAGGTGCATCGCGGCGTCGGCGGAATTTTCTACGATCACCTCGAAGGCGATTTTGCCGATAATTTCGCGTTTACGCAGGATATCGGCCGCGCTTTTCTGGACATTTTCCCGGCGCTTGTGCGGCGACGAATGACCATGCCGTTCGACGATGCAGACAAGGCGCGCCAGCTCGAATGGCGCGGGCGCTATGCCGAATTCAACCTTGTCTATGATCGCGGCACCGCGTTCGGGTTGAAGACCGGCGGCAATGTCGACGCCATCCTGATGAGCCTGCCGCCGCTGGCGAGCTGGGACTGAGGCGCTATGGCGCTTCACCCCGTGCTGCCGGGCGAGGTTGCGACCATCGTCACCACGCTGGAAATGCGCGAGCGGCCCATGCCCCGCCCGATTCCCGATTCACCGCTGCGGCTGGTGCGCTGGCCCGCGCCGCGCCTCGATGCCTATCGCACGCTGTTTCGCCGCATGGGCGCGCCCTGGCTGTGGTTTTCGCGGCTGGTGATGGGCGATGAAGACCTGGCGGCGGTTCTGGAAGATGCGGACGTCGAGATATTCGCGGTCGCGGATCGGCAGGGAATCGAGGTCGGGATGCTCGAACTCGATTTCCGGCAGGCGGGCAATTGCGAACTTTCCTTCGTCGCGCTGATCCCCGAACTGACCGGTCAGGGGCACGGCCGCTGGCTGATGGCGAATGCCTTGTCGCTCGGCTGGCGAAGCGGGGTGGAGCGGCTGTGGGTGCATACCTGCACGCTCGATCATCCACGCGCGCTTGGTTTTTACCGGGCAAGCGGCTTCGTGCCGTTCAAACGGACGATTGAAACTTTCGCCGATCCGCGTCTGTCGGGGCATCTGCCGCGCGATGCGGCGCCTCATATCCCCCTGATCGGGGCGCCCAGCCGGCGATAGCTTGCCACGCGCAATAGAATTTCCGCGATCGTCCCGAACATGCTGACCGCCGCCGCAGCAGCATACAGCACTGCGGTGACGAGCGATCCGTCCCCGGCCAGCGCGCGCAGATCGCCGATGACCAACACCAGCGCGTTCGCGCCGAACAGGATGCCGATCCCGGCAAAGGCGAGCGTCCAGCCATTGCCGCGGGTCAGCGCGAAACTACGCGTGATCGCTTCCACCGGATTGTTGACATTTTCGGCGATCAGCACCGGCCCGGTGACGAAACTGCGTCCGTAAAAATAGACGCCCGGCACGATCAACAAAATCAGTCCGATGAAGAAACCGAACTGCACCGCCAGCATCGCGAGAAACAGGAAAAAGGCGCGCGGCAGGGCAATCCGCAGCGTCTGCCCCACCGTCGCGTCGGGACGCAGCAGCAGGCGGTAGAGCGCTGCGGTGCCGATCGCGCCGATGGCGAGCGTAATGAGATAGACCGGAATGGCGGAAACCAGCACATCGATCATCGCCGCCTGCGCCGCCGCTGGATCGGCCGCCGCATCGACCTGCACCTGCGCGGGTTCGGGAGAGAGCAGCGCGCCGGCAAAGGGCGGCAGGAACAGGAAGGGCGGCGCAATCCGCAGGATCAGGTCGCGGCGCGCGCGCCACAGCGCACCGGCATCGGCAAAAATCGCGGCAATATCCATTTTCATGCAGGGACGGCCGCGTTCAGTTCGGCGGGATCGGCCAGCGCCACGTACAGCTTCGCCAGAAACGCCGCCTGCAATACGGTGAAGATCATGATGACAAGCCCCACTCCGATCGCGGTCAGCACGGTGGCGACGTTGATCACGCCGTCACCGCCAAAGATGAGCAACAGCACCGAGCCGAGAACCGTTTTCGCCGCAAGCTGCGCCACGATGACGATGACGGCATAGAGCAGGATCAGCCCGACCATGGCGGCGGTGCGCCCGCGCGTAAGCCGCCAGGAACGCCGGATCGCGCCGATTCCGCGCCGTTCGGCAACGATCACCGGCGTAATCAGTACCAGCCGCGCGAACGCGATCACCAATATGACGATCAGCACGATCGCGTACAGCACGATCGCCGCCATCGCGGCAGGCGATGGTTTGGCATTGCCCGACGCAAGGGTCCACGCCCCCGCTCCGTCGGGCGCAAGAACAAGGTAGATTGGTAGCAGGAGCACGAGCAGCGCGAGAAGGAGAAGCAAGCCTGTACCGATGATTGCCGGCATGCGGCGTGCGCCGGTTCGCGCGGCCGACCGGCCGATTGTCGGATCGATCGCCAGCGCCATGATCGCGGCCTGCCCCCATATGCTGAGCAGCGTGAAGATGAGGGTCAGTATCGCCAGCACCACCTGAAGCGCCTGCCCCGAATCCGCATGCAGCGGCTGCACCGCCTGGCTGATCGTCGTGGGCACGAAAATCGCCGCAATCGCGATAGGCAGCACCACCGTGACATTGTCGCTCAAAAATTCGGCGGTCCGTTGCCAGACGCTTTCCATCTTGACCATCGCTTGGCGCATCCTCAACTTGCTGCGACACCTTTTCCCGCTCTAGCCAAGCCCCCAGCGATTGCCAATGCCGGCCCCTGCCCCCCCGATAGACGACACCGCCCCAATCGACCAACACGTCCAATGGGACGTCACCCCCGGTTTCACCGACTATGAAACGGCGGTGGAGGAGATGGAGGCGCGCGCCGCCGCGATCCGTGCGGGGGAAGCGAAGGAGCGCATATGGCTGGTCGAACATGCACCGCTTTACACCGCTGGCACCAGCGCCGATCCGACCGAACTGCTCGATCCGCGCTTTCCGGTGCACAATACCGGCCGCGGCGGGCGTTTCACCTATCACGGGCCGGGACAGCGGGTGGGCTATCTGATGCTCGACCTTGCCGCGCGCGGACGCGATGTGCGCCATTTCGTCCATAGCCTGGAAAACTGGATCATCGCCGCGCTGGCGCAATTCGACATCGCGGCGCGCGCCGAACCGGGGCGGGTCGGCATCTGGACCGGCACGGGCGCGAACGAAGCAAAGATCGGGGCGATCGGCATTCGCGTTCGCCGCTGGGTCACGCTGCACGGCTTTGCAGTGAACGTGGCCCCCGACCTGTCGCATTTTGGCGGGATCGTGCCGTGCGGACTGGGCGAATATCCGGTCACCAGCATGGCCGCACTGGGCAAAACAGCATCGATCGAGGATTTCGATACCGCACTGCACGCATGTTTTCCCGCGTTTTTACAGTCACTTGACCAAGAGACGAAAACGGCTCTTGAGGGCTGATGGGTTAGCGTTTAATGTCTAGCGCGGTTTGGGTATTATAACGGCTGCATCAGCCGCGGACCACTATTTTCTAGGGAGCTTTAAATGCGTGCAATCATCTCCAAGGTCGTGACGGGTTCGATGGTCGCCGGAGCGGCGCTGATGGTTTCGGCCTGTGGCGGTTCCGACGAAACAACCGTCGACAACACCGTAATCACCGACATGAACTCGACCGACCCCATGATGGACGGCACCATGAGCGACAACATGTCGATGGTCGACGGCACGATGGGCAACGACGCGATGCTCATGAACGACACCATGGGCAACGACATGATGGGCAACGACATGTAATCCTGCCCCGCTTTCGGGCAAAAATCGACGGGCCGTCCGGGAAACCGGGCGGCCCTTTCGATTCCGGAATGATTCCAATGCGAAAACATCGTTAAAAAGCGCTTGGGAGCGGCCGCGAAATTTCCTATTCGAACCGATAACGATCTCCCGCATGGGGCAGAGGATGAATATGCGCGTACTTCGTATCTTAGCGGTGGCCGTTGCCGCCATCACCGCCCTGGGGGCAACGCCCGCATCGGCGCAATTCTTCCTCAAGCCCGTCGATCTTTCCGGACCGCGGGTGACCGGGGCGGAACCGGGTATGGTGGGGCAGATCCTGCCACAGGCGACACAGGCGGAACTCGACGCCGCGCTGGTCTGGAACCTGCGGGCCGCGCTGAACGTCGCGGCGCTGCAATGCAATTTCGAACCGACGCTGCTGACGCTCGATTATTACAATTCGATGCTGAAGGATCATGACGAGGAACTGGACCGGGCGTACAAAACGCTTGGCGACTATTTTATTCGCACCAGCGAGAACAAGAAGAAGGGGATTACCGCGTTCGACCAGTATGGAACGCGCATCTATTCGGGTTTCTCCACCGTGGGCGGCCAGTTGAGCTTTTGCCAGACGGCGGCCGATATCGGGCGGCAGGTGCTGTTTTCGCCGCGCGGATCGCTCGACAAAATCGCGCATGACCGCATGTACGAACTTCGCCGCAGCCTGCTAGCCTGGGGAGATCAGGCCTATCGCGGCTATTTCGCGCTCGCCCTTCCGCGCCTTCCGAATTTCAACGAGGATTGCTGGGATGACGGCGAATATCGCAGTCGGCGATGCGGCGATTTCTTCGCCAGTACCGGCAAATCAGGGTAATCCCAGCATCTTGTGAGTCTGGAGCGTCAGCCGCCAGCGCGGGCGCTCCATGGCAAAGGCGATCGCGCTTGTAAGATTTTCCTCACGCGCATCGCTGTCCATCGGCTGTACCAGGAAATTGGCGAAATCCCATGCTTCGAGCGCGGCGATGTCCATCCCATCCTGCGGCCATACCAGCTTCAATTCATCGCCGCGACGCTGAACGACTTCGCTGCCCGCCTTGGGGCTGATGCATATCCAGTCGATGCCGGGATGCGCGGCAATCGTTCCGTTGGATTCGATTGCGATCGTAAAGCCCTGAGCATGCAGCGCGTCTACCGCCCCATCATCGACCTGTAGCATTGGCTCACCGCCGGTAAGCACCGCAAAGCGTTCCTCGCGCGGCGCATCGCCCCAAATCCTTGCCGCTGTTTCAGCCAGCGCCGCACCATCGGGGAAGCGACCGCCGCCGGGTCCATCCATACCGACGAAATCGGTATCGCAGAAACGGCAGATCGCGCTTGTCCTATCCTGCTCGCGCCCCGACCACAGATTGCAGCCGGCAAAGCGGATGAACACCGCGCGCCGGCCGGCATGAATGCCCTCCCCCTGCAGGGTGAGGAACATTTCCTTTACCGCATAGCTCACGGAGTTGCGGCGTAGCGGGTTGGGTCGGCTATGCCCGCTTCCTGAAATCCCTTCGCGCGCAGGCGGCAACTGTCGCACAGTCCGCAATGCAGCCCACCGGGGGCCGGGTCGTAGCAGGACCAGCTAAGCCCCATGTCGAGGCCCAGCCGAGCGCCCTCGCGCACGATATCGGCCTTGGTCATGTGCTGAAGCGGGGCGTGGATGCGGAACCGCTCGCCCTCGCTCCCTGCCTTGGTGGCGAGTTCGGCAAGTTGTTCGAACCCGGCGATGAATTCGGGGCGGCAATCGGGATAGCCTGAATAATCAAACGCATTGACCCCGATGAACAGGTCGCGTCCGCCCATCGCCTCCGCCCAGCCGAGCGCGAGGCTGAGAAAGATGGTGTTGCGCGCAGGCACATAGGTGACGGGAATGTCTTCGCCCACACCGTCCTTTGGCACGTCGATATCGTCGGTAAGCGCCGAACCGCCGAACCCGCGCAGGTCGAGCGGAAGGATGATGTGCCGCTCCGCGCCCAGATCGGCAGCGATGCGCTTTGCCGCTTCGAGTTCGACCTGATGGCGCTGATTGTAATCGACCGACAGCGCGAGGAGGCGATAGCCCTCCTCCTTCGCGCGGGCGGCGGCGGTCATCGAATCAAGGCCGCCCGAAAGCAGCGCAACGGCATAGCGCGGTTGGTCAGTCATGCCGTCCCGCTAAAAGCGAAACGCGCCGACCGCAATGGCAAGAGCGCGCAAAGACGATGGCCGCCGCGGGATATTCGCTTACCTCGCGCGGCATGTCCCGACCTTCCGCGCATCGACAAGTGTCTTGAACGGCAGGCCGTCCCACATGCCCTGCGTGTCGATCTCCACCCGCCGCGGCGTTTCAAGGCGAAGCGTCGTGCGCCCGTGCCCGTCGCCGGGGCAGGTGTAGTGAACGGTCCCAGTGCGAGGCTGATTATCGATTACAAAGCGCGAACATTGCGCGCCGGGATGCACCACCTGAATCAGCGAAACCTTGTCGGGAAGGCACACCGTTCGATGGAATCCATCGGGCTTGCCCTGTTCGGTCAGCTGCCATTTTCCCGCCTCCAGCGCATCGATAACCGCCAGGCCGGATTTTGGCGTTCCCGCCGCCGCCATCAGCGGCAACAGCGCGGCGATCGACAGGCGCGACCATAATCGGATGCTCATCGATGATACTCCCAAGGCGACAAGCCGGACCGTCGCGATTCCACCGGCAAGCGCGGACGGTGCCCGCTCATGCTTTCAATTCTTCCAGCGCGACCGGGAAGGTTTTTGCGCAAAAGGCGCAGTCGACGCCGATAACGCCATTGTCGTCGGCCATCTCAACGCGTTCGGATTCGGGGAATTTGGCCAGTACCTGACCGATATAATCGGCATCGCAGCGGCAACCGCGACTGAGCGCAACCGCGCTGAGCGTGCGCACCTCTCGCTCTTCGTTATACAGACGCCAGACCAGCGTTTCCATCGGAAGCGAAGGATCGGCCAGTTCGTCGGCCCCCATCGTCGTACCCAGCGCCTCGACATGCTCCCATTCGGGATGGTCGAGCCGGGTATGAATCCGCTCGCGCCCCTCCTCGCCCTCGGGCAGATGCTGAAGGAACATCCCCGCAGCCACCATATGCCCTGCGTCATCGCGCCCGGCGTTCAGGCGGACCAGGCTGGGAATCTGCTCCGATTGCAGGAAATAATTCTGCGCCGCTTCGGAAAGCGTCGCCCCGTCGAGCGGGACGATGCCCTGATACCGCTCGCCGGTCGCCGCCTGATCGAAGGTGATACCCAGAAAGCCGTTGCCGAACAGCGCGAACAGGCTGGGTTCGTCCGGCCCCTCGCCCAGCTTTTCGGCATCGAACTGCACATAACCGCGAAGTTCGCCGCCCTTGTAATCGCACACCATCAGATCGACGATGCCGTTCTGGGTCTGCGCCTGCAGGGTAAGCTGGCCGCCGACATCCTTCAGCGTGGAGCCGAGCAGCGCGGTAAGCGCCAGCGCCTCGCCCAGCAGCCGTTCGATGACCGGCGGATAGGCGTGTGCGGACAATATTTCATCGACCACGGGGCCAAGACGCGCGATCCGGCCGCGCGCATGCTTGTCGGGAAGTGTGAAACCGATCGCGCGATCGATGTCGGGGGTAGGGGTTTCGCTGGTCACAACAATCCTCGTCATCCCCGCGACCGGGCAGGGACTGGTGATTACAATACGCTTCGCGAGCGCCCGGTGAAATACTGGACACTCGCGTTCACGCTTAAAATAGGATCGCGTAGCGGCGTTACAATGCGCCGCAGTCAATCATCCGATCTGGCCGAAGCACCAGCGAAGAACCGACTTTTGCGCGTGCAGTCGATTTTCCGCCTCCGGCCAGATCAGCGATTGCGGGCCGTCGATGACCTTAGCGACCACCTCCTCGCCGCGATGCGCGGGGAGGCAGTGGAGGAAAACGGCATCGGATTTTGCGCGTTGCATCAGCGCTTCGGTCACCTGATAGGGCATCATCGCGGCGAGTTTTTCGCCAGCATGCGCCTGCCCCATCGAAATCCAGGTGTCGGTGACGACGACATCGGCATCGGCAATGACGCCGTTCGCCTCCCGCTCGACCGTGATGCGCGCATTGGTGTCGCCAAGCCGGGTATTGGCTTCATCGATCCAGCGTCTTTCAGGATCATAGCCTTCGGGACAACCGATGCGCAGCGAAAATTTGAAAAGCCCCGCCGCCTCGATAATCGAATGGAGGACGTTGTTGCCATCGCCCAGCCATGCCCATTCAAGCCCCGGCAGTGGCTTTCCCGCCTCCATCACAGTCATCAGGTCGGCGACGATCTGACACGGATGCGATGCGTCGGTCAGGCCGTTTATGACGGGAACACTAGCATAATGCGCCATTTCCTCGACCTTGGCATGGTCGTCGGTGCGCACCATGATCGCGTCGCAATAGCCCGACAGGACGCGCGCTGTGTCCGCCACCGTTTCGCCGCGGCCAAGTTGGGTGGAGGCAGCGTCGAGCACCAGCGCGCTGCCGCCCAGTTGCCGCATCGCCATATCGAAACTGACGCGGGTACGGGTCGAGCTTTTTTCGAACACCATGGCAAGCGTATGCCCTGCGAGCGGAGCGTCGCTGTCCACCGCGCCCTTGGGCAAGCTCGCGCGCGCGACCTTGCGATCGAGCGCATCGGCAAGAATCGCGGCAACGCCATCGCCGCCGGCATCGGATAGGTTCAGGAAATTCCGCATTCAGTTCCTCCCCGCTAGCTGGGAGGGAGACTGGCAAAGCCGATGGAGGAGCGCCTCCCCCATATGGCTCGCTTGCCGAACTTCCCCCTCCACCACGCTACGCATGGCCCCCTCCCCGTCCAGGGGAGGAACAAATCAATCCTCGGCGGGCGGAGCATAGGCGCGGGCGCCCGCGCTCAGCTTTTCGACCGCTTCGGCGATATGGTCTTCGCCGATAATCAGCGGCGGCAGCATACGGACCGTGTTGTCCGCCGCCGCAACCGTCAACAGGCCATGATTGTCGCGCAGATGCGCTACGAAATCGCGGCTGG
Source organism: Stakelama flava (assembly GCF_019351405.1). Classification (GTDB taxonomy): domain Bacteria; phylum Pseudomonadota; class Alphaproteobacteria; order Sphingomonadales; family Sphingomonadaceae; genus Sphingomonas; species Sphingomonas flava_A. The sequence goes on from NZ_JAHWZX010000002.1 coordinate 161,299, forward strand.
GATGTTTCAGCTTCAGCCCCAGCATCAGCCCGGCGCCGCGAACGCTTTCGAACAAATCGTCATGATTCGGAATCAGCTGTTCAAGCGCAGAGCGGAGCCGGTTGCCCATCTTTTCGACATGTTCGAAAAAGCCGTCTTCCAGCATCACGTCGAGCACCGCCTCGCCCGCCGCCATGGCGAGCGGGTTGCCGCCATAGGTGGAGCCGTGCGTACCGAACACCATGCCCTTGGCCGCTTCCTCGGTAGCAAGGCAGGCACCGAGCGGGAAGCCGCCGCCGATCCCCTTCGCTGCCGCCGCGATATCGGGGGTGATCCCATAGAGTTCGTGCGCAAAGAATTTACCGGTGCGGCCGTAACCCGCCTGCACTTCATCGAGCACCAGCAACAGGCCGTGTTCGTCGCACGCCTTGCGCAGCCCGGTAAGGAACTCCGGCGTGGCAGCGCGAATGCCGCCTTCCCCCTGAATCGGTTCGACCAGGAACCCGGCGGTATTGTCGTCGATCAGTGCCAATGCGCCTTCAAGATCGTTGAACTCGGCATATTTGAAGCCGGGCGCGAGCGGTTCGAACCCGTCGCGCATCTTGGGCTGGTTGGTTGCCGAAATCGCACCGATCGTGCGGCCGTGAAACGCGCTGGAAAAGGTGATCAGGTCGTGACGCTGCGCATTGCCGTCCGCATAGTGATAACGACGCGCGGTCTTGATCGCGCATTCGACCGCCTCGGCCCCCGAATTGGTGAAGAAAACCGTGTCGGCAAAGCTGTTGTCGACCAACCGCTGGGCAAGATGTTCGCCCTGCGGCGAACCGTACATGTTCGACACATGCATCAGCGTCGCGGCCTGTTCCTGAATCTTTTTCGTCAGGTGCGGATGCCCGTGACCAAGGCAGTTCACCGCGATGCCCGCGGCGAAATCCAGATAGCGTTCGCCCTTCTCCCCAATCAGATAGCAGCCCTCGCCTCGCACCGGACGCACATCGCACCGTGGATAGACGGGCATGAGCGCTGGGATCGACATGAGTGGACTCCTTGAACGGTTGGTTGAAAAACATCCTGAGCGAAAAACAAAAGGCGGCCCGTTTTTCCGGACCGCCCCGGGCGGCGCTTGTACGAGCGGCGCGGGCGCTGCGTCAACACGCCCGCGCGAAGCGATTACGCCCCGCTCAGTTCTTGATCTTCCACCCACGCTTCAGCGCCGTGTAGCAAATCAGGCCCATCACGATGTCGAGGCCAAGAATAACAAGGCTGCCCCACCAGGGCGAATCGGTCACGCCAAGAAATCCGTACCGGAAGCCTGAGATAATGTAGAAGAACGGATTGAAATGGCTGATCGTCTGGAACGCCGGCGCGAGCCGTTCGATCGAATAGAAGGTGCCCGACAGCAGCGTCAGCGGCGCGACGACGAAATTGGTCACCGCCGCGGCATGATCGAACTTTTCCGCCCAGATCGATGTAAGCACCCCGATAAGGGCAAGGAAAAGCGCGCCGAGAAAGCCGAACCACAAAATCGCCCAGAGATGCATCGGCGCAACGTGAACGCCGGGCCACAGCGCCATCGCGGCCCACACCGCCGCCCCGACGCAGAAAGCGCGCGTGACCGCCCCGCCCGCAAGTCCGGCAAGCAGTTCGGCGGTCGACAGCGGGGGCATCAGATAATCGACGATCGTGCCCTGCATCTTCCCCGCGAGCAGCGAGAAGCTGGCGTTCTGGAACGCGTTGTTGAGCATTCCCATGACGATAAGCCCCGGCGCGATGAAATCGGCGAAGGGCACGCCCATCACATCGCCGCGGCCGCGCCCGCCCAGCGCCAGGGTAAAGATCACCAGATACAGCAGCGTGGTGACGGCCGGCGCCCATACCGTTTGCAACTGCACCTTGAAGAAACGGCGGACCTCCTTGATATAGAGGGTCTTCAGCCCGCCCCAATTGACGTTTCGGAAAATCGGAACGCCGGGGCTGGCCAATCGGTTTTCACCGGAAACGGGCTGGTCGGTCATAGCCGCATCGCGTAGTCGCTGCGCGATCGGCCCGCAAGCCGGAGCGGAATTTAGTGTTTGAGGAAGAATGAATGAGTTGGACCGAAGAACGCATCGCCACGCTGAAAAAGATGTGGGAATCGGGCATGACGGCGAGCCAGATTGCCGAGGAGCTGGGCGGGATCAGTCGTAACGCCGTTATCGGCAAGGCGCACCGCCTGGGCCTGCAATCGCGCCCCTCGCCCGTGAAGGGCGCGGATGGCGACGCCAAGAAGCGGTCTGCAACCAAGACGAAAGCTGCGCCAGCTCCGGTGCCGGAACCGACACCCGCTCCTGTAGCGGCAGCGCCGGCTCCGGCACCCGCGCCTGCCCCCGCACCGGCTCCCACGCCATCGGCAAAACAGGATGCAGGCGAAGCCGATTCGGCTGGCGAGGAAAAGCCGAGGCCGGTGGTCCGTTCGGTCGGACCGGGCGGCTTTGTGCGCCAGAACCCGGCCGATCAGGGCCCGCCCGCAACGCCCGCCCCGCCACGGCGGCTGGTTCCGGCGAAACCGTCGGACGAGATCGCTGGCAAGACAAGCCTGCTCGACCTTAATGAACGCATCTGCAAATGGCCGATCGGCCATCCGGGCGAACCCGATTTCCACTTTTGCGGGGAAAAGGTGAATCCGGGCTTCCCCTATTGCGTCGAACATTGCGGCCATGCCTATCAGGCGCAGATGCCGCGCCGCGACCGGCGTCCGCCCCCGCCGCTTCCCTATGGCGGGCCGCGGGTTCGCTGATTCGCCTGAAAGTCGTATCAAGAACCAAGTCGTATCAAGAACAAGGCCGCCAAATCGCTACGATGCGGGCGGCCTTTTTTCCTTCGCGGCGGATCAGGCGTTGGGAGTGAAAAGCCCCTGCAGACCGACCAGGATCGCGATGATCCCGAATATGGCGAGGACAAGCCCCGATCCGGTCGTGCCGCTGCGTTGTATGGCGCGGTCGACCGACCTGCCCTTCAGCCGGTCCCAGAGCAGCGCGACGCCGACCAGGATGCCGACGACTTCGTAATGGAGAAGCGCCGGGCCGGTGGTGAGGTGCACAATCACGAAATATCCGCCCGCCACCAGCGCGACGATGCCGATGATCCAGCCGAAGGGCGCGAGTTTTCCTGCGCCACGCGCCAAATCGTCACCGACCTTCGGGCTTTGTTCGAGCAGCGCGATGGCGAGCAGAAAGCCGCCCAATATATTGGCCAGATCGAGCAGCAGCGACATGAACAGCGTCCTCCTGATAGGTTGCACCGCCTGCGTAACGTACGGGCGACGGCGATGTTCACCGCTTGCGCACCGATCGCGCCGCCCCCTATAGCCGACACCATGTCCGAAGACCTGTTCGCTTCCGGTTCCGCTCCCAAGGAAGACTATGACGCCTCCTCGATCGAGGTGCTCGAAGGGCTGGAACCCGTCCGCCGCCGCCCAGGCATGTATATCGGCGGCACCGACGAGCGCGCGCTGCATCACCTTGCCGCCGAGGTGATCGACAATGCGATGGACGAAGCGGTGGCGGGCCACGCCAACCGGATCGAGGTGACGCTGGAGGCGGGCAATCGCCTGACCGTCACCGATAACGGACGCGGAATCCCGATCGATCCGCACCCCAAATTTCCGGGCAAGTCCGCGCTGGAGGTCATCCTTTCCACGCTTCATTCGGGCGGCAAGTTTCAGGGCAAGGCCTATGCGACCTCAGGCGGCCTGCATGGCGTTGGGGTGAGCGTCGTCAACGCGCTGTCGTCCGACACGGTGGTGGAGGTGGCGCGCGACCGCAAATTATACCGCCAGCATTTTTCGCGTGGGATAACGCTCGGCCCGCTGGAAAATGCGGGCGCGGCCCCCAACCGACGCGGAACTACAGTGCGCTTCACCCCGGATACCGAGATTTTCGGCCGGGAAATGCAGTTCAAACCGGCGCGCCTGTACAAGCTCGCCCGGTCCAAGGCCTATCTTTTCGCGGGGGTGGAGATACGCTGGAGGTGCGATGCCGCGCTGATTTCGGACGATACGCCGTCCGAAGCGGTGTTCCAGTTCCCCGGCGGGCTTGCCGACCATTTGAAGGAACAGGTGGGCGCGCGAGAATGCGCGACCGCGGACTTCTTTACCGGGCAGCAGGATTTTCCCGACCAGCAGGGCAAGGTCGAATGGGCCGTCGCCTGGCCGCTATGGAGCGAGGGAAGCTATAGCTGGTATTGCAACACCATCCCCACCCCCGACGGCGGCACGCACGAACAGGGGCTTCGCGCCGCGCTGGTGAAGGGATTGCGCGCATTCGGCGACCTGACGGGGCAGAAAAAGGCGAAGGACCTGACCGCCGATGACGTGATGACGGGCAGCGAGTTGATGCTGTCGGTCTTCATCCGCGATCCGCAGTTTCAAAGCCAGACCAAGGACCGGCTGACCAGCCCCGAAGCGGCCGGGCTGGTCGAGCGCGCGGTGCGCGATCATTTCGACCATTTCCTGTCGCTCAACATGGACCGGGGAAAGGCGCTTCTCGGCTATGTGCTCGAACGCATGGACGAACGGCTGCGGCGCAAGCAGGAGCGCGAGGTCAAGCGCAAGACCGCGACCAGCAGCCGCAAGCTGCGCCTGCCCGGCAAGCTGACCGACTGTTCGGCGGATGCGTCCGAAGGCACTGAACTTTTCATCGTCGAGGGCGACAGCGCAGGCGGCAGCGCGAAACAGGCGCGCGACCGCAAGACTCAAGCGATATTGCCCATTCGCGGCAAGATCCTGAACGTCGCATCGGCGACAAGCGCGAAGATCCTCGCCAATCAGGAGATCGCCGATCTGATCCAGGCGATGGGATGCGGCACGCGCAAGGAGTGCCGCCCCGGCGACCTGCGCTATGACCGGATCATCATCATGACCGATGCCGATGTCGACGGCGCGCATATCGCGACGCTGCTGATGACGTTCTTCTTTCAGGAAATGCCGGAAGTCGTGCGGCGCGGGCATCTGTACCTCGCCCAGCCGCCGCTCTATCGCCTGACATCGGGCACCAAGAGCCTGTATGCGCGCGACGATGCGCACCGCGCCGAATTGGAAGCCGAGGCGTTCAAGGGCAAGAAGGTGGAAGTGGCGCGCTTCAAGGGGCTTGGCGAGATGAATCCCGGCCAGCTTCGCGAAACGACGATGGATCCGAAGAGCCGCAATCTGATCCGCATCACCTTGCCGCAGGAATATGAAGAGCGCGCTGAGGTGAAGGACCTTGTCGATCGGCTGATGGGCAACAATCCCGCCCATCGCTTCGCATTCATTCAGGAAAATGCCGGTCGGCTGGACGAAGACGTTATCGACGCCTGAAACCACGGCAAGCGGCGGTTGCTGCGATCGCCAGGCCAACATGCTTTTTCTCTGAAGGATGATGGCCGGGAAGCCCTCGCCCCCCGGCCATCACCGTCCCGGCAATACGCTACTGGCCAAGACCGTTCCCGTTCCCGTCCGGAAGCAATGCTGTCCGCACCGGACGGATCGTCGTTGCCGAATTCGAAAAAGGCGGCGATGACTGCGGGAAGGAGAAGCGTTACCGGGCGACGCGCGTTCCCTGATGCTTGGCCCAATTACGATGAACCGAGCCTTGGAAGCGACGGAATTCCGCCGTTTATCGCAGGTTCAGCTTTCGCGACACCGGTGTTTATCGCGCGTTCATCTTCGCACCAGCGATTTGACTTGTCGCATTTGTGATCCTATATCACCGTCATCCTACCGATCGGGAAAGGAAGCGCCGTAGCGCAGCGTTTCACAGGAATGGATCGGGCCAGGATTTCAGAGACGCTGAGAAGCTGCGGTTTCCGAATATCGGAGGCTTGCGGCCTTTTCGCGTTTCTTCGCGTGCCCGCCCCGGAGGGATTCCGGGGGCGAGACGTTCGACGCACAAGATAAAAGGCTGACAAGCGACATGGCGACCAAGGCAATCGAGGGTGGCGCGATGAAGCGCCGCATCCGCAAGGTATTCGGCGACATTCACGAAGTGGTGCAGATGCCGAACCTGATCGAGGTTCAGCGCGAATCCTACGAACAATTCCTGCGTTCCGACCCTTCGATCGATTATGTATCGGGGCTGGAAAAGACGCTGCGCAGCGTTTTCCCGATCCGCGATTTCGCCGGCACGGCCGAACTGGATTTCGTCAATTACGAATTGGAAGATCCCAAGTTCGATACCGAGGAATGCCGTCAGCGCGGCATCACTTATGCAGCGCCGATGCGCGTCACGCTGCGCCTGATCGTGTTCGAGGTCGATCCCGATACCGAGGCCAAGTCGGTCCTCGATATCAAGGAACAGGACGTCTATATGGGCGACATGCCGCTGATGACGTCGAACGGCACGTTCATCATCAACGGCACCGAGCGTGTGATCGTCAGCCAGATGCACCGGTCGCCGGGCGTGTTGTTCGACCATGATCGCGGCAAGACGCATGCCAGCGGCAAATATCTGTTCGCCGCGCGCGTCATCCCCTATCGCGGTTCGTGGCTCGATTTCGAATTCGATGCCAAGGACATCGTCAACGTCCGCATCGACCGCAAGCGCAAGCTGCCGGTGACCAGCCTGCTCTATGCGCTGGGGCTCAATTCCGAAGAAATCCTCAACTATTTCTACAACCGCATCAGCTGGGTGCGCGGCGAAGGCGGCTGGCAGATTCCGTTCGCGGTGGAAAACTGGCGCGGTCAGAAGCCGGCGTTCGACATTGTCGATGCCGCGTCGGGCGAAGTCGTTTTCCCGGCGGGGCAGAAGATTTCGCCCCGCGCCGCCAACAAGGCGAAGAAGGACGGGCTGGAATCCCTGCTCATTCCCACCGAGGAAATCTATGGCCGCTATTCGGCCTATGACCTGATCAACGAAAAGACCGGCGAGATTTATGTCGAGGCGGGCGATGAGGTCAGCCCCGAAAATCTGGAAAAGCTGGACAAGGCCGGAATCGATCGGATCGACCTGCTCGATATCGATCACGTCGCGACCGGTCCGTGGATCCGCAACACGCTGAAGGCCGACAAGGCCGAGGAGCGCCAGCAGGCACTTTCCGACATTTATCGCGTGATGCGCCCCGGCGAGCCGCCGACCCTGGAAACCGCCGAAGCGCTATTCGGCGGGCTGTTTTTCGATCCTGACCGCTACGACCTGTCGGCGGTCGGCCGGGTGAAGCTGAACATGCGCCTCGACCTCGATGCCGAGGATACGGTAACGACGCTTCGCACCGAGGATATCTTGGCGGTGGTCAAGACGCTGGTCGACCTGAAGGACGGCAAGGGCGAAGTCGACGATATCGACAATCTCGGCAATCGCCGTGTGCGTTCGGTGGGCGAACTGCTGGAAAACCAGTATCGTGTCGGCCTGCTGCGCATGGAGCGCGCGGTGAAGGAGCGCATGTCGAGCGTCGATGTGTCGACCGTCATGCCGAACGACCTGATCAACGCGAAGCCGGCGGTCGCCGCGGTGCGTGAATTCTTCGGTTCGTCGCAGCTTTCGCAGTTCATGGATCAGACCAACCCGCTGTCAGAAGTCACCCATAAGCGCCGCGTTTCGGCGCTTGGGCCGGGCGGGCTTACCCGCGAGCGTGCGGGCTTCGAAGTTCGCGACGTTCACCCCACGCATTATGGCCGTATCTGCCCGATCGAAACGCCTGAAGGCCCGAATATCGGTCTGATCAACAGCCTTGCGACGTTCAGCCGGGTCAACAAATACGGCTTTATCGAAACGCCGTACCGCAAGGTGATCGACGGCAAGGTGACCGACGAGGTCGTCTATCTGTCGGCGATGGAAGAGCAGAAGCACACCATCGCGCAGGCGAATGCCGAGTTGAACGAGGATGGCAGCTTCGTCGAGGAAATCATCTCCAGCCGTCAGGCGGGCGAGTTCCTGATGGCGATGCGCGAATCGATCACGCTGATGGACGTCAGCCCCAAACAGCTGGTGTCGGTCGCGGCGTCGCTCATTCCGTTTCTGGAAAACGATGACGCCAACCGCGCGCTGATGGGATCGAACATGCAGCGCCAGGCGGTGCCGCTGGTCCGTGCCGAGGCGCCGTTCGTCGGCACCGGCATGGAAGCGACCGTGGCCCGCGATTCGGGCGCTGCGATCGCGGCAAAGCGCGCGGGCATCGTCGATCAGGTCGATGCCGCCCGTATCGTGATCCGTGCCACCGGTGAGGTGGACGCCACCGAAAGCGGCGTCGACATCTACACGCTGATGAAGTTCGAACGCTCTAACCAATCAACCTGCATCACGCAGCGTCCGTTGGTGAAGGTGGGCGATGTGGTCAATGCCGGCGACGTGATCGCCGACGGCCCCTCGACCGAATTCGGCGAACTGGCGCTGGGCCGCAACGCGCTCGTCGCGTTCATGCCCTGGAACGGCTATAACTACGAGGATTCGATCCTGATCTCCGAACGGATCGTGAAGGACGATGTCTTCACCTCGATCCATATCGACGAGTTCGAGGTCATGGCCCGCGACACCAAGCTGGGTCCCGAAGACATCACCCGCGACATTCCGAACGTCGGCGAGGAAGCGCTGCGCAACCTTGACGAAGCGGGCATCGTCTATGTCGGCGCAGAGGTCGAGCCGGGCGACATTCTGGTCGGCAAGATCACGCCCAAGGGCGAAAGCCCGATGACGCCGGAGGAAAAGCTGCTCCGCGCGATCTTCGGCGAAAAGGCCAGCGATGTGCGCGATACCTCGCTTCGCCTGCCGCCGGGCGTTTCCGGCACGATCGTCGATGTGCGGGTGTTCAACCGCCACGGCATCGACAAGGACGAGCGCGCGCTGGCGATCGAGCGCGAGGAAATCGAGCGGCTTCGCAAGGACTCCGACGACGAACGCGCGATCCTCAACCGTGCGACCTGGTCGCGGCTGCGCGAGATGCTGCTGGACCAGACTGCCACCGCCGCGCCCAAGGGCGTGAAGAAGGGCGTCGCGATTGATCACGACGTGCTGGAAAGCGTCGATCGCCACGAGTGGTGGAAGTTCGCCGTCGCCGACGATTCGGTTCAGGCGAACCTTGAAGCCATCAAGGGCCAGTATGACGAAGCGGTGAAGAAGATCCGCGACAAGTTCGAGGATCGCCGCGAGAAGCTGGAACGTGGCGACGAACTGCCGCCGGGCGTGCTGAAGATGGTCAAGGTCTTCGTCGCGGTGAAGCGCAAGCTGCAGCCGGGCGACAAGATGGCCGGCCGTCACGGCAACAAGGGCGTTATCAGCCGCATCCTGCCGGTCGAGGACATGCCGTTCCTGGAAGACGGGACCCCGGTCGATCTGGTGCTCAACCCGCTTGGCGTGCCGAGCCGCATGAATGTCGGTCAGATTTTCGAAACGCATCTCGGCTGGGCCGCCCGCAATCTGGGCATGCAGGTCGCACGGCAGCTTGAAGACTGGCGCGAGGCCAATCCCGATGCCCAGCCGGGCGCGATGCCCGATGCGGTGCGGGACCGGTTGAAGGCGATCTATGGCGATCATTACGTCGCTGAGATCGATGCGCGCGACCCCGAACAGGTTGCCGAGCTTGTCCACAATGTCCGCACAGGCGTTCCCATGGGCACCCCGGTGTTCGACGGTGCGCGCGAAAGCGACGTGACGGCGATGCTGGAACTGGCGGGCCTCGATCCGTCGGGCCAGTCCACGCTGTTCGACGGGCGCACGGGCGATGCGTTCGACCGCAAGGTGACCGTGGGCATCATCTATATGCTGAAGCTGCACCACCTGGTCGACGACAAGATCCACGCGCGTTCGATCGGACCGTACAGCCTCGTCACCCAGCAGCCGCTGGGCGGTAAGGCGCAGTTCGGCGGCCAGCGTTTCGGCGAGATGGAGGTGTGGGCGCTTCAGGCGTATGGCGCCGCCTATACCTTGCAGGAAATGCTGACGGTGAAATCGGACGACGTGGTCGGCCGCACCAAGGTCTATGAGGCGATCGTCAAGGGCGACGACACGTTCGAGGCCGGCATTCCGGAAAGCTTCAACGTGCTGGTGAAGGAAATGCGCTCGCTCGGCCTCAACGTCGAACTCAAGTCCCATGAGGACGAAGAGGACGGCGGCATGGCCGAGGCGGCGGAATAAGGAATTTCGGGCGTCGCCGACCGGTGACGCCCGGCCTTCCCCGCCCGCCAGAGATATCTTCCCCGAAGGGAATTAAAACATGAACGAACTGACCAACTTTTCGAATCCGCTGGCCAAGCCGGAAACCTTCGACCAGATCCAGATCGGCCTTGCCTCGCCCGACCGCATCCGTTCGTGGAGCTTCGGCGAGATCAAGAAGCCCGAAACGATCAACTATCGCACGTTCAAGCCCGAGCGTGACGGCCTGTTCTGCGCGCGCATCTTCGGTCCGATAAAGGATTACGAATGCCTGTGCGGCAAGTACAAGCGCATGAAGTACAAGGGCATTGTGTGCGAAAAGTGCGGCGTGGAAGTGACCGTTTCGAAGGTCCGCCGCGAGCGCATGGGCCATATCGAACTGGCCGCCCCGGTCGCGCATATCTGGTTCCTGAAATCGCTGCCCAGCCGTATCGGCCTGCTGCTCGACATGCAGTTGAAGCAGCTTGAGCGCGTTCTGTATTTCGAAGCATATATCGTCACCGAACCGGGCCTCACCCCGCTGGAAAAATACCAGCTGATGACCGAGGACGAACTGCTCGACGCGCAGGACGAATATGGCGAAGACGCCTTTTCGGCCGGAATCGGCGCGGAAGCGGTCAAGGCGATGCTCATGGACCTCGATCTCGAGACCGAGCGCGACGACCTGCTGAAAGAACTGGCCGAGACCAAGTCGGAACTGAAGCCCAAGAAGATCATCAAGCGGCTGAAGGTCGTCGAAAGCTTTATCGATTCGGGCAATCGCCCCGAATGGATGATCCTCGACGTCGTTCCGGTCATTCCGCCCGAACTGCGCCCGCTGGTCCCGCTGGACGGTGGCCGCTTCGCGACCTCGGACCTGAACGATCTGTATCGCCGCGTCATCAACCGCAACAACCGACTGAAGCGGCTGATGGAACTGCGCGCGCCCGACATCATCGTGCGCAATGAAAAGCGCATGCTGCAGGAATCGGTCGACGCATTGTTCGACAACGGCCGTCGCGGCCGCACGATCACTGGTGCGAACAAGCGTCCGCTGAAATCGCTGTCCGATATGCTGAAGGGCAAGCAGGGCCGCTTCCGTCAGAACCTGCTCGGCAAGCGCGTCGACTATTCGGGCCGTTCGGTCATCGTGACCGGCCCCGAACTGAAGCTGCACCAATGCGGCCTGCCCAAAAAGATGGCGCTCGAGCTGTTCAAGCCGTTCATCTATGCCCGGCTCGACGCCAAGGGTCTGTCCATGACCCTGAAACAGGCGAAGAAGTGGGTCGAAAAGGAACGCAAGGAAGTCTGGGACATCCTTGACGAGGTGATCCGCGAGCACCCGGTGATGCTGAACCGCGCACCGACGCTCCACCGCCTTGGCATTCAGGCGTTCGAACCGGTCCTGATCGAGGGCAAGGCGATCCAGCTTCACCCGCTGGTCTGCTCCGCTTTCAACGCCGATTTCGACGGCGATCAGATGGCCGTGCACGTTCCGCTGAGCCTTGAGGCGCAGCTGGAAGCCCGCGTGCTGATGATGAGCACCAACAACATCCTGTCCCCCGCCAACGGCAAGCCGATCATCGTGCCGTCGCAGGACATGGTGCTGGGTCTCTATTACCTCTCGATGGAGAAGGAAAAGGAACCCGGCGAAGGCATGATCCTGGGCGACATGGCCGAAATCCATCAGGCGCTCGATACCGGCGCGGTGACGCTTCACACGAAGATCACCACCCGCGTGCCGCAGACCGACGAGAATGGCGACGTGTATCTGAAGCGCGTTGAAACAACGCCGGGCCGCCTGCTGATCGGCGAAAAGCTGCCGCAGAGCCACAAGGTGCCGTTCGAAACGATCAACCGCCTGCTGACTAAGAAGGAGATCGGCGACGTCATCGACACCGTCTATCGCCACACCGGCCAGAAGGAGACAGTGTTGTTCGCCGACGGCATCATGACGCTGGGTTTCCGCCACGCGTTCAAGGCGGGCATTTCGTTCGGCAAGGACGACATGGTCATCCCCGAATCGAAGGACGGGATGGTAGAGGAAACCCGTGCGCTGGTCGCCGATTACGAACAGCAATATCAGGACGGCCTGATCACTCAGCAGGAAAAGTACAACAAGGTCATCGACGCCTGGAGCCGTTGCGGCGATCAGGTGGCGAACGCCATGATGGACGAAATCCGCGCGGTGCGTCACTATGAAGACGGGCCGGATAAGGGCCGTGAGAAGCCGATCAACTCGATCTACATGATGTCGCATTCCGGTGCGCGTGGTTCGCCGGCGCAGATGAAGCAGCTCGCCGGTATGCGCGGCCTGATGGCCAAACCGTCGGGCGAGATCATCGAAACGCCGATCATCTCGAACTTCAAGGAAGGCCTGACCGTCCTTGAATATTTCAACTCGACCCACGGCGCCCGCAAGGGTCTGGCCGACACCGCGCTCAAGACGGCGAACTCGGGCTATCTGACCCGCCGTCTGGTCGATGTCAGCCAGGACTGCGTCATCATCGAGGATGATTGCGGCACCGAACGCGCGCTGGAGATGAAGGCGATCGTTCAGGGCGGTTCGACGATCGCATCGCTCGGCGAACGTATCCTTGGCCGTACCACCGCGGAGGACGTGGTCGATTCGAAGACCGGCAAGGTCGTCATCCCGTCGGGCACGCTGCTCGACGAAGCGATGGTCGCGCGGATCGAGGAAATCGGCGTCCAGGGCATGAAGATCCGCTCGCCGCTGGTGTGCGAATCGAAGATCGGCGTGTGCGGCAAATGCTATGGCCGCGACCTTGCCCGCGGTACACCGGTGAATATCGGTGAAGCCGTCGGCGTCATCGCGGCGCAGTCGATCGGTGAACCGGGTACGCAGCTTACCATGCGTACCTTCCACATCGGCGGCGCGGCACAGCTCAACGAACAGTCCAACCTTGAGGCTCCGGCCGACGGCAAGGTCGAGTTCCGCGACCTGCGCGTAATCGAGGACCAGCGCGGCCGCCGCGTGGTACTCAGCCGCAACGGCGAGCTGGCGATCCTCGACGATGAGGGCCGCGAGCGCGCGGTGCACCGCATCCCCTATGGCGCCTATGTCATGTTCGACGATGGCCATATCGTCAGCAAGGGCGACCGGATGGCCGAATGGGACCCGTACACCATGCCGGTGATCACCGATCACCCCGGTACGGTGAAGTATCAGGACCTTATCGATAACAAGACGCTGACCGAGCAGGTCGACGAAGCGACGGGCATCACCCAGCGCGTCGTCACCGAATATCGCGGCAAGTCGAAGGAAGACCTTCGTCCCCGCCTGACGCTGCACGACGCGGAATCGGGTGAGGCCGGCCGCTATATGCTTCAGCCGGGCGCGGTGATCAGCGTCGAGGACGGTGCCGAGGTAAAGGCGGGCGACGTGCTTGCCCGTGTTGCCCGCGAATCGGCCAAGACGCGCGACATCACCGGCGGTCTGCCGCGCGTCGCCGAACTGTTCGAGGCGCGCAAGCCCAAGGAGAACGCGATCATCGCCAAGGTCTCCGGCCGGGTGGTGTTCGGCAAGGATTACAAGGCGAAGCGCAAGATCGGCATTCAGCCCGAGGATGGCGACATCGTCGAATATCTGGTGCCGAAGTCGAAGGTGATCGACGTTCAGGAAGGCGACTATGTCAAGCGCGGCGAGAATCTGATCGGCGGATCGCCCGATCCGCACGACATCCTCGAAGTGCTGGGCGTGGAAGCGCTGGCCGAATATCTGGTCAGCGAAATTCAGGAAGTCTATCGACTGCAGGGCGTGAAGATCAACGACAAGCACATCGAGGTGATCGTTCGCCAGATGCTGCAAAAGGTCGAGATCACGGCCGCCGGCGACACCACCCTGCTCCCCGGTGAGCAGGTGGATCGCGAAGAGATGGACGCGGTGAACGAGAAGCTGGGCAAGAATCAGGCGCGCGCCGAAGGCAAGCCCATCCTGCTCGGCATCACCAAGGCCAGCCTGCAGACCCGCAGCTTCATTTCGGCGGCGTCGTTCCAGGAGACCACGCGCGTCCTCACCGAAGCATCGGTGCAGGGCAAGCAGGACACGCTGATCGGGCTGAAGGAAAATGTCATCGTCGGCCGCCTGATCCCGGCGGGTACGGGCGCGGGCATGAACCGGATGCGGATCGCCGCGACGTCGCGTGACGCGGCGCTGCGCGCCCAGCAGCGCAAGCTTCAGGAAGCGCTGATCGCCGCCGACACGGCCGAAAAGGAGCATGAGGCCGAACTGGCACAGGACCCCGTCGATGCGATGGTGACGTCCGACGCGCTGGAATCGGTCGAAACCTCCGGCGACGGCAGCGACGAAGCGGCGGGCGATTACTTGAACAAGGAATAATCCCCCTACCGCCCGCCTGCCGGGCCGACACGAAAAAGCCGCCGTCCGGAATACCGGGCGGCGGCTTTTTTTATGCGGCGCTCAGGGTGAGGTGTTCCGGCTTCAAGGATGTTTGCTACGGCAAGTTCGCGCCCATTTCGGTCGTAAACGGTCGGCTACATGCTACCTGAAAGCGGTCATCCGATCAGATAGCAGCCACGCTTAGCGAATGGCCGAGATTGGGTGATTTCGCGACGGTCCAGTTTGGGAAAGGTGTGCTACAATGCCGAGCCTTTCGCCACTCAAACTTGATCGCGTCGGAGAAGTTGCGAACAGGCGATCAAACTGTCCGTGATGTCGTCATTCGTAGAAGGGACCTCCCCCGCCAGCCAGCTTCTCAGTATCGCAAATTGAGCAGCCGCGATCCCTTTTGCAGCTAAGAACGCAGCATTGTCTTTGAGACCCGCCCGAGTGCCATGCGATCGAATGGCTTCCGAAAGACACCGCTGAACGGCCGGTGCTGCGGTCGAATCCAAGAGAGCCCGCCAGACCGACCTGCGCTCCCAGAGATGCCGGACCGTTTCGCAAACGTAAGAACGGGCCGCACGCCCTGAAGCTGCCGTTGCAAGAGCCAGAACAACGGGCTGCAAAGCATGAACCAAGACATCGTCCTTGCCGCGAAAGTGCTCATAGAAAGTCGATTTTCCGAGGCCGGCGAGCGCAATGATATCGGATGCGCGTAGCGTTTCATACCGGTGCCGCAGCGCAAGTGCGGTGAAGGCATCGACGATAGCAGCGCGAGTGCGGGATACACTGCGAGTCTCTGACAATGGCAAGGCGAGCATTTGCGGCTGCTTAGCATCGGCAACCGCGCAATCGAAGTCTGGTTCGCCGGACATCTGCCGTCCTATGTCCGATTCGACGTGTCCGAGATGTTTTAGCACTCGTCAAAAGCGAAGAGTGCGGCCAGACCACACAATGATCTGATCTGGGAGACTATGAGCATGGACCATCGGGCAGTTGCGATAATTCCGAGCAACGATTTGGATAAGAGCGAGGCATTCTATCGGCGCCTGAAGTTCGATGTGGTTAGCGATTATGGCCACTACCGCATACTGGACGACGGTCATGGGTGGCACCTTCACCTCACCCATGTAGCCGGTTGGCCAAGGAACATCGAAGACAATCCGTTCGGCTTGTACCTTTATGTCGAAGACGTCGACGCACTGGCCGAGGCCGTGCGCGAACTCATAATCGAAGAGGGCGCGCCGCACGAGAAACCGTGGGGCACATATGAGTTTTCGGTTAGCGATCCCAGCGGGCTTCTCGTGCGCGTAGGCCGCATTATCGACGTTCCGTAGTGTCTGAGGCGGTGGGCTCAATGATTACAATTAGGGTCGCTTTCTGCCTTCAAATTCCATGATTACCGCATCAAGGCCAGGCTGTCGCCCGGCTTTGCGTTGAGCGATTTGACCACGGCCGATTTTTCGGCGCGCAGGATGTTTTCCATCTTCATCGCCTCGACCACCGCAAGCGGCTGGCCTGCCTCGACCGGCTCGCCTTCCTCCACCTCGAATCCGGGTGACGAAGCCCGGCATTGTACACAGCAGCAATCCGGAAAGGTCGGGCGGCTGCTTCTCGATCATATGCCTGGCAAGTTCGGCGATGCGCGATCCGCACCATTAAATCCTGGGACGAGACACGTGGTGCCGCCGAGCATCTTACGGTGCTGCGTAACCCGCGATGGCCCGATCATGCGAGTGATATTCGGCTACTTCATGAATGAAGTCGTTCATGGCCTCCGGACGCAGCGAAATCCGATATGCGAAGTCGAACTCTCGATCATTTCCGGATGGCGGGCGGCGGGGCGATAGCGCTGGCAGTAATTTTCGGCGCACAGATGCGATCCGCCCTTCAGCACCTTTCGCCCGATAGCGATTTGCGGCTGTTCGGGGTCGAGGCTCCGGCGCCGGGTGCCGCCGCGCGGATTTTCGATTGCACAGCATTTTCTGGGGGACGCAGCCGGTCTGGCGCTCCACCAGTCGGCGGTCCATTCCCACACATTACCGATCATGTCGTAAATGCCGAAATCGTTCGCCGGAAAGCTTCCGACGGGGGAAGTTCTTTCCCATCCGTCCAGGCACTGATTGGCGAAGGGGAACAGCCCCTGCCAGTAATTCGCCATCATTCTGCCCGCCGGGGCCAGTTCGTCGCCCCAGGCATATTCCGCGCCCTCCACACCGCCACGCGCGGCACATTCCCATTCAGCTTCGGTGGGAAGCGCCTTGCCCGCCCAGGCCGCATAGGCTTCGGCATCGCGATAGGCGATGTGGACAACCGGGTGATCGTCCAGCCCCTCGATCGCGCTTTGCGGACCAAGCGGGTGACGCCAATCCGCGCCAAAGCAGAATTCCCACCATTGGCCGGGATTTGAGGTATCGACCGGCGTCTTCGTTTTCCGAAAGACAAGCGAGCCAGCATGGCACATTTCGGGAAGGATGCCGGGATACTCTTCTGGATTCGGGGCTTCCTCCGCCATGGTGACATGGCCGGTATCGGCAACAAACCGCGCGAAATCGGCGTTCGTCACTGGATATATGTCGATTTCGAACGGATCGACGCGAACCCGGCGGGTCGGCGCTTCTTCGGGATAGAAACGGTCCGATCCCATCGTGAAAACCCCGCCCGCCACGGCGCGCATTTCGGGCTGGCCGGAATCGGCAGCAAAACTGCTGACGCGGACTGTCGAGGCGGCATGGGCACGCGATCCGGACTGATATCCTTTCTTCATATCCTGCACCCTCCGTCCCCGGCGCGCCGATCCTTTCAGATCAGGCCCGACAACGGGCTGGAGGGGTCGGCGTAGCGGCGCTTGCCCATGCGCCCCGCGCGATAGGCGAGCCGGCCGCTTTCCACCGCCAGCTTCATCGCGCGCGCCATCATGATCGGGTCCTTCGCCTCTGCAATGGCGGTGTTCATCAACACGCCGTCACAGCCGAGTTCCATCGCCACGCCCGCATCCGAAGCGGTGCCGACCCCGGCATCGACCAGCACGGGCACGTTCGCACCTTCCACGATCAGGCGGATCGTCACCCGGTTCTGGATGCCCAGCCCCGATCCGATCGGCGCGCCCAGCGGCATAATCGCCACCGCGCCCGCCTCCTCCAGCTGTTTCGCCGCGATCGGATCATCGGTGCAATAAACCATCGGCTTGAACCCTTCGGCGACCAGCGTTTCAGTCGCTTTCAGCGTTTCACGCATATCGGGGTACAGCGTCTTCGCCTCGCCCAGTACTTCCAGCTTGACCAGGTCCCAGCCGCCGGCTTCGCGCGCCAGCCGCAATGTGCGCACAGCCTCATCCGCGGTGAAGCATCCGGCGGTGTTGGGCAGATAGGTGACCTTTTGGGGGTCGATATAATCGGTCAGCATCGGCGCTTTGGGATCGGACACGTTCACCCGGCGCACCGCCACAGTGACGATGTCCGCCCCCGACGCCTCAAGCGCAGCCGCGTTCTGCGCGAAATCCTTGTATTTTCCGGTGCCCACGATCAGCCGCGAGCGAAACGTTCGTCCAGCGACCGTCCAGCTGTCATCGTCGATCGCCGCCTGATGATCGCCGCCGCCGACGAAATGGACAATCTCCAGCTCGTCGCCGTCCTCGACCCTCACCTCGCCCAATTTGGAGCGCGGAACGACCTCCAGATTGCGTTCGACCGCGATCTTTTCGGGAACGAAACCCAGTTCGCTCGCCAGTTCGGCGATGCTGTGCCCGGCCTTTACCCGGCGGTGTTCGCCATTGATGCGGATCGATGCGGTGCCGTCCTTGTGCATTGCTTTCCCTGTGCCGTAAGACCGATGGCGATTTAGGGGCGCGGCCCGCGCCCCGCAACCGAAAGGCTGTTCCTTGGCGCAAACGATTTTCGTCCTCAACGGTCCGAACCTGAACCTGCTCGGGCTTCGCGAACCCGAAATTTACGGCAACGAGACGCTGGACGACATTGCCGGACGGCTTCAGGACCGGGCGGGCGAACTCGATCTGGAAATCGACCTTCGCCAGTCGAATCATGAAGGGCACCTGATCGATTGGCTGCACGAGGCGCAGTCGCGAGAAGCGAAGGCGGTGATCCTCAACCCCGGCGGGCTTACCCACACATCGGTCGCGCTCCACGATGCGGTGAAGGGCATCACGACACCGGTCATAGAGGTGCATTTGTCCAACCCGCATGCGCGCGAGGAATTCCGCCATGTCAGCTTTATCGGTCGCGCCGCGCGCGGAACCATCGCGGGCTTCGGCGCGCTTTCCTACCTTCTGGCGCTTGAAGCGGCCGCGACTCTCTGACACAGGCCACGCTTCGTATTAAGAGGGGTTCATGAGCGAAGACAAGAAGCACGCAGGTGCAATCGCGGTCGATATCGACCTGGTGCGGCAACTCGCCGCGGTTCTGGACGATACCCAGCTTACCGAGATCGAGGTGGAAGACGGCGACCGGCGGGTTCGTGTCGCGCGCAAGCCGGGCAACGCCGCCCCGGCAAACTATGCCGTGCCGCAGCCGCAACCTGCGCCCGCCCCTGCCGCGCCGGTGCCCCCCGCAGGCGCATCGGTGCCCGCCGTCGATACCGCCGGCCCGTCGGCCGAGGACGATGCCGACGCGGTGCGTTCGCCGATGGTCGGCACTGCCTATCTGGCGGCGGAACCGGGTACGAAGCCCTTCATCGCCCCAGGCCAGAGGATCGAGGCGGGCGACACGCTGCTGATCGTCGAGGCGATGAAGGTGATGAACCCGATCAGCGCGCCGAATTCGGGCACGGTGAAGGCGGTGCTGGTGGAAAACGGCCAGCCCGTCGAGTTCGACCAGCCGCTCGTCATCGTCGAGTAACCGATGGCCAGAATCGAAAAACTGCTGATCGCCAATCGCGGTGAGATCGCGCTGCGCATCCATCGCGCCTGTCACGAAATGGGCATTCGCACCGTGGCGGTCCATTCGACCGCCGACGCCGACGCCATGCATGTCCGCCTTGCGGACGAAGCGATCTGCATCGGCCCGCCGCCCGCGGGCGAAAGCTATCTCAACATCCCGAACATCATTTCGGCTGCGGAAGTTTCCGGGGCCGACGCGATCCATCCCGGCTATGGTTTCCTGAGCGAAAACGCGAAGTTTGCCGAGATCGTCGAGTTACACAACATCCTGTTCGTCGGCCCGAAGCCCGAACATATCCGCATCATGGGCGACAAGGTGGAGGCGAAGCGCACGGCCGGAAAACTGGGCCTGCCGCTGGTGCCGGGTTCCGACGGCGCGATCACCGATGTCGATGAGGCAAAGAAACTGGCCGCCGAAATCGGCTATCCGGTGCTCATAAAGGCGGCATCGGGCGGTGGCGGCCGCGGCATGAAGGTGGTGCCGGGTGAGGACCAGCTCGAAACGCTGATGCGTCAGGCAGGCAGCGAGGCGAAGGCAGCGTTCGGCGACGCCACCGTCTATATGGAAAAATATCTCGGCAATCCGCGCCATATCGAATTTCAGGTGTTCGGCGACGGCAATGGCAACGCCATCCATCTGGGCGAGCGCGACTGTTCGCTGCAGCGACGTCACCAGAAGGTGCTGGAGGAAGCCCCCTCCCCCGTCATCAGCGCTGAAGAGCGCGAACGCATGGGCGGCATCGTCGCTGGCGCGATGGCCGATATGGGCTATCGCGGCGCGGGGACGATCGAATTTCTTTGGGAAAAAGGTGAATTCTATTTCATTGAAATGAATACCCGGCTTCAGGTCGAACATCCGGTTACCGAAGCGATCACCGGCCTCGACCTGGTGCGCGAACAGATTCGCATTGCCGAGGGCGAACCGCTTTCGGTCGCGCAGAAGGACGTCGAATTTCGCGGGCACGCGATCGAGTGCCGGATCAATGCCGAGGACCCGCGCACCTTCACCCCGTCGCCGGGCAAGGTTACCCATTTCCACCAACCCGGCGGGATGAACGTGCGCGTCGACAGCGGGCTGTACGCCGGGTATCGGATTCCGCCATATTACGACAGCATGATCGCCAAGCTGATCGTCTATGGCCGCACGCGGAAGGGCGCGCTGATGCGGCTTCGTCGTGCGCTGGACGAATTCGTCGTGGAAGGGATCAAAACGACGATCCCGCTGCATCAGGCCTTGCTCGACAATCCCGAATTCCAGCAGGGGGCCTATACGATCAAATGGCTTGAGGAATGGCTTGCCGGGGAAGAAGAAGAAGAAGCGGAATGAAGGCGACGATCTGGCATAATCCGCGCTGCTCAAAATCGCGCGAGACGCTGAAAATCCTCGAAGCGGAACCGGGGGTCGAGGTCGATATTGTGAAATATCTCGAATCGCCGCCCAGCCGCGAAACGCTTGCCAAACTGTACAAGCGCGCAGGCATATCGGCGCGCGACGGCCTTCGCACGCAGGAAGCGAAGGCGAAGGAACTGGGGCTGAAAGACGCGAGCGAAGGCGAAATCCTCGATGCCATGGCCGAACATCCGATCCTGATCGAACGGCCGCTTGTGGAGACCGAAAAGGGCGCGGTGCTGGGCCGCCCGCCCGAAAAGGTCCGGGAAATCCTGTAAGCCTTCGTGGTCGCATCCGTCCCTGCCCTTGAGCCCGGCCGTAATTGCTGGCGGATCGAACATGCGAGCGCGGCGAATGTGATCGTCGACGCCGACGATTATTTTCGCATTTGCCGCGATGCGATGAAAAAGGCCGAGCATCAGATTCTGCTGATCGGATGGGATTTCGACGCCCGCATCCGCCTGGTTCAGGATGATGAGGATGAAGCGCCGGGCGAAGTCGGCGCATTCCTCGACTGGCTGATCGCACGAAAACCCGGCCTGCATGTCAACATCCTGCGCTGGGACACCGGCGCGTTGAAAAGCCTGGCGCGGGGCCGAACGATGCTGACGCTGGCGCGATGGTGGTGGCACAAGCGCATTCATCTTAAACTGGATCGTTTCCACCCCGCTGGGGCGTCGCACCATCAGAAAATTGTGGTCATCGACGATTGTCTCGCCTTTTGCGGTGGGATCGACATGACCGACGACCGATGGGACACGCGCGCGCATCGCGACAAGGAACCCGACCGGGTCGAACCGGGCGGCAACGCGTATGGCCCGTGGCACGATGCGACGACGGCGCTTACCGGCCCGGTGGCGAAAGCGCTGGGCGAACTTTGCCGCGACCGCTGGACCCGCGCAGGCGGATCGCCGCTGCCCGTACCGCCGGCGACCGAGCCGCGCTGGCCCGAAACGCTGCCCAGGGCGTTCGAAAACTGCGATGTAGCGATTTCGCGCTCCTTCCCCGCCATGCCGGACCAGCAGCCGATCCGCGAGATCGAGCAACTATATCTCGATCTGATCGCGCGGGCCGAACACTGGATCTATGCAGAAAGCCAGTATTTCGCTTCGCGCCGTATTGCAGAGGCGATCGGCAAGCGGCTGGAAGAACCCGATGGCCCCGAAATCGTCATCGTCAATCCTGTGAAGGCGGATGGATGGTTGGAACAGGAAGCGATGGATTCAGCGCGCGCGCGCCTGCTCCGCGTATTGCAAAATAACGATCCGCACGGCCGGCTGGGCGTTTTTCATGCCGAAACGGCGGGCGGCAATCCGATCTATATCCATGCCAAGGTCACCGTGATCGACGGCCAAATCCTGCGCGTCGGATCGTCCAATTTCAACAATCGATCGCTCCGCCTCGATACCGAATGCGACGTGACGATCGATTCGACGCGCGGCGCCAACAGCGGTTGCGCCGACGCGGTCGCGCATGTCGCGCATGACCTGATCGCCGAACATCTGGGCAGCGATGCGGATCGGGTGAAGGCGGTGCTGGCCGAAACCGGGTCGCTGCTCGCGACGATCGAACGGCTGGCTGGGACGGGGCGGCGGCTGCGCCGCTATCGCCTTCCCGAAATCAACGCGGTGGAAAGCTGGCTCGCCGATAACGAGATACTCGACCCCGAAGGGCCGGAGGAAATGTTCGAACCCATTTCCAAACGCGGGCTGTTCCGGCGGCTTCGTCGTCGCCGGAACCGCAAATCGCGATCGAAACGGTAGCGGGATGCGCGCGCGCCCGCTAAAGGCGCAGACATGACCGACATCACGCCACAGATCGTCGCCGAGCACGGCTTTTCCCCCGAGGAATATGAGCGCGTGCTCGCCGCCATGGGACGCGAACCCAACCTTACCGAACTGGGCATATTCTCCGTCATGTGGTCGGAGCATTGCAGCTATAAATCCAGCCGCATCCACCTGAAGAAGCTTCCCACCGAAGGGCCGCAGGTCATTTGCGGCCCCGGCGAAAATGCCGGGGTGGTCGATATCGGCGATGGCCAGGCGGCGATCTTCAAGATGGAGAGCCACAACCATCCCAGCTATATCGAGCCATATCAGGGCGCAGCGACCGGCGTGGGCGGCATATTGCGCGATGTGTTCACGATGGGCGCGCGCCCGATCGCAAACCTCAACGCGCTTCGGTTCGGCCGGCCCGATCATCCGAAGATGCGCCACCTGATCGCGGGCGTGGTTCACGGCATCGGCGGCTATGGCAATTGCGTCGGCGTTCCCACCGTCGGCGGAGAGGTGAATTTTCATCCCGCCTATGACGGCAACATCCTGGTCAATGCGATGACGGTCGGCGTCGCGGATACCGACAGGATTTTCTATTCGGCGGCCAGCGGTGTGGGCAATCCGATCGTCTATGTCGGATCGAAGACCGGGCGCGACGGCATCCATGGTGCGACCATGGCGAGCGCCGATTTCGGCGAGGATTCGGAAGAGAAGCGCCCCACGGTTCAGGTCGGCGATCCGTTTACCGAAAAACTGTTGATCGAGGCGTGCCTTGAATTGATGGCATCGGATGCGATCGTCGCGATTCAGGATATGGGGGCGGCCGGCCTCACCTCGTCCAGCGTCGAAATGGCGTCGAAGGGCGGCGTCGGCATCGAACTCGTCATGGACGACGTTCCGCAGCGCGAAACCGGCATGACGCCGTATGAAATGATGCTTTCCGAAAGCCAGGAACGCATGCTGATGGTGCTGAAGCCCGGCCGCGAGGGCGAAGCCGAAGCCATCTTCCGCAAATGGGAACTGGACTTCGCTGTCATCGGCACGGTCACCGACACCGGGCGCATGGTCCTGAAATGGCGCGGCGATACGGTGGCCGACATCCCGCTCGGTCCGCTCGCCGACGACGCGCCGCTTTATGATCGTCCGCATGTCGCGCCGGTGGTGCCCGCGATGCCCGACGACATCCCTGAATGCAGCGATATCAAGGCGGACCTGCTGACGCTGATCGGGTCGCCCGACATCGCTTCGCGCCGCTGGATATGGGAACAATATGACCATATGGTCGGTGCCGATACGGTACAGCGCCCCGGCGGCGACGCGGCGGTGGTGCGCGTCCACGGCACCGACAAGGCGCTGGCGATGACCACCGACTGCACCCCGCGCTATTGCCATGCGGACCCTGTCGAAGGCGGGAAACAGGCGATTGCCGAGGCGTGGCGCAACCTGTCGGCGGTCGGCGCGACGCCGCTTGCCGTGACCAACTGCCTCAATTTCGCCAATCCGCAGCGCCCCGAAATCATGGGGCAGTTCGTCGGTTGCCTGGAGGGCATGGGGGATGCGTGCCGCGCGCTCGATTTCCCGATCGTATCGGGCAATGTCAGCCTGTATAATGAAAGCAAGGCCACCGGCGGCGGCTCGGCGATCCTTCCCACGCCCGCGATCGGCGGCGTCGGGTTGCTGAAGGACTGGACCCGATCGTGCCGGATCGGCTTCACCGGAACCGGCGATGCCATTCTGGTCGTCGGCGACCGGATGGGCCATCTCGGTCAGTCGCTCTGGCTTCGCGAGGTGCTCGGCCGTGAAGACGGCCCGCCCCCGCCGGTCGACTTGCGCGCCGAACGCAAGGCGGGCGATTTCATCCGCAGCGGCATCGAAAATGGCTGGGTCACCGCCTGTCACGACGTATCGGACGGCGGCCTTGCCGTTGCGGTTGCCGAAATGGCGCTGGCATCGGGCATCGGCGCGATGATCAACGAACCGCAGCCCTTCGGCGTCGCGGGCAGCTTTTTCGGCGAGGATCAGGGACTGTACGTCGTCACGCTGCGCGACGATTCGCTCGCCGATTTCATGGAAGCTTCGGAAAAAGCGGATGTTGTCGTCGATCTGCTCGGCCGCACCATTCGCGATCGTATCGTGTTCGAACTGGAAGACGCCGATGCGGTCGTGTCGCTTGACGAGCTTCGCGCCGCGCATGAAGGCTTCTTCCCAAAATTGATGGGAGAGGACGCGGCACTGGCCTGAACCGGCACGGCACGGGAAACGGCCAGAGGGAACGGAAAGCGTCGCCGCCGGTTGGCATCTCACCCGTGATTTTTCCAAGGATATCAGCATGACCGACACACTTCCCCCGCTTGCACGAGAGCTCGGCTTCGAGCGCGGGATGAAGTGCTGGTTCCGCGACCTGCCCGACGATGTGCGAAAGGCGATCGCGCCCGAAAAAGCGGGAATGGAAGAACTCGCCGCCCCATCCGCGGGAATCGAGGGCGCATTGATCTTTGTCGAAAGCCGCGAAACGCTCGACAAGGAACTGGGCGCGTTTCACGAACTGCTCGACACCAATGGTTTTGTCTGGGTCGCCTACGGCAAGGAACTGAGCGAATCGGACGTGCTCGACGCCGCATCGCCGTGCGATATGGTACATGCGGGCGGCGTGACGCTTGCCGGTGGCCGCGCGATCAAGCTGGCGCACCGCCCTGGCCACTGATCGCCCTACGCAAACGGACTTGTCGTGCAGTGTCATCCCGCATTAGTGTGTTGATTATATATAACACCTAAAGGGGGAGTCGGGGTGGCAACCACCGGAACGGATCGGATCGTCACGCTGGACATTATCCGCGGGGTCGCGGTGATGGGCATACTGACAATGAACATCGCCGCATTCGGCCTGATCGAACCGGCCTATCTCAACCCCCTCGCGCAGCCCGGCGCCGACGGGGGCGATATCGCCGTGTATCTGATCAACTTCCTGTTTTTCGACGGGAAGATGCGGGGGTTGTTCTCCTTCCTGTTCGGCGCATCGATGCTGATGGTGATCCTGCGCGCCAAGGCAGGCGGCAACAGCGCGATCCGCACCCATTATGCCCGCATGGTGTGGCTGCTGGTGTTCGGCCTGATCCATTTATGGCTGATGTGGTGGGGCGACATACTGACGTTGTACGCGCTGGTCGGGATGATCGCCTGGTTCTTCCGCACCCAGCCGCCCCACAAACTGATCGCTGGCGCAATTGCGCTTATGGTCGCGCAATTCGCGCTGATGCTGCTGCTTCCCTTCGGAATCTTTATGATGCAGCTTGCCTCGCATCAGCCCGATGCGGGCGAACAGGTCCATCAGGCGCTGACGCAATTCCGGCACGGGTTCGGCATCCCCGAACGCGAATGGTCGATGGCGCAGATCGCACTGTACCGATCGGGCTATGGCGCGATCCTCAACCACAGAATGGAAACCGCATTTTCCGGCCCGGTAAATTCGCTGATCTTCTCCGGCGCCGAAACGCTTGCCTATATGATGCTTGGCATGGCGTGCCTGAAATCCGGTTTCCTGTCCGGAGAAGCGCCGCGCGCGACCTATCGCAAATGGGTGCTGATCGGATTCGGAGTGGGCCTTCCCGTCTATGCACTGCTTGCCGCCCTGCTGCTGCTGACCGGTTTTACCCCGCTGGCGGTTGCCGCTATCGTCATGACGGCGACCGTTCCGGTCCGTCCGCTGATGATCATGGGCTGGGCGGCGCTGATCATCCTTGCGATTCCGCGCACCGGCGCGCTGTCGCGGCGTATCGCGGCGGCCGGACGCATGGCCTTTTCCAATTATCTCGGGACCAGCCTGCTGTGCACCTTTCTGTTCTACGGCTATGGGACGGGCTGGTACGGTATGCTCGACCGCGCGCAATTATATCTTGTCGTCTTCGCGGTGTGGGCGATCATCCTGCTCTGGTCCGAACCATGGCTCCGCCATTTTCGATATGGCCCGCTCGAATGGTTGTGGCGATGCTGTGCGCGCGGCAAACTTCAGCCGCTTCGCGGCAGCGCGCTGGCCCCGCCAGCTAATATTGCGACCCACCCGCAATAATTATTGCAACTCGCTATCAATATCCCTATCCCGGCTCCCAGCAGCTTGGGAGACAGACACCGATGGTCGTTTGCGTGTGCAATGCAATTCGGGAAAAAGACGTCCGCGCCGCCGCCCGTGCCGGCGCCACCAGCGCCTGCCAGGCGTATCGTGCGGTGGGGTGCCAGGCCAAATGCGGTCAATGCGTTCCCTTTGCCCGCGCGATCATCGCTGAAGAACGCACCGCCGCCTGAACGCTGAATCGGCCGACCTTGCGCCCCCTGCCCCGCTCGCTTAAGCGATAGGGCAAATCGTTAAGGAGAAAGCGATGAAGGGTGACGAGCGCGTCATCGAATTCCTGAATTCGGTCCTCAAGAACGAGTTGACCGCGGTCAACCAATATTGGTTGCACTATCGCACGCTCGACCATTGGGGTGTGAAGCGGCTGGCCGCGTTCGAACGGCACGAATCGATCGACGAGATGAAGCACGCCGACTGGTTGGCGGAGCGCATCCTTTTTCTCGACGGGCTTCCCAATTTCCAGCTTCTCGGTCGGCTTCGCATCGGCGAAAGCGTCGAGGAGATAATCAAGGCTGATCTGGCGCTGGAGATGGAGGCGATCGCGGTGCTCCGCGATGCCATCGAATATTGCGAAACGGTGCGCGACTATGTCAGCCGCGATCTGTTCCGGCGAATTCTCGACAGCGAGGAAGAGCATGTCGACACGCTGGAACGCCAGTTCGAAATGATCGAGCGCATGGGACTGGAAAATTATATTCAGCTAAACGCGAAATCCGAAGACGAAATCGAATAACCACCGCCCCCTTCAGATTGAGGGCGCGACGCGCCGGCCGAACCCCGGCCTGCGCGTCATCAGCGGACTGGCCGCGCTTTCCAGCGTTTCGAGCGTCGCCCGGAAAACCGAACGCAGCCGGGCGATATGTTCGATCGCCTCACTGGGGTCGTCATGCTGTTCAACGCATTCGCGGCCGATCATCTCGATCGTTTCGGCAAGGTCGGCCAGCAATTCCGCACCCAACTGACGCGCTTCGCCTTTCAGCGTATGCGCCGGCAATACCAGCGCCGCCGCGTTCAGTGTGCCCCCTGCCTCTTCGATCCGGATCAGCGATTTTTCGCCGTCTTCACGAAAATAGCCGACAATGCGGACGAAATTGGCGCCCAACTCGCTGCGCGCCTGCTCAAAGGCCGCGCGATCGAGCAGTTCGTCTTCCTGATACGCCCCCTGCATGTTCGCTTTCCTCACACACCCAGCCAAGTCACCGGCTAATAAATCCGCGTTCGTAAACAGAAGATTTAAAGCGACGCGCATACCCCGGATAGACGCGATCGGGGCGTCCCTGGCGGAGGCCTTAGGCGCGCATGTTTCCGGTTTCGATGAAGCGCTGGTGCCAGGACAACGCTTCGCCGGGGAGCGATGGCGATTGCTGGCCATAGGAATGCATGCGCGCCCGGTCGAAATAATCGCGCAGCGCGTCGCGATACTCGGGATGCACGCAATTGGCGATGATGACATCCGCCCGTTTCCTGGGGCTAAGACCGCGCAAATCGGCCAGCCCCTGTTCGGTCACGATCACCTGCACATCCTGGGTGATGTGATCGACATGGCTTGCCTGCGGCACGATGGCGGAGATCGCACCGTTCTTCGCGATCGAGGGCGTCATGAAGATCGACACATAGGCGTTGCGCGCGAAATCGCCCGATCCGCCAATACCGTTCTGGATACGCGATCCCATGATGTGCGTCGAATTGACGTTGCCATAGATATCCGCCTCGATCAGCCCGTTCATGGCGATGCAGCCCAGACGGCGGACCAGTTCGGGATGGTTGCTGATCTCCTGCGGCCGCAAGATCAAACGATCGTGGAAAAACGCCATATTATCATTGATATGCGCGGCCTTGTCCGGGCTTAACGAAAAGGCGGTGGCCGACGCCATGCGCAGTTTCCCCGCCTCCAGCAGGTCGATCATCCCGTCCTGCACCACTTCGGTATAAGCGGTCATATTATCGAACGGACTGTCGATCAGGCCCGACAGCACGGCATTGGCGATGTTGCCGACGCCCGATTGAACGGGCAGCAGCGACGCCGGCAACCGGCCCTTCGCCACTTCATGCCGGAAAAATTCCAGCAGGTGTCCGGCGATAGCATTCGCACAAGCATCGGGCGGCGCGAACGGAAGGTTGCGATCGGGCGAATCGGTTTCGACGATCGCAACGATCTTTTCGGGGTCGCATCGCAGCGTCGGCTCACCAATCCGGTCGTCGGGCCGTACCAGCGGAATGGGAACGCGGTGGGGCGGCAGCGCGGTGCCGTAATAGATGTCGTGCATCCCTTCCAGCGCTTCGTTCTGCCAGCGATTGACTTCCAATATCACGCGATCCGCGCGATCGAGCCAGGTCTTGTTGTTGCCGACCGAAGAGGAGGGGATCAGCGCGCCGTCCGGCCGGATACCGCTGATCTCGATCACAGCAATGTCGAGCTTGCCCAGAAAGCCCTGCCACGCCATCGGCGCGACCTGGCTGAGGTGCATGTCGAGATATTCCATCGTACCGCGATTGATTTTCTCGCGTGCGATCGGATCGGAATTATAGGGCAGCCGCAATTCTATTCCGTCTGCCTTGGCCAGCGCACCGTCCAGTTCCGGGCCGGTCGACGCGCCGGTCCAGACGCGCACGTGAAACGGCGTTCCTTCCGCATGCGCTGCTTCGATCCGCCGGGCAAGCGCCAGCGGCACCGCCTTGGGATAACCTGATCCGGTAAAACCACTCATGCCTAGCGTGTCGCCCGAACGGATCATCGCCGCGGCATCGTCCGCCGACATAATTTTCGCCGCAAGCTTCGCATTCGCGACCCGAGAAGAACCGCTAACCATGTCCTGCATTCCCAAACCCTCACATCCCTGCGCCACTACCATGCCCGACAGCAAAGCATCGGACCATCAGGGATGTACCGGAAGGACGGGCCCGACATGCAGGCGCAGACAGCCAAGGATTAAACGAACTGGCTGGGGCGGCAGGATTCGAACCTGCGCATGGCGGCACCAAAAGCCGCTGCCTTACCGCTTGGCTACGCCCCAGCATCGCTTGGAAGCGACGCCCTTAGCATCGCTTTGCCGATTCTGGAAAGCCCTTCAGAACAGCCTTTTTACCCAGTCGTGCGGATCGGGTGCCTCGCCGCGCTGAATCGCGACCAGCCGGTCGCGCATTCGCTGCGTAATTTGGCCCGTGCCGCCGCTGCCGATCTGAAAATCGCCGGCGGTGGATTTGACGGTGCCGACCGGCGTCACCACCGCCGCGGTGCCGCAGGCAAAGCTTTCGACCAGCTTTCCGCTGTCCGCATCGGCGCGCCACTGATCGATGCCATACCCTTCCTCACGTACGGTAATGCCGTCGTCGCGCAGCAGGGTTAGGATCGAATCCCGGGTGATGCCGGGAAGGATCGTGCCTTTCAGCGGCGGGGTGACCACCGATCCGTCTTCGAACACGAAGAACAGGTTCATGCCGCCCAGTTCCTCGACCCATTTATGTTCGGCGGCATCAAGGAAGACCACCTGGTCGCAGCCGCGTTCGATCGCTTCGGCCTGCGCGACCAGGCTGGCGGCGTAGTTGCCGCCGCATTTGGCCGCGCCGGTGCCCCCCGGTGCGGCGCGGGTGTAATCGTCCGACACCCAGATGCTGATCGCCTTCGCCCCGCCCTTGAAATATGCGCCCACCGACGATGCGATGACCATGTAGAGATATTCCTTCGCCGGACGGACGCCGAGGAACGTCTCGCTGGCGAACATGAAGGGGCGCAGGTACAGCGCGCCGCCGTCCATATGCGGAATCCATTCGCGATCGATTTCGACCAGCCGCTCGACCGATTCGAGGAAAAGGCTTTCGGGCAGTTCGGGCATCGCCATGCGCGCGGCCGATTGACGAAAGCGCCGCGCATTCTGATCCGGCCGGAACAGGGCGGTACCGCCATCACCCAGCCGGTACGCCTTCATCCCTTCAAAGATTTCCTGCGCATAGTGCAGGACCGCGGCAGCAGGATCCATCGTCAGCGGTTCTCGCGCCTGGATCCGCGCATCGTGCCAGCCCGTCCCCTCGGTATAGCGGATGACCGCCATATGGTCGGTGAAAACCTTGCCAAACCCCGGATCGGCAATCCGCTCGGTCCGCTCGCTCGCCGGGACGGGCGCGCCATGTTCGCGGATGTCGAAGGATAGCGTCGCCTCGGCGTTCATGCGGGATTCCTCAAAGCAAAGGTCACGCCGCGCGACAAGCCGTTCGGCGCCTGGTTGCGGTGGGGTAGAGCCGATGGCAAAGACGGTCAACATGGCCGTACAGTCCCCTTCGGAGCCGTCGCGCACCGCATCGCCGCTGTTCCTGCGCGAGCCCGAAATCCGGCGCGGCATCGAACTGATGCTGCTGGGATATAATCACCTCACCCATGCGCTCGACACGATTCTGGCTGACGCGAGTCTGGGCCGCGCGCATCACCGCGCGCTGTATTTCATCGCGCGCCGCCCGGACCTGACCGTGGGCGAACTGCTTGGCCTGCTCGCCATCACCAAACAATCGCTCGGCCGTGTGCTGACCGACCTTGGTGAGCGCGGGTTGGTAGAGACGCGGCCCGGCACGCGGGACAGGCGGCAAAAGCTGCTTCGACTGACCGAAGCGGGAAAAATGCTCGAAGCGCGGTTGTTCGAGGCGCTGCGCGAAAGGCTCTCAGCCGCTTATTCGCAGGCTGGACAGGGCGCAGTCGGCGGTTTCTGGGCAGTGCTCGAAGGACTGGTGCCCGAAACGGAGCGCGACCGCGCAGCCGCGCTCCATCGATCGGATTGATTCACTCCCCGCGCGCCGCAGCGGCAAGTTCCTGATTGCGATCGCGCGACGCGGTGAGCGTCTTCACCATCAGTTTCTTCAGCGAATCGGCATCGTCGAGCACATTCATGCCCTCACGCGTGGAACCGCCGGGGCTTGCGACACGATCGGCCAGAACGCCCGGTGTCTCTTCCGCCTCCGCCGCCATTTGCGACGCACCGTCGACTGTGGCGGTCGCAAGCCGAAGCGCCTGATCCTTCGGCAACCCGACGGCAGCACCGGCCTCTGCAAAGGCGTCGATGAAGCGGAATACGAACCCCGGCCCGCAGCCCGACAGCGCGGTTCCGGCATCGAACAGCGATTCATCCTCGATCCATTCGACCAGACCCAGCGACTGCATCAGCGCGTCGGCCGCCTTTCCTGCGCCGCTGTCGGGTTCGGCACCGTTCAGAAGCACCACGCCCTTGCCCAGCCCGACCGGCAGGTTGGGCATCACCCGGACCACCGCGCCTGCATCAAAGCGTTTGGAAATCGCCGCAACCTCAACCCCAGCAAGGATCGAGAGCAGCAGCTTCACGCCCTTTACGCGCGGAGCAAGGCCCTTTGCCACATCGTCCAGCATCTGCGGCTTGACGCCCAGCATCAGCGCGTCGGGCATGCCGTCTTCCGGCGGGGTCTTCAAATGGCGAACACCATCGGGGATCTGCGGCTCGCCCGGATCGATGACCGTCACCTGATCCGGAGAGACGTCGCCGCTCTCCACCCACTGGCGCAGCATCGCGCCCGCCATGTTGCCGCAGCCGATAAGCCAGATCGTATTGGGAATGTCGCTGTTGCTCATGCCTCTCCTTGCGTGTCGATTAGTGCCGATGCGATCGCTTCGGCCGGTGTCTTTCCGCCCCACAGGACGAACTGGAACACCGGGTAATAGCGTTCGCACTCATCAATGGCCGACTCCACCAGCAGTTCCGCCTGCGGCAGCGTCAGCGTCGCGGCTTCGCCAGCGCCGATCATCGCGGCGTGACGGAAAAGCAGGATGCCGCTTTGCGACCAGAGTTCGAAATGGCCGATCCACATCTGTTCGTTGATCAGGCCCAGCGCCTCATACACGCTTGGCCGCCGATCCTCGGCGACGCGCACATCGGGAAAGGCCAGGAACTGAAGGACCGCATCCTCCTCCCGCCAGATTGCGCGCAGCTCATATTCGGTCCAGCTGCCCTTCACCCGGGCGACGATTTCATCTTCCTCGCGACGATACACCCAGCCATGTGCAGAAAAATAGCTTTCCAGCATATCGATCGGCTCGGCGGCATCGTCGTGATCGAATTCGGCTTCGTCCAGCATCACCTCGTTCCTAGCTACGAACGCATCGGTTCGTCATTGCGGATCGCTGCACCATGCGAAGAGTGCGCGAATGTCGGTCGGCTCGCAACCGATTTCGCGCCCGACGCTGCCAATGCAGGAAGGCCGGCACAAGCATAGCATGGCCGGCCCATTCGAAAAGTTGTGGAAAACCTGCGTCAGATCGGGGTGGAGGCGCCACCCTTCGCTTTCAGCGCGGCTTCCAGTTCGTCGACACGCTTTTTCAGCGCGTCTGCGTCGTCACGCGCGGCGGCCGCCATCTGCTTCACCGCGTCGAATTCTTCACGACTGACAAAGTCCAGGCCACCCATAAATTCCCTGGCGCGATCGCGCACCGCCTGTTCGCCCTCGCGCGCCATGCCGGCGAAAGTGCCTGCCGCGCCGTTCACGAACTTCACGAAATCGTCGAATACCCGGTTTTCGGATTGCATTGCTTGTCTCCCGTTACAGGGTAATTTGGGTAGCACCGCCGCCGCGCACAAGAGACCCGTCGGCATCGGGGTTGAGCTGATGGATGCGAACGGCGAGATATGCGGCAAAAATGATCCACAGCAGATAGGGCACGAGCAGCAGCGCAGCCATGCCGCGCACCCGCGCGAATAAAAGCGCCGTCATCGCCGTCAGCACGAACATGACCACGATCAGGACGATCGCCCAGACGGTCCGGTGCATACCGAAAAATATCGGCGACCATGCGAGATTGGCGATCAGTTGCAGCGCGAAAAAGGTGATCGCCCGGCCGCGCATGCGCGATCCGCGCGCGTTGATGACGATCGCCAGCGAAAGCCCCATCAGGATGTAGATGACGGTCCACGCCGCGGGGAACACCCAGTCGGGCGGGGTGAACGCGGGCTTGGTCAGCGCCGCATACCATGGGTTCATCGATCCGCTGGGCACCAGCCGCGACGATGCGAAGCCCAGCAGCAAAATAGCGGGCACGGTGACGATCGCCCATCGGAAAAAGGCAAGCCGCAACTGACCGCGCGACGCAAGCTCACTCACCAATATAGCCTCCCATATTCGCCCGCTCGAAAGGCGGCACGGCCGCCCGGCCTCGATGAAATTTTCATCGAAACCGGAAAGGATGGCACAGGGGCGCTGCCTACGCCGGAAATGTCAAGGGTCAGTCGCTTTTCGGGACGGTTTCGCACCGCGCGGCGATGAGAAATTCGACATTCCCCTCCGGCCCCGTAATCGGGCTGGGGACGACACCGTCCACGCTCCAGCCGCTATCGATCAGCCAGTCGCGAACCGCTTCGCACACCCGCGCATGGATTGCGGGGTCGCGAACCACGCCGCCCTTGCCGACCTCTTCGCGCCCCGCCTCGAACTGCGGTTTGATCAGCGCGATCAGCCGAGCGCCCTGGCGGGCAAAGGACAGCGGGCGTTCGAGCACCTTGGCAAGGCCGATGAAAGAGGCGTCGCATACGATGATGTCGATGGGTTCGGGGATATGCGCATCGGTCAGGATGCGCGCGCTGGTCTGTTCATGCACCACCACCCGGTCATCCTGCCGCAATTTCCAGGCAAGCTGGTTGGTGCCGCTGTCGACCGCATAGACGCGCGCCGCGCCGTTCGTCAGCAGCACATCGGTGAAGCCGCCCGTGGAGGAGCCGACGTCGATTGCGACCAAGCCGGTCACGTCCACCCCGAATGCCTCAATCGCATGGGCGAGCTTTATTCCGCCGCGCGATACCCAGGGATGGTCGCGCCCGCGCACTTCCAGCGCGGCGTCGGGGGCGAGTTGCTGGCCCGCTTTCTCTATCTTGCGTTCGCCCGAAAACACGGTGCCCGCCATGATGAGCGCCTGCGCGCGGGTGCGGCTTTCGACAAGGCCCCGTTCGACGAGCAATTGGTCGGCGCGTATCTTTGCCATGGCTCTCGCCTCTGCCCCGTGCCCGGCTTTCGCGCAAGGTAGCGCTGGGCGCGGCGCGGTGATAGGCGCTCCTCCCATGCTTACCCTGAATGGCATCACGGTGCGCCTTGGCGGGCGCACGATCCTCGACGGCGCCACGGCCGCCATCCCGCCGCGCGCGCGGGCCGGACTGATCGGACGCAACGGCGCGGGCAAATCCACGCTGGTGCGCGTGATCGCCGGGATGCTGGAACCCGATGACGGCAGCGCCGACATGCCGAAGGATTCGCGGCTCGGCTATATCGCGCAGGAGGCGCCAGCCGGTAGCGCGTCGCCCTTCGACACGGTCCTTGCCGCCGACATTGAACGCGCCGCGCTGATGGAAGAGGCCGAAACCTGTGTCGATCCCGACCGGATCGGCGAATTACACGAACGGCTGAACGCGATCGACGCGCATACCGCCCCTGCCCGTGCGGCGAAAATCCTCGCCGGGCTCGGGTTTGACGAAGAGATGCAGCATCGCGCGCTCGATGCTTATTCGGGCGGGTGGCGGATGCGCGTCGCGCTCGCCGCGCTGCTTTTCTCTCAGCCCGATGTGCTGCTGCTCGACGAACCGTCGAACCATCTCGACCTCGAAGCGGTGATCTGGCTTGAGGATTTCCTCAAAAGCTATCGCGGCACGATCATCGTGGTCAGCCATGAACGCGACTTCCTGAACAATGTCGTCGATCACATCGTGCATCTGGAACGCGGCAAGCTGACCCTCTATCCCGGCGGCTATGACGCGTTCGAACGCCAGCGCGCCGAACGGGTCGCGCAACTGGAAGCCGCGCGCGCCAACCAGGAGGCGCAGCGCGCCAAGCTGCAGGACTATATCGCGCGCAATTCGGCGCGGGCCTCCACCGCGAAACAGGCACAGTCGCGCGCTAAGGCCTTGGCGAAGATGCAGCCCATCGCCGCGATGGCCGACGATCCGTCGCTATCCTTCGGCTTTCCCGATCCCACCGAACTGCGCCCGCCGCTGATCACGCTCGACATGGCGACGGTCGGGTATGACGAAACACCGATCCTCAAGCGGCTCAACCTGCGGCTCGACCCCGATGACCGGATTGCGCTGCTGGGCCGCAACGGCAATGGTAAGACGACGCTCGCCCGCCTGCTCGCCGCGCAACTTTCCCCGATGGAAGGGGAGATGACGGCAAGCGGCAAGATGAAGGTGGGATATTTCACCCAGTATCAGGTTGAGGAACTCGACCATGCCGATACGCCGCTCGACCATATGACCAGACAAAT
Source organism: Stakelama flava (assembly GCF_019351405.1). GTDB lineage: Bacteria > Pseudomonadota > Alphaproteobacteria > Sphingomonadales > Sphingomonadaceae > Sphingomonas > Sphingomonas flava_A. The sequence continues at coordinate 197,161 of NZ_JAHWZX010000002.1, forward strand.
GCCCGACCACAAACCAGCGGCGGTGCGCGCACAGCTTGGCCGGTTCGGGTTCAATGCCGACAAAGCGACGACGAAGGTGGGTAAGCTGTCGGGCGGGGAGCGCGCTCGGCTGGCGCTGGCGCTGATCACGCGCGATGCGCCGCATCTGCTGATCCTCGACGAACCGACCAACCATCTCGACGTCGATTCGCGTGAGGCATTGATTCAGGCGCTCAACGCCTATTCGGGCGCGGTGCTGCTCGTCAGCCACGATCGCCACATGCTCGAAATGACCGCCGACCGGCTGGTGCTGGTCGATGACGGCACCGCGAAGGAATTTGACGGTAGCATCGACGATTATATCGCCTTCATCCTGTCGAGCGGATCGTCCGCAAAGGGCGGCGGCGATGCAGGCAGCAAGGTCAGCAAGAAGGATCAGCGAAAGGCAAATGCCGCCGCGCGCGAACGCTTCAAGGAACTGTCGAAGCGGGTTAAGGCGATCGAGAGTCGGATGGACAAGCTGACGAAAGAACGCAGCGCCATCGACCGCGCGCTGTTCGATCCCGCCAGCGCAGATGCATCGCTGGCGCAACTCACCGCAAGCGACCTGATGAAACGCCGCGCCGAACTGGAACCCAGGATCGAGGCGATCGAGGCCGAATGGCTGGAAGCGAACGAAGCGCTGGAGGCGGACAGGAACGAGGCGGCGTAAGCATCATCGCTCAACGGTTCGTCATTGCGGGCCGAGAAGCGATTCCAGATATGCGGTCCGATCGCGGATCACGGTCGCGCGGCAGGTGTAGAAATGGATCACCTGCCCTTCGCGGCCGAAATAGCCGGTGCTCCACGCCTGACAGCTCTTGTCCTTGAACCTGACCCATAAGCGTTGCTCTTCCAGCAGCGCCGCCTTGGTCTTCGTATCCAGCCCCGGATACACCTTCTTCCACATGGCGTTCAGCGCGGCATCGGCCTGCTTCACCTGCGCAGCGCCGCATTTGGCAAAGTCCGCGTTCGTGGTCGCAGCCTGTATGCAATCTTCTGATGCCGCCGGCGCGGCGGCGACCATCAACAGGGGCAGAAGAAGCATCGGCTGTCCTTCCTATAGCGCGGTAGCCCGACCGTCAGGCCGACGCCCCGCCCTGCTTGCTGCTCTCGTTCCAGCGCAACGCGCCGAGCACCGTTTCGACGATATGTTCGGCGTTCAAATGCGCTTCGTCATATTGTTTTTCTGGCTTGTCCTGATCCTGAAACGCGTCGGGAAGGCGCATCGTGCGCAGCTTCAGCCCCGCATCGGTCAGCCCTTCGTCACTCGCCATCGTAAGGACGTGCGCGCCGAGGCCGCCGATCGCCCCCTCTTCCACTGTCACCGCAACCTCATGGGTCGTGAGTAGCTTGCGGATAAGCGCCTCATCGAGCGGCTTGGCGAAGCGCAGATCGGCAACGCTGGTCGAAAGCCCCTTCGCCTCCAGCGCATCGGCGGCCTTCAACGCTTCGGCAAGGCGGGTGCCCAGCGACAGAATCGCGACCTTCTTGCCCTCGCGCACCATCCGGCCCTTGCCGATGGGCAGCTTTTTCAGCGTTTCGGGAACGCCGACACCGGTGCCGCCGCCGCGCGGATAGCGCAGCGCGATCGGGCCGTCGTCATATTCGGCCGCGGTATAGGTCATGTGCGCCAGTTCCGCTTCATCCGCGGCGGCCATCACGACGAAATTGGGCAGCGTCGCCAGATAGGTGACGTCGAAACTGCCCGCATGGGTCGCGCCGTCGGCGCCGACCAGCCCCGCCCGGTCGATCGCGAAGCGAACCGGCAGGTTCTGGATCGCGACATCATGGACCACCTGATCATAGGCGCGCTGAAGGAAGGTCGAATAGATCGCGCAGAAGGGCCGCATTCCCTGCGCCGCCAGCCCCGCCGCGAACGTCACCGCATGCTGTTCGGCGATACCCACGTCGAACGCGCGGTCGGGATGCGCCTTGGCGAATTTATCGACGCCGGTGCCGCCCGGCATCGCGGCGGTGATCGCACAGATGCGATCATCGCTGTCGGCGAGTTTGCTCAGCGTTTCGCCGAACACATCCTGATATTTGGCCGGTCCCGGCGGCCCTTTATGCTGCGCGCCGGTGATGACGTCGAATTTCTGCACGCCGTGATATTTGTCGGCGGCGTTTTCGGCCGGGGCATAGCCCTTGCCCTTTTGCGTGACGACATGGACGAGCACCGGCCCTTCCTTGGCATCGCGCACATTTTCGAGCACCGGGATAAGATGGTCGAGATTATGCCCGTCGATCGGCCCGACATAATAAAAGCCGAGTTCTTCGAACAAGGTGCCGCCCGCAACCATGCCGCGCGTATATTCTTCCGCCCGGCCAAGCGACTGGTGCACGCGGCGCGACAGTTTCTTGGCGACCTTGCTCGCCAGACTGCGCAGACCGAGATATTCGGACGAGGATACCACGCGCGCCAGATAAGCCGACAGCCCGCCCACCGGCGGCGCGATCGACATGTCATTGTCGTTCAGGATGACGACCAGCCGGTTACCCGCCTGTTCGGCATTGTTCATCGCCTCATAGGCCATCCCTGCGCTCATCGCGCCATCGCCGATCACCGCGATCGCCTTGCCCGGCCTGTCGTTCAGTTTGTTCGCGATCGCAAAGCCAAGCGCGGCGGAGATTGAGGTCGAACTGTGCGCCGCGCCGAACGGGTCATATTCGCTCTCGGCGCGCTTGGTGAAGCCCGACAGCCCCCCGCCCTGGCGCAGCGTGCGGATACGATCACGTCGCCCGGTCAGGATTTTGTGCGGATAGCATTGATGCCCGACGTCCCAGATCAGCCGATCTTCGGGCGTATCGAAGATATAATGGATCGCCACCGTCAGTTCGACGACGCCGAGGCCCGACCCCAGATGCCCGCCGGTCGTGCCGACGGCGGAAATCATCTCTTCGCGCAATTCATCGGAAAGCTGGCGAAGCTGTGCGGGTTTCAGCTTGCGCAGGTCGGTCGGCGTTTTCACCGTGTCGAGCAGCGGGGTTTCGGGAAGGTCGTTCATTTCCATGGTTCTATCCCACCCTATCGACCGTGTCGATTGATACGGGATTGACGCCGCGTCAGTCGCAGTCGGCGCACTTGCCGCGCACTTCGATCACCGGGCGACTTGGAGAAAAGCCCGCCTCCTGAGCCGCGCTTCGCACGGTTCTGGTGATCGCGTCATTGTCGATATGCACCGCCTGCCCGCAACTGTCGCAGATCAGGAAAATGCAGTCGTGCAGACAGTCGGGATGCGCATTGGCGATATAGGCATTGGCGCTTTCGACGCGGCGCGCCAGATTGGCGCTGACGAACAGGTCAAGGATGCGATAGACGCTGTTCGCCGCGACGCGGCGCCCCGCCCGAGCCGACATGGCTTCGGCGATGTCATAGGCAGAGGCAGGCTTTTCAAAGGTCGCCAGCGCCTCGAACACCTGTTCGCGCATGGCGGTCCATTGTTCGCCCGATTTTTCGAGCGTTCCACGCGCCACCCGCGTCAGGTCGGCGCCTTCATGTTCGTGATGCACGTGACTGGCCATGCCTCCAAGATAGGCGCGCGCGCGAATAACGGCAAGCATGCGCGACGGTGCCGGCCACCATCCCAGCCCAATGGTTTGCGGCGGGATTTGCTCGCATCCTGCAGTAAGCCGGCATTGCCCTGCCACGGCAGCGAAGCTAACCGAAAGTCGAGCGGCACGGGCCAGTACCGACATTTCCTTCGCGAAGCCGCACACGGAAAGGAGCCGATCGTGAGAAGCCGATTGCGAACCAGGGCGACGGCCCTGGCCTGTTCGGGCCTGCTGCTTCTTTCCTTCACCTCCTGCAGCCTTGGCGATCCCGTGCCGCCGCCAGACGTGAACCAGAACGGTGGTGAACCCGGTGAAGCGAGCAGCGGTTGCCCTCAGGCGCCCGATCAGGTCCCCGGTGCGCAAGCCATAGTGTATGATACAAAAGGCAGGCCGTTACGGCTCTTCGTCCTGCGACCTGCCGATCGGGAAAAGAGGCACCCCGCAATCCTGTTCTTTTTTGGCGGCGGCTGGCGAACCGGTTCGGTTCGCGCCTTTCAGGATCAGGCTAAAGCATTCCAGCATCGTGGTTTTGTCACGATACTGGCCGATTACCGCGTTCGTTGCCGGGACGACACCACCCCCCTCGCTTCCACCCGCGATGCGCGAAAGGCGTATGAATGGGTGTTCGATCATGCAACCATGCTGCACATCGACAAGAGCCGTATCGTATTATCCGGCGGATCGGCAGGAGGTCAGCTCGCCGCAGCGGTGGCGATGCTTGCTTCAAAGAAGCGCAGACCGGCAGCCCTTGTCCTTTTCAATCCTGCGGTTGACCTGGTGACGCCTGCGGCATGGTATCTGAAACCCTTTGCGCGCAGAATCTCGCCCAGTGCGCTGGACGCGAAAAACGCCCCGCCGACGATCATATTTCACGGTCAGTCGGATACGCGCGTTCCCATCACCACGGTGCGTTCTTTCTGCGGGGCGATCGTGCGCGTCGGGGGCGCGTGCCGGTTGTGGGAATATCCCGGCCAGGTCCACGGCTTCTACCACGACACGAACCCCATCGGATATCTGGGACGGTCACCATTCGACGACACGCTGGCCAAAGCGTTCGAATTTCTGAAAGACACTGCAATCTTCGGCGTTACCCGCCGAACACCGCGCCCTAATGCGTCGCGCGGCGGTTCAGGTCGTGGCCCAGCACCAGGAAGAACACGCCCAGCATCGTGAACAGCGTTTCGACCTCGCCATGCGGGACATGGAGCGCGCCCGTCATCATCCCCAGTCCGAAACCGCCGACCGCAGCGGGCATCATATAGCCATGGCTGACAATGCCCTTGCCCAGCGCAAGCACGCCGAACAGGATGGCGAATGCAAGGCCGTATTCATGAATGTGCGGATCGAGCAGCGCGCCCGCCGACGCCATCACCACCAGCAGCAGCGATGTCGCAATGCAGTGAACGATGCACAGTCCGCTGATCCCGATGGCGATCGAATCGAAGCGCGAATCGATCCGGTTCCATGCATGGGAGAGGGCGGCGCTTGTCATGACAACAGTCGCTATAGGCGCGCTCCAAAATCGAGACAATATAACATATGATGCCTGTCGGTGCGATTTCCGCGCCGCGCCTCACCCGGTCTGGCATGCGCGATCCGCGCGCGGTAGAGCCTGCATCGTGTTGCAACCGACTCGCGATCCCGTCTCCGCGCGCCCGCTCGCGCTCGCCAACTGGCTGTTCGTCGTGGCCGCATTGATCGTGGCCATGGTGGTGGTCGGCGGCGTCACCCGGCTGACCGAATCGGGGCTGTCGATCACGCAATGGGACCCGGTCAGCGGCATCGTGCCGCCGCTAACCCATAACCAGTGGCGGGCGGAATTCGCACATTACCGCCAGATCGACCAATATGCCGCCGTTCACGCCGGAATGACGCTGGCGCAGTTCAAGGGCATTTTCTTTTGGGAATATTCGCACCGGCTGCTCGGCCGGGTGATCGGCATGGCATTCTTCTTGCCCCTCGCCTGGTTCTGGGTCCGCGGCGTGATTCCGCACGGCTATAAATGGCGGCTGGTCGCGCTGCTGGCGCTGGGCGGGCTGCAGGGCGCCTTTGGCTGGCTGATGGTGCGATCGGGGTTACAGCCGGGCATGATCGAGGTCAGCCATTACTGGCTCGCCATCCATCTGATCACCGCATTGTTCACGATGGCCGGGATCGTCTGGACCGCACTCGATCTTCGCCTGCTTAACCGTGCACATTTGGCCCAGCCCGCGCGGCTGACGGCAGCGGGCGCGTTTACCGGCTTCGTGCTGTTCGTTCAGCTTGTTTATGGCGCGTTCATGGCGGGGCTTCGCGCCGGGCTGGTCACCGATCAGTGGCCGCTGATGAACGGCCATTTTTTCCCCACCCGCGAATTCGCCGCACGCGGCTTTTTCGATGCGATTTTCAACGATCCCTATGTCGTTCACTGGATCCATCGCTGGTGGGCCTGGGTCGTGGTGGCGGCGCTCGTCTGGCTGGCGCGCAAGGTGCGCGCCCTCGATCGCCGCGCATCGATCGCCATTCACACCGCTTTCGGGATTCAGATAGTGCTCGGCATCGCGACGGTGATGACGGGCGTACCGATCTGGCTCGCCGCACTGCATCAGCTCGTGGGCGCGTTGCTTGTGGTCGCGGTGACCTGGGGCGCACATGCGATCGGCACGAAAAGGCAGGCCGTATGAGCGAAATTGCCATCGTGTACGCGACCTTCCCCGACCGGCAGAGCGCCGACACCGTCGCGCATGCCGTGGTCCGTGAACGGCGCGCCGCCTGCGCCAATATTCTCGGCGAATGCATGTCGGTGTATCACTGGGAAGGAAGCGTCCAGTCCGAACGCGAGGTCGCCGCACTGTTCAAGGCACCGGCCGACGCGGCAGAGCAACTGCGCGACCGGATCGTCGCGCTTCACCCCTATGACCTTCCCGCCGTCGAAAGCTGGACCGTTAGCGTGAACCGCGCCGTTGCGGATTGGGCCGATGCCGCCGTTGTACGCGACTGAAGCGCCGCTTCCGCACCCCATGGTCGCCGCGCGCGCCGAACCGTCGGCAATCTTCGCGCCGCCGCTCGACCGGACGCTAACCTATCGCACGGAACTTCGGCGCGAGGGCGATCGGGGACCATTCCGCCTTACGCTGTCGCGTGAACTCAGCTTCCGGCGAGACGGCGCAGGCTATCTTGCGACACTGGTCCTGCGAACGGCAGACGGTGAAGGCGATGGCGCATCGCGCGCACTCGCCGGACTGGCCCCGTTCATCGCGGTGCCTATTCGCTTCCACCTTGATGCAGGCGGCACGATCAAGGCCGTGGAATCGCGCGATTTGCTATGGCAGCTATTTTGCAACGGGATCGCCGTTCAGGCGAAGGGAGATGCGACGCAGCGACATGTGGCAAAACTCGTCCTCGAAAAGCTGCGCGATGCCCCGGCGGCGCAGCGAACCGCGATGTTCGCCGACATGCTGGCCCCGGTCCTCGCCTCGCACGCGGCGGCGCGCGGCGTCGGACCGGACAGTGCGGTAACCGCTCCCGCTGACCCCACCTTCGGCGCGAGCGCTACACTCTCCGGACATCGGCGAACCTGGCGCGAGGGCGCGGCGCTGATCGTATCGACTCATCTGGAAGGCGATGTCGGCGCACCCGCGGGCGGCGCAGGCAGCGAAATCCATATCGTTCGCGATACGCGAACGGCACTCGACCCCGCGACCGGAATTGTCGGCGAGCAGCGCCAGACCACCATCCGCCGAACCGGAGACGGGACCATCCGCCAGAGCGTGGTTTATTCGCTTAAATAAGCATTCGGTATCCAGATACCCGTTCGCTATCGCCCGGTTTCGCTTGACTTGACGCACGTTATGCGCCAAATGGCCACCGTTCGCGCCGCTCCGGCCTGGGGCGGCGCTCATCGTTTCACATAGCCAAAACGGATCAAAGCCCATGAAGGCGCTTATGAAAACCACCAAGTCGGTAAAGCCGACAGAGGTGGAAAAGAAATGGCACATCGTCGACGCCGAAGGGCTTGTCGTCGGTCGTGCGGCGACGATCATCGCCAATGTCCTGCGCGGCAAGCACAAGACCAGCTTCACCCCGCATGTCGATTGCGGTGACAATGTCATCGTCATCAACGCCGGCAAGGTGAAGTTCACCGGCAGGAAGATGACCGACAAGGTCTATTACAAGCACACCGGCTATGCCGGCGGCATCAAGGAAACGACTCCGGCCAAGGTGCTGGAAGGCCGCTTCCCCGAGCGCGTGCTGGAAAAGGCGATCGAGCGGATGATCCCGCGCGGTCCGCTTGGCCGTCAGCAGATGCGCAACCTGCGCATCTATCCCGGCGCCGAGCATCCGCACGAAGCGCAGAACCCCGAAGTCCTCGATATCGCGAGCATGAATCGCAAGAACAAGGTGGGCGCCTGATGTCTGACAATCGCCAGTCCCTTTCCGATCTGGGCAATATCGCCAAGGGCGAAACCCAGCAGAACCAGCCGGCCCCCGATGCGCCCGCGCCCGACGCGGTGGCACAGGCCGACGCCGATACGCCGCAGCAGGAAACCGCTCCGCTGCGCGAACAGGAAATCGATCAATATGGCCGCGCCTATGCCACCGGCCGCCGCAAGGACGCGGTCGCCCGCGTCTGGCTGAAGCCCGGTTCGGGCAAGATCGAAATCAACGGCCGCGACCAGTCGATCTATTTCGCGCGTCCCTCGCTGCGTCTCGTCATCAACCAGCCGTTCGACATCACCGAACGCCGTGGCCAGTATGACGTGATCTGCACGGTCAAGGGCGGCGGGCTTTCGGGTCAGGCAGGTGCTGTGAAGCATGGCATCAGCCAGGCGCTGACCCGCTATGAACCCACGCTTCGCACCACGGTGAAGCGCGCCGGTTTCCTCACGCGCGACAGCCGCGCGGTCGAGCGTAAGAAATACGGCAAGGCAAAGGCGCGTCGTAGCTTCCAGTTCTCGAAGCGCTAAAAGCCTTTTCGATATCGAAACGAATTCAGGGTGGCTTCCGAAAGGGAGCCGCCCTTTTTCGTGTGCACCCAATCCGATTGTAACTATTTTGCCACAGACTCCGGCACCGGAAACATAGCGGAAATGTTTCCGGATTGTTACCAGCTACGCCGCGCATTAGCCTCTTGTTCATAAACAGGAACTTGGGGGTTTCATGACAACATATCGTTCGCGCGCCGGCGCTCGTCTGCGCAATAATGTTCTTCTCGCCTCGTCCACCGCGCTTGTCTGCCTGGTGGTGAGCGGCGCCGCGAACGCGCAGAGCGCTCAGCCTAATTTCGCACTGGACATTGCTCAGGCCACCGCGCCAAATTTCGCATTGAATATCACGCAAGGCGACGCCCCTGACTTCGCAGTCGATGTACCGCAAAGCGCGACGCAGGAATCGCAAAATAGCTTTCGTTTGCCGACCCCGGTCGCGCCCGAACCCCAAGTGGTGATTGCCAATCCCGGCACCCCCGATACGGCCGTCGACGGCAACGACGTCACCGGCATCGGTCAGATGATCATTGATCAGCAGAACGGGTATGTTGGCCTTTGCACCGGCACGCTGATCAACCCGCGCACGGTCCTCTTCGCCGCGCATTGCGTGAACGAAGAGGCAGCGACCGATTACGGCGCAGCGTCGGGCGGCAAGCCGATCGGTTTCGGGTTCGGCGTTAATAACAACACCTCGCCCACTTATGCTTTTGGCGATTGGCTGAATGGCGGCTATACTACGGACGTGTCGGCGGCGATGTATAATGCCGAGTATGTCGCTTACAATCCGGGGTCGCTTGAACCGGAAGCGCAAAGCTTTCTGTACAGCGACGTGGCGCTCGCCGGTCTCGACACGCCCGCGGCGGGGATCCCGACCTGGACGCTTCTGTTCTCCGCGCTTCCAGCGCCGGATGGGGAACCTACCGCTGCGGGGACAGGGTATCATGTCCAGATACAGGGCTATGGAACCATTGGCACAGGTGAGGCCGGGGCAACAGCGGGATCGGACTATCGCCGTCGCGTTGCAGAAAACATGCTCGGCGCACTAACAAACCTCGATACCTTTGAGACTTTCCTCAATTCACCTTCGAACGGTCTCTATCAGAATTTGTATTTTCTCGATTTTGACGATCCCCGTCGTGGTACGGCGACAGCCAATCCATACGACATCAACGCGTTCCGCGACGATGCGACACCGCATGAGGGCATAACTGCCCCTGGAGACTCGGGCGGTCCGCTCATTCTCGACGACACATTCAACCGGCCGGTTGTCATTGGCGTGCTGTCAGGAGGCTATCCAACCATCTATGGCGGCGCACCCTATGGCTACGGCGCGGTCAACTTTTATCAACCGCTCTATCTCTACTGGGACTGGATAGCGGCGAACAATCCATATCATTATGCAAGCGCCAAGGCGGGCGACGGGGCGTGGAGCGATCCCGACCACTGGGTTACCACTATTGATCCAAACTATGCCGTGATTGATGAAAACGGTAATTTGGTAACCGGTCTTCCAGCAACACCCGGCGAGGGCGTCAACGGCACCGATGGTCAGTTTGGCCAAATCTGTGTCGAAGGTCCGCTGATCGGGGGAGTTTCCGACTGTCTAGACGTCAGCACCGGCAACGAGACGGTGGTCTATCCTACCACTGGCACCGGTGACTTTTCCAATGACAAAGGTACGGCTTCGACAGCTTCTCTTCAGAGCGGTGACGATAATGTCGCCACCGCCCCATCACGGACTGCAGCCGCTGACGAGCAGGCCCCGGCCCTACCCGATCCGACGCTGGCCAATGGCTTGCCGGGCGCAACCGGTTTCGTGCCGAACAATGCGGACGGCGACCGCATAAGTGGAACCGCGCCGAGATATTTCGACGTGACCCTTTCCGCCGCCGGCACCACGACGCTTGATCAGGCGGTCACCATCGACCGCTTCACCGTGGCCAACGCCGAAGCCGCGTTGGACATCGGGACAGACGGCTCGCTGACCAGCCTGATGGATATCACCCAATATTCGGGCATGATGCGGGTCAACGGTACGTTATCGACCAACGGCGACTATTTCCTGATGTCCGGCGGTCTGCAGGGCAGCGGTACGATCAATACGCCGTACTTCACCAGCATGGCCGGCGTTATCGCACCGGGTGGTGTCGGTACCGTCGGGACGCTGACCTTCAATGGCAATATCGTCCTGACATCGGGCAGCACTTATATGGTCGATCTGGGAGAGGATGGCGTTTCGGACCTTATCGCCGTTCACGCGACGGCTGAGGATCAGAATGGCGAACCTCTGAACGGACTTGCCGGCCTTGGCGGAGCTGTGGTGTTCACGCCGACTGAGGGAACGTTGCTTCGTGACGGATACAGCTACACGGTCATCACCGCCGATGGCGAGGTTGACGGCACCTTCGACATGGCGACCACTGCCTTCAGCGCGATCCTGCGGCCCGAACTCAGCTATGGTCCCAATTCGGTTACCGTGACGATCGAAGCGGGCAAATATGCCGATGTCATCGCTTCCGGCGCGCCGATCCAGAGCGCCTATGCGCAACTGCTCGATCAGAACCGTGTCCAGTATGACGAATATGCCGATCTGTACGGCACGCTCGACATGATGGATGCGGGCAGGATTCAGGGCACGCTGGAAGGTCTGGCCCCGCGTGCTCAGGCGGCAGCCCCCGCGATGGGCACCGTCGCACTTGATTCGAACGCGCGCTTCATTACACAGCGGATCGCGCGGGTCAGCCAAGGTAATTCAGGCGGCACGCTGGCGCTGTATGGAAAACCGATGCAGATGGCGTCGGCAGCCACGCTCAACCCGACTATGGCAGCCGATGTCGCGGTCGATGCATCGGCGCAGCCCGAAGTGCGGCAGGACGTCCTGCCCGAAGACGCCAGTGCGTTCATCGCGGGCGGCTATATCGACGGCCACAGCCGCGGCATGCCCACCGCCAACCCCTATGCCCGCAATGAATTCGACGGATTCTTCCTTGCCGGCGGCATCGAAAAGGCGATCGGCGATAGCGGCCTGTTCGGCATCGCCTTTTCCTACACCGATATCGATGGCGATGCGGGTACGCCGGGGCAGAGCGCGGACAGCCACCTGTATCAGCTGACCTTCTATTCGGGCACCACGTTCGAAAACGGCATCGCGCTCGATTCGCAGATCAGCGGCGGCGCATTCTCGGTCGATACGCGGCGTCAGGTTTCTGTGGGATCGGACAGCTATGATCTGCGGGCGAACGACACCGCATTCGCGCTGACCGGCGAAGTCGGGCTGAGCAAGGATTTCGGCGCTGGCTCTTCGGTCGCTTTCACGCCGCGAATTTCCGGGCGCTACACCCGGATCGGCTTCACTCCCACCGCGGAGCGGGGCGAAGGGCCGGCGCTGCAATATGACCTTGGCAATTATGACAGCCTACAGGGTCGCGCAGGCCTTACCATCGCGGCAAAGGGCGGCATCGAACCCTATATCACGGGCACCTTCGTCCATGACTTCAAGGACAAGCCCGCGGCTTTCGGCGCGAACTTCGTCGGCGGTGTCGGTCCCAACGCACTGTTCGCGATGCCGGGTTCGGACAAGAACTGGGGCGAAATCGGCGGCGGCATATCGACCAGCGGCCGCTTCATGCTCAGTGCCGAAGCGTTCACCACCGTCGGCCGCGCGGATGTGGAATATCAGACCTATCGCGCAACGCTTCGCATCGCCTTCTGAACGAAGGTTGTCGGACGACAATCATGGGCGGTCCGGTAACGGGCCGCCCTTTCACGAAAAAGGAATGCGATGAAGTACCGCCGCGCGAAGCGGCATTGTCACTACCCGCAGCGGTACAGTGCAAAGAGCATCGCATGAGTTTCGCTTCATGGCCGCTGATGCGGTGGTGCCATGTCAGATCAGGCCATTCCGGTTTCGCCGATAAAAACCGGGGCGACACTGAACGATCCTGTTGAACGCGGCGCTGAAAGCGCTTTCAGATTCGTACCCCACCTGGCTGGCCACTTCTGCGATGCTGTATTTTCCTTCTTTCAGGAAATCGCACGCAACCTGCATTCGCCAGCGCGTGAGATACTCGATCGGCGAAACGCCGATGAATTTCCTGAAATTCGCTGCAAGACCGGCCCGCGACATGCCGGCCGTTTCGGCCAGTCGCGCAAGCGTCCAGGCCTTGCCATAATCGACATGAATCGCCCGCATCACCCTGGACAATTTCGGATGCGACAGCGCGATCATCCAGTTTTTGTCATCGTTGCCCGCTGCGAGATGAAGCCGCAGGATTTGCAGCAGAAGTATCGGGGCAAGATATCCCATCATCAGCGCCTGCCCGGTGCGGCATGCATAAAATTCTGCAACGAACGTCTCAACAGTCCAGCGCAGCGTCGCAGCCCGGTCGGAATGCGCAGGGATCAGGATGACAGGGGGAAGCGAGCGCACAAACGTCTTCGAAAATGTGCCGTCGAAGCGAAACATCGTGCCGATCGAGACAACGTCGCCACCGCCGTTGCAAATGGCCATGCCGTCCTCACGCCTCGCGCGCGCCAACGCTTCCACCGACGTTCGCTCACCGGGATTTTGGTCTTTGGACAATATAAAACCCCGACCTCCCGAAATCAGGAAACAGTCTCCGCTGTTCAGCAGATGACGCTCCGCCAACCCCTCTACGGCAAGCCAGCATTCCCCTTTCGTTACAACCTTGAAGGTCAGGGCTTCGCCGGGTGAAAATTCGATCGCCCATGCGCCACCCGCATCGAAAGCGCCGGTTGCGAACGCCTCCAGCTTCAACCGGGAAAGCACGACAGACAGAATATCGTCGGGGGAAAAGGCGCCAATCCACATTGTTTGGATGATCTCACATAAAAACGCATCCAACTAGCATTATCGTACAATATTATTTGCCGTAGCGATCATTTTCCACAAACGACATTCAAGGAAAATTGATGCGCGTTTTTATCACCGGCGCGACAGGCTGGGTCGGGTCCGCTCTGACAGGCCAGCTGGTCGAGGCAGGGCATCAGGTGGTCGGCCTCGTGCGGTCCGAAGAGAAAGCCCGGCTGCTCACTTCGCTTGGCGGTGAACCGCTGTCAGGTGCGCTCAACGATCTCGACACGCTGAAACGCGGCACGAAGGGCGCGGATGCCGTGGTCCATACCGCCTTTGGCCGCGGTCTGGGCCAACCTGCCGCGTTCGCGGAAGCGGCAAGGCAGGATCGCCAGGCAATTGAGGCGTTCGGCGAAGTCTTTGAAGGGTCGAACCGGCTTATCCTGGTTACCGGCGGAATCGGGGTGTTGCCTGAGGGTCAGGTGCTGACCGAGGAGACGCCCCCCCTTCCCGTCAATCCCGCGTTTCCGCGCGATTCCGAACAGACCGCAGCGGCACTTGCAGAGCGCGGCATACGCGCCGCGACCGTACGGCTCCCCCGCTCGGTCCATGGCGCGGGGGAAAGCCACGGATTTCTCCCCCAACTCATGAAACTGGCGCGCCAAAAGGGAGAGAGCGGTTATATCGGCGACGGCAAGAATGTCTGGCCATCGGTCCACCGGCTCGACGCGGCCCGCCTCTATAAATGCGCTCTCGAAAAAAATGGCGGGGCGAGCACGTTCAACGCCGTGGCCGAACAAGGCATCGCCTTCAGGGACATCGCTGAAGCGATCGGCCGGCGGCTCGGCCTTCCCACCCGCTCCATCGCGCCCGATGAGGCCATGGAATATTTCGGCCCCCTGGCGATGCCGGTTCGCGGCAATGGCCCCGTTTCCAGCAACCTTACAAAACGCCGCCTGGATTGGGAGCCGCGCGAACCGGGTCTTATCGAAGATATCGAGGACAATTATTGAGCGTCTGGTTTGCGAAGGGATGCGTGGGCATGCCGGTCGGGGGCGGTCCGGTAACGGGCCGCCCTTTTTCGCGCGAAACGTTTCGTCCCCGCCTGTCAGGCGTGCTCGGTCAGATAGCGGTGACGGACGTCGATCGCGCCGTCGCGCACCACAATCTGGTTGAAAGAAGGTGCGGCGTCGCGAGTGCGTTCCGACAGCGTGCCCGCGCCGATCAGCCGCACCGTGCGACCGGCGACCGGATGGGCGACATCGAATGGGTCATGAACATGCCCGCTGAGCACGGCATGCGCGCCCGCCTTCGCCAGCGCTTCGAGCGCCTCGGCCCCGCCGCGTGTTCGCGATGTGGAACGCGTTCCCGGCTCCAGCAGCGGGTGGTGACACGCCACCAGCATCATGTCGCTCCCGTCATGGGCAGCCATCTCCTCCACCGCCTGTTTCAGCGCGCCGCGCCCGACCCGCCCTTTCGACCAGTTGAGGCGAAGCTGGAAACGCGCCGTCGTTCGCATCGGCACAATCGTGACGCCGCTCAGATCAAGCGGCCGTTCAACCATCCGCTCCACCGCACGATAGCGGCCATAGGGACGAATAAGGCGCGCCAGCGGATTTAGATAGGGAAGGTCGTGGTTGCCCACCTCCACAGTGACCGGGCAACCCAGATCGGCGAGCCAGTCAGCGGCAGCGGCAAATTCATGTCGCCGCGCGCGCATGGTCAGGTCCCCCGTCATGATGATCGCATCGGGCCGTTCCGTGGCAACGACATGCGCGAACCAGTCAAGCGCCGTCCGGTCCTCCGCACCGAAATGCAGGTCGCTGACATGAAATAACCTGGTCACCTTTCACCTCACCTGTGCGTATAGCTTGCAGCCGTTGCGCGCTTTTCGTTTCAACGCACCGCACCGGCGAAAAGAGCCAATGGTGGGGCGCGTGCGTTGCGCGTTACCCGGGAGTGCGACCCAGCTGACGCGAATAGAACCAGCCGATCCCGATCAGGCAGATGCCAAGCGCAAAGAAGGACGCGATCCTGCCCAGCCCCTCCAGCCCGGCAGCGTCAAACAGGAACACCTTGCACACCGCGAGCAGCATGAGCACCAGCGATCCGATCCGCCAACTGCGCTGCTGCGACTTCGCACCCCATGCCAGAAAGGCGAGCGCCAGCGCGATCGCAAGGATCGAACGAAGCAGGTCCTCCACCTGACCGACATGCCCCGGCAGGATGGTGCCGGCAAAAACCTGTCGCAGCGTGCTGATCGCATAAACCGACAGCAGCAGCATGATCGCCGCATCGAATGCCGTGCGCCGCCTGCCCTGTCCGATTTGCCCACGCAGCCAAATGGTCGTGCCGATAACAATGCCATAGGCGGGTAGCAGCAGGTTCAGCAGGGGCAGACCACCCACCGCCTGCGCCGCCCACAGGGGATTGTGCAGCGCCATGCCGAACCATGCGAAATGCGCCAGCGCAACCACCGCCAGCGCATAGGACGCCTTTTTGCGTCCCGGAACGTCGACCGGTGCGCGCATGACCCCGATCGCGCCGAGCGCCAGAATCGCCTCCCACACCGTCCGTTCGGCCAGTCCTCGACGCACGAAATCGGCCGTATTGGCGATGGCAAAAAGCTGTTTGAACAGGATATGGCCAAGGACCAGCGTTACCGCGAACGCCAGACCGGCAATCGCGGCATGGGTGCGCGAACCGATCCGCCCCGCCAATACCGTCACACCGATCAGCGCCACGGCAAACGGGGCGAGATATCGGATCGCGTGGGCAAGCGCGGGAAGATCGCCGATCAGGAAGGGTTCGCCCGACAGCGCGGCAAGGCCCCCGCCCGACCATTGCAGCAGCGGAACCGCCGCCCATAGCGCGGCGATGGCGAGCAGCGTCGCGATCGCGGCCCGTGCGAATGCGGCGCGCCAGGCGATCGCGAGTATCACCATAGCCACGACCAGCGGCAACCAATGTTGCGGTGTAACCATCGCCACCGCGCCATAGCCCAGCAGTGCCGCGAGCGCTTCACCCGGCCGGCGCTCCGCCTTGCGGCGCGCTTCGATGCGCAGCAGTACGAAAGGCACTGCCGCCATGGTCCAGCGCAGCGCGGCGCGCCAATCGATGTGCCGCGCGGTGCCCATCATCGTCGTCGCCTCGCTCCACCGGCTCGTCGCGATCAGCAGCGCAACCCCGGTCAGGGCGATTCCCCATTGCAACGCGCGCGGCAGAACCGCGTCGCGACCGCGCAGCAGTATGAAGACAGCGATGGCTGCGATCATGCTTGCCAGCGGCGCGCTCCATCCCGGCAATGCCAGCAATATCGTCAGCACCGTCATCACGGACGCGCCGGCAAGCGCCGCGAACGGGCCGGCTGTGAATTGTTCGTCGCGCGCGGGCCAGTCACGCCGCGCCGCGAACCCAGGTGCGCCTGTCAAAACAAGAGCGGCGAGCGCGACAAGCGCATTCTGCCCGGCGACGATGTCGATGCCAAACCGGACGCACGAAGCGAAGACAAGCGCGATCGGATACAGCGCGACCTGTCCCCAATCGACGCGTTGCGCCTCGCGCCGAGCAATGACGAGCACAGGCGCGCCTGCAAAGATCAATGCCATCGCGCCTGCGATCACGGCGAACCATCCGGCGCTCGCCCCGGTCCACGCGGCGAGCAGCCAGACCGACAGCGCGGCCGCGACGCCCCCTGCCCGGCGCATTACGGGCACCCGCAGGCCGAGCGCGGCGATCGCCACCGCCAGCAGCAGATAGCACCCCCATGCAAGCAGGCTGTACCCCGATTCACCGACCAGCGCGGCGATCTGCGCCGTTGCCAGCGCCGCTGCGATGACGCGGCTGATCCGGCCCAGTGCTCCGGCCCCGATCAGCGCGGGCAGCATCGCCCCGATCAGGATCAGGTAAAAGCCAAGGGCAAGGATACCGCCGCTGCCGAACGGCGCGGCGAACAGCATCAGCACGGCCCAGCACAAGCCGCCCCCCAGCGCGGCAACGCCGAGCCAGGGCCGCTTCTGCCGTTGCCCGGTTGCGGCAAGCCCGCCGGTCACCAGCGCCAGATAGGTCACCAGCAGCGGCAGGTTCGGCGCGGTGTCGCCCGCCAGCGCCGGCGCGGCAAACCCGCCGACAAGGCCCAGCACCGCGCTGGGCAATCCAAACCGGAACGAAAGGCCGATCGCCAGCGCCGTCACCACCGCCATGCCGACAAAGGAAGCGACCGGACCGATCAGCGCGTAATGGCTGCCCGCAAGGTAGAAGCTGGCATACAGGGTGGCGAGGCCCGCCCCGGCAAGCGCCTGACGCACGCGGGCATCGCGAACCCGCGCTTCAAACCGAAGCGCGCATTCCGCCGCGATCAACAGCAGCACGCCGAAGCCGAAGCCCATCGCGGCGCGCACCGTCCGGGTGAGCATGCCCACCTCGATCGACCAGCGCACGAGGAAGAAACCCGCGATCGCAAGCGCGATGCCGCCGCCCCAGATCGGAAGGAGCCGCCCGAAAATCTCTTCGAAATCGAAACCCGGCTTCAACCGCTTCAGCCGGTCGGCGATTTCCAGCCGGTTCGGGATATTCGGCGCGGTGCGCGCATGTGGTCGAAGTTCCGGCGCAGGTACAGCTTTCGTCGCTATGGAAGTGGCAGGTTCGACAGGTTCGGCCGGCGGCGTCGTCGGTGCGTCCTCGCGCACATCCGGGCGGCGTTCGCCAACCGGCGCTGGCGCATCGGCAACCCGCATTCCGGCTTCCAGTTCGGCAACGCGGCGTTCCAGCAGCCCGATCCGGTGCCAGCACCACGCCAGCACGCCCGCCCCGATAAAGAAAAACAGCAGCTCCACCCGTGCCCCTTCGACCATTGCCGCGGTGTAGCTACCGCAAAAAGCCGATCGGTGCACGGTCAGCAGCACCCGATGACCATCGCCGCTGTCCAACATAGTTGTTGACCGGTCTTGCCTTGTCGTGGCAATCCGCAACCGCGTTTCGCAGCGGGTGCCCGATGCATCCCGATCTGCAGGAAGGCGGCTGGAACCGGTCCGTGTTTCCAGCAGCATCGCGGGCGTAGCTCAATGGCAGAGCAGAAGCTTCCCAAGCTTACGACGAGGGTTCGATTCCCTTCGCCCGCTCCACCTTTGCAGTAAGTGACACTGGCGGCTCGCGCCCGGTGGCGAGTGCGATGATGCCGGCGAGCCTGCCTTCTATCTCCATCAACACGCCCCGGCCGTTGGGGTTGGGCGTTATCACGATACGATCGATGAGCGACCGCAGCGCGGACGCGGCATCCTGGTTGGCGTCAGGATCTGCAAGTGCCGACTGAAGCCTGACGATCTGCCGTCGGTAGTCGGCGGCGATGGCGGGATGCAAGGCGACGACCGGCAACGCATCCTGCTCCTGCAGTTCGGCTAAGGCGATATCGCGATCGGTGCGCGCCTTGACGAGAGCTTCTTGGATTTCGGCGAATCCGCGCGCGCCTGATCCCAGAGCGGCCACGAACCTGTCAATTCGGGCGTTGGCATTCACCACCCGCCGCTCCGCTCTCCTGCGCTGCCGCAGGGCATACTCCGTGCGCTTGGCGTATTCTGCCTGATACTCGGCGACAAAGATTTCTACCAATTCGGGGGCGAGCATGCGCTCGCGCAGCCCGGCCAGCACCCGCGCTTCATAGTTTTCCGTCGAGATGGTGCGGTTGTTGGTGCAACCGCTCCCTTCGTTGCGGTTGCCGCAGCCCCAGAACTTGGCCGTACGAACGTTCCATGAACCGCCGCATACGCCGCAGACCCCTACGCCAGAAAGCATGTGCCGCTCTCGCCTGTGCTGCACTGGTGCACCGCCCTCACGACGCGCGAGGCCCTCCTGCACCTTGTCCCACAGCGCCTGATCGATGATCCGCAGATGCGGTACGTCCTGAATTTTCCACTGATCGGGCGGGTTTGGGCGGATGCGCACCGTGCGCGTCATCGGCTCGGTGATCTTGGATGTGCGGCCATGCACGATACGACCGATGTAGAGCTGATTCTGGAGCATGCCGTTTCCCCGGGTGCGATCGGGTCGCAGCGTCGTCGCGCGCCAACGCGTCCCTCGGGGGCCGGGGATGCCCTCGGCATTCAGTCGTTCGGCTATTCGCTTTGGACTGAGCCCGTCGGCATATTCCGCGAACACGCGCCGGACCACTGCTGCCTGTTCCGGGTCGATCTCGCGCAGACCGCGGACAGCGCGGCCATTGGCGTCGATCCGATTGGCCATACAGTAGCCATAGGCGATTCCGACGGGCGAACGCCCCTGCGCTACAGTGCCCTGCTGGCCCCGCCTGACCTTGGCACCGAGTTGCTTTCTGAAGTCCGCGTCCATCAATCCCTTGATGGTCCCGGTCAGATGGTTAACCTCGCCGTCCGACAAGGTGAACAGCCTGACACCGGCATAGCCAAGTCGCTCGCGGATCGCGAAGCTGTCACCTTCGTGACGCGCAATCCTGTCGGTGCTTTCGGCAAAAACCTGCTCGATGCCGCCTGCCTCGACGCGGGCCAGCATCGCGGCAAGGCCGGGCCGCTGGCTTTCGCTAATCCCCGCCGCCCCAGAAATGGCGTAATCGGTATAGACCTCGACGATCGGCCAGCGTTCACGCTCGCAGCGTTCGCGGCAGATCCTGATCTGGTCTTCGAGCGAACGGCTGTTCTGCAGAAGGCTGGAGAAGCGGGCATAGATCAGCGTCTTCATATCAAGGCTTTCGGGTGCGGAGATGGGCAGTGTCCCGCGCAGCACTTGCCCTTGCAAGAGCCTTGACCAGTTCCACGAGTCCCGGATCGAGTCGCTTCCGCCCGTCCTGTTCCGGATCGGGCGGAAGCGGTGTGGGTGCGGTCATGATGCTCGCTCCCGCAGGTATAGATCACACGGGCGCGCCGAGGCCGAAGTACCGCCGGATGTGGGTAATGAAGCCCTCCGCCGCGGCTTCGCGCTCGTTGTGGTTCATGCCGCCCACGACGGTCGCCGACGGCAGGGTGAGACGTTCGGCTCCGTCCGCGAGCTGCTCGGCACTGCCGACCTGCTGGTCGTCGTGGCCGAAAATGGCTTCGGCCGCGTCGTCGGCCTCCAAGGTGATCATATTATCGGAGCCATCGGCTTTGGTCACCCGCTGGTGCGGGATGTCCAGCAGATCGAACAGATCACCGGGACCACAGCGCTCGCCATCTTCAACGCAGGCCGCGGCACGCGCGAGCAGATCGACGAAGTCGGCCTGCGTCATCGCCTTCACGGCCTTGTTGAGCGCGACGGCCAGCGAGATCGGTGCCTTGTGCGGCTCTTCCAGCACTTGGAACAGCACGGGATAGGCTTCCTGCAGACGAGCCGCGATCAGCATCTGGCTGACCTTGTCCTTGGTGAGAGCGCCATAGCGCTCGGCGAGCGCAGTCTGGCTGATGCGGTTCGCGCGCTGGAGCGCGAGCAAGCCATGCGCCATCTCCATCTTCGTCGCGACCGCGGTGCCGAGCGCGCCGTCGCACATGGCGGCGACCGCTTCGCCCTCGTCGCCGCTGAAGAGGACAACGCGGACCATGACATCATCGTCGCCGGGGTGCTGTGCCTTGATCGCTCCGAGCATGAAGCGGCCGTCGACGACGAGATACTTGCCGTGCTTTTCCAGCACGACGATCGGACGGAGAGAGCGCGGATCGGACGCGCTCAGCGCCAGCGCGGAGGCATGCGAGGCCCTGACCGGCGAGAAGCGGCGGAGGTGATATTCCCACTCGCCGATTTCGCGGATCGGCACCAGGAATTCGCCCGGCACCGTGGCGGCGGGCCTGAATTCTTCGGTGCAATTGTGATCCTCGGCATCCTCGACGTGATCGGCGTGATTATTGCCCGTTTCAAAGTCGGCGAGGTTCTCGGCAACCTTGTCGTTGGCATCGCTGTCGGTATGGACTTGGAGGCCATCTTCGATCGGCTCTGCGTCGTTCAAAACGCCGGTCTCGCTCTCAGGCATTTCGGGCACATGTGCATTCGGCTCATCGTCGAACGGCAGAGGGTTGGACTTCGTGCTCATCATCTGTCTCCCACGATCCGGCCGCCCTGTGCGGCCGCGATCGCGAGAGAGGTCAGTAAGCAGATTTATCCCCAAACAGTCCCTGACCAGCTCGACGCCGCCAGTGTCGCGTCGGCGGTTCCAGTCTTTATCGACGCGGTTCCGCACGCCAGGCGCATCGACATCTGCCCAAATCCGCTCGAAGTGATTGGGATCATCGGTAATCGGACTAGCTTGATGTAATTTTCATTCAGCCTGTTAAACTCGTAACCACCCGATGATTAAGAGGGGTCCACAGAATGCGTGTACCGTTGAGCGTAATTGCCGTGATCGCGATCTCCTCCCCGTCCCAGATCGTCGCAATGCCTGTTCAGGAAGCGGACGCATCGTTGTCGACGGGAGACTGGAAGGGAGATCTGACGCCGGTGCCGGGAAGCTCGCTTCCGCTCATCCTTCACGTAATAGGAAGACCAGGAGACTGGATCGCGACGCTCGACAGCCCAGCTCAGGGAGCTACCGGCCTCCGGATTACAAGCGTCGTTCAAAAGGCGACATCTTATCGCTTCATCCTTGAGTCTCCGCTAGCGGAGTTTAACGCCACACTTTCGCCCGACGGAAGAACGCTTGTTGGCTACTGGACGCAAAACGGCACGACAATCCCGCTAACGTTGACCAAGACGACGGCGCACTAGGTGACGATCCGAAGACCGCAGAAACCCACTCCGCCGTTTCCCTACGACACAGAAGAGATGCTGTTCGACGGTGGACAGGACGGCATCCGTCTAGCGGGAACGCTGACGATACCGGCCGGTGAGGGACCGTTTCTCGCCGCACTGCTCATCACCGGCTCGGGACGGCACGACAGAGACCAGACGGTATTCGGCCACAAACCCTTCCTCGTCTGGTCTGACTTCCTCGCCCGTCGCGGTATCGCGACGCTTCGTGTCGACGATCGCGGTATCGGGGGGTCCGCTGGTTGCGCGTCCGATGCCACAACTGCGGACTTCGCGAAGGATGCGAAAGCGGGCTTCGCACATCTCAGGGCGCACAAGAAAATCGATTCTAATCGCGTGGGCCTGCTGGGTCAGAGCGAAGGAGCGCTGATCGCATCGATGGTCGCGGCTCATGAGCCGAACGTCTCCTTTGTTATCATGCTGGGCGGCATTGGCATTCCCGGCGCCCAGCTGCTGTTGGAACAGAAGCGCCTGATCGAGCTGAGCGAGGGAGTTCCTTCGGAACTCGTCCACGCATCCAACGAACGCATGGAGCATCTTTTCGAGATCGTGATGCAAGCCAAGGGCGCGGCGTCTGCCTCCGTCGCGCTCAAGGTGGAGTGGATGCGCTTGGCAAAAGAGGATGGCGAGGAGCTCCATGATATCCCACCCGAGGTGGCAGCGATCGCTTCACCCTGGATGCGCTGGTTTCTCGCTCACGATCCGCGCCCCAACCTCTCGCTGATAAGGTGCCCAGTCCTTGCGATCACCGGGGGCAACGACCTGCAGACGCCAGCGTCGTCGAACCTTTCGGAGATTAAGCAGGCTTTGCGAGGGCACGCTGACGCGACAATCCGCGAGGTCGGAGGCCTGAACCACCTTCTGCAGACATCAGAGTCCGGCAGGATAGGCGAGTATCAGGAGATCGAGGAGACAATCTCGCCGATCGCGCTGAAGATCGTTGGAGACTGGCTGGCCGCCATGGACGGCCCTCGACACTGACCGATCATTCACCGCAGCATCTGTCCGGCCTCGAACAGGGACATGCCATACCTTGCAACGAGGTTGGCGACGGAACGATCGTTACCGAACGGGACGTTGAACTTGAACAGCCCAGCATCCTGCGAGCCATCCCACAACACCGCCTTCAGACGCGGCCCGACCTTTCGAACACGCGTGCCCTTGAGCCTGGCCATCGCGAAATACCACAGATCGTCGCCATGCGGGCATATCCGCTGGCTCAGCTCGACATCCGCCGCCTCGGCCGACAGGGCGCCAGGCGGATAAAGCACGCCGCCGACGCCGATCGCAACGAGGTCTTCGGACGATCTTCTGCTGTAGGCATCCTGCACATCCCGGCTCCATTCGGAATACTTCGCGACCGAGCCATCATCGGCCAAGTGGAACCGGAACGCTACGTGGCAGAGCACGTCGGGTGTGCCGATCCGTG
Organism: Stakelama flava; assembly: GCF_019351405.1. GTDB lineage: Bacteria > Pseudomonadota > Alphaproteobacteria > Sphingomonadales > Sphingomonadaceae > Sphingomonas > Sphingomonas flava_A. Next base: position 220,685 of record NZ_JAHWZX010000002.1, read on the forward strand.
CCTCGTGGACCAACGACTCGAGCCACTTGCGGTGATAGAAGACGTCGTCGTCCGCAGTCACGATGTAGGAGTCAGGATGACGTTGGAGCGCAAATGACAGCTTCTTGTAGGATTTGACGTCAGCGCAGGCGACGAACTCGACCTCACTTTCGAATGCCCAGCACTCCTGCGGCAGTGCGTCCAGATCGTCATCGGCGATCCATACAACGATCCTATCGGGCTTCACGGACTGGTCGATAAGACTCTTGAGAGTAAGGTGGAGATAGGGAAAACGCGGCGGATACGAGGTCAGCGACACGATCAGCTCCCGATTCAAAGGATTTGCCGTTTGCACGCGTACCACTCTGTCTTCCACTACCACTCTCCCTGTTTCTTCCAGTCGCTCGCCCGCATGTCGGCGACGAAAGCGCTGAAATTCTGCGGCCTTTGCTTGACGCCCGTCGACGGGTGCCGATCACGACGTCGACACCTCCGACAGCTTGCCATCGCGAAGCATCAGGACGCGGCCAGCCATGTCGATCGTCTCCTGGCGATGCGCGATTATGATCCGGGTGATGCCCATCTTCGCAACGGCCTCGTTGATCCGGCGCTCGTGCTCCAAGTCGAGCTGCGCGGTTCCCTCGTCCATGATCAGCAAACGGGGTCTGCGATAAAGCGCTCTCGCAAGGAGCAGACGTTGCTTCTGTCCACCGGACATTGTCGAGCCCATGTCGCCGACCAGCGTCTCGTATTTCATCGGCATCCGGACGATCTCGTCGTGGATCGAGGCCAGTTCCGCAGCCTCCGCGATCATGTCGAGATCCATTTCGTCATCATAGAGGGCAATGTTCTCCGCCAAGCTCCCGGCGAACAGGCTGTCCTCCTGCAGGACCGCCGCGACTTGACGATGAAAGCTCTTGCGACCGAAGGTCGTCAACGGTTGCCCATCTACCAGGACCTCGCCTCTGCTCGGTTCGATGAGGCCGAGCATCAACTTCACGAGGGTCGACTTGCCGCCCCCCGATGGTCCTGTGATCGCGACATGTTCTCCTGCGCCGATAGATACCGACAGATCGTCCAATATAATCGGATCCGTCGGACCATAGCGGTAGAAAACCCCCTTGAGGTCCAGGCGGCCGCTCAACTCGCTTTCGATGTCCTGATCCGGTCCGAAGCTCGCGTCCTCCTCTGCCAGCGCGATGTCAGATAGGCGATCGAGATGGAGTCCAAGCATGCGCAGCGCGATCGCTTGGTCTACGAACGAGGAAGCTTTGGTGATGAATTGCTGCTTGTAGGCCATGTAGGCGAACACCATGCCGACGCTGAACCCGTTTCCGGATATGACGAGCCTAATCGCGAGCCATACCGACAGCACCGCCTCGAGCCCGAATACCAGTGCGTTCCCGCTGTTCTGCCAGACTCCGATGCGCGACACCCTCAGCTGAGCGTTGATCGCCTCGACAAGCCTGGTCTGCCAGAATGAGTGGCGAGCGGCCTCGTGGCCGAACAGTCGGAGCGCCGTGATGCCGCGCACCGTCTCGATCATCGTCGTCTGCTCTTTGCCGTGCGCGACGATGTAGGATTCGTTGGCCTCCCGTTCGAGCGAAAAGGTCACGAGCCGCAGGACGAGATAGAGCGCGAAAGCGACTGCCGCTACCAGTGCCAGTGTGGGACTATACCATATCATCAGGACGAAAGTGAACGCAGCCATCGAGCCGTCGATGATGCCAGCAACGGCACCCTGCGTGAGCAGGGTCTGGATCGGCTGAACCGACTGGAATCGCGAAAGAACGTCACCGACGTGCCGTTTCTCGAACCAGTCGATAGGAAGGCGGAACAGTCTCCGCGCAATACTCGCGGAGATTCCGAATCCGAGCGACGATCCCGCGACCAGCAGAACGAACGATCTGAGGAAGCCTGCCGCGACGTTGACCAGGGTGAAGAGGGCGAAGCCGACAGCAAGAACGCTGAGCAGATCGAGATCGAGCGACGGCAGCGCGTCGTCGATCGCGATCTGCATGTAGTAGGGCGACGCGAGAACGAACGCCTGCAGAACCAAGCTGAGCGTCAGTGTTTGCATCAGCGCCCGCTTCAAGCCGGACGCACTCTTGCGCAGTTCTCCGAGAGTTATCCGCTCCTTGCTCGTCGACGGCACAAACGAACCCGACGGACGCAATTCGAGCGCCACCCCGGTGAAATGCCTTGAGACCTCGGACATCGGCAGCCATCCGGAGCGCCCGTCAGGATTGTGGATCAGCGCACGTCCGTGCCTCACCCGCTCGACAACCACGTAGTGGTTCAGATCCCAGTGCAGGATCGCGGGCAAATGGAGGCCGCCGATTTGCTCCAGCGGGGCCTTGACGGCCCTTGCCGTCAGACCGATGCGGTCCGCCATCAACATGAGAGAGCGAAGCGGCGCGCCGCGAAGAGATAGAGCGAACCGTCGCCGCATCGATCCGAGATCGACGGAAAGCCCATGATAGCAGGCGATCATCGTGAGCGCCGCCAGTCCGCACTCCGCGATCTCAGTCTGCCGCACGAGCTTGATCCGCGTCCGCGTCAGGAAGCCGATGTCGAGGGATCGGTCGATCTGAGTCAACGGCGGCTCACCGCGAAAAGAGGATCGAACAACCATTGCAGCAGCGACTGACGGTCGGTGACGATCCTCGCCGTCAGGGTCATGCCGGGGATCAGTCTCTCGCGGCGACCGTAGGCTAGGGAATAGGTCGTGGAAAGCTCCACCACGACAGGATAGACCGACACGGCAGTTCCAGACGGTCCAGGCTGGGAGATCGGACTCGCCGCGACGGTGAGGACCGTCCCCGCCACAGTCCCGAACCTTTGGTAGGGAAACGAGTCCATCGCCAATCGGACCTGCTGGCCCCGCTTGACGAAGCCGATCGCCGAGCTCGGCACCGCCAGCTCGGCCCTAAGCGGCGAGTCGCCCGGCACGACGGTCATTAACGACGCCTGGGTCGTCGCCGGCTGCCCGATCCGAGCCATCAAGGCCGCAATCTGACCAGACAGGGGCGAACGGATGGCATAGGACCTGTTACCTTCAGCGGATGCAGCCTGCTGCTTAAGCTGAGCGCGGGACGCTTCCAGCGCAGCAACCTGGGCATCGGCCTGGAAGCGCGATTGATCCGACATCTTGGCGGCCTCCGCGAGCTGGGACCGTTTAGAGGCCAGCGCCTGCGTAAGCTGCGACATGGCCTGCCTGCGCGATACGACTGTATCCTGGAGAGCCTCCAGGTCGCGCTGACTGATGAAACCGCGCTCGGCAATCCGTCGCGCCCTATCGTAGGCACGGACAGAATTTTCGATGAGCGTCTGCTGAAACGCGATTTGCGACTCGAGTTGCCCGATCTCCGCAGCGAATCCGGCCCTCTGAGCTTCGAACTGCCTTTGAGCCGACAATGCCGATGCCTGAGCGGCGCTGAGCTGCAGCTGAAGGCTGGAATCCTGTAGCGAGATCGCGTCTTCGATCCGCGCACCGACCGACTCTCCAACGGCGACATCCTCCTCGCTGCGGACTATCGCCACCACTTGGCCGGCCTTGACCGTCTGTCCCTCGACCACTCCGATTGAAACGATCACCCCGGCTCTCGTGGGAATGATCGGTGCAACGCCCGCAGCCGGTACGATCGAGCCTCCAACGGTCTCGATCCGCGCATATGTCGCCAGCGAGGCGAACAGCACCGCCGTCGCGACGGCGGCGAACAGCAGGTAGCCGATGACCTGCCAGGACGCCGGAATCAGGACGCTGACCTCACCAAACACGCGTTCGGATCTCGAGACGGCGACCTCGCTTCGAAAGAGCTTCGACGAACTCATTCAGCGAAGACCCATGACTATGAACATGCGAAACTCACGCTCATCCAGCACACATCCGACCATTGATCGATCTTCCACCTCCGTCTCCTGAGTGTCGTCCAGGAAACAAAGTAGAAAGACAAGGATCGAGTAAACAACTACCCGACGAACTAATCAGACCAAAACGGATTCTTCTCCGAAAATGAGGACTTTCAGGGCACTTGACGGGACTAAACCACCATGATATCGTCAAAAGATTGATTTGGCATGAGCGGAGTCTGGCCATCCCCGCCTTCCGAACACTCGTCTTTTGACTAAATAAAGCGCGCTTTATTTCTATTGGGGGAGTATGCTGTGCAAAGTTCTGCCATTCGAAACTACGAGAGTTCGCTCGAAGCCAACTGGAACGAGTCGCGTAAAGAACTTGAGGATGACTTCAGCCTCGGATCCCTAATGGAGCTCGGCGTTCGCCAGGAGCGCGGCATTGCGCAGGACGACTGGCAGAGCTATCTGTCGGGTCTCACGCTGTCGAAGAGCTCGATCAAGTTCGTGAAGTCGGCAAACGACAACACGATCGTGGAACTGTCGGAAGCTGAGATCGACTATGTCGTAGGCGGCGTCGCCGCAGTTCCTGTGCTCGGCGCTGTCGTCGTCGTTGCGGCTGCGGTCGCGCTGGCCGTCGCCGTCTTCGTCGCCGCTGGCGGCTTCGTGTCGATCTACGCGGCGGCCGCGACGCACGTCTGGGTCTCCAGCTGACTGCCGTTCCCGAAGCCCGACCGGACGCAGTTCGGTTGGGGCACCGGGGCGTCTCCCAAAGTGACGATAATGCGGTTGGCCAATCTGGGAAGGTGGGGAGTCTGGTATGCTCACGTCGGCAAAGGAAGCGCCGCAGTCGCTCGCGGCCAAATCGATAGCGGACCGCTTCCGCGACGTGTTTGACCTGGACTACGACACCACGAGGACGTTGGCGCACGCGAAGCGCTTTCTCGAGCGGTGGACCGTCGATGAGGACCTCCGTGGCGCGATCATCCAGGAGACGATGACGCTGGAAGAAGCGCAGAGGTTGTGCGGCTGCGAGGTCGACGTGACTAGTCTGCAACCCATCTTCCATCCCGACTACTTCGTTTATCGGCGATCGGCGAATCTGTTGGACTGGCCGCTCGCATTCCTCTGGGACCGTCACCTCATCGGAGCGATCGAGGTGCGCGACGCCATCGCGCCAGCTGCAGGAAGCAATGGCCTCACGCCAGCGTTCGATCTCTGGAGAGCCCGCAACATCAACCGTGCAGCGCTGCAGCTCGACGTGTCCGCCATCGGCATTACCCACCCTCCCGTCGCATTCGAGCTTTCCTCGGGCTGCTCGGTCGGCTGCTGGTTCTGCGGCATCTCAGCGAAGCAGTTTAAAGGCCACGCCACGCTTGCGGATGGGGGTGCCGTCGAATGGCGCAAGACGCTAGAAGCCGTCCAGAGCGTGGTCGGCGATGGCATGCAGTGCGGATTCTGCTACTGGGCGACCGACCCCCTCGACAACCCGGAATATGCCGAGTTCTTAGAGATATTCGAGCAGGTCGCGGGTGTAGTGCCGCAGACGACCACCGCCATTCCCATGCGGAACGTCGAGCTCACTCGCCGGGTGCTGGAGATTTGGCGCGAGCGAAAGACCACGCCAAACAGGTTCTCGGTCATGACAAAGCGCAAGCTGCTAGAGATCCACGAGGAGTTCACGCCCGAGGAGCTTTACGGCGTCGAGCTAGTCCTCCAGACCGGCAAGGAACTTGCCGTCACGAAGTTCGCCGCCGGCAGGAACTTTGAGAAGAAGCGGAGCAAGGAAGAATCGCACGACGGGACGATAGCCTGCGTGACGGGTTTCCTCGTCAACATCGTAGAGAAGACGGTCAAGTTGATCAGTCCGACGATGCCCTCCGATGCGTGTCCGGATGGATATATCATCTTCGACTCGCGCACTTACGTCGATGCCGACCAGCTGAAATTCATTCTTCACACGATGGTCGCAGAGAATATGAAGCCCGCGCTATCCGGCCGACAGCCGGTGAGGCTTGCCGACGGCGGAAAATTCGATCGCGAGAGAAGCGCCCGTGGAGTCGTGTTCCGCAAGATCGAAGTCGCGAACGACTTCATCGGCAATGTCGGCCCGCTCCTTGCCAGCGGCGAGGAAACACCGATCAGCATCGCCGAGCACTGCATGGCTCAGGGCATTCCACTTATCACGGCCGTGGCCGAACTCGAGAAGATTTGGCAGGAAGGCGTGATCGTGCAGGATGTGCGACATCAGATCGAAAGATGCCGTGTCAGCTGATGCATTGCTTGACCGGAGCGATCCGGACAAAATGAGGAAATCGGAGCGAGAAGCATGATCATCACCGGCATCATAATCATCGCCATGGTCCTGGTTGCGTTCGCGGCGAACTCGATGCTCAGCAATCACGCGCGAATTCCCATGCAATGGTCGCTGACGGGCAAGGTCAACTGGACCGCACCAAGGCCGTTCGCACTCGCCTTCTTCCCGGTTCTAGCGATCCTTCTCGCGATCGCGCTTTCGGTGATCTCCGTCTACTCGGCGCCGCGTCCCGGACAGGAGCAGGAGGCGGTCTATGCGATACCGCTCGTCACGGGCTTGCTTCTTGTCATCCAGTGCATTCATCTGATCATCGCGCGGCGCAGCCTTCGCCAAGTCTGATCCAAAGATCCGGTAAGAAAACTCGGGCAATGGTCAAAGGTGGCTGGTGCTCGGGAGTCCTTGATTTAGAAGCATCGGTCTTTCGGATGCCTTGATCATTCCTATGAATGATGTGGGTGCCATCGTCGACTTGAAAGCAGAATGGCTTCCGCTCCGGCCGAAGCTGGGCAGTCTCAGATTCTACAGACTGGCGCCTTGCGGGCCAAGTTTGGCCGGGATGAGCCAAGCTCCGATCCGGCGGAGCCCGTCCGTGAGCGGCACACGCCATCGCGGCCGCTGCCGCCGACAGGCGTGCCCGACGTAAGATAATAGGGCACTGGCATGAATTCACTGGGCGACCTTGCAGTTAAATCTCGGCGACAAGCCATTTGCGGCAATGGCGTGTTCCCTTCGCCCGCTCCAGCATATCGCCGCTTGTGAACCAAAGCCTTCCGCCGGTCGTTCGCCTTAGCGCAAGACAGTCAGCGGAGGCATTTTTGAAATATCTGAAGTCGGTGCTCGCCTATCTGGTCCGGGCACAGCTGTTCGTCGCCGCACTGCTTTTCACCGCCCTGTTCGCTTTTCTGGCGCTTCGCGTCGACCATTGGTGGCTGCTTGGCCTGATCTTCACCGTACCCTTGCTGTGCCTTGGCCTGTACGACAGCGTGCAGGACCGGCTTACGCTGACCCGCAACTATCCGGTCGCCGCGCATATCCGCTGGCTGTTTTTCGACCTTCGCCCCTATCTGCGCCAATATATCGTCGAGGGGGATCTGGAGGGAAAACCTTACAGCATCGAAGCGCGCAATCTGGTCTATGCCCGTGCGCGCGGGACCAGCGAAGCGCATCCGTTCGGCACTGAACTCGATGTCGGCGAAGCGGGCTATAACTGGATCAATCATTCGATCAAACCCGCCGAAAACCCGGATAAAACACCACGCACGCTGATCGGCACCGATCAGTGCACGCACCCCTATTCCGCCTCGCTGCTTAATGTTTCGGCGATGAGCTTTGGCGCGCTGTCGCCCAATGCGATCCGCGCGCTCAATCTGGGCGCGAAGACGGGCAACTATTTTCACGACACCGGCGAAGGAGGCCTGAGCCGCTATCACCGTGAACATGGCGGCGACATCGTCTGGGAAATCGGATCGGGCTATTTCGGTTGCCGCAAAGAGGACGGATCGTTCGATCCCGACCTCTTTACCGAAGAGGCAAGCCGCGATGTCGTCAAAATGACCGAGATCAAGCTGTCACAAGGCGCGAAGCCGGGGCATGGCGGCATGCTTCCCGCCGCGAAGGTGACCGAGGAGATCGCCCGCACGCGCAAAGTACCCGCGCATCAGGACTGCCTCTCTCCACGCGGTCATTCGGCCTTTTCCACGCCGTGCGAAATGCTCGAATTCGCGGCATTGATGCGCGACATGTCGGGCGGCAAGCCGGTCGGCATCAAATTGTGCGTGGGACAGATTCACGAAGTCTTCGCGATCATGAAGGCAATTCGCAAGACCGGCATCCTGCCCGACTTCATCGTGGTCGATGGCGCGGAGGGCGGCACCGGTGCTGCGCCGCTGGAACTGTCCAACCATGTCGGCATGCCGCTGCGCGAAGGTTTGATCCTGATGCGCAACGCGCTGGTCGGAACGGGCCTGAAAAAACATATCCGGCTTGGTGCGAGCGGAAAGGTGTTTTCGGGCGCGGGCATGGCGGAAAATCTCGCCATCGGCGCCGACTGGTGCAACGCAGCGCGCGCATTTCTGTTCTCGATCGGCTGTATTCAGGCGCAGCGCTGCCATACCGGCACCTGCCCCACCGGCATCACAACGCAGGACCCGATCCGACAGCGCGGGCTGGTCGTCGATACCCAATCGAAGCACGCCGCACGCTTCCACAAAAAGACGCTGGAAGCGCTCGCCGATATTGTCGCGGCGGCGGGCCTAGAACACCCTCGTGACCTGCGCTCGCATCACCTCTCCATGCGCGGCGATGCGATCAAGGCGGGAAGCATCGACGCACTCGACGCCTTTATCGCGGAGAATGAACTGATCGACGCTCCGGACGAGACCATTTATGCGCGCCACTGGCACGCCGCCGACCCGGATAGCTTTTCGGCACGCAGCGAAATCCCGCACGCACAGGCGAAACAGAAATCGGCGTGAAGCGAGCAACGCGCTTTGCGGCCCATCGAAAATACTGCATGAAGCGTATGGATGCGCTGACACCCAACGCGCCATGCGGCATTTTTCCGGCAAAGACAGTGCGACAAGCGGGAAACAGCCGAATATGGCTATGGCAAGGCCGCGATCCCATTACCTTCCTGTCGCGGGTAGCGAAGAAGATTTCGGGCGACGAATAGAGCGACTTAAATCCCGCCTTCCACCACCTCGCGGCCCGTATCGGTCAGCGCGCGAGTGAGGGCGGCGACGCACGCATCGACCAGCGCCGGATCGGTGGCGCGGATGACGAAGTTCGCGCCCACCCTTCCTTCGCGAAAAAAGGGATAGCTGCCGATCGCAACGCCCGGATGCGCCTTCTCGGCGTCGCGCAGCACGTCGGCGACCTCGCTCTCCGCGGTCCAGCAGCCGATCTGGTGCGACACCAGCGGCCTGCCGCCTTCCAGCGTACCGGTCAGCGCATCGAGCATCCCGGCGGCAATGTGCGGCACACCCGCCAGAATGAAGATGTTCGCGACTTTGATACCCGGCGCGCCCGACATCCGGTTGACGATCAGGTCCGCGCCCTGCGGCACCCGCGCCATGCGCAGCCGTGCATCGGTCAGGCCGCCGCGCGTCGCATAATGCGCTTCCAGCGCCGCGCGTGCCTGCGGGTGCACCACCACCTCCACGTTCAGCGCCGCGGCGATCGCATCGACGGTGATATCGTCATGCGTCGGGCCGATACCGCCGGTGGTGAACAGATAATCATTGCGTGAACGCAGGATATTCACCGCCTCGACAATGGCATCGGTGCGATCGGGCACAACGCGCACCTCGGCCAGCCTTATCCCCTGCGCGTTCAGCCAGGTGGCGAGCTGCGCTATATTCCTGTCCTGCGTTCGGCCCGAAAGGATTTCGTCGCCGATAACGGCCAGGGCTGCGGTCCAAATGCGTTCGCTCATGGGCGTGGGTCATAGCCCAGCGTCCGCCACTCGCAAAGCGGCGAGCGTCGCGCTATATGCCCTGCCATGACCGAATATATCGATGTGACCGAGGAACAGCCGATCGCCCGCGACGGCACGATCAAGCTGCACGGACCGCAGGGGTTCGAAGGGATGCGCAAGGCCGGGCGCGTCGCCGCCGAAGTGCTCGATTCGCTGGCCGAAAAGGTGGTGCCCGGCGTGACCACGGGCGAACTGGACGATTTCATCCGTGAACAGTTTCTGGCGAAGGGGGGAACCCCGGCAACACTTGGCTATCGCGGCTACACGCACAGTTCGTGCATCTCGATCAACCATGTCGTGTGCCACGGCATACCGGGCGACCGGGTGCTGAAGGACGGCGATATCGTCAATATCGACCCTACCCCCATCGTCGATGGCTGGCATGGCGACACCAGCCGCATGTATCTGGTCGGCGATGTCCCGATAAAGGCGCGGCGACTGGTCGAAGTGACCTATGAATGCCTGATGCTTGGCATCGAACAGGCGAAACCCGGCAATCATATGGGCGATGTCGCGCATGCGATTCAGCGTCACGCCGAAAAGCATCGCTATGGCGTGGTGCGCGATTTCTGCGGTCACGGCGTGGGTCAGCTTTTCCACGACGCGCCCGAAGTGGTCCATGTCGGCCGTCCCGGCACGGGGCCGGAACTTCGCCCAGGCATGTTCTTCACCATCGAACCGATGATCAATATCGGAAAGCCCGATGTGAAGGTGCTCGACGACGGCTGGACGGCGGTGACGCGCGATCGCTCGCTTTCGGCACAATTCGAACATTCGGTCGGCATTACCGAGGATGGGTGCGAGATTTTCACGCTCAGCCCCAAGGGGCTGCATTGCCCGCCCTATGCCGTTTGAACCGGCGCGCTTCTAACCATATCGGCAAGCGCGGCGAAGGCACCCCCTCGCGCCGCGCTTTCGACATCCTGCTCCAGCGTCCGGTACAGATCGCGCACCCGCGCGCCCATCGCGGTCAGCCGGGCGCCGCTTCGCCTGCCGCCGCCCGCGACCGCCTCCACCAGCGGCTCGGGCCAGCACCGGTTCATCTCGTCGACCAGCAGCCAGCTTCGGCGATAGCTCATCCCCATCGCCTTCGCCGCGGCGGAAATCGACCCTTCGCCTTCGATTGCGTCGAGCAGGTCGGCCTTGCCCGGTCCCATCGCGATCGCGTCGCCGCAGAATATCTGCACTTTCAGTTTCAATGCACCGATGCGCATGGCACTCCGTCCCGCCGCCTCACCCCGTTATGCCGTACGCTGGCGAGCGGTGCAAAATGCCCTCCGCCTGCCGCTTGATCGGGCACGGGACATAGTCTTGCCTATCTGTTAAGCAAATTGGCGTCGCGTTTTCGATATCGGACTGCGCAAAAGCTGGTTTTTGCGACTGGCATGATTTGTGAAGGGGCGCGGGTGCTGTATACACTCGGTATTCTTTTCGGGGGAGTTGCGTGAAAAAGATCGAAGCCATCATCAAGCCGTTCAAGCTGGATGAGGTGAAGGAGGCTCTTCACGAAGTCGGCGTTTCCGGCATCACCGTGACCGAAACCAAAGGCTTCGGTCGGCAGAAGGGGCATACCGAACTGTATCGCGGCGCGGAATATGTCGTTGATTTCCTGCCTAAGGTGAAGCTGGAAGTGGTCGTCGACGATTCGCTTGCCGAGCGCGCGGTCGAAGCAATCGCCGGCGCGGCGCAGACCGGGCGCATCGGCGACGGCAAGATTTTCGTGGTGCCGGTCGAATCGGCGCTTCGCATCCGCACCGGCGAACGCGACCACGACGCCATTTGACGCGACGCAGCATTACGTGAAAAATCGGCAGCGAAGCGCAATTTGATTGCACGATTCGCGCCGCCACCTGTTTCAATATGAAAGGGCACATCATGGCCAAAGACGCCGCCAACATCCTGAAAATGATCAAGGAAAACGAAGTCGAGTGGGTGGATCTGCGCTTCACCGATCCCAAGGGAAAGTGGCAGCACCTGACCATGGTTGCCTCTGCCCTTGGTGAGGATGAGCTTTCCGACGGCCTGATGTTCGACGGTTCGTCGATCGAAGGGTGGAAGGCGATCAACGAATCGGACATGATCCTGAAGCCCGATCTGACCGCGCCGTATATGGACCCGTTCTCGGCGACGCCGATGCTGATCCTGTTCTGCGACGTTGTCGAACCGTCGACCGGTGAACTGTACGCTCGCGATCCGCGCTCAACCGCAAAGCGCGCCGAGGCGTATCTGAAGAATACCGGCATCGGCGACACCATCTATGTCGGCCCGGAAGCCGAATTCTTCATGTTCGACGATGTCCGGTTCGAAACGGGCTATGCCACCAGCTATTACGCGATCGACGACATCGAACTGCCGACCAATTCGGGCAAGGAGTATGAAGTCGGTAACATGGGCCACCGCCCCCGCGCCAAGGGCGGCTATTTCCCCGTCGCGCCGGTCGACAGCGCCGTCGACATTCGCGGCGAAATGGTATCGACCATGATGGAAATGGGCCTGCCCTGCGACAAGCACCACCATGAAGTCGCGGCCGCGCAGCACGAACTGGGGCTGACCTTCGGCACGCTGACCCAGACCGCCGACCGGATGCAGATCTACAAATATGTGGTTCAGCAGGTTGCCGCCGCATACGGAAAGTCGGCGACGTTCATGCCCAAGCCGATCAAGGACGATAACGGGTCGGGCATGCATACGCATATGTCGATCTGGAACGGCAAGGAGCCGCTGTTCGCGGGCAATGGCTATGCTGGCCTGTCGGAAACCTGCCTTCATTATATCGGCGGCGTCATCAAGCATTCGCGCGCGCTCAACGCCTTCACCAACCCGACGACCAACAGCTACAAGCGGCTGGTGCCGGGTTTCGAAGCGCCGGTGCTGCTCGCCTATTCCAGCCGCAACCGTTCGGCGGCCTGCCGCATTCCCTATGGCACGGGTGCGAAGGCGAAGCGCGTCGAATTCCGCTTCCCCGACGCGATGGCCAATCCCTATCTCGCCTACGCCGCACTGATGATGGCGGGCCTGGACGGTATCCAGAACAAGATTCATCCGGGCGAGGCGATGGACAAGAACCTCTACGACCTGCCCCCGGCCGAACTGGTCAACGTGCCGACCGTGTGCGGCTCACTCCGCGAAGCGCTGATCGCGCTGCAGGAGGATTACGAGTTCCTGCTGAAGGGCGACGTGTTCACCAAGGATCAGGTCGATGCCTATGCCGAACTCAAATGGGCTGAAGTGCTTCGCTTCGAAACCACGCCCAGCCCGGTCGAATACGACATGTATTATTCGTCCTGAGGGTAACGTTTCCTTCACAAGGTGGTTTTAATCCGCCTTGTCGGACAGCAGGCGCCCGGGGGGAAACTCCCGGGCGTTTTCTTTTACGCGGCTATGCGGGGCGAACCGCGGCATACAGCATAGCCGCCGACACGCTTGTAGGACCTGTGCGCGGATGGGCGTCAGCGCCAACCATCCGAAGGCGCGGATCGCCATAGGCGCGCACCACTGCCGCAGTACCGTCGGCGAACAGTAATCTGGTTCGCAAATTCCACTCCGGACATTTGGTCACACAAAGCATATATATCGTACAATTAAAAGCCGTCGTGGATTTTTGTATTTCGAAACAAGACGCGTTCGCCCGGCGCTCTTGCGGCAATTCGCCTTGCCATCGGTGCACTCTGTCCCATCCTGTTGCACTGCACCAACAGCCAGTTGACCTAGGGCGGCGCTGGGGGCAAGTCGGGCGCGCTAACGTCCGGGCAGAGGCCATAAGATGCGCATTACGATGATCGAAAAGCCGGAACCGGGCGCCGCGCCGTCCAACCTTATGATTCCGGGCCGCTATATCCTTCAGCCCGAAGTGATGACCATCCTGAACGATCAGGACAAGGGCGCGGGCGGTGAAATCCAGTTGACCGACGCGATGGCCAAGATGATCGACAAACAGCCGTTCCATGGCTTCACCTTTGACGGCGAACGCTTCGATTGCGGCGACAAAACAGGCTTCATCATGGCGAATTTCAGCCTCGGCCTCGACGATGACGCGATCGGCGAAGGGTTGCGTGCTTTTGCACACGTGCTTTTGCATAGAAGCGGCTCGCGCAAGATAGCAAATCCGCCTGAGGCAGCGGGCGTAGCCGAGCCCCGGCACCCGTAATTTAGACAGGAGCGTCGCCGCCATGTCCGTTCGTTCGCTCACCCTCGCCTTTCGCGCCGCTTCGCATGTGCCGCCGGCGGCGTTGTTAGGTCATATCCGACGCCGTGTGCGCAGCCGCGCGATCCCGCGTGTGCATGACTGGTTCCTGGCGCGGGTCGAGCGCGCGGCCGACCGGTTGCCGCGAACCGCGACGGCGCATGACGAAATAGCACGCAAGGCTGCGGCGGTCGTGGCCATGTTCTTTGCGGCAAAACAGTCGAAGAACGTTCCGCAATGCTTTGACGGCCGGTTTACCTTCCTCAACCGGACCCACGATTTCGGCGGCGCGGACCGGATCGACTGGCGTGTCGATATGGATGGCGGAAGCTATCAGCTCTGGCGGGCTAACCTGGCTTTCATGGGGTGGCTGTGCACCGCGTTCGATCACGACCCCGAACGTGCTTTGGAGTTTGCGCAGACCGTCATCAGCGGGTTTCGCGAACAGGCGCGCTTCCAGCGAATTTCCGATTTCGGCGATGTGTGGAATTCCTATCCGGTCGCGCAGCGCATCCTGACCCTGAGCGCGATACTGATCCGGCTCCCGGCTTCGCTGGCCGAACGGTCCGAACGCGCTGCCATAGATTCGTTTTTGCGGCTGAACGTCGCGTATCTGCTTGGGAATCTGGAAACCGAACTCGGTTATAATCACCTGGAGCGCAACCTGTCTGCGCTGGCCTTGTACGCGCTGGCAGCGAACGAAGTGCCCCCTGCCATCGCCGCTGCGCTTCACCGGCACTTTCCGCACATCGTTGGCAGAACATTCGGCGAGGATGGGGTTCAGGCGGAACGATCAGCCATGTATCAGGCACTGAGCATCCAGAGCCTTCGGGTTCTGCGCGCGCTGAATATCTGGTCCCCCGCCCAATCCGAATTGCTTGACCGGCGACTTGGGGCCGCTGAGGGGGCGCTGGCGGCGCTGACGCTGGGCGACGATCATCCGATCATGATGAACGATGCCTGGTTCGGCGAAACGCCCGTTACGTCCGCCGTTCTGGGTGAGCGCCCTGCCCCCGGTTTCGCCGCGCTGGACGATGCCGGTTATGTCCGGCTGGCGGCTGAGGATGCGATCGTCGTGTTCGATGCCGGACCGATCGGTCCCGACGCCAATCCCGGCCATGGCCATGCCGATTTTCTAAGCATCGAAATGTCGCTGGGTGCCAATCGACTGATCGTGGATCCAGGCACAACCAATTATGCGCCGGATCGCCAGCGCGAAACGGAGCGCAGCTGGCACGCGCATAACGGCCCTGCGATTGCCGACATCCATCCGGTCGAATATCTCGGGTCATTCAAGGTGGGGAAACGAACGGCGGCGCGGCTGGAAGACCATGGCGTCGACGACGCCTCCCAATGGGCGCAAGGCAGTGTGTCCTTCAATCGGGTCGGCGTGCGCCGCCGACTGGTGCTCGGCCCCGCCAATCGGCTCATGATCCATGACTATTGGCAGAACGAAGATGGGCGCAGGCAAAGCCGCTTTCTTATCCCCGATGACTGGCATGTCGATTCGGTTCAGGATGCAAAGATAGGGCTGACCGGTCATGGCCGCTCGATCACCCTTATGGCACAGGACGGCAAACTTTCGCTCTCACCGGCAAGCTGGACCTGTCACTATAACCAGGTCATGGGGGCGCATGCCATCACGCTTGCGCCGGCCGGGGACGCCGCCTCGCTGATTATCGAGTGGAAATGATGCGAATCGCGTAGCGATCAATCTGCATATGGCGAATTCAGGACAAGCTTTGCGCGAGCATCGTCATGTCACCGCCGATTTCGTTGTTCCGCAGCGGCCGATATTTGAAAATCTGGTCCTGAGCAGGCGCCTGATCGGGAAACGACTTCGCATAAAATTCGAACCAGGCCAGATTTTGCTGACCGACCGAGCTTGTAATGTCGAACGCTTCCTGCTCCGCCCCGGAAAGCGTTTCAATCTCATCGGGCGAAAAGACGCTGCTGGTTGCAAAACTGACAAGCCGGTGAAGCGCTCCGTCATTTTCGGCATATAGATCGACCCCCTTCGTTGCGGCGATCGCGGCTGTCATCACCAGCGGAGCGGCAGCGTAAAGATGATAATGCGCGGCGCGAGATCCACGTTCGAGCTCTAGCGGCAGCGCCCCTTCAGACGTTATCTGCGAAATTCCTATTTCAGCCGATTCAACGCTCCAATCCGCAAGATCGCTATCACCTGTATCGAGCGCCACGGAGATGGCTGCCAATCCGGCCCAATAGCGATGATTGTTGCGCGCCGTCTTGTCAGTCAAGCTATCCACATAGCTTCGCATGTCGTTAGCCATGTCGGCCAGCCATGTTTCAATCGCCGCATGGGGCGCGTTGCGATCGACTTGCAGGTTTTTGACCTGGGCGTAAGCGAGCGCCCATGCGGCCAGATTGACACTGCGCACGAACTGGGATTCGTCGTCAAGCATCTGAGTCATCGCATGGGTGCCGGCCCATGCGTTCAGCCATGCCAGCGCACACCCGCCCGAGTCCGTATCCGTTCCACCGCTTTCGACATATTTATTGGCATAGTGCGAAACGGCGGCCGTAAACGTAGTAATCGGTTTGAGCATCGCGGTCCGCTCGGCCAGCTTCTCCGGATCGATCTGGGAATACGTCGTATCGCCTGTGACATACATCGATATAGTCTCAAGCTGCACGACCGGGTCGGGCGTATCGGTACATTCAGGAAGGTCCGTTATCTCCGCCACCGGCTGCGCGAAGGGCGCGCTCAGCGTAGTCTCCGCGGCAGCTTCCGGGGTAGGGGTAGGAGTAGGTGTTGGTGCAGGAATAGGTGTGGCAGTAGCAGTAGCGGTGGGGGTTTCCACCTGTCCGCTGCTATTGCTGGACGATCCGCCCCCGCAGGCCGCCAGCGCAAGGCACAGTAAGCTGGCTGACCACCTTGTCGACGATCGCACGCGGTCTGATATGCTTGCGGTAGCAATGACGCGGATAATCGTATTGCGAAGGTCGAGGGTTGATTCGCCGGACGCTGCGGTAAAGAAAGTGTTTTTCATCGAAAGTCGCCGTGACACTGGGAAGCAGTGTCCGCAGGCTAGCTAGCGAGCATATTAAAAATACTTAACGCAGAACTATTTTAAATAAGCACTTAGTCTACTGGTGATGAACGTTTCATAATCTATAGTTTATGTTAACTATAATTCTCGTTGCAGTTTAAGTCGTTATACCGGCCCATATGCTGCTATTGTCGGTTGAGCGATTCAATTGCCCGAGCCAATGTGCGTTCGAAAACGCCCTGACGATAGCGCTTGCGATAGTCGATCGGTGCGTTTGCCACCTCGGGCAGCGGCTCAATCGGGTCGAACGTGGTGGTGGGCACGGTGGCTGCGCCATTCTGCCCCGCCCGCTGGATCAGCAAGGTCAGTTCGTTAACGTGCATCAGGAAATCGGGCGTCAGCGGTTGCGGCCGGCCTGCCCCGATCGCCCGCGCCATTTCGGCAATGCCAAGAAATTTGTCCTGGGCGTAGATTTCGCGGCGACGGATCGCGCTGACAAGCCGCTGCTTGGCGCTGAGACGCGTGCCGCGTTCAGCCTCGACCGAATGGCTCTTCCATTGACGCAGTAATTTGAGCTGCTGCCCGCCGATGCCGAAGCGGCGTCCGATCAGCGGCTGTTCGCGCACGGTATAGGCCTTTCGCGCGTTCAGGCTGACCGTCGAAAAGCGTTCGAGAAAAACCGGGGACTGATAGTGACGATAGCTGTCGCCCGTAAGTTCGCCCTCTTCGCCGATGATCCGCATGCGATGGTCGCGCGGCGCGACGAAGCTGCACGTAACTCGCGCGGCGACCCCATTTGCGAAATTCAGGCAAGCGACCGAAAAGTCGGGCGTATCGGCAGGATCGAGCGGAGCGTCCATCTTGTGCTCGACCAAAGATTTCGAAAAGGCGGTGACCGATGTCGCCGGTCCGAACATCGCGCATATCCAGACCAGATGATAGCCGACATGTTCGAAGGTGCACCCTTCCTGCAATTCCTCCACCAGCGGCCAGGGGGCGCCGGTCGGGCTGCGCACATTTTCGGTGTTCATCAAATGAACGGGGTTGTCGTCCAGTTCGGCATAGACAAGCACGGGCTTTCCGATCGCGCCATCGCGAACCGCCTTCCACATCGTGCTGACCGAATCCGAAAAGACATTGCAAGGCGCGCCGGTGAAAACCAGTCCGTTGCGTTTCGCCAGCGCGAACAGCTCGCGCGACTGATCGACCTCGGTCGTTATCGGCTTTTCGGAATAGACGTGCTTGCCTGCTTCCAACGCGCGTTTCGTCACCCCGTAATGCGCATGGATATTGGTCAGGTTGACCACGATCTCCACCTGCGGATCGGCCAACAGGCTGTCATAATCGGAATAGACCGAAAGATCGTAATGGCTTCCCACCTTTGCCGCGCGTTCGCCATCGATATCGAAAATGCCGCAGATTTCGATCTCCGGATGCGCCCATCGTGTGCGCATATAAATGTCGAAAACGAACCCGGTGCCGACGAATGCGATCCGCATGGCTGTAACTCCTTTATTCAAGCCGGCTTGGCACCATCATGCCTGACTTGCCAGTTGTATCGAGATGCGCGCGCCACCCTTAAGGGAGGCTGCGAGCGAGCATGGTAAGGTCTCCGCCCAATTCATCGTCACGCAGCGGCCGTCCCTTCAAAATCATGGCCTCCGCCGGGGATCTCCCCGGGAAACGCCGTACATAAAATTCCATCCAGGCAACATTTTGCCGGCCGACAGCAGTCGTTGCGTTGAAAGGCTCCTGTTGCACACCGGCAAGCTCGGCGATGCGGGAAGGAGACAGCAACGATTGCGTTGCGAAGCGAACCAGCCGATGGAGGGCTCCATCCTGTTCGGCGTAAAGATCCACGCCATTCGCGTCGGCAATGGCCGCAGTCATGACGAGCGGGGCGGCAGCATAAAGATGATAATGCCGGGCGCGTCGGCCACGCGTCAATTCGGCCGGGAGAGCGCCGCGCTGGGTAATCTGGGCCAGACCGATCCGGGCCGATGCGAGTCCCCAATCGGCCAGCGATTTGGTGCCGGTGTCCATCGCCACCGCACTTGCGGCCAACCCCGCCCAATAGCGATGGTTGTTGCGCCCGGTCACGTTTTTCAGACCGTTGAAATGGTGCTGCATGTCGCGCGCCATGCCGTTCAACCAAGCATCGATTACAGGTTGTGGTGCATCCTTTTCTACTTTCAGGTTGCGTACCTGCGCATAAGCAAGCGCCCACCCGGCAAGGTTAACGCTGCGTACGAATTGCGATTCATGCTCCGCCATGGTGCGCATCGCGCCCGCCTTCGCCCAGATGTCCAGCCAGACAAGCGCGCAGCCGCCCGCCTTCACATCTTTGCCGCCACTTTTGACATAGTGATTGGCGAAATGCGCCACGTCGGTGGTGAATTTCTGAATCGGCGCCAGCGTTTGCTCGCGCGCTTTTGCTTGCTTGGGATCAATCTTTGAATAACTCTTGTCGCCAGTCACATACATTGATTGCGTGGCGAGCCGTTTTATCGGCGCCGGCGGTGCCGGACAATCAGGCAGACCGGCTATCGTTGCACGCGGCTGTGCGAACAGCGCGTTGGCGGCCGAAGCCGGTGCTGACAGCATCGAACCGGCAGCACCCAGCAGAAGACAAAAGCTAGTGGCGATGCGCATGTCGGGAAAATACGCGTCGTAACTGATCCCGGTCACCGGGACGGACCATCAGCATTCCAGCCAGCATCACATTGTAGAAATTGACGATAGGAACAAGAAAGGATCCGTTGAGAAAAAGATACTGGATCACCACCATCCATGAAATGATAAAGGGTATTCCCCTGCCAAACAGACAATAGATGAGAAATGCCCAAAACAAGGCATAGACGAATATGCCATATTCAACGATCACTTTCGAAATTGGCGTCCACATGATATTTATTCGGTTCGGCATCTGTCCCGGACCGATACCGATCAGTGTTTCGCGTATCGGCCCGGAAAATACTTCGCCGACGCGTTCGAACTGAGCGTTAAAGCGCTGGTTGGCGCTTGCGCCTTTCTCACCGAACTCGGCAGTTCGTTTTTCGACATTTTGCACCAGGCCGACCTGAATCGCCGCCACCGCAACGACGGGGAGAGAAATCAGGATCAGGGGCAGCATCCGTACCCGTAGGTGGAACAGCAACACCGGCACACAGAGCAGCGCCAACATCATGCCCGTCCCGCCAAACGTAAAGACCAGACCCACCCCGTAGATAAGCAAATTTTTGAATCGCTGAAAAAATGCCGCTTCTATTATGAGAGCGAAAGCGATGAATTGCGATACGAACGAAGTTTCCAGAAAGAAATAGGCATTGGGCTTGTTGAAACGCGAACCCCATTCCAAAGGCTGAATGTAAATATAGTCAAAAAACAGAAAGTTTTTCGGAATAATATTCTCAATATTCGGCATATGCTGACCGGCGAATTGCACAGCCCAGTCTATAATGACGAGAGCAACAGCCACGATCGCGAATATCTGGATTGCTTCGAAATATTTTCGCAGCGTTTCATCGCGAACCGGAACCAGAAATATGTAAGTCGCGTAGATTGCAAGAACGTAAATCAGCGAAGGGAAAGAAAAATTCGGATTTGGCTGGAGCATTGCTGTAATAAGGCACGCCATACCAAATAATAGAAATATAAATAGCTTTCCGATACTAACCTTTAACCTGCCCGCAATCATCAAGAGGGCGATCACCGCATATTGAATCACCAAAACGAATTGCACCGAAACTTTACCGGGGCTAAGCGGCAGTCCGATTTTCATCGTCAATACGGCAATGGCGAAGGAAATGGTCAGTGTACGAAGGACGAACCGTTCGGATTTTTCCTCGGCACTGAGCGGTGGTCGATCGGCCGCACGCGGCCTGAAAACACGACGGCGCGCCAGTCGCACCTCCGGCTCCGCCATTTCACGACTATCCACGGCCATTGACCCGTACAGGAATGCCGATCGAGGGGTTCCCCGGTCGTTCAACGAATTGATCTGCGCGAAGGGAGATAAACCGCGCTCCGAAAAATTTCAGCAAAGGACGCTCCAAAAAACGATGCACCGCAATTCCCAGTGCGACGATAACGATGATCGCAATGGGGCTACCGGCTGCAATCAAACTGATATTTTTCCACTGTCTCGTGAAAAGCGCCAGAGCATGAATAATCAGATTATGGGTTAGATAAATCATGAAGGAGGCGTCGCCGATTGCTATTATCACGCGGGTCAGCCGTCCGTGCCATTGCCCTTCATCAATTCCCAGATTTATCACGCCGAGCAGGAGCAGGGCGGACGCAACACCATAACCGATAACGCGCAAAAGTCCGAACATGCCCTGCGCGACCACGTCAACTTCGCGAGAAAAACCCATCATGGGCGTCACGACAATGCTGGTGGCCAAAAACGCGGCAAAAGCCAGCGCGGTCAGCGGCCAACCGCGATTCACACGCCATAGCGCGTTGAACCGATAGGCCACAATGCCGAGTGCGAACTGAAAACTGTAAAGCGAAAATATTTTCCAGTCCCAGGCGATTGCATCGGTATCCGCAATTACATGCAATCCAACTGCCGTCCCGAAAATCGCCATCAATATCCTTGCCGACCATCCCTTTGCGCCGATCAACAGCAACAGGGCGATTAGCGCGTAAAATTGAAGTTCGTGTTCAAGCGTCCACCCCACCCCCAGCACAGGCCGCTCCGGCTGGGGCAGCAGAAAGAGGGAATTTACGAAAAATCGAGTTGTATCGTTGCCCCGGACGGGAATGATTTCGGGGAATACCACCCATAAGGCGATGAGCAGCGCGGTCACCATCCAGTAAAAGGGCAGGATTCGAAACAGTCGCTTAAGAACAAATTGCCGTACGCAAACATCATCGCGCCGGGTGACATGGGTGATGATGAAACCGCTGATGACAAAGAACAGATCTACGCCCGCATAACCGAAATACAACGGCGCAGGGATGGTCCGGCGCACACCGGCGGGGTCGGGAAACAGCGCCGTCAGGTGATAAGAAACGACCATCAAAACGGCCAGCGCCCGCAGGCATTGAACAGAGTTCAGACGGCGTAGCGGCGGATTTTGACGGCGTTCAATCAGGCGCGCAAACCCCGTATGCAACGGCGCCCACATTTTTATCGGCCACTTTGCGCGACGGAGTCGAAAATACGCCTGACGTCACCTGCATATTGAAAATGATCGTCCATGACCGACAGTGCGCGCTGCTTCACAGAGGCGTAGTGATCGCGCACTCCTCCCAGAAATCGGATGATCGCCGATGCGTCGGCAGGCACTGTCCAGCCAATCCCCAGTCGCTCCACATAATCGCCGGTCTCCGACCCTGTCTCGGCCAGATGCGGGACACCGAAATACCCTCCTTCATACAAACGATTCGGCAGCAGCCAGCCGCCGCTGGCACCATGTTTGGAAAGATCAAAGTCCCAATTGAGATCGATTGTGCGATATACGTCGTAAAGTCCCGTTGGGAACCAATATTCCCCGGTGTAGGCGATGTTGGGTATACTTTCGAAGGTACGGGTGAAGGCTTCGGTAGAACAATAGGTGGCTTTGCCCGAAATCTGCACTGTCAGCCATGGCAACGCGCGCGCAATCTCAGCCAGCATTTCGGCCGATCGGGCGCAGCGCAACGCCCCGACCCAGCCGAGTACGAAACTATCCCGATCGGGTGCCAGACGCGCACGATCAGGCGAACGCCACGCGGCACACACGGCCGGATCGTCGGGCAAAAGGTCAAGATCCACCTTGTTTTCCACCAGCAGGCTGGGGCCGGCATAGCCCAGCATCGGTCCGAAATAATGTCGGACAAAACCCGGTGAAGTCACGACCAGCAGCGCACAGCGTCGGATCAGGGCACGTTCGGCCATGCGAAATGCGCGCGCCTGGGGTGAATTTTTAAGCAGGATGCCTCGTACGTCGAATACGTCATAGACGATTGGGGCGTCGAACAGTCCGCGTGCGCGTGCCAAAAGCGCCAGCGCAAGCAGATCGAGATTGCGGGCAATGACCAGTTCCGTGCCGCGCAGCCTGTCTCGCGCCGCCATGATTTTCCCGAACGAACCGAGCATTACGCGCATCCGTTCCGCGTAATGGCCGTCGCGAAGCAGGCCCAAATCGACATTTTCCCATTCGGGTATATAGGCGCTGTTATATCGGGTACGGCGAAAGGTCAGCCCGACCAGATCGGTTAGTTCGCCAATTTGCCGCATTCGCCGTCGCACCGATGCATCGGCGGCATCGAAGCCGAAATAAGCGACCTTTCGCGGGATCCAGCCCTGCTCCTGATCAGCCATCATATCCTTGTGCGTACATACTTCCGGGCCCGTCATCCGCGCGCCCTTTCCAGCCTCGAGTCGGGCGTCGTCACACCAGCAGCCGAGACAGGCGTCGGATCAGCCGGTTGCCGACGGGTCCAGCGGCCGGCACAAATCATTTCCCCAATCCGCAGGTCGGCGAGATTGATGACATGCGTGACAAGCAGCGCAAGGCATGCACCCATGAGACCGTAGGGAGAGGCGAACCAGAGGCTGAGCAACGCCACGCCCGCCGCGATCATGCGGGTGACCAGAAGAATTTTGCTTTCCCGCAAGACGATCAGGAATGTCTCCGATGGCTGATTGAGGCACATCAGAAAAAAGGCGAGCGCGAGAACCCGGATTTCGTTGACGGCATGATCATAGGTGTCGCCAAACGCAAAATGCAGAACTGGGCCGGCAAAGATGGCGAGCATGCCCAGATAACCGCCCGTCACCAATATCAACAGCCGCCTTGTGCGACCAACGGAATGGCGCAACCCGCGCAAACCGTCCTGCACAAGCGCGCGTGCTGCACGCGGCTTGTCAAGCGAATCAACGGCGGTAACCATGCTCATCGCCGGATTGGTGAGCGTGCGCGCCGCGGTATATGCGGCGGCGGCCGTGGCGCCGCCGAACATGCCAATCGCCACGACCACCGAACTGTTATACACCGCGTAAGGAAGGTTCGTGAGCGCCTGCCAAAAGGCGAAGCTACGATTGTTCCACCAGATTGCGATCCCTTCGATGACTTGCGGACGGCCGGGTGGGGCCGCGATCGTCGCCACCGCGCCACCGCCAAGTCCGGCCGCCACCCATGCAAGCGCCGCGACAGCAGGCGCTGTCGGCGTTCGCGTCACCAGATAGGCGATACCAAGCAACAGCAGCATATACAGGGCGGAAGCCAGGGCAGCGGTGATCGGCAGCCGCCGCTGGTACAATATCCGCCGTCCGAATTCGAAGAACAGCAACGTCGGCGTGACCAGTACTGTATGTGCCAGACCCTGAACAAACCAGCGTGCTGAAGGCTGAGTCAGGAAATAACTCGCCAGCGCGCTTCCTCCGGCCAGAACTGCGGCGATAACCGCCAGTGAAAGAAGATTTAGCCACCACCAACGCCGTTCGGCAGCGCGTTCGGCGTCCTCATCCCCGCCTGCATCCAGAATGAAGGGGAGGACAATCGCGGTACGGTGCAACCCCAGGACGAAAAAGTGGATGCCGATCATCGTACCGATCGACGCGAACCCTTCATGGGTCAGATTGCGCGCCAGGATGATGTTCACCGCGACATTCGCGACGCCCTGAATACCCTGTTCGGCAAAGGAGGCCAGCCGGTTCTGCAGCTTTGCCAGATTCGCGCCGAACGGCAGTATTAGTACCGCCCTGCCGACCAGTTCATCGACGCTGCTCATGCGCTGTATCGACTCCGGCTTTGCGCGACACCCGAGCGGCGCTTAGCAGGTGCAACATAGCAATCGCAAGACTGCGCCAAGCAGCTCAGCCATGCAAAGATACGATCTGAAGAGTCAGATTGTGCCGGAATGGGGCGCGGATACGCACGCGCCCCTGACTTGGTTCAACCCGGCAAGGTGTAGCCCGCGTCGTGTTCGAACGACCAATGGGCCTCGGTCAACGTTGCGCCATACACGGCAATCGTTTCGATCTGAC
The DNA here is from genome assembly GCF_019351405.1 of Stakelama flava. Classification (GTDB taxonomy): domain Bacteria; phylum Pseudomonadota; class Alphaproteobacteria; order Sphingomonadales; family Sphingomonadaceae; genus Sphingomonas; species Sphingomonas flava_A. Next base: position 245,489 of record NZ_JAHWZX010000002.1, read on the forward strand.
CGCCGTCATGTACGGTGAGATAATGCCCGTCCATTGTTGCGAACGCGTCTTCGCTATATCCAACCAGACGAATGCTGTCGCCGGCTTCGAAATCCATTATCCTGTCACCGGCCGCTTCGCCTGCACGAAAGACGAAGCTGTCATCCCCGCTGCTGCCGTACAGGGTATCGGCACCAGCACCCCCGTCGATCACGTCGCGGCCTCCTCCCGCCCAAAGGATATTGCTCCCCGAATTGCCGACCAGAATATTGTCGTGCATGTTGCCGACTCCTTTCAGATCAGCATCGCCTTCCAGCACCAGGTTTTCCAGATTTGTTTGCAGCGTATAGTCGATCGAGCTTATGACCGTATCGGTGCCGCTGTCGGCCCATTCGATGATCTTGTCGCCCGCATTGTCGACGCGGAAAACATCGTCCCCTATGCCCCCGGCCATCGTGTCGGCCCCCGCGCCGCCATCCATGAAGTCATCGCCCCAGCCGCCGTCGAGCATGTCGTCCCCGGCGCCGCCATACAGCGTATCGTTGCCCGACATGCCGGACGCGTAACCGCCAGCATCGTTCAGCGTGATCGTGTTGTCATGATAATTGCCGATCGCGTTACGCGCCACATCACCCGCCACCACTAGGTTTTCGACATTGATGGGCAGCGTATAGTCGATCGAGCTTATGACCGTATCGGTGCCGCTGTCGGCCCATTCGATGATCTTGTCGCCCGCATTGTCGACTAGAACAGGTCGTTGCCGTCGCCTCCCTGCATGATATCGGCACCATGGCCGCCATCGATGATGTCGTTGCCCCATCCACCCTTGATGAGGTTTACTCCGTCGTTACCGACCAGCACATTATCCAGCGCATTGCCGATCATATTCTGATCGTGACTGCCGGTGAGCGCCATCGCGACATCGCCGCTGTCCAACACCACTTCGCTAGCCACGGTGGTGCCGAACGCTTCGACAAAAGCCGCGCTGGCGGAGGGATATTGCCCTGAACTCAGCTTGCCCTGGAAGGCCGCGTCTGAATCCCAGTAATTCTGATACAGCATGTCATTGGTTTCGGCCCAGTCGGCGACCAGGCGGACGAATTCGGCGCTGTCGCTGTTCAGACCCCATTCGGCGATGGCGGTCGCCTTTCCGTGCTCGGCAGCGAAGTCCTGTTGCCATTGCAGGCCCCATTGTTCGGTAACGAACCAGCTAAACGCCCTCGTCGCATCGGTCGAATCCCACTGCGTATTGTAATAAAAGTCGATACCGACCACGTCGACATAATCATCCCCCGGATAAAAAGCCTCCGGATCGACGCCGGTATTGATGTTGGGCGTCCATTCGAAGACGAAACGATCCGACACATCTCGGAATTGATCAACGAATTGCTGATAGGCGCCGACATAGGATTCCGCGTCCCCCGCCGCCGACCATGGGTTCCAGCCATCGGTATTCATTTCCCAGCCCAGCCGGATATAGATCGCGCCATCGTCCGGCGCTTCGGCAAGCATCTGTTCTGCCAGGGCTAGATAATTGTCGTTATAGCTGCCGCTGGCCGCCTCGCTGAGCGACGCTCCCCAGGGGATCAGGCCGATCGACCACATTTTCGGTGTATCGACACTGGAAAGCTGGTCATCGATCCAGCTTACCGAATGGAGCCAGTCGCTCCAGCTCGATACCCCCTGATGCAGCTGAATGGCGTCCAGCGACGTACCCAGCCAGTCCTCTGCTGCGGCGACATCCGAGGCTTTGTTGCCGATATAAACGGACGTCGCCGTTCCGCCCGAATTAAAAAAATCGAGATCGAGGGAACTCGCCGAATAATCACTCATTTTACGCTCCACCAGCTACGTCGTCTTGAGCGACGATAATGGTCGGCTGTTGGCGTCCGCCTAAAGTTCTTGATAAATCACCGATAAACCATCGCAGCGCGCGGCAATATCGGCGCAGCGATGCATTAGCGCTGTCCTACATTATCCCATTTGGTTATTCATAATCGAATCACGTTCCAAATAGGAGATTTTTCAATGGCCGGAACAATTCCTGTTTCCAACCCGGCGGGTTATATTACCCAGTCCGCGCTCGCCGTGCGTGATCCAAACGGAGCCGCGCGTGGGGTTGATGGTGCCAACCCGTTGCCCGTCACCTTGCTTGCCGCGGACGAAACGCTTTCTCCGCCGCTCACCGGAAATACCAGCAATTCGATATTGTCGGACGGTTTCGTTCCCAAGGCGGGGCGGCCGATCTGGATCAGCCTGTCCGGTGAATGGAGCGGATCGGTGGTCGTCAAGCGTTCGATCGACGGCGGCGCGACCAGCGCGCCGCTCACCATCGGCGGACAGCCTTGGGCAGTGTTCGAATCGAACGCAATGGAACCGGTGGGCGAGGAAAGTGTCGCAGGCGCCATATGGTATCTCGACATTATGCTCGCGAACGGAACGCTCAGCTATGAGGTGCGCCAATGACCATCGATATCACGGCCCGCGCGCTTGCCATTCAGGCTGGCCGACAGCAGCCGACGCGTTATACGGGGCAGGCGGCCACACGCTGCGTTACCAATAACTTCAACAATACGAACTATCAGGCGGCAAACGGCAATTCGCTGCATATCGCGCGCGAGGCAATGGCGACGATGCCGCAGATCGCATTCGCCAACTGGTTCGTTTCGACCAGCACCTTTGCCGAAACCGGCAGCGGCGGGACGGCGCGGTTCTGGACAAAAATCCAGTATCCGATCGGATCGGCATGGCAGACGGTGTTGTGGAACGGCGCGGATGGATCGCCGGTGGTCGCCGACGGCGATACCTCGCCGCTCAGCGACAGCGGCGTTGCGCTGGCGACGCCGATCCCTGACGGCGCGGCGTTTCTGATCCATGTCCATACCGAGGCGCAGGCGGCGGTGGTGTTCAGCTATTCCAGCGCGATCGACCGGCGCACCGGCTATGACCGAGTGCAACTCGCCGCAACCTTGAGCGACAGCACAACGATCAGCAGTCCCACGAACCTCGCCTTCATTACCCCGGCGGCCATCGTCTATCCGACCCGCAAGCCCAGCGTCGCGATGTTCGGCGACAGCCGTGGTTTCGGGTTCGGCGACAGCATGGACGGCACCGGCGACCTGGGCGAGATGGCGCGGAGCATCGGACCGCGCTTCGGATATGTAAATGCCTGTCTATACAGCGACCGGCTCGACCATTTCATGGCCGGGCATGTCCGCCGCGTCGCGCTGGCCGCGCATTGTTCGCACGTACTGTGCAACTATGGGATCAACGACCTTCAGTCGCTTCCTCAACGCACTGCCGATGAGGTGGAGGCCGACATTCAGGCGTTTTCCGCGTTGTTTCCGGACAAGCCCGTATTCTGGAACACCATCAGCCCGTCATCGGACAGCAACGATCAGTTCACTACGATTTCGGGACAGACGCCGAACAATGCATCGCAAGCCAACCGCATCGCGATGAACGACCATCTGCGTCGCAATATTCGTGGATCGGATGGAAGCCCGCTGGGGCTGGCCGGGATGTTCGATACCGCCGCCGTGACCGAAAGCAGCCTGAACAGCGGCAGGTTCGCGATCGGCAATGGCGGGCAGGCGATTACCGGCGACGGGCTTCACCCCAATTATATAGGGTACGCCATGATTCGGCAGGTCATCGCGGCGAATGCGTCGCTGATCACACGGTGAACCGTCACTGGGGCGGTGCGGCGGTGTTCGTCGTCGCGCCTCCCCGGGCGTCGGGCGATGGTGCGGCAAAGATGACGCGCCGTTCGTCGGGCGCGACATAAGCGGGCGGTTTCGCATTATCGTCGTCTGTCGGCGCCGCCGCCTCCTGCGGAACCTTCATCGGCAACAGGGGGCGGCCCAGCGGCACCGGCAAGGAATTTACAGGCTGCGATTGGGAATCCAGCGCGTCATCCTGCGCTGTGCCTTCGGCATCCTCGCCCGTATTTCTCCAGTCGATCGCCGGTTCGCCGCCGCGATAGCGCTGTGAAAACGCGCCCGGTTCGCCCCAGCTTCCCGCCCAGCGAAGAAAGATATGATGGTCGATAGCGGCGAGCTTGGTCAATTTGGGCGACCAGAGCGGAAGCACGTAATTGGCGTGATAATGGGTGGCCAGCCCGACTTCCGGTTCCACGCTTCCCTCCAGCGCGGCGAGCGCGACCCCTTGGGCGACCTTCCACCGCCCCGCCACGGGCGAATGCGCGAGCGAACCATCGCAGGTAAAGGTGAACTGGCACCCCGTATTGCGCTGCGCGCCCTGAAATACGACGCCGCATATCGTGTTCGGGTATGCGGGATGGCGCACCCGGTTGAGCACCACCTGCGCTACGCCGCGCTGCCCCTCGATCGTCTCGCCACCGGCTTCGTAATAGACTGCGGCGCTCAGGCAATCGAGGGCGCGGGCGTAATCGACCGCGTTGACCTTTCCGATATGAAATGCCGGGGCGGGATGTCGTGCCTCCTTCACGATCGGTATGCGGGCATTACGCGCGACCGCGTCTTCCGGGCTGAGCGGCGCCAGTTCGGCCGGATCAGTGGCGACCGTGTTTTCCGGCGCGACCGCTCCCACGGGGCGGTCGGCACTTTGGGCAAGCGTTTCGGGTGCGACCAAGGGCGGATCGGAATCGCGGTGCATGGCAACCATGGCAGCAACCCCTGCTGCGACGAACAACGCCAGCATGCCAAGCGCGGGTAACAGCCCGGGAGCGGATTTACGGAACATCGCCGGGCTTCGATCAAACATGGTTTCTCGCCGATACTTTATTTGGTGCCGGCGATGAAATCGCCATGGTTGGCAGCCCGATCACCTTTGCGCTAAAGCGGTGCCGGTTCGGGAAGAAAGGCTATGGAGCATGAAGGCAGCACTCGCCACGGCAATATTCGCGCTGTCCATGTTTCAGGGCGAAACAGCATTTGCGCGCCCTCAGGCCGACACGCCCCCGCCGCAGGTGGCAAATGCGGGGTTTTTGACCGGCACCCAGCTATATCGCCGCTGCACCGAAGATGCGCCGACCAGCGGCGCATTCTGCTTTGCGTTCGTCGCCGGGGTGCACGATACCGTGCGCGCCTATGAAACCTGGCTCGACATGCGCGAATTCTGCCCGCCCGAAAAGATATCGCAGGGCCAGCTTCGCGACACATTCATCGATTATGCCAAGGCGCATCCCGTAACGTTGAACGGCCAGGCGGCATCGGTGCTGGTCGCCGCCTTCAAGGAAAAATATCCCTGCACCGCTGCGCGATAAAGCTATCCAGCGTCAGGCGCGTGATTTGGCCGGGGTCCAGGTCTGGTAGGTATTTCCCTTCCACGAATCGGTAATTCCGAAAAATGTGGCGACGACCGCGACGAGGATTTGCAGGACCACCGAAAAAGGCGAAATACCAAACAGGCCCAACGCAATGCCTGCTGCTATAGCCGCCCCCGCGAAACCCAGCAGAAAAAACTGTCCTGAAAGGATCAGCGCGGCCGCGCCCGTTATCAGGAAAATCGCGAGCGGAATTAGCCCGAACCAGCGCAACAGCTTGTGCGAGACATATTTATACAGCTCGGTCGCCCCGAAACGTGCGCGGATATCGGGCCATAAATGGCGGTGCGTATTGAATGCGCGGCAGGCGATCCGCCGCTTACGGCGAAATTCATCCGACGCCGCCGTCGCATTCTTTTCATATGCCACGACCTCCGGCACGAAGATCAGCCTTCGCCCTTCGATCGGCACGCTCATCGACACTGTCATATCGTCTAGCAGATGCGGCGGCACCACTGGATACAGCGAACGGCGCGTCGCGAAAATCGACCCGTCGGCACCCATGATAGACCCGCAGCGCGATTCGAGCTGCTTCACTTTTTCTTCCAGTCGCCAATACAGCCCGCCGGCGCGAGCCGTCGGACTTGCCTCGTCATTGGTGTAGTGCAGCGACCCGGCCAGTCCACCGACATCGGGATCGCTGAAATGGCGACGTATCGGATCAATCGACGCGGGATCGAGGATGACATTGGCGTCGGTGAAGATTACCACGTCGGTGTCGAGGCTCGCCGCCATGCGCGCCATGCCGGTCGCCTTGCCCGTGCGCTGGGCGGCAGCAATGGTTTCGACAACATCCGATGCGGATTTCAGCATTTCCAGCGTGCGATCGGATGAAAGATCGCAATAAGCCATGATCCGAAGATCGGGATGCGCCGCCTTCAAATCCCTGAGATTGGCGATCTTCGCGGGAAGCGAACGCTCCTCATTATAAGCGGAAAATACCAGCGCCAGAGAAGGAGCACTGGCCTTCGTATTTATCTTCAACGAACGTTCGCGAAAGAGGTACAGCGACAGCGGATAGGTGATATAGGGATGTAGAAAGACCAGCAACGACAAAGCGGCCACAGCAATCAACGCTCCGGTCATGTCGCGCTCCCATCAACTTTTGATGCCAAACAAAATCATCGGGTCATGCTTTGCGATCAGCGCCGCCCTGCCAAAGTAGTTGGCAGGAGCTGCAGCTCCGGGCAAGTCCGTGGAAACACGGTCAAGGCCGTTTTTGATACAGTTCAACGCTCATGCAGCGAAGACCCGATCGATTGGAAGAGCGGTTCGAGCCAATACCCCAGACTGCTTCGCGACCGTACCGACACCGTCACGGTAGCAGGCGTTCCCGGCCGAAATACCGCATCCTGGTTCCCGGAAGCCTGTTTCACCTCTGCAATCGCTTCGCTTGGTATCCGCACATCCATGCGATAATAGCTGCGGCCCGTGCGGTCATCGACCACCGTGTCGGCGGCAATGGAAGACACCTGGCCGTGAATAACCGGCGCGGCGCGGCCCTGCGGCGTCGGGATGCGCAAACGCACTTCCTGTCCCGGGCGAATCGAATTGCCATCATCGGGGGCAACGCGCGCTTCAATGGTCAGTCCGCGGTCGGCCGGCACGACGTCGAACAGCGGTTCGCCCTCGCGCACCACCGCACCGGGCGCCGAGATGCGATTGTCGACTACTTCTCCCGTCACCGGAGAGCGGATCACACTGTGCATCAGCTGCTCTCGCGCCGCCTTCCACTGGGGTATCAGCCCCGCAAGCTCCGCGCGCGCATCGCGAATCCGCTGAGCGGTGTCGCTGGCATCATCGGCGCGTGCCTGAGCGATCTGAAGCCGCGCCTCCCCCTCCCCGACACGAAGCCGTTCACGCTCGGCAGCCATCGCTTCGGCCGAACCCTCCAGCCCCGCTTCGTCGCGCCGTGCCTGAAGCAGGCGCATTCGGCTGGCATATCCCTTCTTCGCCAGCGTTTCGACCGCTTCGCGCTCCTCGCTCATCAGGTCGCGCTGCTTTTCATAGGCGGTCTGGCGCGAGGCACTTTCGCGACGCTGTTCGGCCATTTGAGAGACTCGTTCACGCAGGACGGCGTCGCGCGTCGCGCGGGCATGCGCGTCGGTTGCCAGATTTGCCTGTTCCACCTGAAGCGCGCGACGCGCCAGTTCGGCGTCCGCACCGGAATAGGCGGAAAGCTCAGGCCCCGCCTCGACACGACGCGATCCGCTTTGCTGCGCTTCGAGCCGCGCAATCTCAGCCTGAAGCGAGATAACCCGTCCGGCAAGCGCGCGTTCGAGCGATTTGGCCTGCGCTTCATTAAACCGGACCACCACCTGCCCCGCGCGCACCTGACTTCCATCACGAACCGCAATTCCCGAAACCGTACCGCTGATCTCGCTTTGCACCGACCGGCGTTCGCCGCTTACCTTGACCACGCCCGGCGCGACGACTGCCGCGTCGAGCGGAATGAAGAATCCCGCCGCGATCAAACCGGTGCCGAACAGGGCCGCGAGTGCGATCCCGATACGCATTTCAGGGGCGCGGGTGATTTCGGGCGGGAGATCCGCACCGGGCGAGGCAAGCGAGCGCGGCGCGACAAGCTGAAGCGGAAAATTCATTACGCGACCTTCGATGCATCGGCGTTGCGGACCTGCAACCGACCATTGGGCGGCGGCGCGAGGCTGGTCATCGCGCCGTCCTTCAACACGAGCAGCTTATCGAGCGAGGCAAGCACTTCACCGCTATGACTGGCAAGCAGGACGGTCACCTTGTCGGCGCGCAGGCTGCTCAACAAACGGATCAGGCGATAGCAACCTTCCGAATCAAGATGCGCGCTGGGTTCGTCGAGGATCAGGATGCGCGGGCCGCCGTACATCGCGCGAGCAAGCGCAATCCGCTGCGACTGGCCTGCAGACAGGCTGACCCCGCCCAATCCGATCATGGTGTCGTATCCTTCAGGAAGGCGTGCGATCATCTCGTGCACACCGGTACGCGTGGCGGCGGCGATCACATCCGCGTCGATATCCTCCGGCGAACGCTGTCCGATCTCGGTCTCAAACCGCGCAATGTTCTCCTTCACCGTGCCGGGGAACAGGATCGCGCTTTGTGGAAAATAGCCGATCGCCGCATTCAGTTGATCGGCAGGCCAGTTTTCCGCCTTGAGCCCGTCATAGCGGATTGATCCGCGAACGGGAGGAAGCGCCCCCGCCAGCGCGCGCAAAAGCGTGGTTTTTCCGGCTCCGCTAAGCCCAACGACGCCGATCTGCTCCCCCGGCTGGATCGCAAAATCGATATTGGCGAGCGCTATGCGATCCGATTGCGGCGCGAGCACGGTCAGTCGCTCGACCTGAAGCGCCCCTTCCGGTTCGGGAAGCGAAGTGTGATGCGGAACATCGCGATCGGAAAGCAGGCGGCCGAGATATTTATGCCCGTCGCGCGCCGCGCCCAGCGCCTGCCAGCCGGCAACGATCTGATCAATCGGCGCGAGCACTCTGCCCAGAAGCAGGCTGGCCGCGATCACCGCGCCCCCCGAAATCAGCCCGTCGATCGCCAGCAGACCACCAAGGCCAAGTGCGCCGGATTGCACCGTCATACGGAAAAAACGAGTCGCGCTACCAAAGCCGCCGGCGACGAAGGCCGCGCGCACCTCGCTGCGCTGCCCGTAACTGCGCCGCGCAAGATATCGGGTCAGCAGACCGGAGGCGAGCCCCATGGCGCGCAAGTCATCGGCGTGCGCAGCAAGTTGCGCCACCGCTCCCTGAGCAAATTCTGAATGCGCCTGCGCATGTACGCGCGGCGCCCGCGCGGCGCGCTGACCGACAAGCGCCAGGGTGAGCAGGAACAGCGCCGAGACGATGGCGAGCACACCGAGCGCCCAGTGCAGCAGAAACGCGGCAACGAGATAGAGCGGCATCAGTGGCAGATCGAAAATGGCGGTAGCGACCGGGCTGCCGATCACCTGCCGTACGGAATCGAGTCGACGCATCCCGGCCCCGCGATCGGCGCGCGAAAGCGATTCGCGCGCGACGAGACGCTGCGCGACCATCGGCGCCAGTATAGCATCGAATGCGCCAGCGATACGAATCAGCAGCCGACCGCGAAGCCAGTCAAAAAGCGCCATCACCGCAAGGCACACCAGTGCGATGACACTTATGATCGCAAGTGTTGCGACATGACCGGTCGCTACCGCGCGATCATATACCTGCATCATATAGAGCGTCGGCGTTAGCGCCAGCAGGTTCACGATCACGCTGAAGATGGCAACGGTGACGATCGCGGGCCGCATCGCGCGCCAGGCCGATCGCAGCGAGGATGAAGAAGCCACCGCCCCGCCGCCAGTTTCAACGTCCATGCAATCACCCACCCGAAAACCATGTTCGGATTTCTCAATAGAGATTCGGGCTTAAGATTAGGTTATGCCTGTTGCGACCAACGCACTCCAAATTAGGCTTAACGGGTATTTTACCGTGACGTCTAAAACCCTCTTAAAAAATCTCTCCTAGAAATATCCGAATGCAATAACTGCGATCGGTTGAGATGATGAGAGCTTTTTATTTGGCTGCGGTAACTATCGCCGGCATGCTTTTATACATATCTCCTGCCTTGGCGACTAGTCAGAATTCTCTCACCATTCCTGAAGTCGCCGTTTCCGAACCGCCCACTGGCTATTCGCAAATGTGCACTGACCGGATGTTATTGTGCATGGCGGAAGGAATTGTTGCCCTGCACAATGGAGCATGGGACAGCGACTCGCTCATGCATACGCTGCGTGACGTCAATCGTTCGGTGAACCGGAACATGAGGTGGCGTGCCGATCGTACCGAAAACTGGACCGGGGCAGAGATAGCCAAGGGCGCTTCGGGCGACTGCGAAGATTTTGCCATCACCAAGCGGCTGCAACTGCTAGGCGCCGGATTTCCTGCGGAAAGACTGTCTTACGCGGTCGCATATGTTCCCCGCACCGGGCTGCACACCGTGCTTATCGCCAACGTCGATGGCGTCGATCTGGTCCTTGATAATCGTACGCCCTGGATTGAGCGCTGGTCGGACACGCACTACGTCTGGTTGCTGAAGCAATCTGTCGCATATCCGAACACCTGGTACACCACCTACCCCGATTCTCCCCCAGGTAAAGCCGTTGCACTTGCAGCATAATCTGGGTAACTGACTCCCGAATTGGTCCGGCGACGGAATTGGGAGATACGTACCCGTGAAATGGCGGATGGCACTTGCGTGCATATTATTGTCGGCGTGTGCCGATAACCAGGCCTATCCTTCCGCCTCGCCCGCTGCGGCGAGCCCGGATCCCGCAGATGTGCTTGCCGATTATCAGCTCGGCGCGTCCGACAAGGTTCGCATCAACGTCTATAACGAAGAGACGCTGAGCGGCGAATATGTGGTCGGGCCCAGTGGCAAGATCGCCTTCCCACTGATCGGGGAGGTAGAGGCCGCGAACATGACTGCGGCGCAGCTCGGCGAATCGATTCGCGCTAAACTCGCCGACGGCTTTATCAACGATCCGCACGTGACCGTGGAAGTTGTGGCGTTCCGTCCAGTCTACGTCATGGGCGAAGTCAACCACGCCGGGCAGTATCCTTATACGTCGGGTCTAACGGTCCTGAACGCCATTTCGGCCGCGGAAGGATTTACCTATCGCGCGCAGAAGCGCTATGTTTTCCTAACCCGCGCAGGCTCTTCGAAAGAGGTGCGCGTTGAAGTAACGCCGTCTTTGCGTGTGTATCCGGGCGATACTATTCGGGTTGCGGAACGGTATTTCTAAATGCTTTTGCTTCGCTTTTATTGCGAATGCAGCTACGCCAGTTACGCGAGCATTCGCAGTTCGCGGACTTTGAGGGTGATCTGAAATGAAGAAAATTCTGATACTCGCCCGGCTGGCGGTCCTTCCCGCCGTCGCCGGCATAGCGACGAACGGCATGGCACAGACTGCGCCAACTCAGCAGCAGGGCGCGCAAGCCGCGCAGGTCGATGCATTGGTTCGCCAGATTTTGCAGAGCATCAATACGACGCCCAACGCCGATGCCCAGACCTTCGAAGGGCGCTTTGCCCTGTTGGCGGATCAGAAGACCGATGACTGCCTGATCGCACGCCGCGCAGTGATGCGCGCATGGGCCGAAACCGACAATAGCGAGGCTAAAAAGGCGCTCAAGGCGCTGCGCAACACGCTGGCGGCGTGCCCGACGGGCACCGGCGCAGGCGGCTCTGGCTATTTTGGACCTAGCGTTGCACAGGCTTCGCTGCCTGCCATCCAGGTCGGCGGCGGGAGCGATTATCTGCCATGATCAGGAAAACGGCCATGGGGCTCGAACCGGAGCGCCGGGTGTGGCGGGCTTTTGCTGGATGCGCAGCGCTTTGCCTTATCCCCGCCATCGCGCAGGCGCAGGAAATTCGCGATTATGGTCCGTTTCTGACCAGCCCCATCCCGTTCAATCCGGATCGGGGACGTAATGTCAGCGTTCTTGACCGGGAACGCCCCGAATATGAGCCCACCGGAATTCCGGTCGGCGGCTTCATCGCCTATCCCGAAGTCACCGCCGGCGTTGGGTATTCGGACAATGTTCTGGGCAACACCACCGTCAAACGGTCCGACGGCTTCTTCGCGCTCGACCCTTCGATTCTTCTCGAAAGCAATTGGTCGCGCAATTCGGTGACGCTTAGCGGCGGGGGAAATTTCCGCCGTTTTTTCGACGTTACGGAGAAAAATGAGGACGGGTATCACGCCGACGCGACCGGACGGCTGGATATCAAACAGGGCACCTATATTCTCGGGTCGGCGGGAATACGCCGCTCCTATCAGGCGCAATATGCCAGCGATGTGCCCGAAAACACGCTCGGCAATATCGCCTATCTGCGTAAGCAGGCCCTGTTGCGCGGCCAATATGAAACGGGCCGGTTCCGCATCATCGGCGCGGCCAACGTCGTCAATCTCGACTTCAACGACGTCCGCTCGCTGGGCGGAACAGTGATCGACCAGGATTTCCGCGACCGCACCGAAACAGTGGGCGCCGCTCGGCTGGAATACGCCTTGTCGCCGGACCTGTCCGTGTTCGGTGAGGGTGATTACAAGAATATCGACCATGATCAGAAGCTGATCGGCACGGTTCCCAACCGCGATGGCCATGAATTCAAGCTGTTGGGCGGGGTGAGCTTCGACCTCACCGCACTGATGCGCGCGCATGTAGGCGCGGGCTATATTCAGCGCGACTTTGACGCATCGCAACAATATCCGCGCATGTCCGGCCTGGCATTCGATACACGCATCGAATATTTTCCTTCCGGCCTTTCGACTGTCTCGCTGGTTGTGAAGCGGGAGATTGAGGAAGCGGTGACCAGCGGCACAAGCGGATATTTCGCCGACACCGCGGCTATCCGCGTCGATCACGAACTGCTGCGCAACCTGCTGTTGTATATCGGCAGCCAATATCAGCGGAACGATTTTGAAAATCTCGACCGCAAGGACGAAATCGCGCTGTTCGAAGGCGGCGCGAATTTCCTTGTATCGCAGGAATGGGCGCTGGGGGGCGGCCTTCTTTATTCCCGGCGGTCGAGTTCGGGTGCCGCCGCCGGACCGGAATTCGACGAATTCCGCGCCACGATTTCGATCACGCTGCGGCGATAACGCTTCCCGATCACCTTTTTTATAGCTCCTGTTGAAAGAGCAAGCGCCTATGAACAGTCCGGTCCCCGCCCCCGAATATCCCCGTCGCAGCTATCCGCTCGATCAGGAGGGAAGCGGCGAAATCAGCGTGATGGCGCTGCTCGACATCATTGCGCGGCGCTGGATTCTGATCGCAGGCATTGCACTCGCCGTGACGATCGCTGCGATCGCCGCCTCATTCCTGATGACGCCGTTGTATCAGGCGACGAGCCAGGTAAAGATTGATCCCGCCGCGCGCACGGTTACCGACGAACCGTCCCAACAAACCTCTCCGCAGGCCGATCAGTCGCGGATCGATACCGAAGTCGAGATACTGCGTTCGCGCGATATCGCCGGCCGGGTCGTGCGTGACCTCAACCTCACCAGCGATCCTGAATTCCGCCCCGAGTCGGAAACGGCGGCACGGTCAGGCGCGGAAACTTTCGATCGGGTCGTTGAAAACTTCCTCGATCATCTCGAAATCGCCCGCAATTCGGACAATTATATCGTCTCGGTCAATTTCCGGTCGGAAGATCCCGGAAAAGCGGCAAAAATCGCCAATGCCGTTGCCCAGGCCTATGTCGCGAGCACGGTGGAGGGGCGTACCGCCAATGCCTCTGAACAGGCCAAATTCCTAAGCCAACGGCTCAACAGCCTGGGCCAGGATGTCCAGAGTTCTGAGCAGCAACTGGCGCAATATCGTTCACAAGCGGGAATCGTCGAAGGAACGACACAGGGCACGATCGCCGATCAGCAGGTCGGTCCGGTCGCGGTCCAGCTTGCGCAGGCCGAAAGCGAAGCCGCCTCGGCCCAGGCCGATCTGAACGCGGCGCGTACGCAGGTCGCCAAGGGGCAGCTCACCGCCGTTTCCAGCGTCCTGAACTCGCCGGTCATCGCCAATCTGCGCAGCCAGCGCGCCCAAGTCGCCGACCAACTGGCCCAGATCGAAGCGCGCTATGGCCCGCGCCATCCGGAATATACACGAGTAAAAAGCCAGCTCGACGAAATCGATCAGGGACTTCGCGAAGAGGCCGAACGAATCGTTTCCGGGCTGGCTTCGCGGGCCCAGGCCGCGCAGGCGCGCGCCGCGAGTCTCCGCTCGAGCATGAACCAGGTGCGCAGTGAGCAGGCGGCGAACACCCGCGCCGCGGTTACCGCCGATTCGCTCGAACGGGAGGTCAAGGCCAAACAGGAAGCTTATGATCAGCTTGCGCAAACGCTCCAGCAGGTGAACCAACAGCGGCGCAACATGCTGCCCAACGCCGTGATCGCGCAGCGCGCGAGCGTTCCGCTCGATCCCTATTCGCCGAACCGCATTTTGTTCGGCGCCATCGGCCTGATGATCGGGCTGATCCTCGGGCTTGGTTCGGCGGTCCTGATCGAACTGCTCAGCCGGCGCATCCGCACCTCTACCGATCTGGAGCGGGAGGTCGGCGCGCCGTTCCTCGCGTCCATCCCCCGGCTTACCAGTCGCCAGCTTCGCATCGACGGTGAGCGGGTATCGCCCGAACGCTTCGCGGTCGTCCGGCCGATGTCGAGCTATGTCGAGGCGTTCCGGGTGGTTCGCAACTCAATCGTGCTGAGCGCGCAAACGCCGCCTAAGACGATTGCCATCCTGTCCGCACTTCCGGGCGAGGGCAAATCGACATCCTCGCTATCGCTGGCGCGCGTCATGGCGCTGAGCGGCGACCGCACGATCCTGATCGATTGCGACCTTCGGCGCGGACGGCTTGGGTCGATGGTGGGCGCCGCCGATCGCCCCGGGCTGGTGGAAGTGCTGACCGGCAATGGCCAACTGGCGGACGCGGTAGTCAAGGATCCTGAAACCGATCTCGATATTTTGCCGCTTCGCGACAAGACGTTCACGCCCGTAGATCTTTTCAGCGGCGAAGCTATGCATGCATTGCTCGCCGATCTGCGCGAGCGGTATGATTTTGTGATCCTCGACACCGCACCCGTTCTGGCAGTCGCAGATTCGCGCATCGTGGCTTCGCTCTGCGACACGTCGATCTTCATCGCGCGATCGGAAAGCACGCCGCCGCGGGCAGCTCGTGCCGCAGCCGATCTGATCCGCCATGACGGCACGACGATCGGTGGATCAATCCTGTCGATGGTCTCGCTGCGAGGCGGGCGCCTCTCGGCCTCCGACCCTGCTTATTATAGCGCCAAATATCGCCAGTATCGCGAGGCGTGACGGCAACAGTACAGGCCCGTCGCCACGCTCGGGTGAGGCGCGGTACGAGTCACGCGTCGACGATTCCGCCCCCGCCCCGGTCCGACGCAGTGATCGCGACTGGCATGCTGGCGCTGGGCGCACTTGCGTCAGCTTTGGTGGCGGTGCACGAATGGCGTGTCGCCGGCCTGGCTGATGAGGTAGCGACCGCAACGCGCGAACCCTTCGGTTCCGACACACGCGATGTGCTCGCAAGAGACCTTGCGGTATGCGAGCATAGCAACGACGACCGGGTGTTGCTCAATTGCGTCGCGGGGTACAGCGCGCTCGCCCTTCAGGCCGCCGGTGCGCCTGAAGGTTCAAGGTTCGTGGCGCGGACTCTCGACGCCGACAGCCGCCTGCAACGCATCTCGCCCGCGCTGGGTACTGCGCAGATTATGCACGCACTTGCGCTTTCCACCGCCGGGCGCGACCGTGCGGCGGCGCTGGCGTTGCGTAAAAGCTATACGCTCACGCCCTACTCGCCTCAGGGCGGCGTGTGGCGCCTTTGGTGGGGCGGCCGCCATTGGCAATTGCTCGACATGGATACGCGGCGAGCCCTGGAAATCGAGGCACTATGGTATGGCAGCCAGGGCCAGAGTCAGCGCCAAGCTGTGATCGACGCGATCGACGATACGCCTGCCTATCTTCCCGTGGCGTTGCGGCTTCCCGGCCGGGTGCTGGAAGCTACACCGCTACCGCCCGCGCACGAATAGTCCGGCTGAACGCAATACCCGCCAGCCACGCGACCAGGCAAAGCGCAACCGGAACATCCAGCGCAATGTCGATGAGCCCGGCGATCACCCCGATCGCGAAAGCGGCGCATATTCCCAGCATGCGGATGTCGTAGGCGATATAGCGCCGGGTCTGCAGGATCGGTGTCGCCAGTGCGGCCCCCCCCGCCAATATCAGCAGGGCGTAGGGCCACCCGCCCTCCAGCGCGGCGTGAAGCACGACATTGTGCGCAGCGCCGAAATTCCATCGATGCAGCGCGCTGGTTTCACTCAGGGTGGCAAGATTCACATTGCTGAAATTGCCGAGGCCGTAGCCGAAAAAGGGATGCTGAAAACTGATCTGCGCGAAATCGATCATATCGCGCAGGCGCAAGTTGAAATCCCCGCTTAATCCGGCGAATTTGTGCAGTACGCGGCCGCCGACCAAGGCGAGCAGGGCAAGCGGCGGAACAACCAGAATCGAAATTGCGGGAACCGCCACTACCGCGCCGTGCCGCCAGAGATCGCGGCCCCTTCGTACAACCAAAGCCATCACGCCAAGCCCGGCCAGCATGAGCGCCATCCGTGACTGGGTAAGTGCGATTCCGCCTGCGCAAAAACTCATCGCGCCAAGAACGATACCAAGCTTGAGAACCGGGTAATTACCGGTGCGTCGCATCGGATCGGCGAAACGATCGACAAGCGCCAAAAATTCCGCGCATGTCAACGTCACCAGCATGGCCAGCAAGGTTCCGGCGGTATTAGCGTTACGCATGGTCAGCGCAAAGCGGGCATATTGCGACTGCGGCACGTGCCATAGAGCGACATAGGAGATGCCGAGTGCCTTCAACGTGACTGCCATGGCCAGCCAGAGAAGCGAGAGCGCAATCAGAATGCGGATCGAAAGTCGCGACACCCCGGCATACGCGCCCATTACGGTTCCCATTATAAGCCAGGCCAGCGCAGCGCACTGTACCACCAGGCGCGGCGCGATGCTGGCACGCGACAGCGTATCGACGGCAAACATACCGCGAGGAAATATGATCGACGCGATTAACGGCAATGCCGCCCAAATAAGCGCAGCGCCGAAACACAATATTGCGGGCATCAGGTCTCGCCAGACCTGCGGACCGGGCGGGATCAGGTGAAGGACGACAATCGCGCCTGAAAACGAAGCC
This sequence comes from Stakelama flava, assembly GCF_019351405.1. Classification (GTDB taxonomy): domain Bacteria; phylum Pseudomonadota; class Alphaproteobacteria; order Sphingomonadales; family Sphingomonadaceae; genus Sphingomonas; species Sphingomonas flava_A. The sequence continues at coordinate 262,518 of NZ_JAHWZX010000002.1, forward strand.
AGGCTGAAAAAGGCACCCAGCAAGCTGGTGTTCGCGCCCAGCGCCATCCAGCCGCAAAAGAGCATCGTCGGAGCGAGCGCTGCGGCAGTGGCCTGCCGGGCAGACATGGTGATTGTAGACATCCTTCCCCCGGCCGTCTGGCGACCTTCATTCGCGGCACCGGGCGCGGCTATTTCCTTCCGCACCGTCCCTTTATTGGACGCATCGTCTCCGTAACGGGTTGGAATCGACGATCCAATGCAAATTTCTTATACGCTTATCCTGCAAGTAGGTGGAAAATTAACACTAAGTCGCTACCATGCGGCGATATTCAATTGGCGGCAGCGCTGAAGCGTTAATTATTCGCTCGAACGATCGCTGGTGGAGGAGAGGTTGCCCATGGTCGCACTTTTTTTGGCGATCGCGGCAGTTGTGCTGCTGCTGCTGGCAGCGCATCCTTTCGTCACCTATCCGCTTTCACTCTTCTGGTTCGCTCGCCGCCGCAGGCCGGTTCCGGGAATGATCGAAAGCCCCCGGCCAAGCTGTGCAATATGCATATCGGCATATAACGAGGAAAAGAGCATCGTCGCGAAGGTGGAGCAATCGCTCGCCATGGCTGAACGCTACGGCCCGGCCACGATCCATATCTATGTCGACGGGTGCAGCGACCGGACGGCGGAGTTGCTGCAACCCTATGCCGACCGAATCGACCTGGTGGTTTCCGAAGAGCGTTCGGGAAAGACCCACGGTCTCAACGTCCTGATCGAAAGATCGCAAAGCGACCTGTTGATGTTCACCGACGCCAATGTCGACAGCGATGCAGATGCGCTGGTGCGGCTGGCGCAGCCCTTCGCCGATCCCCGTATCGGTTGTACCACCGCCCGTCTGGTCTATTCGAATCCGGATGAATCGGCGACCAGCTTTATCGGTGCGCTCTACTGGCGAATCGAAGAAGCGGTTAAACAGATCGAGAGCGACACGCTAGGCGTGGTCGGCGTGGATGGCGCCAGCTTCATGGTGCGCCGCTCGCTATATCGCTCCGCCCCGCCCGACCTGATCGACGATCTGTACGTGACGATCGGCGTGATGACCGCCGGAGCGACAGTCGTGCGCGTACCCGAAGTCGTGGTGCAGGAACGCAGCGCCGTCCAGGCGAAAGAAGAATTCCATCGAAAGATGCGAATTTCATGCCAGGCGATGAACGTGCATCGCGCGCTTCGCGGCGAATTACGCAAGCAACCGTTCATCGTTCGATACGGGTACACGTCACACCGCCTGCTTAAATGGCTGATGCCCTATTTCCTGCTGGGTGCCGGCCTGTGCGCGCTGGGCGCAATAACGGCCGCGTTTGGATGGATTACGGGCGTCGCAGCTATCCTGATCGCCGCGGCGATACTGGTGGGTGGCGCGGCCGGCGTCCCCGTTCTTTCGATCGCCTATTCCTCGGCGCTGGCGCTTCTTGGCGTAGGCCTTGGCATCGCGCAGTCGCTGTTCGGCAAGCAGCGCTATCGCACGTGGGAACCCGCTGCGACCATTCGAAGTTCGCAGTCGACGGCGGAGGCGCGGGGGCGTAGTTGATCTTCGGATCGAAAGGCCGCACCGGCCACCAACCCAGGACCGCACGTGGCGAACGTGTTTACGCCATCGGCGATGTTCACGGTTGTTTTCATGAACTACGCCGGTTGCTGGAACTGATCCGCACGCATCATGAATCTCGCCCGCCCGCCGACCGGCTTCGGCTAATCGTATTGGGCGACCTTATCGACAGGGGACCCGATTCGGCGCGTGTCGTCCGCTTTCTGAAAAACCTCTCCGAAGCCACCGGTAGCCTGTCGGTGCTGATGGGCAATCATGAAGAGATGATGCTTGCCTCGCTCGCCGGCGACCGGGCTGCAATGCGCCTATGGACGACGCACGGCGGACGCGAAACGCTGGCAAGCTTTGGTTTCGATCCCGCCCGCCTCGACAATGGCGAAGAAATGCGCGCGCTGGCCGGCGCAATGCGCGAAGCAGTGTCGCAGCCGGTGATCGACTGGCTGCGGGCCCGCCCGTTATGGGAAAGGTCTGGCGACTATCTTTTCGTACATGCCGGCGTTCGCCCGGGCGTGGCGCTCGACCGGCAACAGCGGCACGACCTGTTGTGGATTCGCGACGATTTCCTCAACTGGGAAGGCGCGCTTGGCGGGGCCACTGTCGTCCATGGCCATAGCATCGAAACCGAACCACAAGCGGGTCGCTGGCGCATCGGTATCGATACCGGGGCCTATCGCACCGGTCGGCTAACCGCGCTTTTCGTCGAGGACGGGGAACGCGAATTCCTGACCGTTGAATAGGATTGCGGCGCAAACGACCATGGTTTGCCGCACGGCCTCCGCACCCGAAACCATGGGTAGAAAGGCAAGCGCAGTGTGTCTGCGCACGATCCGGCCGGATTATTGTCCCTGTCGGGCCGCTCCCGCGATATGCCCGGAAAGACGCAGCGACAGAGCAAGCAGGGCGAGCGTCGGATTAGCAAAACTGGAGGTACTGAACGCGGCCGCGCCCGCCACATAAAGCCCGCGCGTGCCAAAGACTTCGCAATTGGCGTCGCACACCCCGTTTTCGGGCGCATCCGCCATCCGCGCGGTGCCGATATGGTGCCCGCCGACCGGGATTTTGCGGGTAAGCGCGGTTTCGTAATCGCGATCGGTCAGCTTCACGGCAACGGTATCGCTGCCATTGAAAGCATCGGCGACGATGCGGAGTCCATCAACCAGCCGGCGATGATCCGCCTCAGTCGTCCGCCATTCGACCGACACGCGCGGCAGACCATGCGCATCCAAACTGTCACCCAGCATGATCCGGCTGTCGGGATTGGGCTCCTGTTCGGCGTTGACGTCGAGCGGGTAGCGATTGCGCGGATCGCGCAGCACTACCGAGGGTAGTTTGCGCCGCGCAAAGGTACGGCGGCGCGCAAAATCATAGGTGAAGGCAGCGAGCCTGGGCGCACCGAAAACCATATTGCGCATATGCGCACCCCAAAAGGAAAGCGCTGTCCCCCCGCGATCACGCCGCATCTGATCCTCCAGCGAGGTCAGTTTGCGCGCATATTCAGGAACGATCCGGCTTTTTACCAGATACATCGCCGAAAGCACCGGGTGACGGTGATCGGGATCGACGATATTGGCGTGATTGGGGCGGAGCACCAACCCGGCCAGCCGATGCCGCCGCTGCGCCTCGGGCGACAGCCAGATATATCGACGGCAGTAAACTCCCTCAGGCGAGCGCTGATAGTCCATTCGCACCTGATCGACGCGGTCGCGAAAATGGATTTCGCCGAGTTCGCCCTCGAAATGGCATTGGTAGAAGCGGCCGACCAGATCGCGTTCATTGCCGAGGCCGCACCGCTTCGCCTCGTTCGAAACAAGCAGCAGCCGGGCGGTTTCGATGCCTCCTGCCGCAACGATGACGCGCGGCGACGCTATCTCGAACGTTCTTTCCCCATCGCCACGGACACGCACGCCGCGTGCCTGTCCGCCATTTGCATCGGTAAGTATCTGCACCACGGGCGCGTTGAGCAACACGCGTATCCGCGGGGAGGATTGCAACCGGTCGCGATAATATTCGCCGAAATGCACCGGATGGCTGAAGCGTTCGATCCGGTCGAGCACCACGTCTGGCGAATCGATACCCGGCGCCAGCGGCGCTGGTTCGCCGGGCAACGCCTCTCCAGCGGCGAAATGCGCCGGGCCGGCATCGGCATAGTCCAGCGCCCGGGCATAATGGTCGGCGACATCGGCATAGCCGATCGGCCAGCGGCCATGCGCAATCCATGGGCGATCTTCAAAATCGATCGGGTCGAAGGGGATGCATCGCCCGCCCCACACCGACGTCGAGCCGCCCAGCACGCGTCGTCGGAACATATCGATTGTGCCATGGCTGGCCGGTTCGACCGAATGGGCGCGATAAAAATCCTGGCTGGCGGAATCGAATGCTGTTCCGCCTGCTTCCAGCAGCACGACGTCCAGACCCGCCCCGGCAAGTTCCAGTGCGAGGACGATACCGGCGGCACCGGCACCGATTACGGTTACGTCCGCACGAAGATCGTTGGGTATATCCCCGCGCGCGTCGAGAATCATGCGACGAACGCGGGCGACGGCATGGCGGCGGCCAGCGCTTCAAGATGCGCGAGCGACGTGGTTCCCACCAGCGCGCTCGCCACGATCGGATGTGCCGCCGCAGCACGCACTGCCTCTACCGGGGAAAGCGCGGGTTGCGCCCGGATAACCTCACGCGCCAGAACAATGCAGCCCCGGTTGCGGATCGCCAGCGCTTCGTCATCGGGCAATGCGGCAATTACATCCCATGGGAGTTGAAGCAGGGTCAGCCCGTCCATCGTCAGTGCAGCCGACAGTCCTGCATAATCATCACATGATACGCCAAAATGGCGGACCTTGCCCGCTTGTTTCAGCACAGCGAGCGCTTCGCCGACACGCGGATCGGCGGCAACGCGCGGCGGCGGGCTGTGCAGCAGGAAACCATCGACATGATCGGTTCGCAATCGGCGAAGCGAGGCATGAAGGCTGGGTGCGAATGAATCGGGCGACCAGTCGAATCGCATCGCATCGTCACGCCGCGCGGTGACCGCATTCGCATCACTAGCCCCGCCCTTCCCGCGCGTCGCCAGCAAGGGGCGAAGGATCGGCTTGAACGGACGCAAGAAACGCATCTTGGCGGAAAAGCCCCGTCCCGTCTTGGTAACGACGAACGCATCCTCGCGACGCCCCTGAAGGACGCGCCCGATCGTTCGCTCGCTATCCCCCTGACCGTAGATGTTCGACGTGTCGAGCGTCGTCAGCCCCAGTTCCATCGCGCGTTCGATAAGCGCTCGGCTTTCGGCCATGGTCCGCGGATTGTTGAACGACCCCACCCGCGCGCAGCCCAGACCCAAGGGGGACAAGGCTGCCTCTCGGGCACCTGCGATGCTCATGCTTGTTTCCCCCTGCCAGCTCTTTTGCGATCGACCAACCAGGCGCGTGCATCGCTTCTGGCGTGTCGCGCCGTTATTTCCAAAGCATGCCAGCTTTCGTCAAGTAATTGCTGTTGGCGCACCGGCGTTCTGCCGTCCTGAAACGGAACCCGCAGCGCCCCACTGCGAACGACGGAACATATGTCATTGTGACGGCCGCACCACCGTGGATCCGGGTATTGCATAGGCGCGGACCCATTCGATCTTCATCCGCGCGGGGAAATGTGTCTTATCGTCCGGAGCGCCGGGCCATTTGCCGCCAACCGCGAGATCGAGCAGCATATATGCCGGCTGGTCGAAATCACGATTGGGGGCCTGCCGAATTGCCTTCCCGTCGATATACCACGTGATCCGGTCGGGCTTCACCATCACGCCATAGTCATGCGGCCGGGTCACGTCCGAAACCGCGATCTTTTCGCCATTGGGGACCTTCTTGCCGCCCTCATCGGTATGAACGGTCGCGTGAATTTCATCGCGTGCACCGATATTTTCAACCACGTCGATTTCCTGCTGGGGCTGGACCGATTGGCCCGGACGAAACGGCGGAAGCAGCCAGAAGGCCGGCCAGAGCCCCTTGCCCGTCGGCATCGCGATTCGCGCTTCAAAATAGCCGTAGCGCATCGCGAACGATTTCTCAGTCGTGATCAGTCCCGACATATAGGGCAGCGAACCGCCCTTGGTATCGGAGGGCAGCGGATTGCGCTGCGCCACCAGCGTCAGGCTTCCCTTTTCCCAATCATAAGACGAACCATCGTGCGCCGGATCGCCATAATATTGCAGTTCGTGGTTGGGCCGCAGCGTTCGCGTTTCCCATGCCAGCGACGAACCGGGATCCTGAACCCCGAACGCGAAATTGGTTTTCCACCGACCATCCGGGTTTTCGACGGGATCATAATAATCGGGCGGCCGATCGAATTTTTCTTCAAATACAAGGCGCAGCGAATCGCGATTGATCGCATTGCCGGTATCTTGCGCTTGCAGCGAGGGAGCGATGCCCAGCGAGGTCAGACCGAGGATCAGCAGCGTGCCGGTTTGGCGGATCATGTCGCATACTCCGACCAGCATGGTTGAACGAACAGGATTGCAGAGCTTGTATCCCCGGGCATAATCCAGTCCTTCTTGCCATCGCCAGCAGCATGGCACCGATATTCCCGGCTCCGGCAATCAATTACCAACGCGCCGTTGCAGATCGCGGTCCTGTCGACAGGGCGGGATAACTCACCGCCACAACGATCCACCGCAGGCGCGGATATATGCGCGCGCATCGGCCGAAAGCGGTTTGCGCGCCGGACGATCGCTGCGCCGTAACCAAGCGAAAAAACGCTTCGCCGCCGCTCCGACACGCACCTGGCCACGCACGCGATAATAAAGATACGGCGTGAATAGCGCATAGTTCAGCATGTTCTGCGGAAACGGCATGTGCATCCACGTCATGATGTATTTGTTGGAAAGGCGGTCGGTCTGGCTGTCGCGTATCGGCTTTCGTCCGGCGGGATGTTCCAGTTCCTCGACCAGAATGTCGGGGACGTAGCGGATTTTCCAGCCGCCATCGACGATACGAAACGCCAGTTCGACCTCTTCAATGCCATAGAAGAATTCGGGATAGAAACCGCCGACCTGACGGAGCGTATCCCGGCGGAACCCGACGCAGCCGCCGACGAAGCGAAAGGTCAAAAAGCTCTCGTCCAGATCGACATCCTTGCGCGTGTGCGGGATCAGATCGACCCGGCGACGGGTTTCGCCACGCACGCGCTTGCGTGTGGAGATGCAGCCAAGCTCCGGCTCGGCCTCGAAATATTGTTCGAACCGGTCGAGATACCCCGGCGTTTCCATCAAGACATCGTCATCGACCACCAGGATATAGGTGCCGCGCGCCGCTTCGATGCCCAAATTGCGTGCCGAGACGCCGCGATTGCCCTCCCCGCCCAGATAACGCGCGAACGGAAATTGTTCGAGCAGGCGTTCGCGGTCCGCAGGCTCGTCATTATTATCGACCAGCAGAACCTCGTAATCGTCGCGCCCCCCATCATTGGCTTTCAACCGGCCGAGCACGTCGTTCAAAAGGAAATCGCGTGCATAGGTCAGCAGCACGATCGAAAAGCGAACATCTGGGTCGCGATTCACTGGTCACTCCACCTTGATGATACCGTCCGGCGAACTGGTCCGCTTTGCGGTCCGCATTTCGCGCTCACTGTAATGATACGATAGTTGCCCGATGGCCGGAACTGAACTAGAACAGATTTTGTTAAGGATAAGACGACCCGAACGGGCCAACCGTCGGGGAACGTTGGAGAGGTCAAATGGTCATCATGCGCCAAGCCCTGGAGAGCAATCCCGCCGGAAACGGCATTTCAAAACGCCAAGCCCCCATAGTTGCGGCATTACGTGGCGGCACCCCCAAAATGTCGACTTTGCCGAACATGCATCGCAGGATGACTGCTGATTTTGACTGGTCGGCACATCCCCGTGATCGCTGGTCAGGCGCTGCCCGTCTTGGCGTGGTTTTCGTCGGTGCTGCCGCGTGCTGGAGCGCGCTGATCGGAACCATGCTCGCCCTGTCGTAACGCGGCGCGAAGCGGCATATCTGCCGCTTGCATCGTCAAATGCGTAAATCAACCGGGTCAATAGGACCCTTTCGCGAGCACGACGCTTGGCACGGTAATCGCCAGAATACGAAGGTTCATCTTCGTGGAACGCTTGCGGCTATACGTAACATCCATGGCCACCCGCCGGCGATAGGTTACGTCGTTGCGTCCGCTTACCTGCCACAGTCCGGTGATGCCGGGGCGAACCGCGCAATAATCGATCAGATAGCGACCATAGCGCTCCGCTTCAGCATGCACGATCGGACGCGGACCCACCAGGCTCATATCGCCGCGCAGCACGTTGAACAGCTGCGGCAGTTCATCAAGACTGCTCTTGCGCAGAAAGCCGCCTATCCCGGTGATTCTCGGATCATTGCGCAATTTGTGATCGCGCGCCCATTCCTCCCGCGCTGTCGCATCTATGCGCAACAATTCGCGAAGTCGTTCGTCGGCATCAACCGCCATCGATCGGAATTTCAGACAGGGAAATTCTCTGCCGCCCCGCCCGATCCGCTTGTGCGCGAATAAAACCGGCCCCGGGTCCGCGGCGAATACCAGAAGGGCGATTATCACCATCAGCGGCGCGAAAAAGATTATCGCGATTACCGAGACGAGAACATCGATCACGCGCATCGCCGCATCGTCGAACTTCATGCCCGGCCGCCGCTGCGGGGGCGTGAAAGTCACGCTGACATTTACCTTCCCCTGCATGACGCTATCCTGCAATTCGCGAATCTGGTGCAGTGCAATACAAGAAAAACAAAGTCATTTTAAGGTGCTTCCTGCGCAGTGCGGCAAAAACGCTCCAAAATGACACGCTCATGCAACCATCCTTATGATAACTAATATTTTTACCCGCTCGATCGCAGAATAACCAGTCATGACATCGCGATGCGCAATGTCCGCTCCGCGCAGCCGATCGGGCAGTTTACCTCGCCCGTCCAGCATCAGTGCGCCACAATGGCGGATCAACGAGCGATTAGCCGCCATATTATGAACTGAACATTATGCAATAAAGATGCTCGTTTCCTTCCCAAAACGATCCGGCAATAACCAGAATGTGCGGTTCGCGTTCCACGGGCCGGGACGGGCCGCCTTTTTCACAGGACGGACGCGATGCGCCGGGCGCGCCAAACCTTAACTTTCGCGAACGCAATATTTCGATTTTTGCGTTGAATGGCCTGCCCGCTATCTCGGTCGTCCACCATGACCAACGGTATTACCGTGCATCGCCCTGCAGGGAATGCCGATGCACGGCGGGTCGCACCCGCACAATACCACCGAAGGAGCGACCAACCGTGTCCGCACTTGCACCGACCAGATTGAGCCATCTTGACCGGCTGGAGGCGGAAAGCATTCAGATCATGCGCGAGGTCGTTGCTGAAACCGAAAGCCCGGTGATGCTCTATTCGGTAGGCAAGGATTCGGCGGTGATGCTGCATCTTGCCAAAAAGGCATTTTATCCCGCGCCCCCGCCCTTTCCGCTGCTCCATGTCGATACGACGTGGAAATTCCGCGCGATGTACGAACTTCGTGATCGCGCCGCGTCCGACGCGGGCATGGAACTGATCGTCCATCAGAACCCCGAAGCGAAGGAAAAGGGGATCAATCCCTTCGACCATGGCGCGCTGCACACCGATATGTGGAAAACGCAAGGGCTGAAACAAGCACTCGACAAATATGGTTTCGACGCCGCGTTCGGAGGCGCGCGGCGCGACGAGGAAAAGAGCCGGGCGAAAGAACGTATCTTCAGCTTTCGCAGCGCCAGCCACGCCTGGGACCCCAAAAACCAGCGTCCCGAACTTTGGCACCTGTACAATGCGCGCAAGGCGAAGGGGGAAAGCATTCGCGTCTTCCCCTTAAGCAACTGGACCGAACTCGACATCTGGCAATATATCATGGCCGAGGGGATCGAGATCGTTCCGCTGTATTTCGCCGCGCCGCGCCCCACGGTGGAGCGCGACGGCCTGATCCTGATGGTCGACGACGACCGGTTCCGGTTTCACGAGGGCGAGCAGGTCGTCGACCGGTCGATCCGGTTTCGCACACTCGGCTGCTATCCGTTGACCGGCGCGGTGGAAAGCGAGGCGGCGACGCTTTCGCAGGTGGTTCAGGAAATGCTCCTCACCACGACTTCCGAGCGGCAGGGGCGCGCGATCGACCACGATCAGGCAGCATCGATGGAGAAGAAAAAGCAGGAGGGATATTTCTGATGACCGCGCACGCCTCCAGCTACCGCGTCGATGCGATGATCGCCCGGGATATCGACGCGTATCTCGACATGCATCGCAACAAATCGCTGCTGCGCTTCATCACCTGCGGCAGCGTGGATGATGGAAAATCCACGCTTATCGGTCGGTTGCTGTACGATTCGAAGATGATCTTCGAAGACCAGCTCGCCAGCCTGGAAGCGGATTCGAAACGCGTCGGCACGCAGGGGCAGGACATCGATTTCGCACTGTTGGTCGATGGCTTGGCGGCGGAACGCGAACAGGGCATCACGATCGACGTCGCCTATCGCTTTTTCGCGACCGAAAAGCGCAAGTTCATCGTCGCCGACACGCCGGGGCACGAACAATATACGCGCAACATGGTCACCGGCGCTTCGACCGCCGACCTTGCCGTCATCCTGATCGATGCGCGCAAGGGCGTGCTGACCCAGACGAAGCGGCATAGCTATCTCGCGCATCTGATCGGTATCCGCCACGTCGTGCTGGCGGTGAACAAGATGGACCTGATCGGGTATGATCAGGCCACCTTTGATTCGATCGTGAAGGATTATCGCGCCTTTGCCGAATCGATCGGGATCGAGGATTTCACCGCGATTCCTATCTCGGGGCTTGCCGGCGACAATATCGCCGCGAGGTCGGAAAATACCGGCTGGTATGCCGGGCCAACGCTGATCGATCATCTTGAAACCGTCGAACTTGACGTCACGCTCGATCAGGCGAAGCCGTTCCGCATGGCGGTGCAATGGGTGAACCGCCCGCACCTCGATTTTCGCGGCTTTAGCGGAATGATCGCCAGCGGATCGGTGCGGCCGGACGATCCCATCCGCATCGTGCCGTCGGGGCGCACATCGACCGTTTCGCGCATCGTGAGCTTTGACGGCGATCTCGACCATGCGGTGGCGGGTCAGTCGGTCACGCTGGTTCTGGCTGACGAAGTCGATTGTTCGCGCGGCGACGTGATCGCTGCTGCCGACGCGCCGCCCCAGTCGGCCGATCAGTTCCAGGCGAAGATCGTATGGATGGATGCCGAAGCGATGCTGCCGGGGCGTGCGCACTGGCTGAAAATCGGCACGCGCACGATCAGCGCGACCGTTCAGCAGCCCAAATATGTCGTCGACGTCAACACCATGGCGGAATTGTCGGCAAAGACGCTCGACCTGAACGATATCGGTATCTGCGAAGTCTATACCGACCGGCCGATCGCGTATGAACCCTATGCCGACAATCGCGACCTTGGCGGCTTCATCCTGATCGACAAGGTCACCAACGCGACCGTCGCCGCCGGGATGATCGATTTCGCGCTTCGCCGCAGCCAGAACGTGCACTGGCAAGCGATCGACGTCACGCGGGACGCCCATGCCACGCAAAAGAATCAGCGACCGCGCCTGCTATGGTTCACCGGCCTGTCGGGGTCGGGCAAATCGACGATCGCAAACCTGGTCGAAAAGAAGCTGCACGCACTGGGCAAACACAGCTTCCTGCTGGACGGCGACAATATTCGCCACGGCCTGAACCGCGATTTGGGCTTTACCGACGCCGACCGCGTCGAGAATATCCGCCGTGTCGGGGAAGTCGCCAAGCTGATGACCGATGCGGGACTGATCGTGCTGACCGCGTTCATCAGTCCCTTCCGCGCCGAACGTGCGATGGTTCGCGACATGCTGCCCGATGGCGAATTTATCGAAATCTTCGTCAACACGCCTCTGGAGGTAGCCGAGCGCCGCGACGTGAAGGGCCTGTATAAAAAGGCGCGCGAGGGGCGGCTGAAGAACTTCACCGGGATCGACAGCCCCTATGAAGCGCCCCGAAACGCGGAGATCACCGTCGATACCGTCACCATGTCGCCCGAGGATGCGGCCAACCTGATTGTCGCGCGGATATTGGAGCAATGAACGGCGCCGGCAACGACGACGCAGCGCTTGCCCGCCGCATCGCCGATGCTGCCGGGGCGGTGCTGGTGACGCTTCGTCAGAGCGGGTTGTTTGCGGGAAAGGCGCTGGGCGCTGCCGGAGATCGCGTGGCGAATGCGCTGATCCTTCAGGCGCTGGCGGATGAGCGACCCGACGACGCCGTGCTGTCGGAAGAAAGCGTCGATAATCCCGAACGGCTGGAACGCCGCCGGGTATGGATTGTCGATCCGCTCGACGGGACGCGCGAATATTCCGAAGGGCGCGACGACTGGGCCGTGCATGTCGCGCTGGCGATCGACGGCGAACCGGCAATCGGTGCGGTTGCACTGCCGAAACTGGGGCTGACGCTGGCGACCGATACCCCGCCTGCGCTGCCTTCACGGAACATGCCCCCCAAAATGGTGGTCAGCCGTTCGCGCCCCGCCCCCGAAGCCGTAGCGATCGCCAAAGAGATCGGCGCCGACCTGCTGCCTATGGGATCGGCGGGCGCGAAGGCGATGGCGGTGGTGCGCGGCGAAGCGGACATCTACCTGCATTCGGGCGGGCAATATGAATGGGATAGTTGCGCCCCCATCGCGGTGGCGCGTGCCGCCGGGTTGCACGTTTCGCGCATCGATGGCAGCGCGATGGAATATAATTGCGCTGACGTCTACCTTCCCGACCTGCTGATCTGCCGCAAGGAGGAGGCAAGCTCCCTACTCGCCGCCATCCGCCGTATCGCTGCCACGACAAGCGCGGCACCGGCCAAGCCCTGACTGATCAGGTTCTGGCGTCATCCTCACCCTGAGCGGCGGCGGCCCGCATGCTGCAAATGTGCCGGAACCCCGCCGCCATAAACGCCGCCATACGGTCCTTGACCCCGACAAAATCGTCGGACTGGCATAGCCCTCCCGACAGCTTGTCGATCCTGCCGGTGCGCGCCAGTGTCAGCGTCAATGCGCCGGTGGTGAAATGATATCCCCAAAAGATATCCTCCTCCGGGCAGCCGGGAAGCGCCTGCTTCAACAGCTCGATCAGTTTCAGGACGACAGGATCGAAATGCGTATCGAACAGTTCGGCTCCCCATTCGGGCGTGTTCGACACCTGCGCGCCCAATGCGGCATAGTTCCGCCAGCCCTCGCCGCCATTGATATAAAGGTCGAGATCGGTGTCGAGAAACGCGCGCAACGCCCCTTCGACCGTGGGCTTGCCGTTCGCCTGACTGGCATATTCGTCAAGCGCGCGTATTCGGCGATCGACGGTTACCGCCGCCCGGCGCGCAAACACCGCGTCGAAAAGCGATTTCTTGTCGTCAAAATAATAATGCAGCAGCGAAGGGCGAACACCGATGCGGTCCGCCACATCCTTCAACGTTACGCCCCATAGGCCGCGCAGCGAGAAGAGATATTCGGCGGCATCAAGAATCTGCTCCTGGCTGGCCGCGCGTTGTTCAGCCTTGGTGCGCCGCCGTGGTTTGCGTTCGGTGGATGTCATCTGGTTTCCGTGAGCAGTCTTTCCGTATCGACGCCACCAACGATAACGCGCTCGATCCTCGCCGCCAAGCGGCACACGGGCGAAGAGGGGCCCACCGGGCCAGCTTCCCGCCGGGCGCGATTTCAACCTAAAATGAACGGCTGACCCGAACACCATATTGGCGCGGCGCACCGGCAAGCCGTCGCAGATTGTTGATCGCGGCGATATAATGCTGGTCGGTCAGATTGGTCGAATAGGCGGCAATCGTCCATGGCCCCTTGTCGAGGGTCAACTGCGCGTTGACGATGTCGCGCGCAACCAGAAAGTCGCCCAGCGCCCGCTGTTCGAACAAGGTCCCCCATGTTGAAGAGATATGCGAATAATCGACGCGGGGGGTGAGCGTCATGTTGTCGTTCAGCGCAATTGCATATTGAATGCCCGTGCTGAGCGTAAAGCGCGGCGCATAACTCTGCCGATTGCCGGTAAGGTCGAGGCAGGTTGCTGTCTCAGGACCAGTCTCAGGATCGCAGACGCCGCTATGCGCCAAGCGCGGATCGAAGGCATAGAAGCGTCCGAGTTTCGAATTCGACACCGACGCCGCCAGATCGAATGCCAGCCCGCCGAACGACCCTTGGGCGGAAAATTCGACACCATACAGTTTGGTCGAACTCGGTACGTTGTACACGGACGTGATCGCAGGGGTGTCGGGATCGACGATACTTACCTGAAAATTGCGATAGTCGTTGTAATAGCCGCCCAGTTGCGTGCGCAAATGGCCGTTGAGCAACGTCGCCTTCCAGCCGATTTCGTAATCGGTGACTTCTTCGGGTTCGAACGGCTGGGGTGTCACGAACGACAGGTTGACGCCGTTCAGTCCCCCCGCCTTGTGGCCGGTCGCGACGAACGCGTAAACGAAGTTGTCGGCATCGATTGTCCAGTTCAGCGCGACCTTGCCGGTAACTTTCTTGTCAGCGGTAAAGTCGTCCTGCGGAATGCTGATCCCATAATTGACGACGGTATAGGTTGCCGTGTTGCGCGATGTTGACCGGGTCCAGCGTGCGCCGGCCTCAATCTGCAACCCTTGCGCCAGTTCGAAACCTACCTGCCCGAAACCGGCAAGCGTGGTGTGCGGGTTTTCTCCCTGAAGCGCCAGGGTGATGATGCCCGGCTCGGTCAAAAGATACCCTCCTTCGGGGAAGGTGTATTTATCGTCCTGCCAATACCCGCCAAGGACCCAGGTAAAGGGTCCGGTGTCTGGCGAAACGAGATTCACCTCCTGCGAAAGGATGCGCTCGTTCACATAATCGTGGAAGGTGTAATTCGCCGCGCTCGACCCGTCATAATCGATATCTTCCTGTGTCGTGCCGCGCTGATATCCGCTGATCGAACGCAACTGGACACCGCCGGCAAAAGTGTACGTCGCGTCGAGCACGATGCGTCCGCTTTCGTCCTTGCTGTGGTTATAGGCGTTGTTGGTGATGGTGAACGGATCGCTGGTGGCGGTGGCCGGGCTGCCCGGATATCCTCCGGTGGAAATATTGTTGTAATCGCCTTTCAGCAGGACGCGCAGTTGTGAGGTCGGCTGCCATAGCATGCTGATCCGCATGCTCTGCGAACGCAGCTTCCCCAGATCGCCATAATAGGAGCCGCTGGCGTCATAGAAGCTGTCGCGAACCTGGGTGTTGTTGGCGATGCGGACCGCCAGCGTGTCGCTGACCGGCAGATTGGCCGCCCCCTGCAGCTTGATATCGTTATAATTGCCGTACTGGGCGAGTGCGTACCCGCTGATTTCGTTCAGGACCGGGTTTGCCTCGGTAATGAATACCGCGCCGCCAGTCGCATTCTGCCCCGCAAAGGTGCCCTGCGGCCCACGCAGCACTTCGACGCTGGCGATATCGTAATAGGGTTCGCTCTGAAAATAGCCGGGGAACGTCGCAACGCCATCGCGATAGGTAATTACGCCGACGCCGACCGTGCTGCCGACCTCGCCCTTGCCGATCCCGCGAATGTTGAATTGGTTGCCCTGCCCTGCATTATTGACGGTTAATGAAGGCGACGCGAACTGGAGCTGGTCCACCGTGTTGACGCTCTTCTTCACAAGGTCATCGCCGGTCAGAACCGTTGCGGCGACACTCGTGCGCTGAAGGCTGGTCGACCGACGTTCGGCGGTCACGACGATATCCTTGCTGACGTCATCTTCCGGCACGGACGGATTGTCGGATACGGCCTGGGCCGGATCAGGATCGACCGCCGCCTCCTGCGCCTGTGCACGAGTAGCGCAAAAGAACGCGACGACGGACATCGACAGCCAGAAACCTGTCTTCATGCAAACCTCTCCATTCAGCGCGCTCTTTGGCGCGTCCGATGTCGGGGATAGCCGATTATATCGCCGCGTCAATATTGATTGATAAGACAATCAATATCTTTAACCGACCAGGACGCGCAGTTGCTTCTTGTCGATTTTACCGGTTGCGGCGAGCGGCATCTGATCCAGCCGAACCACGGCATCGGGCATCCACCAGCGCGGCACGCGTCCTTCAAGCGCGCCTGCGATATCGGCATCGCTTACCTCCGCTCCGTCGCCCGGCTGCTCGATCACCACGACCGGCCGCTCCCCCCAACGCGGATGGGGTCTGCCGACGATCGCAACCTGGCCGACTTGCGGCAACGTTCCGAGGATCGCTTCCATCTCTCCTGGATTGATCCATTCGCCGCCCGACTTGATGAGGTCTTTCGAACGGCCGGTTATGGTCAGCGTCCCGTCCGTGGCGATTTCCGCAAGGTCGCCCGTATCGAACCAGCCTTCGGCATCGGTCGCGTCATTTTCCTGATCCAGATATCGATCGACGACGCTATGCCCCCTTGCCTGCAAATGTCCTTCGGCATTGCGCTGTTGCGCCAATGGGCGCCCTTCCGCGTCCGTCAGGCGCAGATCGACGCCTATTGCCGGTCGCCCGGAATTCATCGCACTGCGTTCGATGGTATCAGCAGGCGTTACCGTCCCCAGCGGCGACAGTTCGGTCATTCCCCAACTCGTCTGGATTGCAACGCCCAGCCGGCTTTCAATCCGGTCCATCAGCGCCTGAGACATCGGCGCGCCCCCGATAAGCACGCGTTTGAGCGTCGGCAGATCACCGCCCACGGCGTCGAGATGGTCGACAAGGCTGATCCAGACGGTGCCGATCCCGACAGCGACCGTAACCGCTTCATCCGCAATCAGCCGGGCGAGGCTGGCTCCGTCAAGGTGACGGCCCGGCAATATGAAGCGCGCGCCGACCGACGGAACCGCGAAGGGGAGACCCCATGCATTGGCGTGAAACATCGGTACGGCAGCGAGCACGACATCGCTCGCGCCCAGGCCGATGACATCGCGCTGCGCCAGCACCAGAGTCTGAAGATAGGTCGACCGATGGGTGTAAACGACTCCCTTGGGCGCGCCGGTGGTGCCAGATGTGAAGCAGATTCCCGCAGGCGTTTGCTCGTCGAACCCGCCCCAGGCGACCGACGGTAGCGATCTGTAGAGAAGTTGCTGTCGCGAAAGCTTCGTTGCCCGACCAGACGCGAATGACGGAACAGGATTTCCCGGCTCTTCAAGCAGGATAATATGGGTCAGCGAGGGGCAGGCATCGACCAGTTCAACCGCAAGATCATATTGATCCGGACTAATCGCGATCAGTCGATCGCCGACCTGCCGAACCATCGCGGCGATCGTTTCCACGCCCAGCCGCGGATTGAGCGTATGACAGGCGATGCCAAGGCCGAACGCCGCATACCAGCACTCCATATGCGCCTGACTGTTCCACGCCAATGTGGCGATCCTGTCGCCCTGCGTCAGACCGATCTGAGCGAAAGCGGCCGATAGCTTCCTGCTGTTGTCATATAACGTTCGGTACGTGACCCGTTCAGGTTTCGCGTCATGACCCGCGCCCGTCACCACCTGCGCTTCCGGGTGCCATTTCGCGGCATGTTCAAGCAGTTTGTCGAGCGTCAGCGGATAATATTGCATCAAGAATTCGTCTCACCAGCCATCACGTCATCCTCTCGCGCGGGACATCAGGATGCTGATCCGCAAAGACTTTTTCGCTTCGTCGACGCAGCCAATTTTCCCGCGCCATCGGACTGGCACCAAATATTGTTTTGGTCAACAATATTGAATGTCTATTCAAGATCATTGCGGTTTGATAGGCGTCGGACGAACCGCCGTCATCAAGAGCGCGGAAAATTGGAGAGCGAAATGGCCCTGCGGATATTCACGCCGAACCGAGGAGCAGAAAGGATTCGCGCCACCGGCGAATCGACCCTTCATTCGCGGCAAGCGCCATGCTGAACGAAACGATCGATACGCCGCCGATTACGGCTGTCGACGAGGCCCGCCCTACCCGCTGGGCATGGGTAATCCTGCTCGCGCTGATTTTGATGACCGCCGGTGGCCTGCGTCTGGTGCTGACACCGCTGCAGGAAGCGGCGAAGCACGACCTGCACTTCACCGACCTTCAGATCGGCATGCTACAGGGCTTTGCCAAAGGCTTGCCGATCGCTGTCTTCGCGCTGCCCGTGGGGTTGGCGATCGACCATCTCGACCGTACGCGGGTGATGCTGTTTCTGGCGCTGTGCTGGACAAGCGGCACGATCCTTACGGCGTTTTCATACAGTTTCGAGGCGCTTTTCGCCGCGCGCATGCTGGTCGGCCTTGGGTCGGGAAGCGCGCTTGCGGTGGCGATGTCGATCATCGCCGACCTGTGCGCTCCGCATCGACGCGGCCGGGTTTTGCTGGTCGCGGGCATCGGTGCGTGGACGGGAACGGCATTGGCATTCGCTTTGGGCGGCGCCCTTTTCGGCTATTTCAGCACGCACGGCTGGAGCTTTTTTCCGGACATGGCGGCGTGGCGATTGACGACGCTTGCGTTCGGGATTTTCGGCGTTGCGATGCTGATCCCGATCGCGATGTTCCGCGAACCGGAACGCCATGAGCGCGAACAGCGAAACAATGCCATGCTGCCCGCCCTTAAAGGGCTGTTGTCGCGATGGCGCTTCCTGGTGCCGTTGTTCCTGGGTCAGATGGCCGGCGGCATGGCGGAAGGCGCTTCCGGTATCTGGGCTGCTCCGGTTTTGCAGCGGCAATATGGCCTGACGCCTGACCAGTTTGGCGGCTGGATGGGCGGAATGATCCTGGTTTCCGGCATTCTGGGATCGGTGCTGGGAGGGGTCAGCGCCGATTGGGGCCAGAACAGCTCGCGACGCGGCGGAATAATGATCGGTGCGGTGGTGGCCACCGCCTTCACCATTCCGGCCGCCGCCTATCCGGTAATGCCGAATGTTGCGTGGTTCGGACTGGCGCTGGGCGTGCTGCTGCTCGGCTGCACGGTTGCCCAACTGGTTGGCCTGACTGCGGTGACCGTACTGATCCCCAACGAGGAACGCGGCGTCTGCATGGCAATAATCGGGGTGATCGGCACCGTGGTGGGACTGGGCACTGCGCCGCTGGTCGCCGAACTCGGCACCGCGGTTCTGGGCAGTGAAGAACGCCTTCCGGAAGCGCTTGCACTGGTCGGTGTGGCAACAGGGGTTCTTGCGCTTGCGGGATATGTCATCACGATGCTGGCCGCGCCCGCCAGGCGGGCAGCGGCGGCATGAACGCACGCTGGAAAATCAGGGACTTTCGACCGGGCGAAGGTCTGGCGGAGGGAGCCGCAACAGGTAGCGGCGAAGGCTGGATCGCCGCTCGGGTGCCCGGCGACACCTACACCGCCCTGATAGCGGCAGGCCGTTTGTCCCACCCTTTCAAGGACCGTAACGAGGCAGCAGCCGAATGGGTTCGGGATCGTGAGTGGTGGTGGCACACGATACTGGATGTCCCATCGCCAAATCCGGACGACGACCCGGAACTGGTATTCGATGGCCTCGACACGTTCGCGGACATTTACCTTGACGGGATTTGCGTGGGACACGCGGATAATATGTTTCGCAGCTGGCGCTATCCGCTGCCGGCCGGCGCCACTGACAAGCATCACCTTGCCGTCTGCTTTCACCCGCCAACCGCGATGGTCGCCGGCGCGCCGCTGAAGACCTGGAGCACGTTCCCCGATCGCATCAGCCGCTCGCGGCGGCCGCTGATGCGCAAGGCCCAGTTCGGATGGGGATGGGACTGGGCGCCAGACCTGCCGACGGTCGGCATCTGGAAGCCAGTGCGGCTGGAACGCCAGACCAGGGGAATGGTGCGCAGCCTGAACGCCACCACCCGGTCGATTTCCGACGATCTCGCCCTGCTGGATGTCGATATCGACCTGTCGAGCCCTGAAGCGGTCGCGATCAGCTTGCTCGATCCCCAAGGCATCAACGTGGCGAATGCCAGCCGTCACGGCTCCGGCAGGGTCACATTGTCAGTGGAGGAACCTTGCCTGTGGTGGACGGCGGATCTGGGCGGGCAACCGCTTTACACCATCGTCGCGCATATCGCGGGCAAGCCCGATTTCAGACGCCGCATCGGCATTCGCACGATCGCCCTCGATCAATCACCCGACCCGGACGAGCCGGGAACGAATTTTTTCCGCTTCCTGATCAACGGCGTCCCGATCTTCGCGAAGGGGGCCTGCTGGGTACCCGCCGACTCGTTCGTCGGCTCGATAGCCGATCAGACCTATCGCGACCTGATTGGCCGCGCGGTCGACGCCAACATGAACATGCTACGCATATGGGGCGGCGGGATATACGAAGCCGATATTTTCTATGACGCATGCGACGAATCCGGGCTTTTGGTGTGGCAGGATTTCATGTTCGCATGCGCCCCCTGTCCCGACACAGACCCGGCATTCGTCGAAAATGTCCGTGCGGAAATTATCGAACAGGTCTCGCGCTTGCGCCATCATCCCAGCATCGCCCTGTGGTGCGGCAATAATGAAAATCAGGCGATGCAGTTCTTCGATGACCGTGCAACGGGCAGGACAACGCTGCTGGAAGGATTGCGTATCTATGACGAGCTGATGCCGCAGCTTCTTTCGACACTCGATCCGGGCAGGCCATACTGGCCGGGCAGTCCGTCGGGCGGCCCCAGCCCGAACAGCATGCGCGGCGGCGATGTCCATGACTGGACGGTATGGCACGGCGTTCCCCCGGTGCCGGACACCGAACCGGTCGGCGAATTCAACACGGCTTCCGCCAGCATTGCCTATACCCGCTACAACGAAGACATGGCGCGGTTCGTCAGCGAATTCGGCATTCAGGGCGCGCCGGATATCGGGACGTTGAAACGGTGGATGGCTCCGCAAGACATGGCTCCGGGCAGCGCCGGACTGCTCGGCCGTATCAAGGATGACACCGACAAGGCAGCAGCGATGATGGCGCCGGTCACCGGCGCGCCGACAACGATCGAAGACTATGTCGATTTTACGATGCTCACCCAGGCCGAAGGACTGAAATTCGGGATCGAACATTTCCGGCGTCGCAGGCCGCACTGCTCCGGCGCTTTGATATGGCAGCATAATGATTGCTGGCCGTGCGTCAGCTGGAGCCTTGTCGATTATGACGGGGTGGCAAAGGCCGCCTGGTATTCCGTTGCCCGCGCGTTCTTTCCTGTACTGGCCAGTTTCCGCCGCTGCGGGGATGCGGTCGAATTGTGGATCACCAGCGACCTGCCGGCGCCGGTCCACGACACCATAAACATCGCCTACGCAACGATGGACGGCGAAATCGTGCCGCTCGCACGGGTCGATGTCGAAGTCGGTGGCTTGACCAGCATTTGCGTATGGCGTGGCCCGGCGTCCGATTGCGTGGATCGCGTGCTGATCGTTCGCAGCGAAGGCAACCATTTCCCGGCCAATCGCCTGCTGCTCGCTGCGGTGAAGGATCTGGCGCTTGCCCCCGATCCCGGTTTGACCGTCGCTTGCTCGAACACAGGGAAAACGCTGGAGGTACGCATCGCGGCAGTCCGCTATGCGCTCGGCATCCATCTTCGCGCCGACGATCCCGCGATCCGCATGGACGATAATTATTTCGACCTTGCGGGCGGCGAATGCCGCACCGTTCGCATCACCCATCGCGACGGCGCGGATGTCGCGCCGGACGCTATCACGATCGCAAGCTGGAACGATCGCCGCGCAAGCGCAATCAAGGGAGCCTGACTATGCCGTTCACCAACAACGAAGGTGCAAGACTTTATTGGGACCGCAAGGGAAGCGGCTCCCCGATCCTTCTTATCATGGGGCATCGCTACAGTTCGCGGCTCTGGTATCCGGCAAGGGACGCGCTGGGCGAGGATCATCAGCTTATCTGGTTCGACAATCGCGGTTGCGGGAAAACATCCACCACCGGCGGGGTTACGGTCGAAAAAATGGCGCGCGATGCGCTGGCGGTACTGGATGCTGCGGGAATTGAGAGCGCCCATATTTATGGCGTGTCCATGGGCGGGGTCATCGCGCTCGATCTGGCCAGACAGGCGCCCGACCGGGTCCGGTCGTTGATCGTCGGCTGTTCCGGAATTCTGTCGCCGGAAAAACCGCACATGCCGAAATGGCTTTTGCCGCTTTACTTTCTGCCGACCCGACTGATGGTGCTGTTGCGCGGGCGCGGCGACGCCTATGGCAGCGCGGCTTCGCCCGAAAAGGTCCAAAAGGATCGCGCGATGCTGGCCGACGATCCCTTTACCAAACGCGGTATCGCGGCCCAGGCGCTCGCGATGGCCAACTATACTATCGACAGGTCGAGCGTGGCGTCGATGCCCTTTCCGGCGCTGGTCCTGCACGGGGATGAAGATAGCACCGTTCCCTTCGCCTATGGCGAAGAGCTGGCCAAGGTACTTCCCCATGCCCGTTTCGTCCCGCTCCCCGGCGCAGGGCACAATTATTTCATCGCCCGCGGGGACGAGGCGAACAGTGCCGTTCGCCAATTCGTCGAACAGGTCGATGCCGGGACCGGGCGCGCGGAATGACGCGAAAGCGCCCGGCATAGCGAACCGTCCGTCGCCTCGGCTGAAACGTACTCAGGGCAGCGCGCTCCGGCCCCGGCTTGCCTTTTTATCGATTGGGCGGCGGGGTTTGCGACAGGCGCTTGATCAGGTCGACTTCGGCCTGCCGGTACGGGGTTCCGTCTTCATGAAGAACGTCGTGGAACCACAAGGTAGGTTTTTCCGTGACATAAGGCCGCTGCCACGAATCCCACGGCAGGTTCGTCTGCTCCTTGCCCTTGACGAAGCCCCAGTTGATCATCGCGACATCGTGCTTCCATCCGACGGGCAGCGATCCGTCGAAGGTCGAACCGTTGCCACGCGCCATATATTCGGTGCACAGGATCGGCCTGCCATAGCTTTCCAGTTCCTCGATGTGCTTTTCCATGCCCTCGGGCCAGTTATAGTCATGGAAACTGATCACGTCGGACTGCGTCAGTTGCGTGGTTTGCACCGGATTGAGCTGCGCCTGTTTCGACCAGTCGGTACCGTTGCCCCATATGCCGCTGGTAAGCGGCTGGGTAGGATCGACGCTGCGCGCCCATGCGAACACCTTGGGCAACAGTCCCGCGACCAGCGCGGCCTTGTTGTCCGGCTGGTCGGGATATTGCCCGGCGGGATTATCCGGTTCGTTCCACACATCCCAGCCGAGGATACGGTCATCATGGGCAAACGCGCCGATAATGCCCTTCACATAGGCCTCCAGGCGCGGATATTGAGCGGGGTCCTGCAACGCAGCGGTGCCGGGCGATTGCACCCACCCCGAATTGTGCACGCCTGGAATCGGCGGATGTTGCGGCCCCAGCCTGGGCGCCGGGTCCCAGCAACTGTCGAACAGCACGAACAGCGGCTTGATATGATGTTTGGCGGCGATTTGCAGAAAGATGTCGATACGCTTCTTGAACCCTTCCTTGTCCTGTTCCCAAAGAAGGTCGTGCAGGAAAACGCGCATCGTGGTCATGCCCATCGCCTGCGCCCAACCCAGTTCGGTATCGATCCGCTGGGGATCGAAAGTATCCGCCTGCCACATTTCCAGCTGGTTGATCGCGTTGGAGGGCAGATAGTTCGCACCCACGCGCCAGGGCTGCCCGGCATACCATGTCTTGGCCTGCGCGGCCGTCCAGCGATCGCGCGCATTGGCGGGCGCTGCCTGAAGCGCCGCGATCCCGACCGCCAGCAGCACCGCACCACGCCAACGCCTGTGCATCGAGCGAGCCCCTCGCTTATCGGTCATCATCATTTCCCGTCCGTGGTGAATGTGTAGAGGATATGGTTTTCATAGGTCTGCCCCGGAGCAAGCCGCACCGATCCGAATTCAGGCCGGTTCGGGGTGTCGGGGAATGCCTGCGGTTCCAGAACGATGGCGTCGCCCTGCCGGTAGAGATGCCCTTTCTTGCCGACCAGCGTGCTGTCGAAGAAATTACCCGAATAGAATTGCACACCCGGCTGGTTCGACCGGATTTCCATCGCCCGTCCCGTATCGGGGTCTTCAAGCCTTGCCATCAGTTGCATCGCTGCGGGCGGTTTGCGACTGACCACCCAGTTGTGATCATAGCCGCGCGCGAGCACGATCTGCGGGTCGCTCCCGTCGCGCACGTGCAGCGCCACCCGCATGGGTTTGCGGAAATCGAATATGCTGCCCGAAACATCCCGAAACTCGCCCGTAGGAATCGATCCTGCGTCAGTGGGCGTGTACCATCGCGCCGGGATGGTCAGCTTTTCATCCAGCGCCCCCTGCGGCGCGCCTTCGCCCGCCAGATTCCAATAGGTGTGGTTCGAAAGATTCACTACCGTCGGCGCATCGCTGGTGGCGGAAAGATCAAGGCGCATATGGTTGCCTTCATCGATGCTGTAGGTCGCGGTTGTCGTCAGCTTGCCCGGAAAACCCATTTCGCCGTCGGGACTGACATAGCGCAGCGTCACGCTGGGCTTCGCGCCGCCCTTCACCGAAACCACGGTCCAGACCTTCTTGTCGAAACCCTCAGGACCGCCGTGCAACGCATTATCGCCGTTGTTGATCGGCACTTGGTACTGCTTCCCATCAAGCGTAAAGCGCCCATCAGCGATGCGGTTGGCGACACGTCCCACGATCGCGCCGAAAAAATTGCCCTTTTTGATATATCCTTCGAGCGTGTCGTAGCCCAGCACGACATCCGCGCTTTTGCCGTCGCGGTCAGGCAGGTCCAGCGCCTGAACCGAAGCGCCCAGCGTGATGATCGAAAGGCGCATGCCATGATCGTTGGCGAGCGTGATTTTCTCCACCGCATGGCCGTCCGGCATGGTGCCGAATGCAGCCCGTTCCGCCGTGCCTGCCAGCGCCGCGCCGGGCAGCAGCATCGCCGTCAGTCCGACCCCCATCGCGAATGCACTTTTTGATTTCGTCCGCATCGCCCGCTCTCTCCTGCTATCTGCTCACGGTGTCCCGTGCGTTTATTTCACTCTGGCCATCACGCCTGAAACTGTCTACCCTTAAATATGATTATTCTGCTAAATGATTGCGCCGCTTTTGACGGCGGCAATGAACGACGAAGGGGAAGAGGATGTTTGAAAAAACGCGACGGCACGACAGGATTTTTCGCGGCTTGCCGATGCGTACGGCCTTTGCGGCAGGGCTTCTGTCGCTGACCGGCGGAATGATCGCAAGCGCCCCCGCATACGCGCAACCGGTTGTTCGGGTGGACGATCCCGGCAATGTGCGCGGCGCCGTCTACGTACCCGCTGGTGCCTGGAACGCGCCGCAGATGTGGAAGAATTTCTCCCGCGCGGAGGCGGATCGCGATCTGGGATATGCGCGTGAGCTTAACCTGAATTCGCTGCGCGTATGGGCCAGCTATGAATATTGGCAGATGGACCCGGAAAAGTTCGCTGCCAATTTCGATTCGTTTCTCGCCTCGGCCAAGGCGCACCATATCCGCATCCTTGTCGCGCTGTTCGAAAATGTCGGCGAGGAACCGACCCAGGCGAATATGTGGTCCACCGATCCGCGTACCGCCTTTGCCATCCTTTCCCCGGCACGCGCGATCGCGGCGGACAACACACGTTGGGAAGCGCCGCGCAAATTCGTGCGCTGGTTCATGAAGCGGTACGGTGATGACGACCGCCTGCTCGCGATCGAGGTAATGAACGAACCGCAATATCGCGGACAAAAGGTTGCGACGCTTCCCTTCGCCATGGACATGTTCCGCACCGCAAAGGCTGTGCAAGGGACCGTCCCGCTGACGATCGGGACCAACACGCTCGACGTCGCGGAAAAATTCGTCCCCCTTGGCCTCGACATACTTCAGTTTCACAACAACTTTCCCCAGGATGACGCCTCGTTCCGCAGCAATGTCGCCGCAGCGATGGCGCTGGGCAAACGCGCAGGGATACCGGTCTGGCTGACCGAATGGCAGCGGATCCGCTCCGGCGGCAGCGGATGGGCGGATGAGCCGGTGACGAGCGGTGACGCAGGCATTTCCTATGGCCCGCTCGCGCACGATGTGCGCCAGTATCACATCGGCAATTTCTTCTGGTCGCTAATGGTCAAGCGCGCATATCTGAAAGTTCAGCGGTTCAAGGGCACGGTGAACGGCCTTGTCTGGCCCGACGGTTCGGTCGCCAGTCTGGCCGACGCACGCGCGATCGCCGGCGATCCGACGCTGGACATGCCCGAAAAGCCGATCCCGGCGGACTTCGGCGCGCTCCCCGCCAAAGCCGACGGCCAGTAAGGAGGAAACAAGCATCATGACCGGATCGATGACCCGCCGCCGCCTGCTTGGCTGCACCGCCCTGACCGTCGCGATGGGGATGACGGGCGCAGGCCGCGCCTTTGCACGCGCCGCGAAAGCAGGAAAACGCAAGCCCAATGTCCTGATCATCTATGCCGACGATCTCGGCTATCAGGACGTTTCCTGCTATGGCGGCACGGCGGTGCCCACTCCCAATATCGACCGGCTTGCCGCGCAGGGCCTGCGCTTTACGCGCGGTCATGCGCCCTCGGCCACTTGCACCCCTTCCCGCTACGCGCTGCTTACGGGCGAATATGCCTGGCGAAAGGAAGGGGCGCATATCCTGCCGGGTGACGCTCCTGCACTGATCCCGCCGGGAAAGCCGACCATCGCATCGATGCTGAAGGGCGCGGGCTACACGACCTCGGTGGTCGGCAAATGGCATCTGGGTCTCGGCTCGGGCGACCTCGATTGGAACGGCCGGATTGCGCCCGGCCCGTTGGAGATCGGTTTCGACTATGCCTATTATTTCCCGGCAACGCTCGATCGCGTGCCCAGCGTGTTCATCGAACAGCATAATGTCGTCAATCTCGACCCCGCTGATCCGATAAAGGTCAGCTATACCGACAATATCAGCAAGGATCCGACCGGCGCCGAGCATCCCGAGCTTTTGCGGATGACGCCGAATGACGGACATGACGGAACCATCGTCGACGGCGTCAGCCGCATCGGTTTCATGAGCGGCGGCCATTCGGCGCGTTGGAAGGATGAGGATATCGCCGACACGCTGGTGGCGAAGGCTTCTGACTGGTTCGAAAAGGTCGTGGGCGATCAACCCTTCTTCATGTATTTTGCCGCTAGTGAAATCCATGTGCCGCGTGTACCCGCGAAGCGGTTTCAGGGCACGACCGGCCTGGGTCCGCGCGGTGACGCCATCGCCGAATTCGACTGGGTGGTCGGCGCGCTGGTCGCGAAGCTCGACGAACTCGGCGTGCTGGACGATACGATGATCATCCTCAGCAGCGATAACGGCCCGGTGCTCAATGACGGCTATAATGACGATGCGGTGCAGAAGGTCGGGGAACATCGCCCTTCCGGCCCGTTCCGCAGCGGCAAATATGCGATCTATGATGGCGGGTTGATGGTGCCTTTCATCGTACGCTGGCCCGATGCGGTCCCGGCGGGCGTCGAATCACCCGCGCTGGTCGATCATGTCGATATCTTCGCCACCATGGCCGCCCTGACGGGGCAGACACTGGCTCACGATGCGGCGGTCGACAGCTTCGACCTGCTTCCCGCCTTCATTGGCGCAACGCGCAGCGGGCGCGAATATGTGGTCGAAGATACCAGCACCAATATCGCTGAAGAGGACAACCTTAAAAAACACTCGAACAGCATCTTCGCGCTGGTTGCGGGCGACTGGAAGGTTATCAAGCCGCTGGGTCAGCCCAGTTCGTTTCACGGCAACGAGATCGGCAACGGACCGGTGCCCGCGCTTTTCAATATTGCCAATGATCCGGGGGAAACCGTGGACCTTGCCGCGCGCTATCCCGACCGGACCAGAACCATGCTGGCGCGGCTCGACACCATTTTGGACGGGTCGCGCACCCGTCCCGGCTGATCCGCGACAGGTTTCAAACCCAAACCGCGCCGGCCTTTCCCCTCAACGGGTTTTGCCGGCGCGGAACACTGATCCTTACTTTCCTGCGATCAAGCGGCGTCTACCCCTCACCACCAGGTCGCATAAAGCGCCACCAGAATGCAGACCACTCCGATGGCAAGCCCGTTGAAAACAGGCGATGTGCGATAGCTGATGCCCGTGGTGCGGATGCGGTTGGCATCCGCCGATCCGGGGCGGAGCAGCGAAACCACCATTGCCAGCGCCAGTGCCGCGAAGAACACGATCAGCATGCGGTTCATGAACGGGATGCCGTTGAGCGCCGCGAACCCGCCCCACGCCGTCGGCCACCAGAAAAGCAGGCTGATCGCCACCGAAGCGACAGCACCGGTCAGCGCGCCGGCCTCGCTCGCGCGCGGCCAGAACAGGCCAAGCAGGAAGATCACGGTTATCCCCGGTGTGACGAACCCCGAAAATTCCTGAATATATTGGAACGCCTGGTCGAGGCTGCCCAGCAGCGGGCGCGCGCTCAATAGTGCCAGGATCAATGCGACCGTCGAACTGATGCGCCCCACCCGTACAAGGTGCTGTTCCTCGCCCACCGGGGCGGGCGCGCCGTCCTCCGCCTCGCTACGCTCGCCGCGGATTTTGGCATAGATGTCGAGCGTGAAGATGGTGGCGATCGAATTGATCTTGGATGCGGTGGACGCAATGATCGCGGCGACCAGCGCGGCGAAGACAAGGCCCAGCAACCCGCTGGGAAGCAGGCGCATCATCGCGGGATATGCCTCATCCGGTTTGGCGAGATCGGGGGCAAGCAGCACGGCGGCAATGCCGGGAACCACGATGATGAGCGGCGTCAGCAGCTTCAGATACGCTGCAAAAACGACACCCTTCTGCGCTTCACCCAGTGATTTCGCCGCCAGCGCACGCTGAATGATATATTGGTTGAAGCCCCAATAGGACAGATTGGCGATCCACATCCCGCCAACCAGAACCGAGATGCCGGGCAAATCCTTGTAAAAGGGGCTGGAGGGCGCAAGGATCATCTTGAAATGCTCGGGCAGGCGATGCGAAAGCGTCGAAAAACCGGCCAGAATCCCGCCATCGCCGCCGATCCTGCCCAGGGTGATCGCAAGGATGACCAGCCCGCCGAACACCAGCAGCGTTACCTGCACGATGTCGGTCAACGCCACCGCCTTCAACCCGCCGCGAATTTGATACAGCAGCGCGAATACGCCCAGCGCCACCAGCGCGACATTCTGGTCTATGCCCGTCACCTGCATCACTGCGATCGAGCCGAGCCAGATGATCGAGGTAAGATTGACGAAAATATACAGCGCCAGCCAGAACACCGCCATGATAGTGCGGATCGTCGGGCCGAAGCGCTGCTCCAGAAATTGCGGCATCGTGTAGATGCGGTTTTCGAGGAAGATCGGAACGAAGAACTTGCCGACGATCAGGATGGTCAGCGCCGACATCCATTCATAGGACGCTATGGCCAGTCCGATGGCATAGCCCGACCCGGCCATGCCGACGATCTGTTCCGCCGAAATATTCGCCGCGATCAACGATGCGCCGATCGCCCACCACGGCAAATTCTTGGACGCGAGGAAATAGTCGGACGAATCCTTGCTATGCCCCGCTTTTTCCCGAGAAACGAATTGCGCCAGCCCGAAAATAGCGACGAAATAAACAATGACGATGATTGCGTCGATCGTTGCCAGATGCATTCAGACCTCCCCTTCCCAACCGGTTTTCAGGTTTTATTATTTGTATCTTTCGGCGTCAGTGACTGTCGCGCGGCACGCCGAAGCTGCTGGCGATCTTCTGATATTTGACCGCCGGTTCCAGCACCGCACCGGTGTCGAACTGACCGGTATGCTCCCGCGCCAGTTCCTGCCACGGCGTTTGCGACGGCGGTGAGGCATAGCCCCCGTCCGCGACGAATTTTTCGCGCCGCCGCTCCCATTCATCCGCATCCACCAGCGCATCGGCGCGGCGTCGGAGCAGGTCGATCCGCACCCTGTCGCCGGTGCGCAGCAACGCCAGCCCGCCCCCCGCATCTGCTTCGGGAGCAGCATTCAGGATGGAGGGAGAGCCGGACGTTCCCGACTGACGCCCGTCCCCCATGCAGGGCAGGTTGCTTATGCCCGCGCGGATCAGCGCGGCCGGCGGACGCATATTGACCACCTCCGCACCGCCCGGATAGCCGTTCGGCCCCGCCCCGCGCATGACCAGAATCGTGCGCTCGTCGATGCCGAGCGCGGGATCATCGATGCGGGCGTGATAATCCTCCGGACCGTCGAATACGACGACGCCCGCTTCGAACGCCATCGGGTCATCGGGGTCCGTCAGGAACCGGTCACGGAATTCGTCGGAAATGACCGACACCTTCATCACCGCCGCGTCGAAAAGGTTGCCCTTCAATACCATCAGCCCCGCGTTTTCGCGCAGTGGCGCTGCATAGGGGCGGATGACATCGCGATCGGCAATCTCCGCATCAGCGCAATTTTCACCGATGGTCGAACCGTTGACGGTCAATGCATCCGCATTGAGCAATCCGTTGCGCAGAAGTTCCCCCGCAACCGCGGGAACACCCCCGGCGCGAAAGAAATCCTCGCCCAGATATTCCCCGGCGGGTTGCAGATTGACCATCAGCGGGATGTCGCCGCCGTGCTGTTCCCAGTCGGCCAGCGTCAGTTCGACGCCCATATGCCTCGCAATTGCGTTGAGATGGATGGGGGCATTGGTCGACCCGCCGATCGCCGAATTGATGCGGATCGCGTTCAGAAACGCTTCGCGGGTAAGGATATCCGACGGCTTGCGGTCGGCGCGAACCATTTCCACGGCGCGGCGCCCGGTTTCCCATGCGCATTCCTGCCGGTCGCGATGGGGGGCCGGGATCGCCGCCGAACCGGGCAACGACATGCCCAGCGCCTCGGCCAGCGAATTCATCGTGGTCGCGGTGCCCATCGTGTTGCAGAAACCGGTCGATGGTGCCGAAGACGCGACCAGCGCGATAAAGCCTTTATAATCGATCTCTCCGGCGGCGAGCATCTCACGCGCTTTCCAGACGATCGTGCCCGACCCGGTGCGCTCGCCCTTGTGCCAGCCGTTAAGCATCGGGCCGACCGATAGCGCAATCGCAGGAATGTCTACCGTCGCGGCGGCCATCAGACTGGCCGGCGTCGTCTTGTCGCACCCGATCGTCAGCACCACCCCGTCAATCGGATAGCCATACAGAACCTCGACCAGGCTGAGATAAGCCAGATTGCGGTCCAGCCCGGCGGTGGGACGCTTGCCGGTTTCCTGAATGGGATGGATCGGAAATTCCAGCGGGATGCCACCCGCTTCCCGAATACCGTCCTTCACCCGTTGTGCCAGCACGACATGATGACGATTGCACGGCGCCAGATCGCTGCCGGTCTGCGCGATGCCGATCACTGGCCGGTTCGACTGCAGTTCCTCGATCGACAGCCCATAATTCAGGTACCGCTCAAGATAAAGCGCGGTCATATCCGGATTGGCCGCGTTATCGAACCACGCCCGCGAACGCAGTCCCCCCGCCGTTCCGACGCTTCCTTTTCCATTGCCGCTCATACTGGCTTTGTCCCCTCTGCTTTTCACGATTATCCGTCGTCGGACCCGTCGCCTTTCGCCGATTCAAGCTTGCCGCTCCGGCCCCGTTCTTATCGTTCGACTTGATAGCGACCCGTGATCCGATTAGGAACATATAAATCGTATAAATCTCGGAAATGGTCGGAATGTATGGCGGAATTTTTGGAAAGGAATGGCGCCAAAATCCGCCTCGGACTGATCGGCATCGGCAAAATCGCGCGTGACCAGCATGTACCCGCGATCACCGCCTCGCCCGATTTCGACCTGGTGGCGACGGCCAGCCGGGACGGCAGCATCGCTGGTATTCCCGCCTATCGCGATGTTGCCGAAATGCTCGCTGGCGGTCACGACATCGACGCCATTTCGATCGCCACGCCCCCGTCGGGACGGCACCTGATCGCGGCCCAAGCCATCGCCGCGCGGCTTCCAGTCATGGTGGAAAAGCCGCCGGCCGCCACGCTGACGCAACTCGACGATCTCGCGGCTCAGGCCCTCGTGGCGGGCGTCGGGCTGTTCACCGCATGGCATTCGCGCGAAGCGAACGCGGTTTCCGCCGCGCGCGAATGGCTCTCCTCGCGCACGATACAGGCGGTCCGCATCATCTGGCGCGAAGACATTCGCCGCTGGCACCCCAATCAGGAATGGATATTGGATGCCGGGGGGTTCGGCGTCTTTGACCCCGCGATCAACGCGCTTTCGATCCTGACCCATATTTGCCCAGCTCCCGTGCGGGTGGAGCGCGCGGAGCTTGACGTTCCCGAAAATCGCCAGTGTCCAATCGCCGCACAGCTTGCGATGGTGGCAGGAAGCGCACCCGTACATGCAGAATTCGATTTTCTGAAAACCGGCGAACAGACCTGGACGATCATGGTGGAGACCGAGCAAGACGTGCTCGAACTGCGCGAGGGCGGACGCATCCTTGCCATTGACGGCGTTGAGCGCGAATGCGGCGCGGATCGCGAATATGCCCGCCTGTATCAGCGGTTCGCCGAACTGGTGCGCAGCGGCGCAAGCGATGTGGATGATCGGCCCCTGCGGATCGTCTCCGACGCCCTTTCAACCGGCAGACGGCGCAGGGTGGCGCCGTTCTACTTTGACCCCGCTATGGTGCGCGCCTGAACGCCCTCTGGCAGCGATCAGGCGCGCTGCGGCGGCTCATCTTTGCAATGCGCGGAAATCCTGTATCCAGCCATAGCCATAGGCTGCGCTTCCATCAGGATTGGCATGGACCGATCGCGCTGCGAATACGCTGTTTATAAGCCAGGGGTCTTTGTCGGGACCAAAATCGGCCGACATTGAGCTGCCCTGCTTGAAGCCATAGGTAGCCACTTCCAGCCGACCGGTATCGCGAAACAGCTTCATCTGGTTGACGAGATAGTGACGCCGCGTCTCAAACCACGGGCTGAGCGCCAGAAAATCGTCCCATTCCGATTTACCGAAAGGATTGGCGAGCGCGTCGGCGATAACCTGCCAGTTCAGCGTTCCGGAAGGCAGGTGGTACATCCGCGCAAAGGCAGGCGCGACCGGTTTCTTCATCTGCTGCTTCCACCACCATATCAGCGAAAATTCGGTTGATATGAATTTTTGGTCGGCGCGCATCCGTGGCAGGACATAATCAAGATAGGCCTTTGACTGGGCAATGTCCGAAACGTGCGGGTGAATATCCACGCCGTCGATTTCCGGCGTGTTCTTGACGAACGTCATCCAGCGCTCGGTCGTCGCCGTCTGATCCTTCGGAAACTCAAGTCGGGTAAGCGACCCCATATAGAGATGCGTGGCGCACGCCGTGGGACAATGCGCCTTGCGCCATTGGATCACATGGCGCGCCATCGTCTCGTAAAAGGCGTTCAGATCGGCGCCGCGATCCTCTTTCAGGCTTTCGATGAACGGCTCGTTGCCGATTTCCAGAATATCGACCTTACCGACTACCAGCGGCAGGACTTCATCCAGTCGCGCCAGTTCGCGCTTCATCTCCTTGCTGCCAGCCTTTGGAAAGGCGCTGCGGTTATAAGGCCATTTAAGGGTGAAGAGCGTGTGATAGCCATGCTTGTGCGCATCGAGAATGGTCTGCACCGCGCCGTGACCCGCCGCGCCATCGCGATCGATCTGCGGCATCGGCAGGAAAATCCGCACCCAGTGGGTCTGCGCCTTCTCAAGGTCGCGATAATCGACATCCTCGAAATGCTCGTTGTAATTCGCGCCCAGGGCTCCGGAAGACGCGACCGCCTGAGGCCCGGCCGCCACCCTTGCCCGCCCCGCTGACGGCGCCAGCATGGCAAGCGCCGCCGCTGCGGCTACAAATGCTTTCATGACGTTTCTCCCTCTCTTTTTCTGTATCGGCTCTTTCAATTTATCGCGGGCGGAAAACCCCGCATGCGCGCAATGCCGAATTCGCTTCGACTCTGCCGCCAATCCGCCCAAAAGCGACATTCCCGGCGACCATCCCGCTTGACCACCCTTAAAAATCGGATAAATAGTATAACGTCCGTTGCCAAGATAAATCATATAAAAACCAGCGACCGGCAAATCACCATAGGTGTTTTTTGGAGGGGATTTTATGAAGTTTCAGACATTTGCGTGCTGTTCGGCGTCGATCGCCGCACTATTGGCGGCGGGGGCCGCAAGTGCGCAAACGGCCAATCAATCCGATTCGCAGGCAAGCGCGGCAAGCCCCGCTGCGAGCCCGCAGAAGCGCAGTCAATCCGTGACGGACGACGCCTCCGCCGAAGCGGATACGTCCAATGACATCGTCGTTACCGGCATCCGCCGCAGTCTGGAAAAAGCGGCCGAAATAAAGCGCGATTCGCCTCAGGTGGTCGATTCGATCGTTGCCGAGGATATCGGCAAATTTCCCGACCCCACCACCGCGGGCGCGCTTCAGCGTGTTCCAGGCGTTCAGGTGACGGTGGGATCGAATAACGAGATCAGCGGCGTTCTGGTCCGTGGCCTGTCGGACATTTCCAGCACGCTGGACGGACGGGAGATATTTTCCACTACGAACCGCGGCTTCGCCTTTCAGGATTTGCCGGCAACGGCGCTGGCGCGTGTCGATGTTGTCAAAACGAACACTGCCGACCTGATCGAAGGCGGCATCGCCAGCACCATCAACATGCAGTTGAACAAACCGTTCAACTTTGACAAGCCGACCATCGTTGCCACAGCGCGCGGCAATTACGAAAACAATGCCGACAAGCTGAATCCCCAGTTCAGCGTCCTTGCCACGAAAACCTGGCACACCGGGATCGGCGATATCGGCGTGCTGGTGAACGCCAGCTATGCCAAGTTTGATTTCGACCGGCCCATCACGTTCAACGGGCTGCGCCGCACGCTTTCGGGTTCGCTCTACAATATCGACGGGGTAGTCACACCGCTCAATTACGGTGCGGTCAACACCTATGGCAAATATGACCGGCCGGAAGTCAACGCCTCCATCCAGTGGCAGGCGACGCCTGAATTACAGGTCTATGCCGACGGACTTTTCACCGGATATGAAGGCGACACGCAGGCATCCTATCAGGCGATCCCCTTCTTCGCAGTCGGCGGTTCGACGATTTCGAACCTCGTCGTCGACAGCGATCACTGCATCGACGCGCGCGTGGCCAACGCAAACCAGGCAAACCCGAACGCGCAGCAACTCGCCGCCGGCGCCTACACCACCCAGAATCTGTGCAGCCTGAAATCAGCGACATTCACCAATGTCCCGCTCAACAGTTCAATGCAGTCGTTTCGCGACCGTAACTACAACTATATGGGCGCGCTGGGATTAAAATATGACGGCGACAAATCGCAGATCAAGCTGGATGTCGCCTATCAGAAATCGACTGCGCGGCACGAAGCGTTCATCGTCGATGTCGGCAAGCTGATTACCGTTGATTACGCCCCGGACGTCGATGGCGGCGGGACGGCGACGGTAGCCGACAATGCAGGAAACGACACCAGCGGATGGTCTTTCTGGCATGGACTGAACCAGACCTTTTCGAAATCCAACGGCGATCTGTTCCAGTCGAGAGTCGACGTCACCTATGATCTCGACGGAGCACTCGGTTTCCTGGAAAATGTGCAATACGGGGCCCGCTTTGCCGACCGCTCGGCGCTGTATCAGGAAGCGGTGCTCAACACCGGTGCGCCGGGTGGCGACCTGGTGACTCCGGTTGAAGGCAATGTCCCCGACGATTTCTTCGTCACCATCCCCGGTGTCGATCGCATGAACAATGGCGCGTCAGCCGTCGGTCCCGACCCCGACTATCTGCGCAGCGAAGAAGGCCGCGACCTGCTTCGCGCGCTCTACGGCGCGCCGTTGGGCGATCCGGACTATCAACCGCAACGCCGGTTCAAGGCGAGCGAGAAAACCTACGCCGCCTACCTTCAGACCGCCTATAAATTCGACCTTGGCGATACGATCTCAGCCGATGGCCTGATCGGCATGCGACTGGCCAAGACCGACCGTTCGATCGCCGGTGCAGGCATTGTCGATGATGAAGTGGTCCCCGTCGCTGTCGACACCAATGACACGAAATGGCTCCCGAATGCCAGTGTTCGTGTTCAGTTCGGCGGCGGGCTGCAGGCGCGCGCGACCTATGCCCGCACGATGCGGCGACCGGGCTTCAGCGAGCTGAATCCGGGGCTGAGCTATGTCGTTTCGACCAATCCGGCCGTCATCAACTCCGGCTCTGCCGGGAATCCGTACCTCAAGCCCCAGGTTTCGGACAGCTACGACACCACGCTGGAATATTATTTCCGCCATGGCTTCGTTGCCGCGGCGCTGTTCTATCGCACGATTCAGGACCGCGTCGTGAATCAGGCACAGACCGAAGAAATTTCCGGGCAGGTCTATAATATCAGCCGACCACGCAATGTCGGCAAGGTGTCGTTGAAGGGCGTGGAAATCAGCGGACAGACCTTCTTCGATTTCCTTCCCGGTGCGCTTTCCGGGCTGGGGGCCTTCGGGAACTTCACCTATATCGATTCCGAAATCGGCGGTGACGATACGCTGGCCGGTTACCCGGTGCTGGGCGTTTCGAAGTATAATTTCAACGCTGGCCTGCTGTTCGAAAAATACGGAATTTCGGGCCGTGTCGTTTACACATACCGGTCCAAATATTACGAATCCGATGCTACTGGCACGATTACCTTGCGTGAATTGACCGACAGCACGGCCGATGATGAGCAGGCCACGGTGCTTGACTATGTCCGCGCGGGCGGCCGCCTTGATTTCAGCCTCGGCTATGACATCAACGATGCGATCCGCGTCGATATCGGCGGCACCAACATATTGCACAACAAATATAAGAGCTATTACAACGAAACATGGATGCCGGTCGATTACCGCGACGATGGAACGACGTATTCCATCGGTATCCGCATGAAGATTTGACGCGATGCGACAGGGGCTATCATGATAGCCCCTGTCGCGGGTCCGTCTACGGCCTGCCAGAACCGTCCCCCCTCCTTCTTCGCCGGGATCGTCCATGCCTTTATCTTTCACCAGCCTTCGCCCTGCCAGCGCTGGATTCCTCCCGCTCATCGCCGCCGCAATATTCGCATCGCCAGTCGCGCTTGCACAGGACAAGCTGTCCGGCAGTGCGACCGACAAGGCACCGGTTGCTTCGCCGCACAATCCGCTGTTCGTGGGCGCCGATCCCGATCTGGTCAGCGCGTGCGGGCGCTGGTGGCTGTATTCGACCCACGCCATCGATCCAAAGACCGGGTGGGCCGCCGACCGGTTGTACGCATGGTCATCACCTGATCTGAGACACTGGAAGCGGGGATCGCGCATCCTCGATATGAAGGATATCGGCTGGATCAAGGACGATGGTGCCAAATTCCACGCGCTCTGGGCGCCCAGCCTGGCGGAGGCGAACGGACGCTATTATTTCTATTATTCGGTGGGTCCGCAAAATCCGACCCCCAGCCGGATCGGCGTCGCCGTGGCGGACAGCCCCGCCGGTCCGTTTCGCGACAGCGGAAAGCCGCTGCTCACCGGCGGTAACGGGTTTGAAGCGATCGATCCGATGGTGTTCATCGATCCAGCGAGCCACATTCCTTATCTCTATGCCGGCGGCAGCGCCGGCGCGAAGCTGCGCATATTCGAACTGAAACCGGACATGACCGAGATTGCGCGCGAAATCCCGGTCGAAACCCCGCCGCAATTTACCGAAGGCGCGTTCATGCACGTTCGCGACGGCGTCTATTATCTTTCCTACAGTCACGGGCACTGGAACGGGCCAGACTATTCAGTGCACTACGCCACCGCACCCGGACCAACCGGGCCATGGACCTATCGCGGCGCGATCCTGACCGCGGATGCGACCCATCAGGGGCCAGGCCATCACTCCTTCGTCCGCGATCCGAGCACCGGCCGCTGGTTCATCGCATATCACCGCTGGGAGCGCGGCCCCGGTCCCGGACCATATGTCGGCGCGCGTAAAGTGGCGATCGAAGCGATCCACTATCTGGACGACGGCCGCATCGCACCGATTCAAATGTCTGACGGCCCGCCCCCGCGCGCGCCACTTAAAGCCGCGTCCTGCACTTCAACGGCCGCTGCCTCCGACAGTCGAGGCAAGTAGCTGCCTTGATTTGCCCGTTGGTATAACTCGCGCTTACCGCGATCGGCTCAAGGCATTCGAATGAAAGCGGGGACGGCATAGTGGCGAAGTTTCTCCAGCTTCAGCCCCCTTGCCGCCACCAATTCGTCTGCAGCCCGGGTTGCGCCAGCGACAAGCGCGTAATCGTCGATCAGGATCAGCCCGCCGGGCACCATGCGCGGCACAAGCTGCTCGATCGCGAAGGCGGTGGGTTCGTACACGTCCATATCGAGGTGGAGCAGCGCAACGCGCAATTCGGGGCGGCGCGCCAGAAGGTCGGGAAGCGTTTCGAACACATTGCCCTGATGCAGCGCGACATTACCGATCGACTTTTCGGCGAAGAGTTGATCCAGCAGGTCGCATGAAATCCCTTCGCCGCGCTCCGCTTCGAACCGCTCGATAAAGGCGCGGTCGCCCGCATCCTCCACACCGCCACGCGGAAAGCTGCCAAAGGCATCAAATCCGTGAATCTCGCGACTCGTTTGCTGTTCGAGCAACGCCCGGAACATGGCGAAGCGCATGAGCGATGCGCCCTTGTAAACGCCCAGTTCCACCAATGCGCCGGGCAAATCCGCAATCTGTCGATAGAGGTCGAGATGCGCGAGCAGCTTGCCCATGCGGCCTATGCTTCCGCGTAAATAGAAACTGTTCTCTGCTTCGGCGGCGGCATCGGCGGGCAAGGGGATATAGGACATGCGGTGTCTTTCGCGGGTGCATGAAACACAGGACACGGCACGCTTTGCGCAGCGTCGCTGTTTGCATTGTAGGGTGAAGCCTCGATCCGGCATCGCCGCAGGCGGGAAAAAATTTCCTGGGAACCTGTGCGCGGATGGGCGGATCGCATTGCGATAGCCAGATTTTCTGAATGTTTGGCGTTGCCGATGCCAGCTTCGATCTGGCCGGCATCCTTTTCAGGCTGCTATTATGAGAATGTTGATCGTGCGCTTGCATAG
The DNA here is from genome assembly GCF_019351405.1 of Stakelama flava. Taxonomy (GTDB): domain Bacteria; phylum Pseudomonadota; class Alphaproteobacteria; order Sphingomonadales; family Sphingomonadaceae; genus Sphingomonas; species Sphingomonas flava_A. Next base: position 301,107 of record NZ_JAHWZX010000002.1, read on the forward strand.
GCGATGGCGGTGAGGCGGACTTGGGCGGCGGCTTCGGCGAGACCTCAGCGCGAAGGTTCGGGCCGGTCCCGCCCTACCCTTCAAATTCCATGATTACAGCATCGACGGCCAGGCTGTCGCCCGGCCTTGCGTTGAGCGATTTGACCACGGCCGACTTTTCGGCGCGCAGGATGTTTTCCATCTTCATCGCCTCGACCACCGCGAGCGGCTGGCCCGCCTCGACCTTTTCGCCTTCCTCCACCTCGATCCGGGTAACGAGGCCCGGCATCGGGCACAGCAACAGCTTGGAAAGATCGGGCGGCTGTTTTTCGATCATATGTCCGGCAAGTTCGGCGATGCGCGGCGACAGCACGCGTATGGCGTGGCTGCTTCCACGCGTTGTGAAGCGCCAGTCGGTACGGCGACGCTCGACGCGCACGGCGAGCACGTCCTCGCCGAACCGCGCCTCGACCAGCTTGCGGCCGGGCAGCCAGTCGACGGCAATATCCAACGGCGTACCGCCCACCTCGACCGCGCCATCCTTTACCGTCACGCGGTGATCGTCGCCGTCGATCCGCACGACCCATTCGCGCCGCGCGAGCGTTTCGTCGGGACGCGGTGACAATTGCCCGTCGATCAGGCCGTTTCGCGCCGTTTCGATACTGGCGAGCAGCCCGGCGAGCGCCGCCAGCCGTTCGGTAAGCTCGGCATCGGCCGGAGCACCGTGAAACCCTTCCGGATATTCCTCAGCGATGAAACCGGTCGACAGCCGCCCTTCGCGGAACCGCTCATGCTGCATGATCGCGGAGAGGAAATCGACATTGTTGCCCAGCCCTTCCAACTCGAACCGGTCGAGCGCGACGATCTGCGCATCGATCGCTTCTTCCCGCGTCGGCGCCCATGTCACCAGCTTGGCGATCATCGGGTCATAGAACATGCTGACCTCACCGCCCTCGGCCACGCCGTCATCGACGCGGATATAGGCGCTGTCGGCATTCTCCACCGGCTGCTGATGCGCAGCCGCATCCGGCGTGCGATAGCGAACCAGCCGCCCGGTCGAGGGCAGGAAGTTGCGATACGGGTCCTCGGCATAGACGCGGTTTTCGATCGCCCAGCCGTTGATCTGGATATCGTCCTGCGTGAACGGCAGCTTTTCGCCATAAGCGACGCGGATCATCTGTTCGACCAGATCGATGCCGGTAATCGCCTCCGTCACCGGATGTTCGACCTGAAGCCGGGTGTTCATTTCAAGGAAATAGAAGCTCTCGCCGGTTTTGTCCGCGCCCGACACAATCAGTTCGACCGTACCCGCACTGTGATAGCCGACCGCCTGTGCCAGCGCGACCGCCTGTTCGCCCATCTTTTTGCGCATCGCTTCGTCGACGAAGGGGGATGGCGCTTCCTCGACGACCTTCTGGTGGCGGCGCTGAATCGAGCATTCGCGTTCGTTGATATACAGCGCGTTGCCATGCTTGTCGGCAAGCACCTGAATCTCGATATGGCGCGGGCTTTCGATGAACTTCTCGATGAACACGCGGTCGTCGCCGAAGCTGGCCAGCCCTTCGCGCTTGGTCGCTTCAAAGCCCTCGCGGACATCCTTTTCGGACCAGGCGAGGCGCATCCCCTTGCCGCCGCCGCCTGCGCTGGCCTTCATCATCACCGGATAGCCGATGTCGTTCGAAATCTCGACGGCATGGTCGGTATCGCGGATTTCGCCGACGAAACCGGGCACAACATTCACCCCAGCCTCTCGCGCCAGCTTCTTCGATTCGATCTTATCGCCCATCGCCGCGATGGCATTGGGGGGCGGGCCGATAAAGGTGACGCCAGCGTCCGCGCAGGCTTTGGCAAAGCTTTCGCGCTCCGAAAGGAAACCGTACCCCGGATGGATCGCATCGGCGCCGGTCGCCTTCGCCGCGTCGAGGATCAGCTCGGCCTTCAGATAGCTTTCCGAGGCCTGCGCCGGCCCAAGCCGAACCGCCTCATCCGCCATCAACACATGAGGGCTGCGCGCATCGGCATCCGAATAAACCGCAACGGTGGCGATCCCCATCTTCTTCGCCGTGCGCATGACCCGGCAGGCAATCTCTCCACGATTGGCGATTAGTATCTTTTTGAACATCAATGTTTTTCCCATCGACGAAATGTAAACCAAGCGACAGGAGCCCAAACGACGAGTGTGGGCAACAGCGCCTTTAAAAAGAATGTTCTTGGAACGACTTCCGAACAGGGCTCAGGAACCTCTGGGCTCGAGCATGGAAAACTCAACAAGTTCACCGACACCCACGCCAACATAAGCCAAGCGATGCAGACTATTGTGAACAGAGCAAAAGCAATGACTGCAAATATGCGGCCATTGCTCATTTGACTATCACTCTTTTAATCTCGTCACGCCGGACTTGATCCGGCATCCAGCTTCCTTTCGCATACTGAAGAGAAGAAGAAGCTGGACCCTGGCTCAAGGCAGGGATGTCGGAGGGAGAGGAAGTCACTCCGCCGCCTCAACCTGCGGCGCGCAGTCGCATCCGCTGCGCATCGGCTCTTCGCTCTCCATCGGCCGCAAGCCCAGCTTGGCGAAGAGCGCGGCATCGGCATTGTCGCCGGCATTGGCGGCGGTGAGTAGCTTGTCGCCGGTAAAGATCGAATTCGCGCCCGCCATGAAGCACAGCGCCTGTGTCGCCTCGCTCATGCTTTCGCGCCCCGCGCTCAGACGCACCATACTCAGCGGCATGGTGATGCGCGCCACCGCGATTGTGCGAACGAATTCGATGTCATCGATCTTCGCCAGTGGCGTATCGGCGAGCATATCGCCTAGCGGCGTGCCCTTTACCGGCACCAGCGCGTTGACCGGAACGCTTTCGGGATGGCGTTCCAGCGTCGCGAGCGCATGGACGAAGCCCACCCGGTCGCTGCGCGTCTCACCCATGCCGACGATCCCGCCCGAACAGACGTTGATCCCCGCTGAGCGCACATTGTCGAGCGTTTCGAGCCGCTCTTCAAAGCTGCGCGTTGAAATCACATTCGCGTAATTTTCCGGCGCGGTGTCGATATTGTGATTGTAATAATCGAGGCCCGCCTGCTTCAGCTGCGCCGCCTGTGACGGCGTCAGCATCCCCAGCGTCATGCAGGTTTCCATGCCCATCGCGCGCACGCCTTCGACGATCTCGACAATCGCGGGCATGTCGCGGTCCTTGGGGTTGCGCCAGGCGGCGCCCATGCAGAACCGCTTCGACCCTGCATCCTTTGCCTGCGCCGCCGATTGCAGCACTTGCCGCACGTCCATCAGCTTGGTCGCCTTCACGCCGCTATCGGCATGCGCGGATTGCGAGCAATAGCCGCAATCTTCGGGGCAGCCGCCCGTCTTGATCGACAGCAGCGTGCAAAGCTGCACCTCACCCGCCGCATGGTGCGCGCGGTGCACTTCGGCGGCGCGGAACAGCAATTCGGTGAAGGGAAGGTCGAACAGCGCGGCGATTTCCGCGCGCGTCCAGTCGGTACGCACGGCGTGCTCCTGCGCGGGCAGGAGCCCAGAGCCATGCACGCTACGCCCCGAACCCTGGGCTCCTGCCTGCGCAGGAGCACTGGCTGTTTCATTCATCGTCATTCGGCTGCCTCGTTCAGTTCGTCTTCGGGGGGCATGTTGTGGCCCAAAAGGCGCAGTACCTCACGCGCGGCTTCGGTCAAATTGGTGCCGGGGCCGAAAATCGCCTGCACGCCTGCATCGCGAAGGAATTGATAGTCCTGTGAGGGGATGACACCGCCCGCGATCACCCGGATATCGCTGCGCCCCTTTTCCTTCAAAAGGTCGATCAGTTGCGGGATCAGCGTCTTGTGGCCCGCCGCAAGGCTGGACGCGCCGATCACATCGACATCGCGTTCCAATGCAAGGGCGACCGCCTCTTCCGGCGTCTGGAACAGCGGCCCGGCAGTCACGTCGAAGCCAAGGTCGCCGAACGCGGACGACACCAGATTCGCCCCGCGATCATGCCCATCCTGCCCCATTTTGGCGACCAGCATCTTGGGCTTGCGGCCCAGCCGCCGTTCGGTCGCGGCGACACCCTCCTTCAGCGCTTCCCATTTACGTTCGCTGCCATAGGCACCGCCATACACCCCCTTCACCGGCGTCGGCATGGTGTCGTAGCGGCCGAACACATCCTCCATCGCAAGGCTGATCTCGCCCAGAGTCGCCCGTTCGCGCGCCGCATCGACCGCGAGCGCGAGCAGATTGCCCTCGCCCTTCGCGCCGTCGCGCAGCGCGTGGAGCGCGGCCTGACACTTCGCCTCGTCGCGATTCGCACGCACCTGCTCCAGCCGCGCTATCTGGCTTTGACGCACCTTGTGGTTATCGACGTCGAGGATTTCGATTGCCTCCTCGGTCTCTGGTCGGAACTTGTTGACGCCGACGATGGTATCTTCGCCGCGATCGACGCGAGCAGCGCGCGCAGCGCTGGCTTCTTCGATCATCGCCTTGGGCCAGCCGGCGGCGACCGCCTTTGCCATGCCGCCTTCGCCCTCGACCCGGTCGATAATCTCCTGCGCCTTGTCGACCAGTTCCTTGGTCAGCGATTCGACATAATAGCTGCCGCCCAGCGGATCGACGGTGTTGGTCATCCCCGTTTCTTCCTGAAGGATGATCTGCGTATTGCGGGCGATGCGCGCGGAAAAGTCGGTGGGAAGCGCGATCGCTTCGTCCAGCGCGTTGGTGTGCAGGCTCTGCGTCCCGCCCACCATTGCGGCCATCGCCTCGATCGTAGTGCGGATGACGTTGTTGTACACGTCCTGTTCGGTGAGGCTGACGCCGCTCGTCTGACAATGGGTGCGCAGCATTTTCGACCGGTCGGACTGCGCGCCCAGCTTCGTCATGGCATTGTACCACAGCGTACGCGCGGCGCGCAGCTTCGACACCTCCATGAAGAAGTTCATACCGATCGCGAAAAAGAAGCTCAGCCGGCCTGCAAACTTGTCGATATCGAGGCCCGACGCCACGCCATATTTCACATATTCGATGCCGTCGGCGATGGTGAAGGCAAGCTCCTGCACCTGCGTCGCCCCCGCCTCCTGCATATGATAGCCGGAGATCGAGATCGAATTGAAGCGCGGCATCTTTTCCGCCGTATAGGCGAAGATGTCGGAGATGATCCGCATACTCGGCTGCGGCGGATAAATGTACGTGTTGCGGACCATGAACTCCTTCAGAATGTCGTTCTGAATGGTCCCCGAAAGTTTATCCGGCGATACGCCCTGCTCTTCCGCCGCGATGATGTAGAAGGCAAGGCACGGGATCACCGCACCGTTCATCGTCATCGACACGCTCATTTCATCGAGCGGAATCTGGTCGAACAGGATTTTCATATCCTCGACGCTGTCGATGGCGACGCCCGCCTTGCCCACATCGCCGGTGACGCGCGGGTGATCGCTGTCATAACCGCGATGGGTGGCAAGGTCGAACGCGACCGACAGCCCCTTCTGCCCCGCAGCAAGGTTGCGGCGGTAAAAGGCGTTCGATTCCTCGGCGGTCGAAAAACCCGCATATTGGCGGATCGTCCAGGGGCGCCCGGTATACATGCTGGCATAGGGGCCGCGTGTATAGGGCGGAAATCCGGGCAACCCTGCGTCCCAGCCCTGCGTGTCCGCGCCGGTATAGAGCGGTTTTACGTCGATCCCCTCTGGCGTATGCCAGGTCAGATCGCGGCCCTTCGTCTCCTTCGAAGCCGCCGCCTGCCAAGCATCCAGCGTTGTTTTCTTGTCGGTCATTCGCTTGTCCAATGCAGCTCAGCAGCCGTCCAGCCGGTGCGCATCGCCGCCCTGAAGCGCATATTTGCCGTTGATCAGCTTGTATGTGGCATCGAAACTGCGGCTGCCGGTGAAGTGAACGGTGAATGCCTGGCCCGGCGTGACTTGCGCGATTGTTCCGGTAATGTTGGTGCCGTCATCGGTCACCGCGCCCTTGTTGCTGTACGCGTTCTGGAACCGCGCGACCGTCAATGGCCCTTGCGGCGTCAGTTCGACGAGGTCGGTATAGCCGCAGCTATACCCTTGCCAGGTGCCGCCGCCCTTAGCCTCAATCACCGGCAGGTCGAGCAGGTCGTCGCGGATTTTCCATTCGCCGACCTCGCCGAAACTGCCGGTCTCGATCGCGTGCGGATAGCGGTGCGCGACGGTGTAGCCGTCACCGTCCTGCTTCAGATAGATTGCCGAGATAAATCCCGCCGACGCATGCGCGGCATCCTGCGCGGTGCCCTCGCTCACCAGTACGGGGCCGAACGGCGCGGCGACCAGCTTGTGATGGCTGAGCACATAGTGATCGTTCTTGCCGTCATAGGTCGCATCGCCGCCAAACGCCGCCTGCACTGCCGCGTCGAGATTGCCGGGAACCGGGGCGGCCGCGTTGGCGAGCGCTGCATTGTCGGGCTCAGGCGCGGTGCTGTTGTCGTCAGACTGGGGATTGCAAGCCGCAAGCGCTGCCACGAGAGCAACTGCCACCCCACCGCGTATTCCCGCGAACGCGGGGACCCAGAGCCGCGAACGCTGCGCTAGACCGCTCTGGACTCCCACCTGCGCGGGAGGACGGACTTGTGCACGAACATTGGAACGCTGATACACCATAAGCTTCAATGCGCCTCCTTCGGCGTTTCCATGATTTCGGTAAGCTGACCGCCCATATCCTTGGGATGGACGAAGAAAATCATCGTGCCATGTGCGCCGATGCGGGGTTCGCCCAACACGCGTTTGCCCTGCCCTTCGAACCATGCTTTTGCTTCGTGAATATCGGGCACTTCATAGCAAATATGATGCTGCCCCCCGAGCGGGTTCTTCGCCAGCCATTTGCCGACCGCGCTGTCGGGATCGGTCGGTTCGAGCAGTTCGATCTGCGTTCCCGCCGTGCCGCTCTCGCCCGGCGTATTGACGAAGGCGACGCGCACCTTCTGGCTTTCCAGCACGAAGGGTTGGGTAATGTCGGTGGCGCCCATCACCTCGCGATACTGCGCGATCGAAGCATCAAGGTCCGGCGTCGCGACGCCGACATGGTTGAGACGGCCGAGTTTCATTTCCGAGTTCCCCTCGTCATTGCGAGCGTAGCGAAGCAATCCATTTCTCGACCTCAACCTATCGTCACGTCAGCGTACAGGTCGCGCCAGACCGGGTTAAGCGTGTCAATCAACGCCAGCTTCTTCATACGCGACCCGCCTTTGATCTGTTTCTCGCGCCCGATCGCCGCTTCCATTGTTTCCACCATTTCGTACCAGACCAGTAGTTTGCATCGGTAGCGTTTGGTGAACCCATCGATCATTCCTTCTCGATGCTGCCAAACTCGTTGGACGAGATCGGAAGTCACGCCACAATACAACGTTCCGTTCCGCCCGCTGGCCATGATGTAAACCGCAGGTTGCCGCACCCTACCCGTCATTGCGAGAAGCCGAAGGCGACGAAGCAAGCCAGCGACGCGCGCTCCGCTCTGGATTGCTTCCCCCGGCACAAGGCCGGGATCGCAATGACGAAATCAGGCATTGTCGGATTGCACCTCACAGCGGAATATTGTCATGCTTCTTCCACGGATTTTCGAGCTGTTTGTTGCGCAGCTTTCTTAGCCCAAGCGCAATCCGCCGCCGCGTCGAATGCGGCTGGATCACCTCGTCGATAAAACCCTTTGATGCCGCGACGAACGGGTTGGCGAAGCGCGCTTCATATTCCGCCGTCTTTTCCGCGATCTCCTCAGGCGTTTTTCCGCGAAAGATGATCTCGACCGCGCCCTTCGCGCCCATCACCGCAATCTCCGCTGTCGGCCATGCATAGTTGAGGTCGCCGCGCAGATGCTTCGACGCCATCACGTCATACGCGCCGCCATAGGCCTTGCGCGTGATGATCGTGATTTTCGGTACTGTCGCTTCGGCATAGGCGAACAACAGTTTCGCGCCATGCTTGATGATGCCGTTATGCTCCTGACCCACGCCCGGCAGGAACCCAGGCACATCGACAAAGGTGACGATCGGAATATCGAACGCGTCGCAAAAGCGGACGAAGCGCGCGGCTTTCTTCGACGAATTGATGTCGAGCACGCCGGCCAGCACCATCGGCTGGTTCGCCACGACGCCCACCGTACGCCCCTCGATCCGCGCAAAGCCGCAAATGATGTTGGGCGCGTGCGCGGGCTGAATTTCGAAGAAATCGCTCTCATCCACCGTTTTGCGGATGAGCTCGTGCATGTCGTACGGCTGGTTCGCGTTCGGCGGAATGATCGTGTCGAGGCTTTTCTCGATCCGGTCCCATGGATCGTTGGTGGGGCGTTCGGGTAGTTCCTCCCGGTTCGACGCTGGCAGGAAGTCGATGAAGTCGCGCGCGGCGAGCAGCGCCTCGACATCATTTTCAAACGCCACGTCAGCGACCGACGATTTTGTCGTGTGCGTTACCGCGCCGCCCAGTTCTTCCTGGGTCACCACTTCGTTGGTCACCGTCTTCACCACATCGGGACCGGTGACGAACATATAGCTCGAATCCTTCACCATAAAGATGAAGTCGGTCATCGCCGGGCTGTACACCGCGCCGCCCGCGCACGGCCCCATGATGAGGCTGAGCTGCGGCACGACGCCGCTGGCCAGCACGTTGCGCTGGAACACCTCGGCATAGCCGGCAAGGCTCGCCACGCCTTCCTGAATCCGCGCGCCGCCCGAATCGTTTAGCCCGATGACCGGCGCGCCGACCTTCATCGCCATGTCCATCACCTTGCAGATTTTCTGCGCATGGCGTTCGGACAACGCACCGCCGAATACGGTGAAATCCTGACTGAAGAGATAGACGAGCCGACCGTTGATCGTGCCCGATCCGGTGACGACGCCGTCGCCCGGCACCGTCTGTTCGTCCATTCCGAAATCGACGCAATTATGTTCGACGAACATGTCATATTCTTCGAAACTGCCGGCATCGAGTAGCACCTCGATCCGTTCACGCGCGGTCAGCTTGCCCTTGGCATGTTGCTTGTCGATGCGGGCCTGCCCGCCGCCCATGCGCGCACCTTCGCGCCGGGTTTGAAGTTCCTTCAGAATGTCGAGCATCCCGCTCCCCGTTTCAAACGCAGTTGCGATCCCAACTCCCAAGCCGGAAGCGCGGACGCAAATGTTAAGTTGCGAACTTGCGGATCACGGGTTTGCAAACTAGGCGGTTCAACGAACACTCCCCGTTCGTGCTGACCTTGTCGCAGGACGAATGGTGATAGTCGGGAGCATTCACGCCATGACGCCCCCCCGCCGCATCTTCGCCGGACATCGCGTCCGCGCACTTCGCAAGCGGCTTTCCATCAGCCAGCGTGATCTTGCGCGGCGACTTGGCATTTCGGTCAGCTATCTGTCTCAGATCGAAAATGACGGACGACCGGTCACCGCGCCGGTACTGCTTGCGCTGGCCGAGGCATTCCCAAGCGAATGGGGGCAGGTGGATGGGGAAGAGGACACCACGCTGCTGGTCAACGCGGCCGACGCGGCGGGCGACCCCACGATCGGCGGCGATCCCGTTCCGGACGACATGATCCGGCGCGCATGCATGCAACAGCCGCTGCTTGCCCGGCGGCTGGTCGCGATGCATGCCGCCTATCGCCGCAGCCAGGATCAGCTCGCGATGCTCGACGACCGGTTCACCAGCGGATCTGGCGACAGCGCGCCGCTCCCCTGGGAGGAGGTGCGCGACTGGTTTCACGCGTCGGGCAATTATATCGATGCGATCGACCGTGCGGCCGAAACGCTGGCGCCCGAAGCGCAGCCGCTCGAAGACCGGCTTGCCGGGGCACATGGCGTGCGGATCGTTCACCCCACCACGCCCGACCAGCCGCTGCGCGCGTTCAATGCCGATACGCGCACGCTGTCGATCGACCCGTCGATTGCGCCCGAAAGCCACCGCTTCCTGCTCGCGCACCAGCTCGCCCGGCTGGAACTTGCCGATCTGATCGCCGATATCGCTGCCGATGCGCCGCTTCGTTCGGCCGAGGCGCGAAAGCTGCTGTCGGTCGGGCTGGCCAATTACGCCGCGGGTGCATTGTTGATGCCCTATGGCGAATTTCGCGACGCCGCGCGCGAGGTTCGCCACGATATCGACCGGCTGCGCCAGCGCTTCGGAGCCAGTTTCGAACAGGCATGCCACCGCCTGTCGACGCTGCAGCGGCCGGGCGCGCAGGGCGTGCCGGTATTTTTCTGCCGGGTCGATATGGCGGGCAACATTACCAAGCGGCATTCGGCCACCCGCCTGCAATTCGCCCGCTATGGCGGCGCCTGCCCGCTATGGATAGTGCATGAGGCGGTGGCGATCCCCGACCGAATCCTCGTTCAACTTGCCGAAACCCCCGACGGGGTTCGCTATGTTTCGATGGCGAAAGGGCTGGTGAAGCCGACGGCCAGCTATCTGCGCCCCGCGCGGCGCTATGCCGTCGCGCTTGGCTGCGAAGTCGAATATGCGCGCGATTTCATCTATGCCGACGAACTCGAACTGGGCGGTGCGCATTCGGCCACCCCGATTGGCGTGTCCTGCCGCATATGCCCGCGCGACGATTGCGACCAGCGCGCGTTCCCGCCCGCCGGTCGCCGACTAACCGTCGATCCCGATCGCCGACGCGTCGTTCCCTATGGTTTCGGGTGAGGCCTGCCGGGCGCGAACTTGCCTGAACCGCGCTATCGCGGTATATTTCGGCGCAGAACCATCACCAAAGCCGGGCCGAAGAAAAAGAGCACAGGCAGATGGTTTGCGAAGGAGAAGGATGATGGATCGACTCGATTCGGACGTGCGGCATTGCCCATTCGCGTTTCTGATGACGCTTTCGCTGACAGCGGCCGCGATCGTTGCGCTACTGGTCGTGCTCATCCGATAGCGAAGAGCAGAAAAGCCAGGACACAACCCACGGCGATCATCCGCCGCGTGGGGTAAGGAATGGTGGAGCCGAGGGGGATCGAACCCCTGACCTTCGCAATGCCATTGCGACGCTCTCCCAGCTGAGCTACGGCCCCTCACCCTTGGGAGGCGACGCCTGTACTCAGGCGCCGCCGCTATTGCAAGCACGATCCGATGGGATCGTGCGATTTTTCCGGGTCAGTTGTTTTCGTCGTCGTCCTCGGCGGTCTTCACGCCCAGATCGTCGTCGCCGCCCAGATCGTCGTCATCGACATTATCGTCGTCATCTTCGTCGATGTTCAGATCTTCATCGTCAAGATCCTTGTCCTCTTCCTTCTCCTTCTCCTTGTCGGTCTTAGCCGAATCGAAGGGGAGCGGCTGCTTGGACTTCAGGATCGGTTCGGGCTCCCACACATACCCGCATTCGATGCAGGTGACGGGATCGTCCTTTTCCAGGTCGTAAAATCGCGTTGCGCATTTCGGACACGTGCGTTTCGTGCCCCATTCCGGCTTCACCATGTGTCGCCTCTTGCCTTTCAAGCTACAGGAAATCGGGTAGGAACCCGGGAAAGTGGCGCGCGCCTTGCCATAGCGCAAGGGCGCTGTCAAAAGCCGCGCTTCCATGAACGCTTCCCTTCCCCGCCCGCTAACCCTTTCAACCGACGGCCCGTTGCGCGGTCGCGTGCGCGTTCCCGGCGACAAATCGATCAGCCATCGCGCGTTGATGTTCGGCGGGCTGGCGGTCGGCGAAACCCGAATCGAGGGGTTGCTGGAGGGGGAGGACGTGCTCGCCACCGCCGCTGCGATGCGCGCGATGGGATGCACGATCGAACGCACCGGCAGCGGCGAATGGTCGGTGCACGGGGTTGGCGTCGGGTCGCTGCTTCAACCCGAAAGCGCGCTGGACATGGGCAATTCGGGCACCTCCACCCGCTTGCTGATGGGACTGGTGGCAAGCCATCCGATCGTCGCGACCTTTACCGGCGATGCGTCGCTGTCCAGACGCCCAATGGCGCGCGTAATCGAACCGCTATCGCTTATGGGAGCCGATTTCACCGCCGCGCCGGGGAACCGCCTGCCGCTGACGCTGCGCGGCCTGTCGCCGGCAATTCCCATCGAATATACGCTTCCGGTCGCATCGGCGCAGGTAAAATCAGCGGTGCTGCTCGCCGGACTCAATACGCCGGGGATTACTCGCGTCATCGAACCGGTGGCCACACGCGATCACAGCGAACGGATGCTGGCCGGATTCGGCGCCGAAATCACCATTGAGGACACGCCGCAGGGGCGCAGCATCGCCGTCCGCGGCGAAGCGACGCTGCACCCGCAGCATATCGTCGTGCCCGGCGATCCGTCATCGGCGGCGTTCTGGATGGTAGCGGCGACCATCGTGCCGGGATCGGATATCGTCATCGAAAATGTTGGCATGAACCCGACACGCGCCGGAATCGTCGCGGCGCTGTCCGCGATGGGCGCGGACATTGCACGTGAAAACGAACGCGACGTGGGCGGAGAGCCGGTCGCCGACCTGCATGTCCGCAATGCACCGCTGAAGGGAATCGAGGTGCCGGCCGACCTTACCCCCAGCATGATCGACGAATATCCCGCGCTCTTCGTCGCTGCCGCCTTTGCCGAAGGGCGCACCGTCGCGCGCGGCGCGCACGAATTGCGCGTCAAGGAATCGGACCGGATCGCCGCGATGGCGGCGGCGCTCACCGCATGCGGCGTGGGAATAGAAGAATATGAAGACGGCCTTGCCATCACCGGCAGCGGTGGCGAACCGATTGCCGGCGGCGCGACGATCGCCAGCCTGATCGACCACCGCATCGCGATGAGCATGGCGATCGCCTCGCTGCATGCGCGCGGGCGGATCGAGGTGGATGATGGCCGGCCGATCGCCACCAGCTATCCCGATTTCACCGACACCGCGGAAATACTGGGCGCGCGGGCCGATTGGAGCGAGCGATGATCATTGCAGTCGACGGACCCGCCGCGTCGGGCAAGGGTACGATCGCCCGGGCACTGGCCAGGCATTATGGGCTGCCGCATCTCGACACCGGCCTGTTGTATCGCGCGGTCGCGCTGAACGTACTGCGTGAGGAACTGGACCCCGAACGCGAAGCCGACGCGGTGGCATCGTGCGACTTTCCCGATTCGCTGCTGGCCGATCCGCAACTTCGCACCGACGAAGCGGGGCGTGTCGCATCGGTGGTTTCGGCGCACCCGCTCGTGCGCGCCGCGCTGCTCCAGCGTCAGCGGCGCTTTGCGCAGCAACCCGGCGGCGCGGTTCTCGACGGACGCGACATCGGCACGGTCATCGCGCCCGACGCCGATGTGAAACTGTTCGTGAAGGCCACGCCGACCATCCGCGCCCAGCGCCGCCATGCCGAATTGCGCAAGGCGGGGCAGAATGTCAGCCTTGACCGCGTGCTTGCCGATATTCGCGCACGCGATGATCGCGATGCCCGGCGGAGCGAAGCGCCGCTTCGCCAGGCAGCGGACGCCGCGCTGCTCGACACCAGTTTCCTGTCGATCGAGGCGGCGGTGCAGCGCGCGATCAGCCTTGTCGAAACACGCGCCGCGCGCCCGCGGGAACAAGCAGGCGAATAATCGCCCGCAGACTTGCGTTTCGCGGCCAATTCGGCTATCGCCTCGTCGTCCTGCGAGCCGAAGCTTGCGGAGGTCGGCGCGGAGGGTTTCCCTCACGCGCCCTTTTCGCATTTAGAAGCGATGATGCCTCCAGCATGCAACGGCGCGTCCGGACGTCGCGACCAGGCATTCGGCCGCCGCGGCATCTCGGCCAAAAGACCGCCGGAACCAACCGGCTGGCCGGAAAAATATGTTGTACAGGAATTTCTAACCCTATGGCCACTGTGGCAAACCCGTCTCGCGACGATTTCGCGAAAATGCTCGAACAGACCCTTGGTGATGCGGACAGCTTTGAAGGCCGCGTCGTCATCGGCACCGTCACCGGCATCGAAGCCGATATGGCGATCATCGATGTCGGCCTGAAATCGGAAGGCCGCGTGCCGCTTCGCGAATTCGCAGCGCCGGGCCAGAAGGCGGAGCTTTCCGTCGGCGACGAAGTCGAAGTCTATGTCGATCGCGTCGAAAACGCGCAGGGCGAAGCGATGCTCAGCCGCGATCGCGCTCGCCGCGAAGCCGCATGGGACAAGCTGGAAGCCGAATATGCCGAAAATAATCGCGTCGAAGGCGTGATCTTCGGCCGTGTGAAGGGTGGCTTCACCGTCGACCTCAACGGCGCCGTGGCGTTCCTGCCGGGCAGCCAGGTCGATATCCGCCCCGTGCGCGACGTCACCCCGCTGATGGACATGCCGCAGCCCTTCCAGATCCTGAAGATGGACCGCAAGCGCGGCAACATCGTCGTTTCGCGCCGTGCGGTGCTGGAAGAAACGCGCGCCGAACAGCGTTCGGGCCTGATCCAGAGCCTCACCGAAGGCCAGGTGATCGAAGGCGTGGTCAAGAACATCACCGATTATGGTGCGTTCGTCGATCTGGGCGGCATCGACGGTCTGCTGCACGTCACCGACCTTTCCTACAAGCGCGTCGGCCACCCCAGCGAGATGCTGAACATCGGCGACACCGCCACCGTGCAGATCATCCGCATCAACCGCGAAACCCAGCGCATCTCGCTGGGCATGAAGCAGCTCGAAAGCGATCCGTGGGAAGGCGCGAGCGCGAAATATCCGGTCGGCATGAAGCTGAACGGCCGCGTCACGAACATCACCGAATATGGTGCGTTCGTCGAACTGGAACCGGGCATCGAAGGCCTTGTCCATGTGTCCGAAATGAGCTGGACCAAAAAGAACGTCCATCCCGGCAAGATCGTGTCGACCAGCCAGGAAGTCGAAGTCGTCGTTCTGGAAGTGGACGAGGACAAGCGCCGCATCAGCCTTGGCCTCAAGCAGGCGCAGGCCAATCCGTGGGAGAAGTTCGCCGAGGACCACCCCGTCGGTTCGACGGTGGCGGGCGAAGTCAAGAACGCCACCGAATTCGGCCTGTTCATCGGCCTCGACCACGATGTCGACGGCATGGTCCACATGTCGGACATCGCCTGGGGCATTTCGGGCGAGGACGCGCTGGCGCTGCACCGCAAGGGCGAGCAGGTCGAAGCGGTCGTTCTGGCCGTCGAGCCCGACAAGGAGCGCATCAGCCTTGGCATGAAGCAGCTTGAGCGCGGCGCACCGGCAGTCGGCGTGACCACCACGGGCGACAAGCTGAACAAGGGCGCGATCGTCACCGTCAACGTCCTCGAAGTCCGCGACGCGGGGCTTGAGGTTCAGGCGGGCGAAGAAGGCGCCACCGGCTTCATCAAGCGCACCGACCTTGGCCGCGACCGCGACGAACAGCGCCCCGAGCGCTTCCAGGTCGGTCAGAAGTTCGATGCGATGGTCACCGGTTTCGACCGGTCGAAAAAGCCGACCTTCTCGATCAAGGCGATGCAGATCGCCGAAGAGAAACAGGCTGTTGCCCAGTATGGTTCGTCCGATTCGGGTGCATCGCTCGGCGACATTCTCGGCGAAGCGCTCAAGCAGCGCGGCGGCGACGAAGGCTGATTCGATTTGACATAAGGTCAACAAAGGGCGCGGCGGAAAATCTTTCCTCCGCGCCTTTTTTTGGGACAAAATACCCGATCGCGACCTTGATGGAGGTTAATATTATACCGTAGGGAAACCTACCGGCAACATCGCTGCGGTATACAAGGCCATCGTCGAAAAGGAGGACGTTTCATGATCCGCTCCGAATTGGTGCAGATCCTCGCGCATGATAACCCCGATCTGGCTCTGGGCGATGTCGAGCAGATCGTCGCACTGTTTTTCGACGAGATCAGCCGCCGTCTGGCAGAAGATGGTCGCGTCGAACTTCGCGGCTTCGGGGCATTTTCCACTCGTGCGCGCGAGGCGCGGACCGGCCGCAACCCGCGGACCGGCGAATCGGTGGACGTCGCCGCAAAACGCGTCCCCTATTTCAAACCCGGCAAGGAAATGCGCCAGCGCCTAAATATGTAGGCGCAACCGCTTGACGTTCGCGCCGCCATGGTCTTGGCAGGCGGGTGAGCGGACGTGGCGAAATTGGTAGACGCACGGGACTTAAAATCCCTTGGCCGAAAGGCCGTGCGGGTTCGAGTCCCGCCGTCCGCACCAGTACAGGGGTGCAGATGATCCGCTTTCCCAGCCACGTCGTCGTCGCAGCTTCATTGATGCTCGCCGTTTCCGGGTGCGACGGGAAGACGGACGATTCGACGATCCTTGTCAGCGCGATCGGGGGTTCGGCGAACCGCGCCGATCCCGATGCGGGGCCGCTCGACTTTCCGGACGCGGTCACCATGGGCGCGACCGCGCAAGGGCTGGTTCGGTTCGACGCGAACGGCCAGGTGGAACCGGGCCTTGCCCAGCGCTGGATCGTGATCGAGGACGGCACCAGCTATATTTTCCGCATTGCCGACGCGACCTGGCCCGATGGCAGTCCCGTCGATGCGCGCCAGGTCGCCCGCACGCTCACCCGCGCGCTGGCCCCGACATCGCGCAATCCGCTCGCCCCGTTCCTGCGGAGCGTTGACGAGGTGGTCGCGATGACGCCGCAGGTAGTCGAGGTGCGCCTGTCGCGCCCGCGCCCCGATCTGCTTCGTCTGCTCGCCCAGCCCGAAATGGCGGTGTTCCGGACGCAGACGCTGGCGGGCACGGGGCCGTTGCGCACCGAAGGGGTCGGCGATCCCATCCGCCTGCATTCGGCGCCCGAACCGGTCATCGGCCCGGACGGTGACGAAGACGCCGCAGCCCCCGCACTTCGGTTACGGCTTCGCGGCGAACGCGCATCGCTGGCGCTGATCCGCTATCGCGAACATCTGTCCGATCTCGTGATTGGCGGCACCTTCACCGACTGGCCCACCGCGCGCCAGAGCGGCGTGGCACAGTCCGAACTCAACATCGACCCGGCGGCGGGCCTTTTCGGCCTGCAAATGCGCAACCGCGACGGCTTTCTGGCCGATGCCGATAATCGTGCGGCGATTGCCATGGCGCTCGACCGAAAGGCGCTGCTCGATCCCATCCGGGATGACTGGGACGCGGCGGAGACTATTCTTCCCGAACAACTCGATTCGGCAAGTGCGCCCGCCGTTCCCGGCTGGGCATCGCTGAATGACGCGGACCGGGCGGCAACCGCGCGTTCGCGCGTTTCGGCCTGGAAGGCACGGCAAAAGGCGACTATGGCCCCGCTGCGCATCGCACTGCCCGATGGGCCGGGGGCAAATCTTTTATGGACCGGCATCGCGCGCGCATTGAACGCGGTCGGCCTTTCGGTACTGCGCGTGCCGCTGGATGCGCGTTCCGACCTGAAACTGGTCGATGCCGTCGCGCCGCTCGACAGCGCAAGCTGGTATCTGCGCACCGCCTGTCAGGCGTGCAGCGAGGAAGCGGTGAAGGCACTGGACGCCGCGCGCACCGCTCCCGACGCGGCGGCGCGCTCGCTCCGGCTGGCCGAAGCCGACAGCGTGCTTACCGAGGACGGGGTTTTCATCCCCCTCGCCCGGCCGCTGCGCTGGTCGCTGGTCAGCCCCCGTCTCGACGCGTTTCAGCGGAACTCGCGGGCGTGGCACCCGTTGAATCACCTGCGCAATCAAGACGGATCGTAAAGCCAATGGTAAAGCCCACGCGAATGGCCGGCGGGACCAGCGAAGACCTGTATACCATGGCGTCTTCCAGCCATGATCCAGCGGCAATCCGCAAGCGGATCGAATGGATGGAGCATCTCTTGGAACGCTCGATCAAGATTCCCGGCACCAACAAGGCGGTGGGACTGGATGTCGTTCTGGACCTGATTCCGATCGGCGGCAGTACGCTCGCGGCCGCGCTGGGCAGCTATCTGATCTGGGAAGCGCGCAATCTGGGCATGTCCAAGACGCAGATGGCGCGCATGGCGGGCAATGTAGGATTCGACTGGGCGCTGGGCATGATACCGTGGATCGGCGCGGTACCCGATTTCTTTTTCCGTTCCAATTCACGCAATCTGAAAATCATCAAACGGCACCTCGACAAACACCATCCGTCTTCGGTGACGCTCGACGGCTGATACACGCCTCAGCGCATCGCCTTGCGTATCCGGATGCGTTTGTTGCTCGGCAGCGTCTTTTCGAATGCCGGACAGACCCGGTAGCGATAGCCGGTATCGAGGCAGAACCAGATTTCACGTAAATAGCCGTCCTTGCTGGCGGTAATCCGCATCATTCGCGCCGTCATGCCGGGATTGGCCGCTGCGATGGCAGCCGCAAGCTGTCCGGCGGTCAGGTCGTCGCGATGCGAAAGGCGCACCATGTCGGGATAGCGAAGCACCCCGAAAAGCCCCGTCGATTTCGCGAAATAGTCCGCCGGCGCCATGCCGGTGCAGGTGCCGTGCTTGGCATATTCATGCTGCATCAACTGCGCCGACGGCGTGGCGCAGATGTGCCGCCGGATCACGCGTTCGGGAAGGATCGCGGCTGAACGGCAATATTGCGGCCATTGCGCGCCCTTGCCGTCGGGCCACAGGCCGTGCAGCGTGAATCCGAACTGGTTGGTCGCGCTGCATTGAAAACCCGATGCGATGCTACCCGCACCGCCATGGCATTGTTCCGGCGACCATCCGATGGCGAGCGTATAGCCGCCGGTCGGCAGCACGCGGCGCGGTTCCTTCGCCGTCGGCCCCTCTGCATGCGGCGGTTCGATCCGCGACGGCACCGCGCATTGATAGGCCTGCGCCGACGCGACGCCGGGAACGACCAGCGCCGCCAGCGTTCCGGCGATAAGAAGCGGCTTCATTCGAACGTGTCGGCGGTGGCTTCAGGGTCGCTCGCTCCCGCGAACCAGACGCGCGCATCTGCCTGAAACAGCATTGCCACCGCGCCCGCTTCCAGAACCAGGCTGACGATCGACAAAATGCCGCTGATTCCGGTGGCAAAGGTGCCGTGGCTCAACGAAATCAGCGTGCTCACCAGACTGAACAGAAAAAAGATCACGACGATCCAGCGTGCGACATTGCTCGCCTTGCGCGCGGTGAAATACCACAAAAGGAAGGTGATGATCGCGCTGATCGCCAGTCCGCCGACCAGAATGGCGGGGCCGTAAACCTCCGTCCCGGGGCTGGTTTCGCGCATGCGATCGATCGCGCCGTTCCAGCCGACAAAGATGTTCAGCACGCTGACGGCAAAGGCCAGCAGATAGAATATTTCGAAACGCTTGATAGATGTCGGACGCATCTGGACAACTCCCCCTGTCCTTTGAACGGTCGTTCCTCTTAAGCCAATTTGCATGCGCGAGAAAGCGTTGCGGTCAGGCCGCGAAGTCCAGCCCGATATCGGCCGCCGGTGCCGACTGGGTCAATCGGCCAACACTGATATAGGTAACCCCGGTTTCGGCGATGGCACGGATGGTTTCCAGCCGGACGCCCCCCGATGCTTCGGTCGGAACGCGACCGCCCACCAGTCCCACCGCCTCGCGAAGAAGCGCCGGTGCCATATTGTCGAGCAGCAGATGCGTCGCGCCTGCCGACAGCGCGGGTTCGATCTGGTCGATCCGGTCGACCTCGACGATGATGTCGGCGATATCGGCTTGCACGGCGCGGCGCACCGCAGCTTCGACCGATCCGGCGACCGCGACGTGATTGTCCTTGATCATCGCCGCATCCCAAAGGCCCATCCGGTGATTGGTCGCGCCGCCCATCCGCGTCGCATATTTTTCCAGCCGCCTGAGCCCCGGCAGTGTCTTGCGCGTATCGAGCAGCGTCGCGCCGGTCCCGGCGATATGATCAACATAGGCGCGGGTCATCGTCGCGATGCCCGACAGATGCTGGACGGTATTGAGTGCCGATCGTTCGGCGGTCAGCATGGCACGCCCCCGCCCCTTCAGCCGCATCAGTTCGGCGCCCGCCGCAACGCGATCGCCATCCCCAACGGCAAGCTCGATCTTCACGTCCGGGTCGAGCGCGCGGAAAAACGCCTCGGCCAGCGGAAGACCGGCGGCGACGATGGCGTCGCGACTGTCCATCACGCCGGTGAACATGGCATCCGCCGGGATGACCGCACGCGAGGTGATGTCCCCGGCATCGCCCAGATCCTCGGCAAGCACCGTGCGCACAAAAGCGTCGCAATCAAATCCGTCGAGTTCGAACATTCCCGTTCCTTCGCATGAAGCAGGCGAAACGCAAGGGGCAGCCGCCGCTATACCGCGAAATCCTCAACCGTGTCGCGAAGCTGGTCGAGCGCGGGTCCGTGCAGCGCGCCCTGCGCCTGTTCCAGCAACAGCCGCGCCTCCCGGCGAAGCAGGTCGGTGCGTTCGCGCACCGGCCGGCCGGCCGAAGCGTTGACGAGCGCTTCGACGAACTTGCGCGCCGCCAACGGGCTCGCCGCCGCCGATGCGCGCATCGATCCGAACCCGCGCGCGACGAAATGTTCGAAATCGTCGGGAAGCGCATAGACGCGCTGTTCGCCGTAGGGGCGCCCGTCCGAATCGCAGGCAAGGTCGCGCATCGCCAGCTTCGCGGTCGCCGCCGAAAGCCAGTGCAGGCACGTGATCGCGGTGAACGGATCGTTGATCCCCGGCGACAGCGCGCGCAGCCCGATTTCCACCAGTTCGTCGATCAGATATTCCAGATCCTGCGACGCGGTGCGCGCATCGCCGATGGCGAACGCGCGGCGCAGCTTGTCATCGACGCCTTCGCCGAACGTACCTTCGACATGGCAGATTGCGACATCGGGATGAACGAAGTCACCCGGACGCACGGCCAGCCGGACACTGACCCCCTGTTTGTCGCAAACGTCGCCAAGCGTTTCGAAATCGATCACCGCGACATAGCCGACCCGCTTCGCACGCACCGGCGTGGTCTCTCCGGGCGAAGGCGCGATGCGCTTGCGCCCGTCGTCGCGGTCCGGAAAGCGCGAATCGATATCGCTCAACGCGCGCCTGCCGATATGCGCGACGACATTGTTGATGCGAATGCTGTCGGGCACATGGTGAAGGAAATAGACCAAAACCCCGACCGAAAGCAGCGTCAGCGCAAGTGCGGTCAGCAGCGACAGTTCGGGCACGAACCCCGGCTGGCCCGCCGTGCCAAGAAAGCCGCCCTCATCGGGCTGGCGAATGGTGCGCAGGACAAGCAGGCAATAAACGAAATTGGCGATGAACACGCCCAGCGAAAGCTGGTTGCCGCGATCGGTCATGAAATTGGTGAGCAGGCGCGGCCCGTAATTGCCCGACGCATAGACGACCGCCGCGATCGTGATCGCGAACACCGTGCCCGCGACCGAGATCATCGACCCCGCGATCGTGGACAGCAGCGATCGCGCGCCGTCCGGTTTCGACGCGTGCAGCCATCCGGCCGCATCCAACCAGCCATCGCCCAGCCGGGTGTCGATATAATAGGTGATGAGCGACAGGAGGATGGCCGCGACCGTCAACACGGCGGGCAGGAACCAGTAGCTCGCGTTCAGGCGAACGACGAGCTGGCGAAACCATGCTTTCATGTGCGGCCCAACGCTGAAACGGCGAAAGCGTTCAGTCGCCGGTCACCTTCAACGGCCCCAGATCGCCCATCCCCACCGTGCCGCTCGCCATGGCGAGCATCCGGTCGAGGCTGGTCTTCGCCTTCACGCGCAACGCTTCGTCCATCTCGACCCGCGGTTCGAGGTCGCGCAGCGCCTGGTACAGCTTTTCGATCGTGTTCAGCGCCATGTACGGGCAGATATTGCAGTTGCAGTTGCCGTCCGCTCCCGGCGCGCCGATGAAGTTCTTTTCCGGTTTCGCCTTGTTCATCTGATGAATGATGTGCGGTTCGGTCGCCACGATCAGCGTATCGCCGTCCATTTCTTCAGAGAATTTCAGGATGCCGCTTGTCGACCCGACATAATCGGCATGATCGACGATATAGGCGGGGCATTCGGGATGCGCGGCGACCGGCGCGCCGGGATGCTTCGCCTTCAGCTTCAATAGTTCGGTTTCGCTGAACGCTTCGTGCACGATGCACACGCCCGGCCATAACAGCATGTCGCGCCCGGTCTTGCGCGCCAGATAGCCGCCCAGATGCTTGTCGGGGCCAAAGATGATCTTCTGTTCGGGTGGAATCTGGCTGAGGATTTTCTCGGCCGAAGAAGACGTCACGATGATGTCGCTCAGCGCCTTCACCTCCGTCGAACAGTTGATGTACGTGAGCGCGATATGGTCAGGATGTTCGGCGCGGAACTTCGCGAATTGTTCGGGCGGGCAACTGTCTTCCAGACTGCACCCGGCGTCCATGTCGGGCAATACCACCGTCTTTTGCGGCGACAGGATTTTTGCGGTCTCCGCCATGAAGCGCACGCCGCAAAAGGCGATGACATCGGCGTCGGTTTCCGCCGCCTTGCGCGACAGGTCCAGGCTGTCGCCGACGAAATCGGCAAGGTCCTGAATTTCCGGTTTCTGGTAGTAATGCGCCAGGATTACCGCGTTGCGTTCCGTGCGCAGCCGGTCGATCTCGGCCAGCAGGTCCAGCCCGTTCAGGCTTCCGCCCATTCCCTTGCGTGCGTCCATCTGGAAACTCTCTCCTTCGCCCGCCACATGGCGAGTGGCCGCGGCGCGATCAAGGCATAAGCCTATTGCGCTTGCGCCTTGCGCTCGGCCATCACATCGGAAATCGGGCGGCTGACGTCCCAGCGTTCGCGATCCTTGTCGGTGCGTTCGTCGGCAAAAGTCGCGCGCACATTCGCGTCGATTCCAGCCGCCTTTAGCGGCATGGCGAAACTGCGTTCGATCGCGCGGCGCGCCGAATCACGTGCCAGCCGCATCGGCACCGGCTGACGCGCCTGGTTGAGCAGTTCGGCCTGCCCCGCCTTGCGATTTGCCGCGTCCAGCCGATCCTCGGCATTGGTGAAGCGCATCAGCAGCCCGCCGTCATCATATTCCTTCACCGCGTTCAAATCGACCTCAGGCCCCACCAGCTCGATCGGCGGGAGATGCACCTGAAGCGTCTTGCTGTCGGCGTCCCAGGCGACATCCTTGTCGGTGATCTTGGCAAGGTCGATCTGGTATCGCACCATGCCGGGCATGATCAGCGTTTTCTTCGCGGTAAGGCCTAGCCGGCTCTGGCTCGACGTGACGACCGCGACATAGCGCGCGGCAAAGGTCGACAGCTTCGCCTCTTCACGCATCCCGGCCAGGCTGCCACTGGCGATCGTCACCGGGTCGGGATCGACCTTGCGATCGAGATACTGGGTGAACGCCCAGAATGCGCCGCCCGCAGCGAGCCCCATCAGCGCGATGACGCCAAGCACGACCAGGCATCCGCGCAGCAGCCCGCCGCCACGCCGTTCGCGAACCACCTCGTTCATGCTTTCGCCATCCATTCATCGTCCCTTGCAGCGACCAGAGCGCGATCGCGCAGGTCGATCAGATGCGCGAGCACCGATCGTTCGGCGGCGCCGGTCAATCGCGGGTCGAGCCCGACATACATGCGCTCGACCAGCGCAGGAATATCGCGCGGCCCGTCCTTCAACAGCCGCAATATCTGCCCCTCGCGCTGCTTGCGATGTCCGGCCAGACCGCGAACGAATCGCTGCGGTCGCTCGATCGCCGGGCCATGTGCGGGCAGATACAGCGCATCGTCGCGCTGCATCAGCCGCTCCAGGCTCGCCATATACGCCGCCATATTGCCGTCGGGCGGCGAAACGACCGTTGTGGACCAACCCATCACATGGTCGCCGGTGAACAGGGTGTTCGATTCGGGCAGCGCAAAGCACAGATGGTTCGACGTGTGTCCCGGCGTCGCCACCGCCTCCAGCGTCCAGCCCTCCCCGGCAATCGTATCTCCGTCGGCAAGCACCCGGTCGGGCGCATAGTCGCGATCGAACGCGGCGTCGGCGCGCGGGCCGCCGTCGTCGAGCACCAGCTGCGCGCAGCCGACCACCGGCGCGCCGGTCTCTCTGGCGAGCGGCGCGGCCAGCGGGCTGTGGTCGCGATGGGTATGGGTGCACATAATGGCGACCACCGGCCGCCCGTCGATCGCATCGATCAGCGCGTTCAGGTGACGCGGGTCATCCGGCCCCGGATCGATCACGGCAAGGTCGCGGGTGCCGACCAGATAGGTCTGCGTGCCGGTATGCGTATAGGGCGACGGATTGGGCGCAAGGACACGCGCCACGCGATCGTCGATTCGTTCGATCCGGCCGGTGGGCACATCGTTCATACCGATCAGATGGCCGCTGGCGGGGAAAGGCACAAGGGGCATGCCCATCCCCGCCAGACCGTCCGCCCGCCTGCCCGGCACGAAGGACACCGGAGGCGAGGGCGGAATCGATGATCCGGCGGCGGGCGCAGCGCTGCCGCCGGATCATCCCCACAGGAACTGGTCAGTCGTCGGAAAGCCCGTTTGCTTTCAGCTCCGCCTCAGCCGATGCAATCCCTGCAAGCGCGGCGCGTTTATCAACTTCGGCCATATCAGCATTCGCCGCGATTGCGGCGCGTGCGCTGGCAAGGCCCGCACGCGCGCTCGCCATCGCCATCTCCTGCTGGCTCATGGCCCGCGCGGTCGCATCGCTGGCAAGCCGTTCGATCCGGTCGGTGCAGATAACCATCCGCGACGCCCGGCCAGCGCTCTGGGTGAGCTTAACCGTCTGCGTCCCCGCCCCGCAATCGGCCTCGCTCACCTCGGGCAGATTATGCAGCTTTTGCTGAAGCTGCGCGTCGAGTTCGGCCGTTTGTTTCACCTCGCCATTATGGACGATGACCGGCTCCGCCTTAGCCATGTTCTTCGCGCTCTCGCCCGGAACGGGTGGCGGAGACACATCGCCGGCCGGGGCGGCGGGGACCGGCTCCGTCTGCAGCACGGGCGCCGCTGGCGGTTCGGACAGGTCCCGCGCATCAATGCGCACGGCCGTATCCCCGCGCACAATCTCCGCCGCGCTGCTGCCCGAAGCGGTCAGGCCAAGCCCGGCCAGCACCAGCACCGCCATCGCGCTCCCGCCCAGTGCGATTTGCGAACGCGATCTTGCATCGTTCTTCGTCAGCATTTTAAGCCTCCCTTTTATATCGTCGATGCTGTGCAGGTGACACGCGGCGGAAACCGCGCCGCCATGCGCCGATTTCACGATGGCGCGGCCATAGGCATGACGAAGCCCCGATCGCCGTCCCGACAGGACCAGCGCATCGCATGCCATTTCCTGATCGGCGCGAAACGCCCGAAACGCGCGCCAGGCGATGGGATTGAACCAGTGCAGCGAAAGCACCACCAGCGCCGCCCAGTTGGCGTACAGGTCACCACGAACATGGTGGCCAAGCTCATGCGCCAGCGCCAGATCGCGCTCCTGTTCGTCATAGCGTTCGTGGAAATCGGCGGGAAAGGCGACATATTTGCGCCAGGCCGAAAGCGAGCGGACCGGCCGCGGCCTCACTTTCGATCATGCGCACCTTGCCGCCCGCAACCCTTCTGCACGTCCGGCACTTCGTCATCAGCGCGCGGCAGAAACGATGGTGCGCGATCAGGTGCCGGGCAAGAAACACAAGCGCGCCGATCGCCCATATCCCGATGATGAGCGCGACAAGCGGCGCGCCGCCGGGGGTTTGGGTCGGTGGCAACAGCGCCGCCGTGGTTCCGTGCGAAGAGGTGGCCGTTACCAACGCGTGCTGCACGACCGTGTCGGGCAGGCCGTCCGTCTTCATCCACCCCATGACCATCGGATGCCCCTGAAGCCCGTCGAGCGCGGGCGCGAAGAGGCTGCTCCAGCGCCACGCGCCGGGAAGCGGGGGCAGCATCGTACGAATCAGCGGCAGCGCCCATATCCAGTACGCGATCCGCGGCCCCACCGTCGCGCGGAGCGGCTTGCGCAGGCAAAGCACCAACAGCATCAGCAGCGTACCGGCCACCAGGGTTTCTATGATCCAGCCGATCATGGTTTCAGCGCCTTCAACAGCGCCTCGATCTCTTCGATATCGGCATCGGAAAGTTCATCGCGTTCGGCAAGGTGCGCGACCAGCGGGGTCAGCCTGCCGCCGAACAGCCGGTCCATCAAGCGCCGCGATTCGCCCGCGACATAATCTTCCCGCGCGACCAGCGGGCGATAGAAATAGCGTCGCCCGTCCGCTTCATGCGCGATACTGTTCTTGGCAAGCAGGCGGCCAAGCAACGTTTTGACGGTATTGGCGCTCCAACCGCGTTCTTCGGGAATGCGATCGACAACCTCGGCTGCGCTCAGCGGATTTGTATCCCAGAGCACCTCCATAACAACGTGTTCGGCTTCGCTGATCCGTTCGCTCATGGCGCTTCCTCGATGACTACACCTGTAGTCACATCGATTACGCCTGTAGTCAATAGATAAGAAGACTGATCGACAGAGTGTCGGGCCGCCTTACACCCTTACGGGATGGTTACGCGATGCTAACGCTCTTCTACCGCGGAAATCGGCCCTTTGCACGGTCTGGCACGCGTGGTGCATCGTCTTTGCCATCGAAAGCGAAGTTCCGCTTCAATCGGCGGGTCGACAGTCGCCCCACCAGTCTCCTGTCGGCCCGCCAACCCGATCTTCGTGCCCTTGAAACGACAAAGGGCGCCGCGTCGAAAGACGCCGCGCCCTTCCTGGATTGGTCGTGCTTCCGATCAGGCGGTCGTCGCGACGCCCTTTTCCTTCATATGTCCGGCCAGTTCGCCGCTTTCGTACATCTCCATCATGATGTCCGAACCGCCGACAAATTCACCCTTCACATAAAGCTGCGGAATGGTGGGCCAGTCGGAATAGCTTTTGATGCCCTGCCGGATTTCCTGGTCCTGCAGCACGTCGACGCTGTCGAATTCGACGTTCAGATGCTGAAGGATCGCCACGGCGCGGCTCGAAAAGCCGCATTGCGGGAATAGCGGGCTGCCCTTCATGAACAATACGACATCGTTCTTCTTCACGATATCGTCGATGCGGGTTTCGATCGTCTCGGTCATTTCGAAATCACTCCTCGGCTGGCACTGCGGTGGTCAGCTGCAGCGCGTGCAGTTCGCCGCCCATCCGGCCGCCCAGCGCGGCATAGACGGCCTGATGCTGTTTCACGCGCGGCAGGCCACGAAAACTTTCGGCTTCGACGCGCGCCGCATAATGGTCGCCATCCCCGGCAAGATCGGTAATTTCGACCTTCGCATCGGGTATGCCGTCGCGGATCAGCGTCTCGATCTGTTCGGCTGGCATCGGCATGGTTATTGCGGCTCGATAAGCTGGCGGCGCGCTTCGACGGTCTGCTCTTCCAGCGCGCGGCGCACGGCGGCCTCGTCGATATCGACCCCGGCGGCGGTCAGATCGCCCAGCAGCTTGCGGATGACATCCTCATCGCCCGCCTCCTCGAAATCGGCCTGCACCACCGCCTTGGCATAGGCGTCGGTTTCTTCGGGAGTCAGGTCCATTTTCTTCGCGGCCCATTCGCCGAGCAGACGGTTGCGCCGCGCGGTAATGCGAAACGCCATCTCCTCGTCGCGGGCGAACTTCGCCTCGAATGCGCGTTCGCGATCATCGAAAGTGGTCATGGACGTCTCTCATCCCCCAAATTGCGTTGAACATCGCAAATAAGAAGCATGAGGCCCGCACGCAACGGGCACGACCGTCCAGCCGGGACGGGAAGGGCGCCCTGCCCCCTGCAACACGGTTTATATGCCGATAAAGAACGACCCGGCGGCACGACGCCACCGGGCCTTGTCAGTCAGCGGAAAATCGGATCAGAACGACGCCCAGTCGTCACCGGCATCAGCGGGAACCGCGCCGGGCAGCGCCTTTACCGGTGATTTATAGCCGTTACTGCCGTTGACGGGCGTCTTTGCCTTTATCTTCTGCGCAGGGGGCGACGGACGTGGCGCCGGCTTTTGCCGGCCAGTATCGCCCTGTCCCGATGTCGAGCGCATTTGCGCTTCGCCGGTGTGGAACTGCCCCGCCTGCCGGGCGAGGTTGGACACTTCGCCGGTCAGGTTGCGCGCAGCCGCGGAAGTCTGTTCGACCATCGCGGCATTTTGCTGTGTGGCATGATCCATCGTACCGATCGCGGCGCTGATTTCGGTGATGGCGTTCGATTGCGCCTGATTGTCGCCGGCAATGTCGCCGACCAGCGAATGCACCTCGTTCACGTCCTTCAGAATGTCGGCCAGCGCGCCATCCACTTTTTCCACCATGTCGACGGCGGAAATAATCTCCTCCTGTGTCACGGTAAGCTGTTCGCGCGCACGCCCCGCCTCTTCCTCGGCGCGCATGGCGAGCGCGGACACCAGATCGGCGACGACCGCGAAGCCGCGTCCC
Source organism: Stakelama flava (assembly GCF_019351405.1). GTDB lineage: Bacteria > Pseudomonadota > Alphaproteobacteria > Sphingomonadales > Sphingomonadaceae > Sphingomonas > Sphingomonas flava_A. The sequence continues at coordinate 329,233 of NZ_JAHWZX010000002.1, forward strand.
GCCTCGCCCGCGCGTCCCGCCTCGACAGCGGCGTTCATCGCGAGCACGCGCGTCTGGAACGCGATCTTGTCGAGGCCCTCGATCACATCGTCAATGCCCTTGGCGCTGTCGGACACGCGGCTCATCGCGCGGGTCGCCCCATCGGCAACGCCGCGTCCGTTGGTCACCGTTGCGATCGCACCATCGGCGCGATGCACCGTGCGCTGCGCTGCGGCGGCGGTGGTGCGCAGCCGGTCGTTCATCTGGGTCACGGCGGCGGAAGTCTGTTCAAGGCTCGCCGCGTTGCTTTCGGTGCGGCGCGCCAGATCCTCCGATGCGGCGGCGATTTCATGCGCGCCGGTGTCGATGCTGGCGGTCGATTGCATCACCGTGCCGATCAGCGTGCGCAAGCTGGCGACGGCCTGGTTGAAGTTGGAACGGACCTCGGCATAGGCTGGCGGGAATTCGGGCACGATATCGACGGTCAGATCACCCTGTGACAGGCCGCTGAGCGAGTGGCTGAGCGCATCGACGACTTCGCGCTGCTGCGCTTCGGCCTTCTGCTTGGCGGCATCATCCGCCTTTTGCCTGCGGGCATTGTCACGGAACACGATCACCGCGCGCGCCATTTCGCCGATCTCGTCGCGGCGCGCATCGTTGCGGATTTCGATATCGGTATCGCCATCGGCCAGCCGCCGCATGCGATCGGTGACTTCGGCGATGGGTCCGGTCACCTGATAGCGGACGAGCGCGAGCACCAATGCGACGATCGCGATCAGCCCGATCACCGACATCACGATCATCGAACGGATCGTGCTCGCGGCTTTTTCATCGAGACGTTTGGCGTCTGCCGCGGCACGGCCGCGTATCTCGGCGGAAATCTCGCTGGCGGTTGTGTCCACCTGCGCAAAGGGCGCTTTTGCATCATGCTGCAGAACGTCCTCTGCATCACCCTTGCGCCCCTGTCGCCAGAGCGCGGGAATTTTCGCGGTCTGTTGACGATATTCGGCGATGGCGGCGTTCAGCTTGTCGAACTGTCCCGCCTGCTGATCGGGAACCAGCGTGCGAAGCTTCGAAAGCCGCTGATCGACCTTGCTGCGGATATCCGATATCTCCGTCAGCATCGCTTCGAAATCTCCGCGGTCATTTTCGATGACCGTGAACAGCCACAACTGTTCGATACGCTGCTGATCGGTGCGGATTTCTCCTGCCAGCCCGACGGCCTGCGTATCACGCTCCGCCAGTTGCTGCGTCGCGGCGGTGGTCGATTGCAGCGACACGACGCCAAGCGTCGCGATAACGATCGTCAGGATCGTCGACAGCGCGACTCCGATCATGAGTTTCACGGACATCCGCAAATCGGAAAGTTTGTTCAGCATCGGGCACCCTGGCAAGTTAAGATCATGTCAAGGCGCCTCTCCCTTCGCCTTTCCTTGCAGCATTTATAGGCGACGCGGACGCTTAACCGGGCGCGAAAGCCCGCAATATCGTTGCGCTTGCGAACCGCAATCGCAGCGACGATGCGGCATGACAAAGGTAATGAACCGCTGTCCGTGGGATTAGTGTCGAATGAAAACAGCGGTTTAGAACGCTGGTTTGGAAACGCGTCGGCAAAATATGTCGGGCATCGGCCCCCGTACAGATCGAAGCGATTCTTTCGGATTTTCGGCTGCGCGCGGCAATCGGGGCGTATCGTTCGACATGTTTTCGACGCATTGCCCGCCTATTCCCCGCGCTAGGTGAGGACCTTCCAATCCCCCTCACCGCGCCTGTTCATGCGGAGTTCCCTTGTTCCAGTCAGCGCGCGAACGAATGACCGGTTTTTCCGAACGGTGGCGCGCGCGCTATGGCGACCGGTTCGCGGGGTTGCTGCTTGCGCTGCTGGTCGAGTTGCTGCTCGCGCTGCTGCTGCTCACCCTCGCCAAGCCAACCCTGTTCAAACAGGCGGACAGCCAGCAGTCGCTGAGCGTGTTCGATGTGCCGGACAGCGCCGATCAGTCGGAAAAAGCCGATAAGAGCCCGACGGAACAGGCAAAGCCTTCCCAACAGCCGCAGCCCCGACCGCAACCGGAAACCGCGCAGCAGCCGACACCGCCACCACCCGACCGGCCCAGGCCGCCGCCGCAACCGACAAAACAGACGACTCCGCCCTGGATCGAACTGTCGCAAAGCGAAATGGCGTCAAGCGATATCAGATCGAAAGCGCCGCCCGCGCCCACTGTATCGGCAGCGCCGTCAAAGCCGGTTTACGGCCCCGTTGCGCCGCCGGGAACCGGCATCGGCGCAAATGATACGCCGCAAGTCGGCACCGCCCCCAATGGCGAACCGCTATATGCGGCGAGCTGGTATCGCGAACCCTATGACGATGAACTGCGCGGATTCCTGTCCAGCGCATCGGGTCCCGGCTGGGGGCTGATCGCGTGCAAGACCGCGCCGCAATACCGGGTCGAGGATTGCCAGATCATCGACGAATACCCCGAAGGTTCCGGCATTGCCCGCGCGGTTCAGGCGGCAGCGTTCCAGTTCAAGGTGCGACCGCCGCGCGTGGGCGGCAAGCAGCAGATCGGGGCATGGGTTCGCATCCGCATCGATTATCAGCAGAAACTTCGCTGATACGGGCAAACGCTGCTACCGCCCGATCTCGACCACCAGCTTTCCGATCGCCTGACGCGCCGCCATTTTAGCGATAGCGCGCCCGCCCTTGGCAAGCGGGAAGCGTTCGGTGACCTTTGGCGCGATCCTGCCCGCCTCCCACAGGCTGAACAGCGTTTCGACATGCGCCGCGTTCGCCTTCGGATCGCGCATCGCGAACGCGCCCCAGAATACGCCGCACACATCGCAGCTTTTGAGCAGGGTCAGGTTCAGCGGCAACTTCGGGATACCCGCCGGAAAGCCGACTACCAGATAGCGCCCTTCCCACCCGATCGACCGCAGCGCCGGTTCGGTATAATCCCCGCCGACCGGATCGTAGATCACTTGCGCGCCGTCGGGTCCCAGCGCTTCCTTGAACCGGTTGGCAAGCGCCTTTGACTGCTCCTTGTCGAACGGCGCGCGATCATAGATCAGCACGTCGTCCGCGCCCGCTTGCCGCGCCGCCGCTGCCTTTTCCTCGCTCGACACCGCCGCGACGACCCGCGCGCCATAGGCCTTGCCCAGTTCGATCGCGGCCAGCCCCACGCCGCCCGCAGCGCCGAGGATGAGCAGGTTGTCGCCGGATTTCAGACGCCCGCGATCGAGCAGCGCATGAATGGTGGTGGCATAGGTGAGCAGCAGCGCCGCGCCCTCGACATGGCTGCGTCCGTCGGGAAGGCGATAGGCGCGGGCCGCATCGATGATGACCTTTTCCGACAATCCGCCATGGCCCACCATCGCCAGCATCCGATCGCCCACGGCCCAGCCGGTGACGCCGTCGCCCACAGCTTCCACCACGCCTGAAATCTCCCCGCCGGGCGCGAAGGGGCGCGGTGGTTTGAACTGATATTTGTCCTCGATGATCAGAACATCGGGATAGTTGATCGAACACGCTTTTACCGCGATCAACAACTCGCCGTCGCCCGGTGTCGGATCGGGCAGATCGGCGATTTCCAGAGTTTCGGGTCCGCCAGGTGCCTTAGACAGTAATGCTTTCATTGCCGCTCTCCCGCTTGATCCACGGTCGCGACTTGCCGACCGCATTTTCGTAATTCGAAATTGCGGTATCTTTTGCCAGCGTAATGCCGATCTCGTCCAGCCCCTGCATCAGACATTCGCGGCGGAAGGGATCGAGGGTGAAGGTGAAGCGATCCTGAAACGGCGTGGTGACGGTCATCGTTTCCAGGTCGATGCTGATCTCATCGGTTTTCGCGACCTCTATCAACCGGTCAACCGCGGCTTGCGGCAACACCACAGTGACGATGCCGTTCTTGAACGCGTTGCCGGAAAAGATGTCCGAAAAACCCGGCGCGATCACCGCTTTCACCCCCATGTCGCCCAGTGCCCATGCGGCGTGTTCACGGCTCGACCCGCAGCCGAAATTGTCGCCCGCGATCAGGATCGGCGACCCGGCATATTCGGGGTCGTCAAAGACATTGCCCGGCTTCGCCCGCACGCTTTCGAACGCGCCCTTGCCCAGCCCTTCGCGCGTCGTGGTTTTCAACCAATGCGCCGGGATGATGATGTCGGTGTCGATATTTTCCGCACCCCACGGGTACGCCCGACCTTCGACATGGGTTACGGCGTCCATCAATTCCTCCCGGTGATATTTCGCGCCGGGCGGAAACTTCCGCCGCTCAGCGCTGAGCTGGTTGCGACGACGCGGCCATGGCGGACGGGATGATGGCCTGCGTTCCAGTGGTGTGCAACGATGCGGCATAGGCTGCGGCAAGCCCGCTCAACACGGTGCCACACACAAGCACCGTCAGTGCACGTTTCATCGATCATTCCCCCATCAGGTCACGCACATCACTCAACCGTCCCGTCACGGCCGCCGCCGCCGCCATGGCAGGCGACAACAGGTGCGTCCGTGCCCCCGGTCCCTGCCGCCCTACGAAATTCCGGTTCGAAGTGGAAGCACAACGTTCGCCCGCAGGCACTTTATCGGGGTTCATGGCAAGGCACATCGAACATCCCGGTTCGCGCCATTCGAATCCGGCTTCGGTGAAGATGCGGTCGAGTCCCTCGGCCTCGGCCTGACGCTTGACCAGCCCCGATCCGGGCACGATCAACGCCTGGCGGACGGTATCGGCCACCCGCCTTCCGTTCAGCACCGCCGCGGCGGCGCGCAAATCCTCTATCCGGCTGTTGGTGCAGCTTCCGATAAAGATATTCTCGATACCGATATCCTGCATCGCGGTGCCGGGGGCCAGCCCCATGTAATCGAGCGACCGGCGCGCGGCATCGCGCTTTGCCGGGTCGGCAAAACTGTCGGGATCGGGCACGACACCGGTGATCGGTACGACATCGTCCGGGCTGTTGCCCCAGGTGACGCATGGCGCGATGTCGCTCGCATCCAGCTTCACCGTGCGATCGTAGACCGCGCCGGGATCGCTGGGCAGCGTTTTCCAGTAATCCACCGCCCATGCCCAGGCATCGCCCTGCGGCGCCATGGGACGGCCCCGGATGTAATCGAACGTCGTCTGGTCTGGCGCGATCAGGCCGGCGCGCGCGCCGCCCTCGATGGACATATTGGATACCGTCAGCCGCCCCTCGACCGAAAGCCCGCGAATGACGTCTCCGGTATATTCGATGACATGGCCGGTGCCGCCGCCCGCGCCGATCCGGCCGATGATAGCCAGAATCACGTCCTTGGCGCTCACCCCGAAGCCGAGCGAGCCTTCGACGCGCACTTCCATCGTCTTTGACTGTGACAGGAGCAGCGTTTGCGTGGCGAGCACATGCTCGACCTCGCTCGTCCCGATGCCGAAGGCAAGCGCGCCCAATGCGCCATGCGCGGCGGTATGGCTGTCGCCGCACACCAGCGTCATGCCCGGCAGCGTAAATCCCTGTTCGGGGCCGACGACATGGACGATCCCCTGTTCGGGGGCGGTCGCGCCGAAATAATCAATGCCGAATTCGGCCGTATTGCGCTCCAGCGCCTCCAACTGCCCGGCGCTTTGCGGATCGGCGATGGGCAGCCGCGCGCCGTTTTCGTCCACCCGTGCGGTGGTCGGCAGATTATGGTCGGGAACGGCAAGCGTAAGATCGGGCCGCCGCACCGTACGCCCGGAATTGCGCAGCCCTTCAAATGCCTGCGGACTCGTCACTTCGTGAACAAGATGCCGGTCGATATAGATCAGGCAGGTGCCGTCGTCCCGGCGCTCGACCACATGGTCGGCCCAGATTTTCTCATATAAGGTGCGGGGTTTGCTCGCCATGGGGCGGGTATCTATCCGAAAAATGCGTGAAAGCAAGAAAAATACTAATTTTCGTGCGCAGTCCTAGCTGGCCTTTCCGGTCCGGGCCACCGCGCGCAGGGTTCGGACTTCACGAAATCAACAAAGGCGCGGAGCGGCGCGGGCAGATAGCGTCTGCCCGAATAATATAGAAACGGTCCGTCAAAGCTTGGCCACCACTCCTCCAGCACCGGTTCCAGGCGGCCCTGTTTGAACAATGGCTGCAACCAATCCTCGAACAGTCCGACGATCCCCATACCCCCGATCGCCGCATCGGTCATCAGGTCAGCGCCGCCACCCACCTGCAACAGCAGCGGCCCGCGTGGTTCCAGCCGGATTTCCTCGCCCGCCTTTTCAAATTCCCACTCCAGCGAACGGCCGCTCGCGAAGCACGCTTCCAGACAGGCATGACCCAGCAACTCGCGTGGATGCGACGGCCGGCCATGCGCCGCCAGATAGGCAGGCGAAGCAGCGAACGCATAACGCTGCCGCGCCGGGCCGATGGGGATCGCGATCATATCCTGCTCCAGCCGCTCGCCATAGCGGATGCCTGCGTCGCAACCGGCGGCAAGGAGGTCGACGAAACTTTCGTCCACCATCACCTCGACCCGGATATCCGGGTAGGCGGCGTGGAAGCGCGGTACTATCCATGGCAGGACCAATCGGGCGGCGACACTGGGCACGTTCAGGCGAAGCCGCCCCACGGGCCGGTCGCGAAATGCATTTACCGAATCGAGTGAAGCATCGATCTCCGCAAGGGCGGGCGCAAGCCGCTCGAACAATCGTTCGCCCGCTTCAGTCGGCGTGACGCTTCGCGTCGTGCGATGGAGCAGGCGCACCCCAAGTCGCGCCTCCACCCGCCGGACCGCATCGCTTAGCGTCGAGGCGGACGCAGAACCGCCTATCGCCGCTTCGCGAAACCCGCCCGCACGCGCAACGGCAACGAAAGCGGCAAGGTCCTGAAGCTGGCGAATTGTTCGATTATCCGGACAAGTTGTGCAGGTCTGACCGGCTTATCGGATGCAAGGCGAATACTCAACTAAGGCGCACTCTTCAGCGAAAGGAAATTTTCATGACCGCAATCGAAAAGGCAGGCACCTGGCGCCTTGGCGACCGCATGGTGAAACGGATCGGCTATGGCGCGATGCAGCTTGCCGGGCCGGGCGTGTTCGGCCCGCCGCGCGATGAGGAAGAGGCGATCGCCGTGTTGCGCGAGGCGGTGGAATCGGGGGTCGATCATATCGACACCAGCGATTTTTACGGCCCGCACGTCACCAACCGCATCATTCGCAAGGCGCTTCATCCCTATCCCGACGATCTGACGATCGTGACGAAGATAGGCGCGCGCCGCGATGGTGAAGGCAACTGGCTGCCCGCCGTGAGCACCGACGAGCTGGAACGTGCCGTGGAGGACAATCTGCGCAATCTGGGCCTTGAAGCCATCGAGGTCGTCAATCTGCGCCTGATGGGCGATGATCCGCATGGGGCGTGCGACGGCCCGGTCGAACCGATGCTGAGCACAGTGGCGCGTCTTCGCGAACGCGGGCTGATCCGCCATATCGGGATCAGCAACGCGACCGCGCACGCGGTTGCCGAGGCGCAGAAGATCGTTCCGATCGTGTGCGTGCAGAATCTCTACAATCTCGCCAATCGCGACGACGATGCGCTGATCGACCAATTGGCGGCGCAGGACATCGCCTATGTCCCCTTCTTCCCGCTGGGCGGATTCAGCCCGCTTCAGTCGGATCGGCTGGACAGGGTGGCGAAGCGGGTCGGCGCGACGCCGATGCAGGTCGCGCTTGCATGGCTTCTCCACCGTTCGCCCAACATCCTGCTGATCCCCGGCACGTCCTCGCGCGGGCATTTGCGCGAAAATCTGGCAGTGGCTGACATCAGTCTCGACGACGAAGCGCTTGCCGAGCTCGACGCGATCGGCACTGCCGCCGCATAAGCGTTATCGGGGCACTGGCACGGTCAGTGCCCCAGAACGCCGAGCGATTCGAACGGCTTGTCATGCTCACCATATTTGTCGATCAGCGTGGCGGTCGCCTGATTACGGCCGATCACCTCGACCTCTTTGCCTTCGGCGCGCAGGCGAAGCACCATCTTGTCTAGTGCGCCGGTCGCCGAAATGTCCCAGAAATGCGCGTCGGAAAGGTCGATCACCACGCGCGCCACCTTTTTCTCGCGAAAGACCACTTCCTCGACAATGCGATCGACCGAGGCGAAGAAAATCTGACCAGCGATGACATAGGTGCGCGTGCGTCCGTCGGGTGAAAGCGTCGTCGCCATGTTCACCAGCCTGCGCACCTTGCCCGCGAAAAAGATGCCCGAAAGCAAGACGCCCACCAGCACGCCGATCGACAGATTGTGCGTCCACACCACCGTAACCACGGTCGCCAGCATCACCGCGCTTGACGGCAGCGGGAAATGGCGCAGTTCCGAAAAGCTCTGCCAGCGGAAGGTGCTGATGGAAACGAAGATCATCACACCGACCAGCGCAGGCATCGGCACGCGCGCGACCCACGGTCCCAGCGCGACCATCAGCACCAGCAGCATCGTGCCGGCAACGAAGGTCGACAGCCGCCGCCGCCCGCCCGAACTGATGTTGATCACCGACTGGCCGATCATCGCGCAGCCGCCCATCGCGCTCAAAAATCCGGTGACGAAATTGGCGACGCCCTGCCCCATGCATTCACGGCGCTTGTCCGATCGCGTTTCGGTCATGTCGTCGACGATCGCCGCGGTCAGCATCGTTTCCAGCAGGCCCACCGCCGCCATGCCCAGCGAATAGGGCGCGATGATGCCAAGCGTCTCCCATGTCAGCGGCACGTCCGGCAAATGGAATGCGGGTAGTGTGGAGGGCAGGTCGCCCATATCGCCTACTGTATTCACATGCGTACCCGTCAACATCGTATAGGCGGCAACCAGCACTACCGCGACCAACGGGGCGGGCAGCGCGGTGGTGATCCGGGGAAAGCCGTAGATGATGGCCAGCGTCACCGCGACCAGCACATAGCTCACCCACGGCACGCCGATTAACTGCGGCAACTGGGCCATGAAGATCAGGATCGCGAGCGCGTTGACGAAACCGGTAATTACCGATCGCGATACGAACCGCATCAGCAGGTTCAGCCGCAACAGCCCGGCGATCACCTGAAACACGCCCATCAGGATCGTCGCGGCGAACAGATATTCGACGCCATGTTCGCGCACCAGCGGACCGACCAGCACCGCGACGGCGGCGGTCGCGGCGGAAATCATGCCGGGACGGCCGCCGAAAATCGCGATGATGCACGCGATTGAAAAGCTGGCGTACAGCCCTACGCCGGGATCCACCCCCGCCACGATCGAAAACCCGATCGCTTCGGGGATCAGCGCAAGCGCCACCATCAGCCCCGACAGGAACTCCCGTCCGGGGTTTTCCAGCCAGTCGCGGCGGATATTGGAGGCGAATGACATGCGGACATCGGCCATGGCGGGGCGTTCCTCGTCTGGCGAGCGAGCACGCGCGAAATACTGGCGCGGTATCGATCGGTGGGTGGGATTGCTGCGCCGCAACCGGCAAGGCGCGCGCCGCCCCTACTCCTGCCCGGCGTCCGGATCAACCCCGACGCGGGGCGAGGCGGCGTCGCTTTCGAGCGCGCTTCGAATAAAGGCGAGCGTATCGGCGAGCACCGGCGCCTTGCCGCGAAACGGCTTGGAAAGCGCCATCGCGATCTCTTCGTGGGTCAGCCCCTTATATTCGCGGAACGCGGCGCTCGCGCCCAGCGCGTGCAGTTTTCGGGCAAGGGCGATGGCATTGCGCGGCTTCACCACTTCGTCCCTGGTCGATGTGACAAGCAACATTGGCGGCGCATCTGCGCGGGCATAGGTGATGGGCTGCGTTTCCCCCGGATCGGGCCAGTTGCCCAGCGCATCGACCGCGCGTTTATCGGTAAGCGGGAGGAAATCATACGGTCCCGACAGGCCGACCGCCGCCTTCACCATGTCGGGCGACACGCCCGCATCCGCCAGAAAGTGACGGTCGAGCGCGAGCATCGCCACGGTATAGGCGCCCGCCGAATGGCCGACGATCGCCACCCGCTTTGGATCGCCGCCATAATCGGCGATATGGTTCTGTACCCATTTCATCGCCTGCGCGCCGTCTTCCACAAAAGCGGGAAAGCGCACATCTGGCACCTTGCGGTAATCGGGGACGACGGTGACGAAACCATTCGAAGCAAATGCGCGGCCCGCAAAGGCATAGCCCTGCCGCGTGCCCTTCACCCAACCGCCGCCATAGAAGAAGACGATCACCGGCTTCGGCGCGGACGTTCTATGCCTATCATTACAGTTGCATATTGATTGGAACTCTGAATCAATAGGTTTCCATGGTGAGGAGGCCGTGGATGACGGGCGCATCAATCGAGACGACACTGGAGCTATGGGCAACGTCTTTGCGCGATGTGAAGGCGCGGATGGGCAGCCTGTTCACACAGGCTCGGGTAGCGGCATCGGCCAATCTGTTCCTTGATGGCCTGTTGGGTGATGAGCGGCGCAAGACG
>NZ_JAHWZX010000020.1 GCF_019351405.1 Stakelama flava
GAGTTGATCCGCTGGTCCGTTCAGGAGGTCCGGCGCATCGCCGTCAAACTCGCTCAACGCCAGATCGAGCCTGCCTGCATCATCGCCTGGTCATGCTGAAGGCGAGCTCATCAAGCCGCAGCAAAACGGGCTCACCTCAAAACCAAATTGCAACTGTAATGCTAGGAACGGCGAACCTGCTCCACATTGTCCTCGATGCTCATGTCAGCAGCACCGCCAGACCGACCGACAGCGCTGCCGCCGAAAGCGCCACCAGCCGCGCCACATGCGCACGCTTCGCCACTATCGCCGTCATCATGATTCGTCTCCTTGCGGGTTTTTGGGCGGGCGCCCGCGTTTCGGGCGCACCGGTTCGGACAGCTTCACCCCGCGCCGCTGAAGCGCTTCGCGAAGCAGGCATTCGATTTCGGCATTGATGCTTCTCAGGTCGCTCGCCGCCGCCCGTTCGATCGCGCCGTGAAGCGCGGGATCGAGACGCAGCGGAAACGCCTTTTTGGAAGGCTTGGCCAAGGTGGAAATCCTATTGGTACAGCGTGCCCGTATTGACCACCGGCTGGGTATCGCGTTCCGAACACAGCACCACCATCAGGTTGGATACCATAGCGGCGCGGCGTTCGTCGTCCAGTTCAACGACATTCTTCGCCGATAGCTGCTCCAGCGCGGTTTCGACCATCGTGACCGCTCCCTCCACCAGCGCCTGACGCGCGGCGATCACCGCCTCTGCCTGCTGACGGCGCAGCATCGCCTGAGCGATCTCCTGCGCATAGGCGAGATGGGTCAATCGGCATTCGTCGATATAAATGCCCGCCACCGCTACGCGGTCCTGCAATTCGTCGCGCAGTTCGTCGCTGACATGGCCGGCATCGTTGCGAAGCGTTTTTTCCTCATGCTGGAAATCGTCATAGGGGTAGCGCGAACCGATAACCCGCACCGCGCTTTCGATCTGGATGTTCACGAACTGCTTGTAATCATCGACATCGAACAGCGCCTGCGCGGTATCGGAAACGCGCCACACGACGTTTGAAGCGATCTCGATCGGGTTGCCGCGAAGATCGTTGACCTTCAACCGTTCCGACGTGGTGTTGTACACGCGTACCGATACCGTCTTGCGCGTCATCCACGGCCAGACCCAGCGCAGCCCGGTGCTGCGGTCGGTGCCGCGATAATCGCCGAACAACAGGATCGCCGCCGCCTGGTTGGGCTGCAGCAGGTAAAATCCCAGCGCGATGAAAACCGCGCCGCCCGCCCCGATCAGGATCAGCAGCGCCCCCAGCCAGTCAAGCCGCGTGACCAGCGTCACGCCCACGATAACGAGTGCGATACATACAACGCCCAGCAACAGCATGGCATAGCCGTTCGCCGTCGCGGCCTTCTTCTCCGCCGACGTGCGCAGCGCATTGGGACGGGCAATCGAATCAACCATCGCAACCTCCATAAAGATGATATCATATTTATATCGGTTTGGGTTGCGGTCAACAGGAATCGCGCCATCGTAAACGCAAAGCGCCGCCGGGGCCGATCATGGCTCCGGCGGCGCGATATCGCATGATGTGGCGCAGCCTATTCGATGACGACGGTCACCGCGCGACGATTCTGTGCCCATGCCTGTTCATCCGACCCCATCGCGACGGGACGTTCCTTGCCATAGCTGATCGTGTTGATCCGCGACGCGCTGATCCCGCGCGCGATCAGATAGTTCGCGGCCGCCGTCGCGCGGCGATCTCCCAGCGCAAGGTTATATTCGCGCGTACCGCGTTCGTCGGTATGGCCTTCGATCGTGATACGGGTGTTGGGGTATTTCATCAGCCATTGCGCCTGGCTGTCGAGAATCTGGCGCGCTTCGGAATCGATGTCATAGGCATCAAGACCGAAATGAACGGTGTCGCCGATCACCGACTGGCGGAAATCCTGCGCGCTGCCCGGCTGTACCGTGTTCTGGTTGCCGTAATCGGGCTGCGTCGGTGTCGGGGTCGCCTGTTCGGGCGCGGGGGGCAGCACTTCGGGACGCTTTTTCGCGCAACCCGCGGTCGCCACGAGCGCGGCGGCGATAACCAGTTTTGCCGTCATATTTGCCATGATCGCTTCTCCTCTATCGATCGAACGTCCCTGCTTGGCTGCAAAGGACTATAACGCACGCAACGAAAACTTACTTAATATCAGGGGCGCAGCGGCCCCCAATTGGGGTCCGACCCGCCGAGCGGCGTCGGGATATGCCGTTCGTTCACACCGGTCAGGTCGACCGACCAGATTTCGGCATTGCCCGCACCGCGCGCATTGCGGAAAAAGGTGATGACACGGCCGTTGGGCGACCAGCTCGGCCCCTCGTCGCCCCATCCTTCGGTCAGAATCTTCTCGCCCCCGCCCGACGGGCTCATCACGCCGATGCGGAAATTGCCCGTTATCTTCGTAAAGGCGATCAGGTCGCCACGCGGGCTCCATACCGGGGTGGCATAGCGGCCGCCGCCGAAGCTGATCCGGTGCTGGTTCGACCCGTCGGCATTCATCACATAGATTTGCTGCGTTCCCGACCGGTCGCTTTCGAACACGATTTGCGATCCGTCGGGCGAAAAGCTGCCGCCGGTATCGATGCCCGGCGCGCTGGTCAGCCGCTGCGGCGTTCCACCCGACATCGACACGCGGTACAGATCGGCATTGCCGCCCGTCGACATGGTGAAGACGACCCAGCGATTATCAGGTGATACGTGCGGGGCGAAGGCGAGATGCTCGCTCGACACCAGACGGCGCGACCGGCCCGTATTCAGGTCATAGGCGTAAATGCTGGGCCGTTCATTCTCATAGCTCATATATACGATCGTCTGCTGGTTCGGCGTGAAGCGCGGCGTCAGCACGATCGACTGGCCATTGGTCAGAAAGCGGTGGTTCGCACCGTCCTGATCCATGATCGCCAGCCGCTTGATGCGGCGGCCCTTGGGACCGGTTTCGGAAATATAGACGATGCGGCTGTCGAAATACGGGCCCTCGCCGGTCAGCCGGGTATAGACGGTGTCGGCGCATTTATGCGCCGCGCGCCGCCAGTCGGCGGGTTGCACTACAAATCCCTGCCGGGTCAGCTCGTTCTGCGCAAATACGTCATACAGATAACAGCCGACAGTCAGCGTGCCGTCGCCATTGGCGCGAACATAGCCCTGTACCAGCGACTGCGCGCCAGTGGTATTCCAATAGCTGAACGCCGGTGCCGTCACCTGATCGAAGCTCACCGGGCGAAGCAGGTCCGGCCCCAGCGGTCGGAACAGCCCCGAATTCTTCAGGTCGTTGGTAATGACCTGCGACAATTGCTTGCCAAGCTCGACAGTGTTGCCCGCCGCCGTATTCACCGGCGAGGAGGTGGGCATTGCGGGGACCGCGATCGGCATCGGCGCGGAAATGCCGCCGACGACATCGACCTCCACCTGCGCCGATGCGGGCTGAATCCCGGCCAGCGCCGCGATCGGGGCCAGCGCGAGCGCCATCCGCTTCAAAAGCGTTTGCATCTTCATCCTCCGCATGTCGCCCGTCATCCGGGCAGCTTGTAGTTTAAAATGATATCTTTCCACCCCTGACCGCCGACATCGTAATATTCCGCCGGCAGGTCATAGGGGGCGCAGGCGATAAACGCGCTCATCGCCAGTTCGGCAACACGCTGCGCATAGCGGCGGTTTTCGCCGTTGACGCCCGACTGACCACGCAATTGCGGCTTGGCGGCAAGCGATCCGTCGCGATTCATCTGGATACGCAGCTTCGACGTGATTTCGTTAGCGCCCGGCCCCGGATTGGTGATTCGGTTGGCGCAGGGCTGAACCTGCCGCTGAATGGCGTCGGCAAGCCCGGCGACGATGGTATTGCTTATCTTCTCCGCACGCGGGCTGGTGCTCTTGCCCTCACCATTGTCGGTAATGCCTTTCAGGAAATCATCCCCCAGCCGCGATCCACGCGGCTTGTCGGGCTTTGCCTTCGCTTTCCCTTCCGATTTGGTCGGCGTGCTCTTTTCGGTCTTTCGGCTCGGCGCCTTGTGCGAAGCGGTCTTGCTGCTGTCCGATTTTTCCGATGCCGGTTTGGGTTTCGGCTTTTCCGGCGCGGGGGTGTCCGATGTCTTCGCGGCGGGCGCCTTTTCGGGCGCGGGCGATTCGGGTGCGGGATCGCTGACCTCTGCGCTAGCCGGGGGCGGGGCGTCGCTCGGCTTGCCGGTATCCGGCGCGATCGATTTCGCGGGCGGTTCGATCGCGGTCGGCGCGGCTGATTCGATCGCCACGGCATCGACCAGCGATACGTCGATCGGCTTCGATTTCAACTCCATCGGGTTCGGTGCGGCCGCGAACCCGGCCGAAAGGAGCCCGAACAAGATGACATGGCCGAGCGCCGCGACGGCGATCGCGCTCGCTTCGCCCCGGTTCATGGCGCGCCCTTCCTCACCGATCGTCGTTGCCGGTCGTCACCAGCGCGACGCGATTCATTCCGGCGCGGTTCAATTCGCCCATGACCCGCATGACCTTGCCATAGCCAAGCGACCGGTCGGCGCGCAGATAGACCTGAGGCGGCTGCCCCCCGGCATCGTTCACGCGCTTGTCGAGGACATCGGGCAGGATGCCTTCGGTAACCTCCTCGTCATCGAGATATATCCGTCCGTCGGCGTCCAGCGACACCTGGATCGGCTTCGCTTCCTGATCGAGCGGCTTGGCGCGGCTGTCGGGCAGGTTCACCTGCACCCCCGCGGTCAGCAGCGGCGCGGTGACCATGAAGATGATGAGCAGCACCAGCATGACGTCGACCAGCGGCGTCACGTTGATCTCCGCCATCGGCGTGCGCCGCCCGCGGCCCCGGGAAGAAGGAAGCTGCATCGCCATCGCGCTTACTGCCCCGAATCGAGCTGGCGGCTGAGCGTAGTGTGGAAACCGTCGGCAAAGCGGTTCAGCCGCGCCTCGATCCCGTTGATACGATGGCTGTAGCGGTTATAGGCGATCACGGCGGGGATCGCGGCGAACAGCCCGATCGCGGTCGCGAACAGCGCTTCAGCGATGCCGGGCGCCACGACGGCAAGCGACGTGCTCTGTTCGCCCGCGATCGCGGTGAAGCTTCGCATGATGCCCCATACCGTGCCGAACAGGCCGACGAACGGCGCGACCGATCCCACCGTGGCCAGAATGTTCAACCGGTCGGCAAGCTGGTCGATCTCATTTGCGACCGCAGCGCCCATGACGGTGCCCAATCGCTCGCGCGTTCCTTCCCGATCGACCGGCTTGCGCTTGGTCGATCGGCGCCACTCCGCCACCCCGGCGGAGAATACGCGCGCCGCCGCCGTTTCTCCATCGCCGCGCATCCGGTAAAATGCGTCGATATCATCCGCTGCGCGATATTCCTTTTCGAACCGGTCGATCGATTTGCGCACGCCGCCCAGCCGGAAAAGGAAGGTCAGGATGATGGCCCAGGTCCAGATGCTGGCGAATAGCAGCCCCAGCATTACCAGCTTCACCACCCAGTCCGCCTGAAGGAACAGGGCGATGGGCGACAGCGTAGCGGCGTCGGTATTGAGTGCCAGGTTCATCGAGTATCAATTCCCCTTCCAGATCAGCGGTTCAAAAGCATCGAGCCAGGATGTCGGTTGCCGGCGCGGCCTGCCCGAAGGGGCGACGAACGCCACCTCCACCTCGCCTGTAACCAATATCTCGTCGTCGCGCATGACTGTGTGATGAATATTAACGGCCGCAGCGCGTACCTTTGTCAGGCGGCTGACGACAAGCAATATGTCGTCGAGCCGCGCCGGCGCGCGGTATCGCAGGTCGAACGCGCGCACGGCATAGGCGCCCTCCCCCGCTTCGAACGCCGCGCGCTGATCGATATCGGCAAGGCGCAGCATGTCGGAGCGCGCACGCTCCATATAGCGCAGATAGTTGGCGTGATAGACAATGCCCGAAAGGTCCGTATCCTCGAAATAGACACGCACCGGGAAGCGATGCTCGCGCGCGCGGAAACGGCCGCCGGTCGGCATGTCCTGTTCGGGCATCGTCATGAATTGTCTGCGTTAGCCCAGCGCCACGAACGGCGAAAGACGCTTCGCCGCACCATGGCACCATATCACCGAACGGAGGTGGAATATGGTTACCGCGCACGCAACCAGTTCCGACATTGCAAGCGAAAGGTGCGCATGGCGATTCGAATCAAACTTCTGTCGGTGGTGCTTCCCGCCACCGGAGCTTCGACCATGTCCTCGGCGATGGTGGCAGGCCATCCGCTTTTCCCCGCGACGCAATGGGGCGATGTGGTGAATGGCGGCATCATCGGCATACTCGCCGGAATTGCGGTCGCCGCATTGATACGTGCGCGGATCGGCCCGATACGCTGATCCTTCAGCGCCGATCCTGATCGAAAAGCCCCTCCTGCGCACCTTCCGGCGGCGCAATGCCCAGATGTTTCCACGCCGGGCCATTCAGGCAGCGCCCGCGCGCCGTCCGCGCCACCAACCCAAGCTGGATAAGATAGGGTTCGATCACTTCCTCGATCGTATCACGCGGTTCGGAAAGCCCGGCCGCGATCGTTTCCACGCCCACCGGACCGCCGCGATAAATATCGGCGATCATGTTCAGATACCGCCGGTCCATCGCGTCGAGGCCAAGCGAATCGACCTCCAGCCGGTTCAGCGCAGCGTCGGCAACCTTTGCATCGACCGTCTGCGCGCCCGCGACATTCGCGAAATCGCGCACCCTGCGCAGCAGACGGCCCGCGATGCGCGGCGTCCCGCGTGAACGGCGCGCAACCTCGCGCGCGCCGTCGCTGGCGACATGCAGGTCGAGCAAACGGGCAGCCCGCGTCACGACCAGTTCCAGCTCGTCCACCGTATAGAAGTTCAGCCGCACCGGAATGCCGAACCGGTCGCGAAGCGGCGTGGTCAGCAGTCCCTGCCGTGTCGTCGCGCCGACCAGCGTGAAGCGCGGCAGATCGATCCGCACGCTGCGCGCCGATGGCCCTTCGCCGATCATGATGTCGAGCGCGCGGTCCTCCATGGCCGGGTACAGCACTTCTTCGACAGCCGGGGCCAGCCGGTGAATCTCGTCGATGAACAGGACGTCGCCGTCTTCCAGATTGGTCAGCAATGCAGCCAGATCGCCCGATTTTGCGATAACCGGGCCGGAGGTGGCGCGAAAGCCGACCCCCATCTCGCGCGCCATGATCTGCGCCAATGTCGTCTTGCCCAGCCCCGGCGGGCCGAAAAACAGGACGTGATCCAACGCATCGCCGCGCGATCGCGCCGCTTCGATAAACACGCGCAGATTTTCGCGCGCACCCTTCTGCCCGATAAATTCGTCAAGGCTTTTCGGGCGCAGCGCGGCGTCGACATCCTCCGGCTTGCGCTGGCTGGAAAGGATACGCTCGGCATCGGTCATGCCGCGCTCCGTAGCGGTCGAGGGCGGACACTGTCGAGCGATGCGATACGGCTTTCGGAGAATACAACCGTTGGCACAAACACTCTGTTAAGCTGAGTCTTCATAAGGGCCGTGCGACGGAGGACCCATGTATTCGAACGATCGCCTCTTCGCCGACCATGCGGAGCTGCGCGCCATTTCCGCTGAGCTTCGCGAGCTTTGTTCGCATCCCGAACCGGCCGAACGCGACCGGATTTGCGACGTTCGCTGGCGCATGGCGCGATGCCTGTTGCGCAACCTCCCGCTGAAGGACCGCATGGTCTATTCGCGTCTGCGCAGCCATCCCGATCCGAAAATCGCCGCGGTTGCCAAGCGATATTCGGACGAAACACTGCTGCTGTACGGCCAGTTCGAAAAACACATGGAAAACTGGCCCCCGCAGAGGGTGGAAACCGAATGGCCGGGCTATTGCGTCGGCGCGAAGCAGATGACATCGCTGCTGGAGGCCCGGCTCGCGCGTGAGGAAAACGAGTTGCTGCCCCATCTCGACGGCGCGCCGCAAATCCCGCCCCAGCGCCGGGACGGCGACCGCAACTGGGCCGCGGATGGCTGGCGCATTCGTGCGTTACTGGGGATTGATCCGCCGTCATCGGCAAGCAATGCGGCCTGACCGCTTCAGGGTCGTCTGGCGCAGCGCGGCGGTGGGACCCTCGGTTTTCATTTCGCCGCCTTTCTGAGCGCCAGACGCACCAGTGTATCGAGCGTTGCGCCATCGCCCAGTTCGTCTTCGGCCGCCTTTACCGCAACGCTCGCCTCGGCCGGTTTGAAACCCAGATTGAGCATCGCCGACACCGCGTCGGCGCTTGCCCCCGCGACGGGCGCAGGCGTTCCGCCGCCAGAACCAAGCGCAACAGCGCCCACCTTGTCCTTCAGTTCATTCACGATCCGTTGCGCCAGTTTCGGGCCGACGCCGTTGGCGCGCGCGACCATCGCCTTGTCCCCCTTCGCCACCGCCGAATGGATTTCGTCGGGCGCAAGCACCGACAGGATCGCCAGCGCGACCCGCGCGCCCACGCCCTGAACGCTGGTGAGCAGCCGGAACCAGTCTCGCTCCTCGGCAGCGGCGAAGCCCATCAGGCGGATCGAATCTTCGGAAACCAGCATTTCGGTGTGAACCGTGACGAATTCGCCTTCGCCGCCCAGCGCATCGAGCGTGCGCGCCGACGCGCCGACCAGATAACCCACGCCATTCACCTCGATCACCGCATGATCCACGCCGCTTGATGCGAGCCGCCCTTTCAGATGCGCGATCATGCGCCGCGCCCGAAAAGCGGATGAATTGCGGCTGGAGCACCGTTGATGGCGCTCCGGTTCCGCAAGGGCTGTCGGCGGCGGACGGATGGCAAATCTGGCTTGATCATCGCTCCGGTACATAAACGGAACGGTCCCTTATGCAAAAGGGAAGAAAACGCATCGCCCGGCTGCGGCGAAGAAAATTGCGATCGGTGGACGCGCCAATGCCGCGTCGGGTCGGAAATTCGCCAAGGTCTGATTGCTAATGATATTGACTATCAATAACTGAGCATCTAGCGGGCATTCCAATCGAGAATGAAGGGGAATCGACTAATGAGATCGTCCATCCGGATGCTGCTCGTCACCACTGCGAGCCTTACGCTGCCACTGGCCGCGCATGCCAAAAACGCGCGTGACGCGGAGGAAAATCCGCCCCAAAGCCGTGACATTACCGTTACCGGCGTTGCCGAAAGCGAATCCTTTGCGGTTACAGGCCTTCCCCTTTCGCTGCGCGAAACACCGCAATCGGTGACGACGATCAACCGGGAAAGGATCGACGATTTCGCGCTGAACAATGTCAACGACCTGCTTGACCAGGCTGTCGGTGTCACGGTTGAGCGCGCCGAAACCGATCGTGTCGAATACACGTCGCGCGGCTTCGACATCACCAATTTCCAGGTCGACGGCATCGGCCTGCCGCTGCTTTTCTCGATCCAGTACGGCGACCTCGACACGACCCTGTTTGATCAGGTGCAGGTGGTGCGCGGGGCGAATGCGCTGATGACCGGGGTCGGCAATCCTTCAGCGACCATCAACTATGTCCGAAAGCGGCCCACCGACGATTTTCATCTGTCGCTTTCCGGTCAGATCGGATCATGGGACGACCGCCGCGTCGACGCTGATGTGAATGTTCCGCTCGATTCGCAGGGCAAGGTAGCGGCGCGACTGATCTACGCGCACGAAAAGCAGGATTCCTATCTCGACTACCGGAAGACTGATCGCGAAGTGTATGGCGCGCTGCTGTCGTGGAAAATCACGCCAGAGTTGAAGGCGACTGCAGGCTATTCGCGGCAGGAAAACAACGTCGAAGGTAATTTGTGGGGGGCGCTTCCGCTGCTTTATACCGACGGCACGCGGATCGATTATCCCAGCTCCGCCTCCACGTCGGCCCCATGGACCTACTGGAATCACACCACCCAAAGCGCCTTTGCCGAATTGGCCTATACGCTTCCCGGCGGATGGTCCGCACGCGGCGTCTTCACCTATAATCACAAGGATCGCGAAGGCGTTTTGCTTTATGCCTATGGCTATCCCGATCGCGAAACGCATCAGGGTATTGCAGGCATGGCAGGCCGCTACCCCGACACGGAAGATCAGTATATCGGCGACCTGTACGCGTCTGGTCCGTTCACGCTGTTCGGGCGCGAACACGAACTTTCCTTCGGCTTTTCGACGGCGCGGCGCGACTATACGGAAGCCGAGGCATTTTCGAGCGATGCAATCACCTATCCCGGAATTCCGGGCCTTGATGATTTCACCATCGCTGAACCCGGTTTTCCCGAAGCCACGCCGCAAGCGGACACAACCGACAAGCTGACCCGGCTCTATGGCGCAGCGCATCTGAATTTCACCGACAGACTGAAGGCGGTGGTGGGCGCAAGTGCGATGTGGCTCACTACCAGCGGCGAATCCTACGGTGTCGATGCCGGCCGTGACGCCAGCAAGGTCAGCCCCTATGCCGGACTGGTCTTCGACCTGACCCGCCATATTTCGCTCTATGGCAGCTACACCAACATCTTCAATCCGCAGAGCGAGGTGGACATCAACCGCCAGCGGCTCGATCCGGCCAAAGGCAGCAGCATCGAAGGCGGCGTCAAAACCGAATGGCTGAACGGTCACCTGTACGCCACCGCCGCGCTGTTCCGCGCAAAGCAGAAAGGGCTGGCTGAATATGCCGGCATCCTGGACAATGGCGACAGCTATTACACCGGGGTCGACACCACCTCAAAGGGCTTCGAGGTCGAAGTTGCCGGACGCATTACAGACAACTGGACGCTGAGCGGCGGCTATACGGGGCTGGATATCGAGGACCAGAATGGTGCGGACACGCGTACCTATCTGCCGACGAAATCGTTCAAGCTGGCAAGCACCTATACTGTTCCCGACCTGCGCAACTTTCAGATTGGTGCCCAGATGCGCTGGCAGAACGATATCACCTCCACCGACAGCAGCGTCCAGGCGTATGGCGGTGTCGACGGCGATGTCGTCATTCGCCAAAAAGGCTATGCAATCGTCGATATGACCGCAGCCATCGACGTGGTCGACCATGTCCGCGCGCGGGTGAATGTGCGCAACGTCACCGACCATAAATATCTCAACAGCCTGATATGGGGGCAGGCCTTTTATGCGGCACCGCGCAGTGTCCTCTTCTCACTTGAGGTCAATTATTGATCAGCATGTGCGGGCAGGACATTGGCTTGTCCGCAGGTTGGCCGCGTCAGGGCCGAAGCTGGGCGCTGGCAAGGTGATGCGCATGGCAGATCGCGACGGCAAGCGCGTCGGCCGCGTCCGCGCCGGCGATCCGGACGCCCGGCAGAAGCCGCTTGATCATCGCGTGGACCTGCGGCTTTTCGGCATTGCCGACGCCGACCACCGATTTCTTGACGAGGCGCGCGGCATATTCGCCGACATCCATGCCGCCGCGCGCCGCGGCGCAGATGACGACGCCGCGCGCCTGACCCAGCTTCAGCGTCGATTGCGGGTTGGAATTGACGAAGACCTCCTCGACCGCGACAGCGTCCGGATCATGATCGGCCATGATCGCGGCAACCATCGCGTCCAGATGCGACAGCCGTCGCGGCAGCGCCTCCTTCGCATCGGTCTTCAGATGGCCGTTGCCAAGGTGCGACAGCCGGTTGCCCTCGGCCCGGATCACGCCCCAGCCGGTCGTGCCAAGACCGGGGTCGAGGCCAAGGATAATCATATGCTTCCCGCGAAGGGAAGGATGATCAACCCAGCTTCTCCATCACCTCGTCGGAGACTTCGTAATTGCCCCACACCGTCTGGACGTCGTCGTCATCGTCAAGCGCGTCGATCAGCTTGAACAGCGTCTGGGCATCGCCTTCCTCGACCGCGACGGTGACCTGCGGGCGCCAGGCGAGTTTCGCGCTTTCGGCTTCGCCCAGCGACTTTTCCAGCGCGCTCGACACTTCATGCAGCGCGTCGGCCTCAGTCCATATCTCGTGCCCGTCCTCGCTCGACTGGATATCGTCCGCGCCCGCTTCCAGCGCGGCTTCGAGCACCTTTTCCTCATCCCCCGCGCTTGCCGGATAGGTGATCAGGCCCATCCGGTCGAACCCGTGGCTGACCGAACCGGCGGTCCCCATATTGCCGCCATTCTTGGTGATGGCGGTGCGCACATTGGTCGCGGTGCGGTTGCGATTGTCGGTCAGGGCCTCGACGATCAGCGACACACCGCCGGGGCCGAACCCTTCATAGCGGATCTCTTCGTAAGCCTCGGTATCGCCGCCGATCGCCTTGTCGATCGCGCGCTGGATATTGTCCTTGGGCATCGACTGCGCCTTGGCGGCGTTGATGGCGAGGCGCAGGCGCGGGTTCATGTCGGGATCGGGCGCGCCCATCTTCGCTGCGACGGTAATTTCGCGCGAGAGCTTGGAAAACATCGCCGAGCGCTTCTTATCCTGCGCGCCCTTGCGGTGCATGATATTCTTGAATTTGGAATGGCCTGCCATTTGAACCCCAAAAAGTGGTACTTTTTGGGAACCCCGAAGGATCGGAGTCCCGTTGTCGAACCTGTTAACGCCGGTGCCCGCGATCGGCAATGCGAATGGATTTCCGGCCCGGCGTCCAGACTTAGGCGGTGAACCTAGCTCACCGTAACCGCAGTGCCGGAAACCGACACCATCAGCATCGAACCCTTTTCGCCGATCACTTCGTAATCAAGGTCGATGCCGACGACGGCGTTGCCGCCAAGGTCCTTCGCCCTGCGCGACAGTTCCTCGAACGCTTCCTCGCGCGCACCGCCAAGCGCCTTTTCATAGCTGCCCGACCGGCCGCCGACGATATCGCGGATGCCCGCGAACAGATCGCGAAAGATGTTGGCGCCGATGATCACCTCGCCCGTCACCACGCCGTGATAGCGGGTGATCTCGCGCCCCTGTATGGTGGGAGTGGTCGTCAGGATCATCGTGCGCCTCCTATGCCTGGCTATTCGATGCCGAGCGCCTGCTTGTAGGTTTCAAGCAGCATCTCGGCTTCTTCGCGGTGATGCTTCTCCATCTTGCGAAGACGGACGATCGACCGCATCGTCTTGATGTCGAAGCCGTTCGACTTGGCTTCGTTATAGACGTCCTTGATGTCGTCGGCGATGCCCTTTTTCTCTTCTTCCAGCCGTTCGATGCGCTCGATGAACAGGCGCAGCTGGTCGGCGGCGATAATATCGCTCATGTCTTGCTCCACAGATGCTGAGCGAGCGCGTCTAGGGCCATCGCCCGCGAAGGGCAACGGCCCGAATCGGATCAGCGCGGTTCGGTCATCGATGGCGGGTCGCTCGCCGGGAAGGTTTCTTCGAGCGCCTCGTCCAGATCGGCGTCGCTGCGGTTCAGCTTCACGCTTTCCTGCATGCGCTGCAACTGCTCGGCGCTCGCCTCGCTCTGATGCTTTTCCTTCCACTCGGCATAGGGCATGCCATAGATAATCTCCCGCGCCTCATCCTTGCCCAGCGACTCGCCCTGTTTCTCGCTGGCTTCGCGAATCCAGTCCGACAGGCAGTTGCGGCAGAAACCGGCCAGCCCCATCAGGTCGACATTCTGCGCATCCTTGCGGTGCCGCAAATGCCGCACCAGCCGCCGGAACGCTTCCGCCGCCACCCTGTCATCGATCGAATTGAGATCGGCCATTCTTCCCTCCACGGTTGATTGTGCGCAGATATGGGATAGAGCGACGCGCGGACAAGCCGAGGATCCTCCCCCATCATGATGAAGTTTCTTCCCCCCCGCACCCGCAAGGTCCGCGTCCTGGCGACGCTGGGTCCGGCGAGCAGCAGCCCGGAGATGATCGAGAAGCTCTTCCTGGCCGGTGCCGATGCCTTTCGCATCAATATGAGCCATGGCGACCAGCAATCGAAAATTCCATTGTTCAAGGCGATCCGCGATCTTGAGATGAAGCTGGGTCGTCCGACGACGATCCTTGCCGACCTTCAAGGACCCAAGCTGCGGGTGGGCAAGTTCGCCGATGGCAGGGTGAAGCTGGAAAAAGGCGCGACCTTCACGCTCGACCGCGATTCCGCGCCGGGGGATGAAAACCGGGTCCAGCTTCCGCATCCCGAAATCTTCGCCGCAATTGAGGACGATGCCCGGCTGCTGCTCGACGATGGCAAGATGGTGCTTCGCGTCACCGGCCATGGCGAGGACACCATCACCACCAGGGTGGAGGTCGGCGGCACCCTGTCCAATGCCAAGGGGCTGAACGTGCCCGATGTCGTGCTGCCGATGGCCGCGCTAACCGAAAAGGACCGCAGCGACCTGGGCTTCGCGCTCGATCAGGGGGCCGACTGGATCGCGCTGTCGTTCGTCCAGCGGCCCGAGGATATCGCGGAGGCGCGCAAGCTGATCGAGGGGCGCGCCGCTCTCCTTGCCAAGATCGAAAAGCCGAGCGCGGTGGCGCGGCTTGTGGAAATCGTCGAACAATGCGACGGCGTGATGGTGGCGCGCGGCGATCTGGGCGTCGAGTTGCCGCCGCAATCGGTGCCCCCGCTGCAAAAGCAGATTGTCGAGACCGCACGGCGGATGGGTCGCCCGGTGATCGTCGCGACGCAAATGCTCGAATCGATGATCCAGTCGCCCTCGCCCACGCGCGCCGAAGTGTCTGACGTCGCGACCGCGGTATATGACGGCGCCGACGCGATCATGCTGTCGGCGGAAAGCGCGGCGGGCGACTGGCCAGAAGAAGCGGTGGCGATGATGGATTCGATCGCCGCGGCCGTCGAGCGCGACCCCGCACATGGCGAGCGTGTCCATTTCACCGTCACCCGGCCCGATCCCACGACCGCCGACGCGCTGGCCGAAGCGGCGAAGAATATCGCGGGCACCGTGTCGGCGCGCGCCATCATCTGCTTCACCAGTTCAGGTTCGACCGCACGCCGGATCGCGCGCGAACGCCCGTCGGTGCCGATCATGGTGCTGACCCCGAAAAAGGAAACCGCACGGCGTCTGGGCCTGCTATGGGGCGTCCATGCGGTATATACCAAGGATGTCGCCTCGTTTGAGGAGATGGTGGCCAAATCGAAGCGCATGGCGCTGCGCCACAAGATCGCAGACGCCGGTGACGGGGTAGTCCTGTGCGCGGGGGTGCCCTTCGGCACGCCAGGTTCGACCAACGTCCTGCACGTCGTTCGCCTGCTCGGCACCGAATTGAAGGATTATGAGGGGTAAGGCATTGTAAGGCGACGCCCCCCCGGCCTCCATCAATCGGAATCTTTAGCGTGCTCGTTCCGCGACGGTCGGCCACCGAACAGTTCGATGGTGCTCTCCGGAGCGGTTTCCCCGAAAAACCGCTCCAGATTGCGGGAGGATGTCTCGGCGAAATTATAACTTCGCGCGAAAAGTTCTTTTTCATAGTCCGCGAGCGCGGTTTCGATATTCGTGCCATGCCTGACCAGAGCGCGAGCCAGCCGTGCGCCATCGTACATCGCAAGATTCGCACCTTCACCTGCGAAGGGCGACATAAGATGCGCCGCATCGCCGATCAGCGTGATGCCGGGAACGCGGCCCCACCGATGATCGACAGGCAGCGCATGGATGGGCCTGACCACCGGATCGGCATCGCTTTGGGTGATGAACCGGATCAGCATCGGCGACCATTCTTCGAATTCGCGCGCGAGCCGGGCAAGCCGTAAAGGCGGCTCTTCGGCAACAAGCGAGTCCATCCATTGTTGGCATTTGTTCAGCGCGGCATAACCGCGAGCGGTGCCGTCCGGATACCGATGCATCATGATGCCTCTACCGGGCGCGGCAGCGATGAACGTGCCTTTGCCGATCCCTTCAATCAATTCAGAATGGCGTCCGTCCCCGCCACCGATTGCGATCTCAACGAAACAGGTGCCCGAATATTCTGGCCGGGCGTGCGACAACATCGGGCGAACTTTCGACCATGCGCCGTCCGCCCCCACAATCAGATCGGCAGCGACCTTTGTGTGATCGGCGAAGGTAGCGATGTGCCGGCCACCATCCCACGCGACAGACGCCAATTTACTGCACCAGCGAATTGTGCCCGATGGAAGCGAATGTATCAGCATAGCCCTGAGTTCGCCCCGATCCACCTCCGGTCGGGATGAATGCGCGTTTCCCGGTATATCGAGCAGTACCCGCCCGTAACGATCGGCGATGCGCTTCGCATCCTCTCCGGTGCGGACCAATGCGTTGAACGCCTCCAACAGATTTGCGGCCTCAAGCGCGCGCTGACCGGTCTCGGCATGAATGTCGAGCAAGCCGCCCTGCGCTCTCGCGTCGGGTCCCGCCTCAGCTTCGTATATTTCCGGGACTATACCGTGCAGGTAAAGGACACGGGCCAGCGTAAGACCACCGAGTCCGGCACCGATAATTGCAATTTTTCTTGGCATTTTCAGCGCTCCAATCGTTTCGGAGACGCTGGCCGACTGCGCACCACACGCATTCGACGTACACGCGACCGCTCACAATCCGGAATTGCCGGCCGAGCAGTCGTTTTTCGCGACGGGCAAACCATGTACCAGCATTCTGCGGAATGCAAGTGCCAATGCTTTTTTCGCCGGCTTCAGGCCGGTCGTTTCCGCCACTAGGTGGCGAGCAGGCCACTTTTGACGAGTTTGGCGCGGAAGGTGGTGGCGTCGGTGAAGTGGACCGCATCGATTCCCTCATCACGCGCGGCGGCGACGTTGGCGGGGTTGTCGTCGACGAAGATCGTCTGCGCCGGATCGACACCGAAGCGGTCGATCGCCAGCCGGTAGATCGCGGGATCGGGCTTTACCAGCCGTTCGTCGCCCGACACGACGATATCGCGGAAATGCGTGAACAGGCTTTCCCATTCGGCGCGGAACGGCGGGAAGAATTCGCCGGAAAAATTGGTCAGGGCAAAGATCGGCACGCCCGCTTCGCCAAGCGCGCGCACAATCTCGTGCATCCCCGCCACAGGGCCGCCGATGCTTTCATTGAAGCGTGGTCCCCACGCGGCGATCAGGTCGGCATGTTCGGGATATCGGCCAGCAAGCTCCGCCGAGGTCTCGGCGAAGGGGCGACCGGCATCATGCTGAAAATGCCATTCATGCGTGACGACATCGCGCAGGAACGCATCGAGCGCCCGATCATCGCTGATCAGGCGCTCGTACAGATAGCGCGGGTCCCAGTGGAACAGGACGTTGCCGATATCGAAGATAACGGCGGCGCGTCGTCCCGCCACGTACGTTCAGCCCTGGCGGGCCTTGAACTTGCGAACCGTCTTGTTGATGACATAGGTGCGCCCGCGACGGCGGATCACGCGATTGTCGCGATGCCGGTTTTTGAGCGACTTCAGTGAATTCACGATCTTCATGGATCGATCCCGTTTCAATAGCTGCTTGTGCGGAAAATTCGAAGGCGCTCACCTAGGGCTGCCCTCCCCATGAGTCAACCCGCAGTCAACCGGAACCCATTCCGCCCGTCCGATCATTCTGCCATAAGGCCGCAAACAGGGTTTGGGAGATACGGGTATGAAGCGTTTCAGTTTGTTTCTTTCGGGCGTCGCGGCACTTTCGCTGTCGGCATGCGCCACCACCGGCCGCGCACCGGTGGATGCCACACGCTATCACCTCGACGCGCCGATCGAGCGGATGAGCTTCACGGTCGAACCGCTGAAGACCAACGATACGATCAGCCCGGAATATGCGGCCTTTTCCGACGCCGTGCGCGCGCAACTTGTCCAGCTTGATTTCCCGAACGCCACCGATGCCGAATCGGCGGGCTATGTCGCGGGCCTGTCGCTGACGCGCGCACCGATGGGCGTGATCGAAAAGCAATCGCCCTTCCGCATCGGCATCGGCGGCGGATCGTTCGGCCGCAATGTCGGCGTTGGCGGCGGCGCGTCGGTGGGACTGGGCGGCGGCGCGCGGCAGGTGATCGGGACCGAACTGGCCGTTCAGCTTCGTCGGCGCAGCGATGATACCGTGGTCTGGGAAGGCCGTGCGATCACCCAGACGATCAGCGGCGAGGAAGGCAGCCAGTCGGCCGAAATCGCCCAGCGGCTGGCCGGTGCGCTGTTCAAGAACTTCCCCGGCGAGTCCGGAATTACTATCACGGTCAAATGAGTATCGAAATCAACGCCGCCTTTGACGGCGGAAATATTCGCACGGTCGGGTCCAATGGCGACCGGATCGATCTGGAAATCGTGAAGGACAAGGATTCTGATTTTTACCAGTGGTTCTACTTTCGCGTCGCCGGCGCGAAGGGTCGCCAGCTGACGCTGCGCATCGTGAATGCGGGCAATTCGGCCTATCCGGGCGGCTGGCCCGGCTATTCGGCGCGGATGAGCACCGACCGGCAGGACTGGGTGACGGTCGATACCGAATATGGCGATGGCGCGCTGAGCTTTACGTGCGAGGTCGACAGCGACCTCGTCTGGTTCGCCTATTTCGCGCCGTACACGGTCGAACGGCACAACCAGCTTGTCGCCGACATGGCGGCGCGGCCGGGGGTGTCGCACCGCGAACTGGGCAAGACGCTCGACGGGCGCTCGCTCGATTACCTGACGCTGGGCGATGGTCCGAAACAGGTGTGGCTCTATGCCCGCCAGCATCCCGGCGAAACGATGGCCGAATGGTGGATGGAAGGCGCGCTTGAGAAACTGACCGATGCGACGGACGAAACAGCACGGACGCTGCGTGAAAAAGCCACGTTCCATATCATCCCCAACATGAACCCAGACGGCAGCTATCGCGGGCATCTGCGCACCAACGCCATCGGGGTAAACCTGAACCGCGAATGGCATGCGCCGTCGATGGAACGCAGCCCCGAAGTCTTCCTGACGCTGAAACGGATGGACGAAACCGGCGTCGATTTCGCGATGGACGTGCATGGCGATGAAGCGATCCCGGCGAATTTCCTTGCCGGGTTCGAAGGCATTCCAAGCTGGACCGACGCGCTGGGCGAGAAATATTACGAATATGGCCGGCGGCTGGAAAAGGCGACGCGCGATTTCCAGACCGAAAAGGGCTATCCGAAATCGGCGCCCGGCAAAGCCAATCCGGCCCTGTCGACCAACCAGCTTGCCGAACGTTTCGGCGCGGTTTCGATGACGCTGGAAATGCCGTTCAAGGATCATGATCCCAATCCAGACGCACAGCGCGCATGGTCGCCCGAACGCTGCAAGACGCTGGCGCATGCCTGTCTCGATACGCTGGCCGGGATGATCGACGAAATCTGAAAGCAGCGGCAGTGGCGGGGCGGCATCCCACCGGCCCCGCCACGCCGTTCGGGAGACAATCATGCGCCTGAGCGAGGGCGGTCTCGATCATCCTGCGGTGCATTCGCTGCTGGAGCTGCATTTCGCCGACATGCTGGCGAACAGTCCGAAAGACAGCTGCCACTTTCTTGATCTGTCCGGCCTTGCCGCACAGGATGTCAGTTTCTGGACGCTGTGGGATGGGGAGGCGCTGGCCGGATGCGGCGCGCTCAAACAACTCGACCCCGCGCATGGCGAGATCAAATCAATGCGCACCCACCCTGCGATGCTGCGCCGGGGCGTCGCCGCCGCCATGCTGACCCACATCATCGCCACTGCACAGGCGCGCGGCTATCGTCGGTTGAGCCTGGAAACCGGATCAGGCCCCGGTTTCGCGCCAGCGCACCACCTGTACCACAGCTTCGGCTTTGCCGAATGCCCCGCTTTCGGCGATTACCGCGACGGCGATCCGTTCAGCCGCTTCCTGACCCGGACGATTTAGGCAAACAGCTCTTCGAGGAAATACCGCATTGCCGCCCAGCTTCGCCGGTCGGCCTTTGGTTCGAACCGCAGCGCCGGATTGTCGCCATCCTTGCGATCGACATCGGTGAAGGCGTGGCCGGCATGACCATAGGCGTCAAGCTGCCAGTCGCAACCGCCCTCCGTCAGTTCGCTGGCCAGCGCCACAACGCTTTCGGGCGGCCCGATCGGGTCTTCCCAGCCGTGGCAGACAAGCAGCTTCGCGCGCATCGGGGTGACATTGTCGTAGTCGGGCCGGTCGTACACGCCATGAAAGCTGACCGCGCCCAGAATATCGGCGCCATAGCGGACCATATCGATGGCGCATTTGCCGCCGAAGCAGAAACCGGCCGCTGCAGTCTTTCCGGCATTCACCTCCGGCTGCTTCTTCAACTCGGCCAGCGACGCCTCCAGCCGCGCCCTGAGCAACGCTCGGTCGGCATTGAGTTCGTCCATATATTTGCCGCGGTCCGCATCCTCCAGCCGGGTTCGCCTGCCCTGACCGTAAAGATCGATCGCGAAGCCGAGATAGCCGAGCTGGGCAAGGTCCTCCGCCTTGCAATTGTCCGCTTCCTTCTGGCCAAGGATGTTGGGAATGACGGCAATTCCCGGCCGCTCACCCGGCACTTCGTCGTCCCAGGCGATCACGCCTTCGAACGGGCCGCCGGGGCCGTCATATACATGGGTTCGGCGCTGGATCGTCATCGGGCTTTCCTTCGTTGATTTGTATCAGACGGCTTGTCTTGGCCGTGCCACCGTCTCTATCAGCCCCGTTAAAGCCTCAACGCTCTTGAAAGGTCCGTCCATGCCCACACTCGTTTTGATCCGCCACGGCCAGTCCGAATGGAATCTGCAAAACAGGTTCACCGGCTGGTGGGACGTGAACCTGACCGAGAAGGGCGTCGAGGAAGCGATTCAGGCGGGTGAGATGCTTGCCGAAAAGGGATATGATTTCGATCAATGCTATACCTCGGTGCAGACGCGGGCGATCAAGACGCTTGACCTCGCGCTGGAGGCGATGGGGCGGTTGTGGTTGCCGGTCGAAAAGGACTGGCGCCTCAACGAACGCCATTATGGCGGGCTGACCGGCCTTAACAAGGCGGAGACGGCGGAAAAGCATGGCGACGAACAGGTGCATATCTGGCGCCGCAGTTTCGACACCCCGCCCCCGCCGCAGGAGGAAGGCGACAAATACGATCTGAGACAGGATCGCCGTTATGCCGGGATCGACATTCCCAATACCGAAAGCCTGAAGGATACGATCGCGCGCGTGCTTCCCTATTGGCAGGGCACGATCGTTCCCGACCTGAAAGCAGGCAAGCGCGTGGTGATTTCGGCGCATGGCAATTCGCTGCGCGCGCTAGTGAAGCATCTGTCGAACATTCCCGATGACGAGATTACCGGGCTGGAAATCCCCACCGGCAAACCGATCGTGTACGAACTGGACGACGATATGCGCGAACAGGAACGTTTCTACCTGCATGAACGGTGAGGTTCGGATCGTGGCGTTTCGCGAAACTTCGATTGCCCTTGCCGGGACCGACGATTAGGAACCGGCGCTTCCCGTCACGCACAGGGTAATATTATGGCGCACGCACCGGTTGTCGGCATCATCATGGGCAGTACCTCCGATTGGGAAACGATGCGCCATGCCGCCGATACGCTGGAGGCGCTGGGCGTTGCGCATGAAGCGAAGGTGGTTTCCGCGCACCGCACGCCGCAGCGGCTTTACGACTATGCGACGGGCGCGGTGGGACGCGGGCTGAAGGTCATTATCGCTGGCGCGGGCGGCGCGGCGCATCTGCCGGGTATGACGGCGTCGATGACGCGGCTGCCCGTTCTCGGCGTGCCGGTCCAGTCAAAGGCGCTGGACGGCATGGACAGCCTGCTTTCGATCGTTCAGATGCCCGGCGGCATTCCGGTCGGCACGCTCGCCATCGGCAAGGCGGGTGCGATCAATGCCGGACTGATGGCCGCGGGCATTCTGGCGCTGTCCGACGATGCGCTGGCGAAGCGGCTCGACGAATGGCGTGAGCGACAAACCGACAGCGTGGCGAACGAACCCGAATGAACACCCTGCCCCCCGGATCGACCATCGGCATTATCGGCGCTGGCCAGCTTGGCCGGATGCTTGGCGTCGCGGCGGCGCAGCTCGGCTATCGCATCCATGTCTTCGCGCCCGCTTCGGGACCGGCATGCGATGTGAACAACGCATTCACCGCCGCCGCATATGACGATGAAGCGGCGCTCGCGCAATTCGCCGAAGCGGTCGATGTGGTCACATACGAATTCGAGAATATCGAGGCTGCGCCAATCGCGACGCTGGCGAAAAGCGTGCCGGTGCGCCCGTCGGCACAGGCGCTTTCGATCGCACAGGACCGGACGCAGGAAAAAACCTTTGTCGAAAAGCTGGGCGGCCGCGCTGCGCCATGGCGCGCGGTGACGAACCGCCAGGAACTGGACAGCGCGATCGCCGAGATCGGATGCCCGGCGATCCTGAAAACGATCCGCTTCGGCTATGACGGCAAGGGGCAGGCGCGACTTGCCAGCGCGGACGATGCCGACGCTGCGTGGGACGCGATCGGCGGCAATCCCGCGATCCTCGAAGGCTTTGTCGATTTCGATCATGAATTTTCAATCGTGCTGGCGCGCGGGATGGATGGCGCACATGCAAGCTATCCGCCGCCGCTCAACGGGCATGAAGACGGCATCCTCGCCCGCTCGACCGTCCCCGCCCCGGCGCAAGTCGCGGCGCTGTGGACCGAAGCGGCGGCGCTGGCAGGCCGGGTTGCCGATGCGCTCGATTATGTCGGGGTCCTGACGCTGGAGTTTTTCGCGGGCAAGGACGGGCCGATCTTCAACGAAATGGCGCCGCGCGTGCACAATAGCGGCCATTGGACGATCGAGGGCGCGGTCACCAGCCAGTTCGAAAACCATATCCGCGCGATTTGCGGTCTGCCGCTGGGATCGACGGCGGTGACCGGAAGCCGCGTCGAGATGGAAAATCTGATTGGCGATCAGGCGAAGCGCTGGCCCCGGATCATCGCCGAGCCGGAAGCGCATCTCCACCTGTACGGCAAATCCGAAATCCGTCCCGGCCGCAAGATGGGGCACGTCACGCGCGTCTGGCGATAGAACCAGGCGAGCGTTTCCATGGCGCGGGAATCCCGTCCCACGCCGTCCTTGCGAGGGTAGCGAAGCAACCCGGCCCGCCCGCGAACCGGACGGCTTCGTCGCCTCGCTCCTCGCGGCGACGGGTGTTATCCGCCCGCCAGCGGAAGCAGCACGGCACTCTTGCCGGTGCCGCCATGTTCGATGCTCACCGTCGCTTTCTGATAATCGCCCGGTTTGGCGAAGAAGATGTTCTTCACATATTTCTGCGGGTTGCGGTCATAGACGGGGAAAAGGCTCGACTGGATCTGCACCATGATGCGGTGGCCCGGCTTCACTTCGTAATTCACCGTCGGCAGGCGGAACTTGTATTCCTGCACCGTGCCCGCCGGGATCGGCGAGGGATCGGAAAAGCTGTTGCGATACCGGCCGCGCAGAATGTCCATCGCGATGGGTAGCTGATAGCCGCCCATTTCGGGGTTTTCCGGATTGGTCGCGGGGTACACGTCGATCAGCTTCACCACGAAATCGCTATCGGTTCCGGTGGTCTTCGCAAAGATATCGGCAACGGGCGCGCCGTGGATCGTCACCGTCTTGTCGAGCACGGGCGTGGTGTAGGAAACAACATCCTGACGATCGGCAACGAAGCGCTGATCCTGCACCAGCCAGGTCCGCCAGCGGTCCTCATCCCCGCTGGTGATCGGCCGCTGGATATAGGGAACCGGCTTGGCGGGATCGGAGACATAGCTGTCCTCTCCGCCCACACCCGGCGCATCGAACGCCAATCGCTTGTCCGCCTGAAGATATAGCGGCGTCAGCGTCCGGTCCTCGTTCGCCTTCCAGTCGGCAAAGCTGTCCCAATGATTTTCAGCCGAGTTGTAGATCATCGCCGACGGCATTTTGTGCGTGGGCGCACCGTCCTTCAGATACTGGTCGAAAAACGGGATCAGTTCATCCTGCCGGAAATTGGCGGCGGTATCGCCATTCCATTTGAGCGGCCCCAGATTCCATGCCGAGCGGTTGATCTGGCTGTGCCACCACGGCCCGATGACGAGGTGGTTGTTCGCCCCGTGCCCGGCCTTTTCCAGCGCTTCCCAGCTATGCACCGCGCCGTAGATATCCTCCTGGTCCCAGAACCCCTGAAGCCAGATTGTGGGAACGCTCGACGGCTTGTCCGCGACCATCTTGTCCACCGCCTGAAGCTGCCAGAACGCGTCATAGGCCGGGTGTGCGGTCAGCCGCTGCCAGAAGGGCAGTTTGTCGACGCCATGCTTTTTGGCGATGTCGCCTACCGACCCTTCAAGCCAGTATTCATATTCGTCATAGGTGTCGCGCGGCATTGCCGGGGCGCTGCCCGCCTCAGTCATCTGCCCCACATAATAATCGAGATTGCCGGTGCGGAACGCGCCGTAATGGAACCAGTCGTCGCCCATCCAGCCATCGACCATCGGGCTTTCGGGCGCGGCGACCTTCAGTGCCGGATGCGGATCGAGCAGCGCCATCGCCACCGTCCAGCCGTCATATGACGATCCGATCATCCCGACCCGGCCGTTCGTCCCCTGAACATTCTTCACCAGCCAGTCGATCGTGTCATAGGCGTCGGTGGTGTCGTCGGTCTGCGTCGGATTAAGCGGCCCGCGCGGCGGGCGCGTCATCACATAATCGCCTTCCGACCCGTATTTGCCGCGAATATCCTGCCAGACCAGGATATGGGTGCCATCGGCCCAATCGGTATCGCCCGACCAGACCGCATCCTTCATCTTCGGCGCATTGTTCGGCGCAAAGCCGCTGGCGTTATAGGGTGTACGTTCGAGCACCATCGGCAGGTCGTGCGCGCCCTTTGGAATCATGATGACGGTGTGCAGCTTCACCCCGTCGCGCATCGGGATCATCACGTCCTTCTTGACGTAATCGAACCCGGTCTGCGGCGCTTGCCAGTCGGCGGGAATGTCGCTGCCAGTCTGCACCATGTCAGGCGTGACCTGCGGCCGGTTCTGCACCGGGGCGGCACCGACAAGCGTAACCGCGATGCCGGTGAGCAGCGTCGAGCGAATCCAGGTGTTCATATTCACGCTCCTCAATTCGCGACGACCGGCAGGTCAATATAGCTGGCGTTCGGACCGGAAACCGTCACCTTCTGCGTCGCTTTCTGGAAATCCTCCGGCTTGGCGTAGAAGATGTTCTTCACGTATTTCTGCGGGTTGCGATCATAGAGCGGGAACCAGCTCGATTGTACCTGCACCATGATGCGATGGCCGGGCAGGAAAACATGATCCGAGTTGGGCAGGTCGAACGTGTATTCGAGCGGCTTGTCCGGCGTGATCGATTTCGGATCGCTTAGCGATTCGCGGTAGCGGCCGCGGAAGATGTCCATCGCCACCGGAAATTCATACCCACCCATTTCGGGCTTTGCCGGAACCTGATCGGGATACACGTCGATCAGCTTCACCACCCAGTCGCTGTCGGTGCCGCTGGTCGATGCGTTGAGGTGCACCACCGGCTGGCCCGCGATCGTCACCGGCTTGGTCAGCACATCGGTGGTAAAGGTCAGCACGTCGGGACGCGATTCTGCAAAGCGCTGATCATCGGTCAGCCACTGATGCCAGGTCGATCCCGAAGCATAGACCGGCGGGATGGGCCGCGGGCGATAGGTGACCGGGTGATCGGGGTCGGACACATAGTCGGCGGTCTGCATCGGGCCGGCAGCCTTGTCGAAACCAAGCCCGCCGCCGGGCTTCAGATAGAGCGGATCGTTGGCCTTCGCGACCGGCCAGTCCTGCAGTTCCTGCCATTCATTGGTGCCCGACCGGAATACCGTGACGGGGGCCACGTCCATCGGCGTGCCTTTCAGATAGTGCGAAAGGAACGGTGCCAACACATGCCAGCGCCACCATTTCGCCGTATCCTGATCCCAGTCGATATTGCCAAGCGCGGAGCCGTCGCGCACTTCCTGACCATGATACCACGGCCCCATGGTCATATAGAGCATGTCGTTGTCGGTATCCTTCGGCTTCAGCGCCTTCCACACCGCCGGCGCGCCATAGATATCCTCCTGATCCCACTGACCGTGGACCAGCATGATCGGGACCTTCAGCGGATGTTTCGCCAGTACCCTGTCCATCGCCTGATCCTGCCAGAACTTGTCATAGGCAGGGTGCGAGGAGATTTTCTTCCAGAAGCCGATCTGATCCAGATTATGCTGCGCCGCGGCCGCACCGGCAGAGCCCGCCCGCTTGTAATAATCGTAATCGTCATAGGTGGTGGAAAACCAGGGATTGGAATTGGCCTTTGTCGCTTCCTGTTCCCAGATATAGGTCATGTTGGTTTCGCGAAGCGCGCCGTTGTGAAACCAGTCGTCGCCGCGCCAGCCATCGACCATCGGATTCATCGGCACCGCTACCTTCAGCGCGGGATGCGGATCGATTGTGGCGGTCAGGGACAGATAGCCGTCATAGGAAATGCCGAGAATGCCGACCTTCTTGTTCGATTCGGGCACGTTCTTCACCAGCCAGTCGATCGTGTCGTACGTATCGGTCGAATCGTCGGTGTCGGTGGGGTTCAAATCGGTGCCATGCGGCGGCGGGTTCATCATATAGATGCCCTCCGACCCGTATTTGCCGCGAACGTCCTGAATGACGCGGATATAGCCGCCCTTCAGGATGACGTCGGCCGGCCCGTCCGAATGCTGCAACACTTCGGCCAGATTCGCACTGCTGCCCGCCCCGCCCGTCATCCCTTCGGCATTATAGGGCGTGCGGGTAAGGAGGATCGGCGCATCTTTCGCGCCGTTGGGGATCAGGATGACGGTATGCAGCTTCACCCCGTCGCGCATCGGAATGTCGACGACGCGCTTTTCATAGTTCCAGCCCTGATGCGACAGGTTCAGGTCGGCCGGGCGTTCGTCATATTGCTGGTTGGGGCTGGGCTTTTGATCCTGCGCATAGCCTTGTCCCGCCAGACCCGCGATTGCCGCTGCGGCGGCGAGAAGCTGTATGCGCATAGATAGAAGTCCCCCAGAAAGCTTGTGGTGCGTTGTAACGTCACACGATCGAGCGTGACCTTAGGACTGCGAGCGTGGGCGTGTAAATGATCGGAAACGAAAAAAGCCCGCCTTCCCGCGGGAAAGCGAGCTTTTCTGACAAAAGGCGAGAATTCAGGCCTTGCGCGTGCCCGTAAGCGGGAAGGCACCGAACGCGCCCGCCTTCACATTTCCGTTCATCGTGTCGCCGTCTACCGTCGCTTCGCCGTCGAGCGTCATCGGCATCGGCGATTTGATCGAAATCTTGAAGGTGACGGTATTGCCATTCACCTTGCCGTCCTCGATCTCGGTCTGGCCCATGTCGCCGGCAAAGGTGCCGGTGAAGCTGTCCCCCGAACTGTTGATCGTCATTTCCGCCTTCTGGTCGCCCATCGGGGTCTTGGTCACCGTTTCCCAGGTGCCGTCCACGTCCGCCATATGTCTCTCCTTAATGCATTTCCGGGCAGCGCCCGTCCGGCACGAGAGGTCGCCCGGAGAAACCCGACTGTCAAGCGATCACACCCCGCGCCAGTGTGCCGCAGCGTAAGCGGGCCGCGTTCAACGCGCGGGCGGTGTCGCGACCAGCGTGTCATCGGTGGGAAGCGATTCGCCACGCGGCAAATCGCGCGGGCGAAAAACCGCAGTCAGGACAAAGAAGACAAGGTTGCTCCCCTGCGTTAGCGCGCCCCCGGCGAGAAGCAGCCCGGCCATCGCCTCTTGCGGGACATGGACCGCGCCGCTCATCTGCAACCCGGCCGACAGGAACAGCAGATCGCGATTGGGAATGAACGGCAGGCGCGACACCACCATCTGCATGGTGAGAAACAATATCCACACGCTCCACGGCTCTTGCGGCAACACCACCGCCCATTGCGTTGCCTGAAGCAGCACGACCAGCGCGATGCGCACCATGTGGATGGCGAGTACGGCGATCGCGGTGGATACCGGTATCGAAAAAATGCGTCGCCGCAGCCGCCAGGCGAACGGCAGCACGAAGGCAGCGGCAAGCGCCCCCGCGATCAGCCAGCCCGCCGCCGAATCGAGCCAGCGCGCGAAAAGCCGTGCCTGCCCCGTCGTCACGAACGCGATCAGCAACAGCGCAGTGATCGTTGCCGACGAAATCGCGGACAGTATTGCGTTATCCTTGATCCCGAGCATGATTCGCTTCGCGGGAAGCCGCAGGTTCCGCTGCGCCCAAAGGAAATAATAGGCCTCTCCTGAATAGCCAACCAATGCGGCGTTCAGGATGCGCTTGCGGATGAATATCGGAAATTCCCGCACGATCCCTCCGCCCAGAATCAGGCGGAATATCAGCGTTTCCGATGCGGGAAGCATCAGGAACATGATCACGAACAGAATATAGAACAGCGGGTTGGCAGGAAGCGAGCGCGCGACTTCGCCCCAGCCGATCGCATTCACCTTTGCCACCAGCCAGCCGATCATCGTCGCGAAGAACAACCAGCGAAGCACGGCAAGCACTCTACCCCCGTCCCGCGAACCGGCCCATCCGCGCAGCCGACCGATCAGCGCCATCACGCGAAAATACCCGCCCGCTTCGAATCTGCGATGAACCGGGCAAAGGCATCGCGTTCGGCGGTGCCCATCCGGAAACGGCTATGGCCATGCAGGTTGCGGGTGACGAACCGCCGCCAGACATATTCGATCGCGGCGGCAGGGGTGTTGCGGATGCGCCGGGTGAAATGATGCGCTTCCCAGGTATTCGACCCGTGAAAAGCGCGCACGAACAGGTGCGGCGCTTCGATAATGCGCACCGCAGCGCGCGGCCAGTTGTCGAGGAACACCGTATCCTCCCCGCGCCGTTCGTCGGGATAGCGGGCACGGAAATTGGCGCGGTGCACGATCGTGCCGGGGACGCCGGGGCGCAGCGTGCCGATATAGGGGTGATCGAACCAGCGCGGCGAATCGAGGTGCATCAGCGTCCCGGCGAGCAGGCAGACATCACTCCCCTCGCCGAGTGCAGCCGCCTGCACCGCCAGCCGGTCGGGATGATACCAGTCATCATCGTCCCATTGCGCGATCAGATCACCGCGAGCGAGATTGAGTGACAGATTGCGCAAGGCGCCCAATGTGGTTTCGGGTCGTCGGGCGACTTTGTGATACGCGATCCGATCGGCGGGAATGCCGGCGAACAGCGGCGAATAATCCGCTTCCCCGTCATCCACGATTACCAATTCGCGATTGGCCCAGCGCTGATGCACGAAGCACGTGATCGCCCGTCGCGCCAGCGCGGCGCGGTTGGCGGTCACCATGACGCAACTGATGCGCGGGCCGTCATCGGACCAGACGGGATCGGGACTACTGGTCAGGGTATCCGCCGACTGATAGCGCGCGCTTCGATGCGCATCATCTTCGTCCTGACCTATCCCGTCTATCACGGCATCGCCGATCTTTCGGAATGGCTTGCCTGGGACAACCGCGACCGAAGGATGCCCGCCCTGTTAGCCGCGCTGGGCACGGATGTCGAGTTGTGGGGCGTGGGCGATGAGGGGGCGGTGCTGACATCGCAATTCGCCGACCGCCCGGCCTATCCCATCCGGCTGTTCGCGACATCGGGCGGCGGCGCGAAGAGCCGTGACCAGTATAGCGATGCGATGGCGACGGCGGCACGCGACGATCCGGCCGATCTGTTCGTGCTGATCGGCGCCAATGGCGGCGCCGGATACCATCTGTACGACCATGCGCTGAACCCCGGCGGGCGGCGTTTCGCGATCATCATCGGCGGCGATTACTGGAGTCGTCTGGTGCCGCGCGCCGACTTTCTGTTCACCGAAAGCGCGGGCCAGGAATATGCACTCGCCCATCCGGGGTGGCGGTTCTGGCGGCGCGCGATCGCTTCCGACCGGACGGAAAGACTGCCCAAAACCATCGATGTCGAACGCTTCTCTCCCGATCCTCAGGTCCAAAAGCGCTGGGACGTGATCGCGGTGAGCCGCCTCAACCGCTGGAAACGGTTTGACGAGATCGGCCGCCTGTCGCGCATCGCCCGCGTGGCGGTGGTCGGCGGCGGACCACAAGCGGCGATGCTCGCACGGCGGTATCCGCATATCGAATGGCTTGGGCACCGCCCGCATGGCGAAGTGCCCGGCCTGATCAATCAGGCGCGGCTCTATTTCCATGCGGGGCGGCGCGATTATTTCCCGCGCGCAATTCCCGAAGCGATGGCGTGCGGCATTCCCGTGGTGGCGATGGACGACCGCATCGGGCCGGATGTAGTGCCCCCCGCCTGCGGCGCGCTGGTCAATAGGCACAGCTTCGAACCCG
Source organism: Stakelama flava (assembly GCF_019351405.1). Lineage (GTDB taxonomy): Bacteria > Pseudomonadota > Alphaproteobacteria > Sphingomonadales > Sphingomonadaceae > Sphingomonas > Sphingomonas flava_A. The sequence goes on from NZ_JAHWZX010000020.1 coordinate 30,049, forward strand.
CCGTCACCCGGCTGCTGCGCGAACCGGCACGGCTTGCCGCGATGGGCAGGGCCGGGCGCGCTCAGGTGGTGGCGAGCCACGGTCCCCGGTCTAGCGAGCATGCCTGCCGCACGCTGATCGAACTGGCGCGGTGAACGTCATGCGCTGGAGCTTCGTCATCGCCTATTACAACGAAGCGACCTTTCTTTCAGACACGATCGCATCGCTCGCCGCGCAAAGCGTAAAGCCGTTTCGCCTGATCCTGATCGATAACGGATCGAACGATGGTTCGGCGGCAATCGCGCGCGCGCTCACCGCTCGGCTGGACGGCATCGAAAGCCTGCATCTGACCGAAGGTAAACCGGGCAAGATCCATGCGCTCGAAACCGCGATGCCGTACATCGACACCGACTTCGTCGCGTTCGGCGATGCCGATACCTGGTATCCGCCCGATTATCTTGCGCGGGCGCAGGCGGCCTATGATGCTGACGGCGCGGCGCTGGTGGCGGTGATGGCGGTCGATGTCCCCGCCCCGCCCGATGGGCGCGCCGCGCGCCGCAAACGCTTCTGGCGTTCGGTAGTGGCGGCAAAATTATGGCCGAAACAGACGCATACCGGCGGTTTCGGTCAGACCTTTCGCACGCGGGCGTTCGTGGCGGCGGGCGGCTATACGCATCGGCGCTGGCCCTATGTGCTGATGGATCATGAGGTTATGCAGCGCGTGTTGAAGCTGGGACGTGCAGCCTATCCGCCCGATTTGTGGTGCATCCCCTCCCCCCGACGCTCGGATCGGCGGCGGGTGCGCTGGACGCTCGGCGAACGGCTGCTCTATCATTTGACGCCGTTCGCGGCGAAGGACTGGTATTTCTATCGCTTCCTCGCGCCGCGCCTGGAAAAACGCAGGCTCACCCATCTGAACCTGCGCGAAAAACCCTGGGAAAAACTGTAAAGGGCCGATGCCGCTGCCGGTAGAGCGGGAGCCGATAGTATTGTCGTCCCCCGCCCACCGGATCATTCGTCCGAAGCGCCGGGCATGCCCGTGGTTTCGACCGGAATATTCAGCGCGTCGAGTTGCGGCTTCACTTTTGCCGCATCGCCGATCACGACCCAGGTGATTTTCGACGGATCGATCGCCTTACGCGCGGCGGCGTCGAGTTGCGTCGCGGTCATCGAGCGATAGCGGCTGGCCAACGTTTCGTAATAATTGTCGGGCCGGTTGTAGCGCGCATTCGATTCAAGCCCGCCCAATACATCGGCTGCCGTTTCGAACTGGCCCGGCAGTTCGAGGATCGCCCCGCTGATCGTGCGTTTCAACTCCGTGTCGGTAACCCCTTTTGAGCCGAGAAACGCCTTCATGTCTTCGTCCATCGCCGCGATCGACGGACCGGTCTGATCCGCCTGAACCGGCGCATAGATCATATAGGGCACCTGATTTTCGACGCGATAGATGAACCCCTGCACACCATAGGCCCAGTGTTTGGTTTCGCGCAGATCGTGATTGAGGCGCGACAGGAAGCTGCCGCCCAGCACATCGTTCGCCTGCATCAACGGTTCGATCGAATCGGTGCCCTGAATGGGCATCACCTCACCGCCAAAGATCAGCGACTGCGGCGAATTGGGCCGGTTGACCAGCAGCACTCGATTGGTCTGCGCGGGAAGCTTCGCGTCGAAATTCTTGACCGGCTTCGCGCCCGAAACCTTCCAGTCGCCAAAGCTCTTTTCGAGCAGCGGCATCACATCAGACAGCTTTGCATCGCCCACCACAAAGATCATGGCGTTGTCGGGACGCAGCCATTTGCCGTGAAAGCCCTTCAGGTCGGCGGCGGTCAGCCTGGCCACCACCGCAGGGTCGCCGGTGCCGCGAAACGGTACACCATAGGGGTGCTTGTCGCCGTACAGAAGCGGCGGCAGCGTGCGCAGTGCGATCCCGGTCGGGTTCTTGGTCTCCTCAGCAATCGAGGCGAGTTGCTGCGCGCGGACCCGGTCGACATCCGCCGGACGGAAGGCTGGGTTGCGAACGACATCCGCCAAAAGCCCGAGCGAGGGCGCAAGGTTGGGCGTCAGCGCGCTGAGATAAACACCGGTGCGATCCATATTGCCACTGGCGCTGATCGTCGCGCCCAACCGCTCCTGCTCCTCGGCGATCTGAACCGCGTTGAGATGCGTCGTGCCTTCGTCGAGCAGCGAGAGCATGAACGACTGTGTGCCAAGCGCATCGCGCGGATCGGCGGCCGCGCCCGCATCGAAATCGACCGCGACGCGCACCACCGGTACGCCGGTCCTCTGGGCGAAAACAACGGGAATGCCGTTGGAAAGCGTGGCGTGTTCGACATCGGGGAAATCAAGATCGGCAATCTCCCCCACCTCCGGCAGTTTCGAACGGTCGACGCCGCCGCCCGCCCCCGCCGCTTGCGGCGCGGTTTCGGCCGCATCGGACGCGGCGCGCTCCATCGGCGTCGCCAGATGCGCGGGCTTTTTCGCCATCGGATGTTCTCCGGCGAGCGGGGCGCGGTAATAGCTGGGTGCGCTTCCGGTCGCGGCCCCTGCGCCGACGCCCGACGCTTCTTCGTAATCGCCGCTGCGTTCACCTGGCGAGAGCGTGTAGGAGAAAACCGGACGCGACAGCCATTTCTGCGCCACCTGCTGAACTTCGCCCGGGGTCAGCGCGACTTCGCTCGCCAGCCGTTCCTTGTAATAGGCCGGATCGTTCGCATAGACCGCGCCCTGCGCCAGCGTCACCGCCTTGCCCGAAAAGCCGCCGACCGATTCAAGCCCGCGAATGGTGTTCGCGACGTCGTCCGTCTTGGCGCGCTGAAGCTCCGCTTCAGTCGGACCTTTGCTGATCAGATCGGCGATGATTGCATCGACTCGCTTGCCCACCGTTTCGGGATCGACTCCCGGCTTCACCACCGCTTTCACCTCGAAAACGCCGACGCGTTCGAATTCCTCAAACCCGGCAGATACGCTGACGGCCAGCTTTTCATCGCGCACCAGCATATTGTCGAGGCGCGAACTGGCGAGGCCGCCCAGCACGCTTGCCGTCAGGTCGAGCGCCGGCGCATCCTTCGACAACATGCCCGGCACCGCCCACAGCCGGGCGATGGTCGTGTTCGCAACCTGATCCTTGAAATCCTTGTGCACCGGCGCAGAAAGCGTCGGCACGTCAGCTTCGGCGGGGTGCGATTGCGGGCCGCGCGGAATGTCCCCGAAATATTTGGTCACCAGCGTCTTTGCCGCCGGAAGGTCGATGTCTCCGGCCAGCACCAGTACCGCATTGTTCGGCCCGTAATGATCGCGGAACCAGCCCTTTACCGTCTCCAGGCTAGCCGCATCGAGGTCCGCCATCGAACCGATGGTGGTGTGGTGATAGGGATGGCCTTCGGGAAACAGCGTCGCATACACATCGTAATCGATCAGTCCGCCCGGCTGGTTATCGCCCTGCCGCTTTTCATTCTGAACGACGCCGCGCTGCACATCGAGCTTCGGCTTCGTGACCGCGCCGAGCAGATGGCCCATCCGGTCGCTTTCTAGGAACAGCGCGGTATCGAGCGCGCCGCGCGGGACCGTCTCGAAATAATTGGTCCGGTCGAAATAGGTCGTGCCGTTCAGATCGGTCGCGCCGATCGATTGCATCGGAGTGAACCAGCTTTGATCGCTGTTTTCCGATCCGCCGAACATCAGATGTTCGAACAGGTGTGCGAACCCGGTCTTGCCCGCCGGTTCATCCTTCGATCCGACATGATACCAGACCGACACGGCAACGACCGGTGCCTTGTGATCGGGCGCGACGATCACGCGCAAACCGTTGGGCAGCGTGAAGCCCTGGTGCGGAATATCCACGTCGGCCACCAGTTGCGATAACGGCGCAGCGTCCCGCTTCGCCGATGCGGGGGGCGTCTGTGCATGGGCAAGCGCTGCAGATGAAACCGTCAGCAGCAGGCCGGCGGTAGCGAGCGACAAGGCCGATCGAATCATGAATTTCCCCCTGAATCTTTTTGCGGATGTGTTGCATCGTGACAATACACCACAAAAAGGCAAGGACTTTTCAAACAGCTATTAGGAGTGCGGGCTTGTGTGCCACGCAAGCCGTCATCGCGGTGTCAGCATGTCGCGGCGACCATCCGCATTCCTCCCGATTGCACATCCTTGCCCGGCGCAACACATTATCTGTGCTTCCAAGGGTTGTGTTGTATTTCTGCAACACTATCTGTTAGCCAAAGACTAGCAGGGAATTACCATGAATCTTGAAAAATTTACCGATCGCGCGAAGGGATTTCTCCAATCCGCGCAAACCGTTGCCATTCGTCTGAGCCATCAGCAGATCACGCCCGAACATCTGTTGAAGGCATTGCTTGAAGATAGCGAAGGCATGGCGGCCGGCCTGATCGCAAAGGCTGGCGGCGATGCAAAGCGCGCCGTAGCCGAAACCGATGCCGCGCTTGCCAGGCTGCCCGCCGTTTCGGGATCGGGCGCGCAGGCGACGCCGGGGCTGAACAATGACGCAGTTCGGCTGCTCGATTCCGCCGAACAGGTCGCGCAAAAGGCGGGCGACAGCTATGTCACCGTCGAACGGCTGCTGCTCGCGCTCGCGCTCGCCAAGACCACGGCGGCGGGCAAGGCGCTTGCCGATGCCAATGTCACCCCCGAAGCGCTCAACAGCGCGATCAACGACCTGCGCGGCGGCCGCACCGCCGACACCGCCAGCGCCGAGGACCGGTATGACGCGCTGAAGAAATTCTGCACCGACCTGACCGAAGCGGCGCGCGGCGGCAAGCTGGACCCCGTAATCGGGCGCGATGAGGAAATCCGCCGCACGGTGCAGATCCTTGCCCGCCGGACGAAGAACAACCCCGTGCTGATCGGTGAACCCGGCGTCGGCAAAACCGCGATCGCCGAGGGCCTTGCGCTGCGCATCGTCAATGGCGACGTGCCCGACAATCTGAAGGATCGCGAACTGATGGCGCTCGACATGGGCGCGCTGATTGCCGGCGCGAAATATCGCGGCGAGTTCGAGGAACGGTTAAAGGGCGTGCTGGACGAGGTGAAGGCCGGCGAAGGCAGCATCATCCTGTTCATTGACGAAATGCACACCCTGATCGGCGCGGGAAAGACCGATGGCGCGATGGACGCGGGCAATCTGCTCAAACCCGCGCTCGCCCGCGGCGAATTGCATTGCATCGGTGCGACGACGCTGGATGAATATCGCAAATATGTCGAAAAGGATGCGGCGCTTCAGCGGCGGTTCCAGCCGGTCTTTGTCGATGAACCGACGGTCGAGGATACGATTTCGATCCTTCGCGGGCTGAAGGAGAAATACGAGCTTCACCACGGCGTTCGCATTACCGATGGCGCGATCGTGGCGGCGGCGACGCTGTCGAACCGCTATATCACCGACCGTTTCCTGCCCGACAAGGCGATCGACCTGATGGACGAGGCGGCAAGCCGCATCCGCATGGAAGTGGAATCCAAGCCGGAGGAGATCGAAAATCTCGACCGCCGCATCATTCAGCTGAAGATCGAGCGCGAGGCGCTGCGCAAGGAAAGCGACGAGGCATCGCGCGACCGCCTTACCCGGCTTGAGGACGAGCTTGCCGGGCTTGAGGCGGAATCAGCGCAGCTTACCGAACGCTGGCAGGCCGAAAAGGTGAAGATCCAGTCCGAAGCGAAGCTGAAGGAGCAACTCGACGCCGCGCGGATCGAACTCGATCAGGCGCAACGCTCTGGCGATCTGGGGCGCGCCGGCGAACTGTCCTATGGCACGATCCCCACCCTCGAAAAGCAGCTTGCCGAGGCGCAGGGCGCGTCCGAAGGCGCGATGCTGCGCGAGGAAGTAACCGATGACGACATCGCCTCTGTCGTCAGCCGCTGGACCGGCGTTCCCATCGACCGGATGATGGAGGGCGAGCGCGAAAAGCTGCTCAAGATGGAAGAGGTTCTGGGCGAGCGGGTCATTGGACAGGCAGACGCGGTGAAGGCCGTTTCGACCGCCGTTCGCCGCAGCCGCGCGGGGCTTCAGGACCCGAACCGGCCGCTCGGCTCCTTCCTGTTCCTTGGCCCCACCGGCGTCGGCAAGACCGAGCTTACCAAATCACTCGCGCAGTTCCTGTTCGACGATGCGAACGCCATGGTGCGCATCGACATGAGCGAGTTCATGGAAAAGCACGCCGTGGCGCGGTTGATCGGCGCACCTCCGGGCTATGTCGGGTACGAAGAGGGCGGCGTGCTGACCGAAGCGGTGCGGCGGCGGCCCTATCAGGTGGTGCTGTTCGATGAAGTCGAAAAGGCGCATGGCGACGTGTTCAACGTTCTGCTTCAGGTGCTCGACGACGGCCGTCTGACCGACAGCCAGGGGCGCACGGTCGATTTTTCGAACACCATCATCATCATGACGTCGAACCTGGGATCGCAATATCTCACCAATCTGGACGAAGGCCAGTCGGTGGAGGATGTCGAGCCGCAGGTGATGGAGGTGGTGCGCGCGCACTTCCGCCCCGAATTCCTGAACCGCCTCGACGAGATCATCCTGTTCCACAAGCTGGGCCAGGAACATATGGGACCGATCGTCGATATTCAGGTAGCGCGCGTGCAGCGCCTGCTCGCCGATCGCAAGGTCACGATCGACCTCACGCGCGGCGCACGCGACTGGCTGGGCCGGGTGGGATATGATCCGGTATACGGTGCACGCCCGCTAAAACGCGCGGTGCAGAAGTACCTCCAAGACCCCCTCGCCGACATGATCCTGCGCGGCGAAGTAAAAGACGGGTCGACCGTGAAGGTGGAAGAGGGTGATGGGGCGCTGGTGTTCGGAGTGATTTGAAGTGGTCTGAGCCCAAGGTTTCTACCACCTATGAGGAGAGCCTCGGGCCAGTTTGATGCCCATCGCTGGGCGTGATGGCAACAACCGTATTGGGGGTATGCCCCCAATACGGTTTGCCGATTGATCCTG
>NZ_JAHWZX010000021.1 GCF_019351405.1 Stakelama flava
CCAGCCCCGATCATGCCGCTTTGAGCATGAAATCGACATGGACGGCATCATAGGGGAAGACGATGCCATCGTCGGTGCGATCAATCACCCCAGCCTGGATCAGCGCCTGAACGTCGCCATGCACCGCTCTTCCTTCACGTAGCCGGCGGTTTCCTTGGCCTTTCCTTCGATGCTCATAGGCTACTCCTTGATCGGGGGACATCAGAAGAACGAGGTCCGCCACCACAGTTCCGAAGTGTCGGGAATTAACGCTATGATTAAAGTTATAGCGGGGGAGCTATTCGATCGATCGCCAGTTCAAATCGATGTTCTGACATAGCCCGGCTTGGTCGCGGGTTCGGGAGTGCGTCATGCGGATCGCCATCATCGCCCATCTGAAATATGCCATATCCGAGCCGTTCGCCGGCGGTCTCGAAATGCATACGCATATGTTGACGCGCGCGCTGCGTGACCGTGGGCACGTCGTGACGCTATTTGCTTCGGACGCCTCCGATCAGGCGCTCGGGGTGGAAGCGATCTGCGAGCAGACCTCGTTGCTCGAAACCGGTGTCGCCGAGGCAAATGACGTCGCCTTTTTCCGCGAGCATCACGCCTATCTGCGACTGATGACCGAGCTGCGCGGTCGCACGTTCGACGTCATTCACAACAACTCGCTCCATTATCTGCCGGTAAGCATGGCGGACACGCTGGCGACACGGATGATCACCACGTTGCACACGCCGCCCTTTTGCTGGCTGGAAAGCGGCATTCGACTCAACCGCGCCCGCATGCATTATGTCGCGGTGTCGGAGGCGACGGCGGGGATGTGGTCACATGTCGCCCGAATCGACGAGGTAATTCCCAACGGAATCGACCTTACCCACTTTCCCTACTGTCCGATTCTCGAGCGTGACTCCTATCTCGTCTGGTATGGGCGTATCGTTCCTGAAAAGGGCCTCGACCTCGCCATCGATGCCGCCCGACGCGCGGGACTGCCGCTGCGGATCGCCGGCCCCATCTCAAACCCCGGCTATTTTGAGAAGGCGATCGCGCCGCGCCTCGGCTCCGATGCTATTTATGTCGGCCATCTCGATCATGTCGCGCTGGCACGGCTGGTGGGCGGCGCGGCCGCCGCACTGTGCACGCCGCGTTGGGAGGAGCCCTATGGCCTGGTGGTTGCGGAGGCGCTCGCTTGCGGTACGCCAGTCGCGGCCTTCCGGCGAGGGGGCGTGCCGGCGCTACTCGATGAACACTGCGGCGCGCTTGCCGCGCCCGACGATGTCGCCGAACTTGCCGCTGCCATATGCGTCGCCGCGACGCTCGATCGCGCTGCTTGCCGGGCACGGGCTGAACGGCACTGTGATGCTCAGCGGATGGTTGATGCCTATGAGACTCTCTACCGGCGGCTCGCGAGGGAATGGACTTTGCCTGATCCGTTCGTTCAAGATCCGGCCGCCGTGGCGAGCGTCGCGTGACGCGGATGTTCTGCGTTTGCGTACCGGCGCGTAACGAAGCGGGGCGGATCGCGACGCTGATTGAGGCGCTGGGCATGCAACACGGCGTGGGACCTGTCCGGCTGGCGCTGCTCATCAACAATAGTGACGATGGCACCGTGGAGATGGCTCGGTCGGCAGCTGAACGTGCCGACGGCCGCGTCCTGCTGCACGTGCGGGAAACGATGTTCCCGCCCGCTAAGGCGCATGCGGGCTCGGCGCGCCGCGCCGCTATGGAGCTCGGCATGGAATGGCCCGGTGCCGATGATAAGCTGCTCATCTCGACGGATGCCGACTGCCGGCCGCCGCCCGGCTGGATCGCCGCCAATCTTGCCGCCGCGCCTGCTGGTTACGTCATCGGGGGGGCGATCCAGTTCGACGAGCGCGAGCCCGTCGCGACGGAGATAGGCGCGATCCGCGCCGCGCTTGCTGCCTATTGGCAGGCGGTTCGTACGATCGAGGACGCAATCGATCCGCTGCCATGGGACCCGCCGCCCCGCCATGGCGATCACACCGGCGCCAGCCTGGCGCTCGATGTCGCGCTTTACCGGCGTGCGGGCGGCGTCCCGCAACTAGCGACCGGCGAGGACCGCGCGCTCGTTGCCGCCGCGATCGGCGCGGGCGGCCGCCTCGTCCACCCGCCATCGGTCTGGACCCGAACCTCTGCGCGCACGCTCGGCCGGGCGGCGGGCGGCATGGCAGAAGACATACGCCATTGGGAGAGCCTTGCCGTCTCGGGAGAAACGTTGACCGTTCCCGACCTTCGTCACTGGCGCGATCGGGCGCACTGGCGACGCGGCTGGCGCATAGCGCATGGCGATGATGCGGTACCCGCTGCCGAGGCCGCACTCGCGCCCCTGCCGCACGATATGCCGCTGCAGTGGAAGCGCGCCGCATGACCGGACCGATCGGCTATTATGTCCATCACCATGGCGACGGCCACCGCCAGCGCGCGCTCGCGATCGCCGAGTCGGTGGGCGCGGGCATCACCCTGCTTGGCACGGGGCTTGCCGGTCGCACCGGCGCCGTTTCGGCAATCGATTTGCCCGACGATCGCGTCGCGGACGTTTTCTCCGGCGCGGACCGGTGCGGCGATAGCTGCGGCGAGCGTCCGCCTGCGCTTCATTATGCGCCGTTCGATCATGACGGAGTTCGTCGGCGTACCGCCGAGATTACGCATTGGATCGCCGAGGCGCGGCCCGGGCTGATGGTGGTCGACGTATCGGTTGAGGTGGCGATGCTGGCGAGGCTCGCTTCCGTGCCGACGGTCTATGTGCGTCTGAGCGGCGTGCGCGACGATCGCCCGCATGTCGACGCATTCGCCAGCGCCTGCGCTCTGCTGGCGCCATTCCATGCCGCGCTGGAGGATCCAGCGACGCCGCCCGAGGTGGTGGCCCGAACCTTCTACGCCCCGGGGATCATACGCGCCGCACCTGTCGCAGAGGTGGACGAACGGTGTATTCTGGTTGTGCTGGGCAGCGGCGGGGGCGATGGCGACGGCGCGCGCTGGGCGGAAGCGGCGCGCGCGGTTCCCGACCACCGCTGGGAAGTTCTTGGGGCTTGCAACGTGCCTTCCGATATGCCGGGCAACCTGCGCATGCACGGGTGGATCGACGATGCCGACGGCGCGATCGCGCGCGCCGGCCTCGTGATCGGTGCGGCAGGCGACGGGCTCGTGAGCGCTGTCCTCGCCCGCCGCAAGCCCTTCCTGTGCCTGCCGGAGGCGCGGCCCTTTGACGAGCAGCGATCGAAGGCGCGGCGGCTCGCGGCGCTCGAGGCGGCGGTGGTCATCTGGACCTGGCCCCCGGCTTCCGACTGGCCCCTGCTTATTGCGCGCGCGTTTGAACAGCGGCGGGGCGGCTGGCCGCCCGCGCTCGACACGGCTGAAGGCGCTGCCCGCGTCGCTGCTTGGCTGACGACGCTGCTGCCACAGGCCGCAAGCGCGCAGCGAGCCAGATCATGAACATCAATCTCGAATCCCAGGCGCAATCGCCCGGCTCGGTCGAAGGCCAACTCGCCGAACTGGGTGCGCGCTACGACGCGGCGCCACGTTTTCCGGTCGCGGGTCTGCGCGTCCTGCGCGAAGCCGGTTTGCATCGACGATTTGCTCCGGTCGCCGCTGGCGGAGAGGCGTTCAGCAATGACGAAGCGTTTAGCGCCGCGATGGCCCGGACGCTGCGCGAGGTTGGCCGCGGAGACCTGAGCGTGGGGCGGCTCTATGAGGGTCATGTTAACGCGCTCGCCCTTTTCGACTGGTATGCATCGCCTCAACAACTCGTCTGGCTGGACGATGCGCTCGATCGCGGCGCGTGGTTCGGCGTGTGGGCGACCGAGGCGCCGCCGGGCGTGCGCATCGAGCCGGGCGAGCTGCCGGTGCTGCGCGGTGCCAAGGTCTTTGCCAGCGGCGCGGGCGGCCTTGATTTTGCGCTGGTGACTGCTGCCGTGCCTGAAGGGGGCCGTTGCCTCGTTCTCGTTCCTGCCAACGACGAAGCGCGCGCCGACCTCACCGGCTGGCGCGTGCGGGGCATGCGGGCGAGCGTCAGCGGCCGGTACGATGTCGAGGGTCTGGAGCTGGAGCCCTCCATGCTGGTCGGCGAACCCGGCGATTACGACCGTGAGCCGCGCTTTACCGGCGGCGCCTGGCGCTTCTGCGCGGTACAGCTTGGCGGGATCGAGGCGCTGCTCGCCGAAACGCGCAAGGCCATGCGCGACGCCGCCCGCGCCGACCCGGTGCAGCGTGCGCGCTTCGTCGAAGCGGTCGTCGCGATGCGCAGCGCCGGCTTTTGGGTGGCCGAGGCGGCGCGGCGATTCGCCAGGGAAGAGGGCGACGCGGTGGCGATCGCCCGACTGACACGCGGCGTCGTCGAACAGGCCGGGCTCACCGCGATGGACGCGGCCGCGCGGCTGCTCGGCACGCGCAGCGCGTTCGACGGCGAGCGCGCGGACAAGATCATCCGCGACCTTTCGCTATATCTGCGGCAGGCGGGTCCCGATCACGCCCGCGATGAAGCGGCCAAGATCCTGCTCGAGCGCGATCCCTGGGCCACCGGCGACCGGCTGTGGTGATGGCGGCCGCGCTTCAGGCCAGTCGCTGGCGCCACGCGCGCTGGTTCGTTGTGGTGCCACATCCCGATGACGAGACGCTTGGCGCGGGAGCATTGATCGCGCATTCCGCAAGCAAAGGCCTGCTAGCCGGGATCGCCTTTCTGACCGACGGGACGGGATCGCATCCAGTCGGAACCCCGAGACTTGCGGTCATCCGGCGCGGCGAGGCCCGCGCCGCGCTGCGGCGGCTGGGGGCGGCGCACGCCCAAGTCGACTGGTTGAACTGGCGCGATGCCCATCCGCATGCGCCTGGCAGTGCGGCGTTTGAATCGGAGGCGCGGCATCTCGCGCAACAATTGCGCCGCCGCCGCGTCGAGGCGATCGCCGTAAGCGATGCAAGCGACAGTCATTGCGACCATGTCGCGGCGTTCGCACTGGCCGCGCAAGCCGTTCGCCGCGCCCGGCGGCACATCGCCTTGTTCAGCTATCATGTCTGGAGCCCGCCCCACCCCCGCCGGCGCTATTTACGCACGCCGCCGATGGCGTCGGGGCGCCGACGGCAAGCGCTTTGCGCGCATCGCAGCCAGCTTACGCCACGGCTGGGCGACGGATTTCGGCTGCCGCGCGATCGGCTGGCGATGCCGCCGCACGATCTGCTCGGCCTGTACGAGATGCGGCGATGAGCGAAAAGAGCCTCGACGCGGACTATTTCGACAGGATTTTCGCGTCCGACGACGATCCCTGGGATCTCGCGTCGAGCGACTATGAACGCGCCAAGTTCGATCGCACGATCGCCGCGCTGGGCGATCGCCAATATCGCAGCGCCATCGAAGTCGGCTGTGCGCACGGCGTTCTTACCCAGCGCCTGTTTTCGCTGTGCGAAACGCTGATCGCGCTGGACATTAGCGCCGAGGCGCTCGACCAGGCGCGCGAGCGTCTGGGGAGCCCGCGGGGCCTCACGTTCCAGCGGATGGCGTTTCCGCGCGAAGCGCCGGGCGCTAACGGCTTCGAACTCGCGCTGCTGTCCGAAGTCGCCTATTATTGGAGCGTCGCCGACCTGGGCCGAGCGGCGCAATGGCTTTCCGCGCATGTCGAGCCGGGCGGGCATATCCTCCTTGTCCATTACATCGGTGAGACCGACTATCCCCAGAGCGGCGACGCGGCGGTTCTCCACCTGAAGAATGCGTTGCGCGATGTAGTCGCGGAAGAGAAGAGCGAGCGCCACGTGCGCTACCGGCTCGACCTGTGGCGGCGGCGCTGAGCATGCTGTCGGTACTTACCATCGTACGAAATCGAGAGGCGCATCTCGCCCAGCTTGTGGAGGGCCTGCGCCGCAGTGCACGCAAGGCCGACGAATTGGTCGTGGTCGATATGAGCGACACGCCGATCGGCGCGCCCGCGGCCGGGTTTCCGATCCGAATTGAGCGGTTGGAGACGGATGGGCTGCCACTCGCCGCCGCCCGCAATCGCGCGGCGGCCATGGCATGCGGGGATCAACTGCTGTTCCTAGACGTCGATTGCATCGCCATGCGCGAATGCCTTGGGCGGCTTTCAGAGACGCTCGACCGGCACGATGCGCTGCTCTGCGCCGATGTCCGCTATCTCGGGCCGGACGACGGGCGGGGAAGCTGGGAAGAGTCCGCGCTGCTGGCCGCGGGGGCGGCACATCCTGTGCGCTGCTTTCCGGTAACCGGCGTGCGCGAGGAGCCGCAGGCGGGGCTGTTCTGGTCGCTGGCCTTCGCGATCCGCCGTGCGCGGTTCGAGGCGCTGGGTGGGTTCGACGAAGCGTTTACCGGCTATGGCGGCGAGGATACCGATTTCGGCTATCGCGCCCGGGACATGGGGCTGCCGCTGCTGTTTGTCGGCGGCGCGATCGCCTGCCATCAATATCATGCCAGCCATGATCCCCCGATCCAACATCTCGACGATATCGTCGCCAACGCGCGCCGCTTTCATGCGCGTTGGCATGATTGGCCGATGCGCGGATGGCTCGACCAGTTCACAGAAATGGGGGTGGTCGAATGGCACGAGGGAGCGCCGGTGGTGCGGCGGCAGCCGACGGCGGCGGAACGCACCGCCACCCTTTCGACTTGGCCTGCGAGCCCGATGCGCATCAAGGATCCCTTAGCAGCGACCTAACGGGCAGCCCGGCCAAGCAGCTTGGCGCGTGCGGCGCGGGGACACCAGATCAGCGGTCGGCAACTTGGCGCGCCGCGGCGTCTGCCGCCGCAATCAGGCGTTCTCCGGTCTGCCTCGCCGCCCCGATAGTCAGCGTGATGGCGATACCGTCGGGTCCATCAAGGATGACATGGCCCTCTTCGACGCTGGCGACGCCCGGACTGTCGAACGGCTCGGTGGTGGGCTTTTCGGACATGACAGGCATCCTTTCAACGGGGGGTATCGAGATAGAGATAGTCGGGGTCGAAATCCCCCCGCTTGGCGAGACCTTCGCTATCGGGGATCTCGACCGACGCGGATTTGAGGATGCAGAGGCCGGCTTCGCGCAGCTGGCGGATCGCGCGGTTGGTGTGGACCGTGGTCAACCCGCAGACCTCGGCGATGTCAGTCTGCGTGAGCCCGAGCGCAAATCGGCGCCCGTCACTCAGGCCCACTGCTTGCAGTCGCGCGTTGGTCTCGCTCAGGAAATGCGCGACGCGACCGACTGCGTCGAGCCGCCCCAAGCGGAACAGCCACGCCCGGTGCAGCGCGGCATCGAGCAACGTGGCGAACCAGAGCTTGCGCGCGAATTCCTCGCGCCCGGTAAGGACCTCTTGCAGGGCGTCATGGGGCATGATCGCGACGGTCGCCGCCGTCAGCGTGCCGATGCTGTGGTCCAAACGATGCATCGGATAGGCGTGAAGATCGACGAACTCGCCGGCGACATGAACCGCCACGAGCTGCCGCAGGCCCCTCTGGTCGTCGATGTAGCGCGACATCATCCCTTCGACGAGTAGGGTGCTGATTCCCACGACTTCGCCAGCACGCACGAGTGTGAGGCGCGGCTCGAGCGTTCGGACTTCGCTAATCGCTGATTCCAGAAGCGCGCGTTCCTCGGCCAACAACGCGACCCCGCGGCGATTGGCAAGAAAGCGGCCGGTGAACATGGACAATCAATCTCTCTCAAGCGGGGCGCCCCCTTAAACACATGAAGCCTGTGGCTGATCCCGAGAGATTAGCCGGAAGCGCTGGCGACGCAGGGGCGGGCTTGGTAAAGGGGTGATCACCCGTCCGGATCGCCCTTGGCCCGCGTCTCTTCGGGATAATCCTTGGGCCGGACCGTTCCGACTATGGGCAGTTTCTCTAGCGGCTCGGACGGCAGCCCGACAGTCGTCGGCTTCACATCCTTCTCCAGGGGCCCGCATCGCCGTGCGGTCCCGGTTCGCGCTTGTCCGGTGTCTCGCCCATCCTCGTCGCCTTTGCTTGCATATTCGGGGTGTGCATCGAGATCGACCATCGGCTCGCGATCCCAGAAATGCGGCGGTGCGAGCGTTTCGACGAAGCGCTTGGCGTCCGCCTTCGTCTCGAGCGCGAGGCAGCCGTCATTGAGATCATCGGCCAGGCCGGCCTTCTCCATCAGCGGCCTGGTCTCTTCGGACAGGCCGATGAAATGGCAATGGGCGAAGGTGCCGCTAACGAAGTCCTTTGCCGCGGCATTGGTGGCGATGAGTTTGGCTCTGTCTTCCGAAGCGATCACCGCGACCGCATCGTAGAGCATCGAAGGTCCGCCATCGATCTTTTGCTGCGCAGGCAGCAGCGTTTCATCCGAAAGCGTGGCACCGCCGATCTTGGGTGCTTGGGTGCGATGATCTCGCACATCGCGTCGGCGCTTTCCATGCCGCGACGAGCGCGTTCACCAGTCCCGCGTCGGCGCCATCGGTGACGAGCAGGCCCAGCTTGCGTACGGCAAAGCTTTGCGGCCCGTTCTTGATGATGCTGAGCGCGTCGGACGGAGCAAGGTCCCCGATCGTCGGCCGCGCGGTCTGCGCTGGTTCGGGCATACCTAGGCCCAGCCCCTCGGCCACGGTCGCCGTCAAGCCGCGGTCGATGTTGCGCGTGCGATATCATGCGCGACCGGATGTCGGGCCGTTCCACCTTGGAGAGTTCGAACCCCAGCGCGGCGCCGATATGCTTCTGCTTGATCGGGGTCTGGCTCACATAAAATTGGCGGGCCTGACTGTAATGGTCGGCAAAGCTTTCGGGCCGGATGCGCCGCTTGTCGCGGTCGGGCGCTTCCTGGAAGCTGCGGAAGCCGCGCTTAAGATTTTCGCTCGGGCCGCCTTGCACGCTCGGGCATATGCTCGGCTTTGGCTTCAGGCGGAACGCGTTGGATCCGATGAGCGCACGCTAGCGGGATATCGCGAACGCGCCAGAGGTCGCAGTGTCCTTAGATTTCGCGTGGCACGCTCGATCCGATCCGGTCGGAGGGCATGGCGGCGGCTGGCGCACGAACAGGCGCGCGCAATCCGCCGCGCCGGCCGTCCGGATTCGGGGCAGGAGGGCGGGATGCGTCCATCGTGCTCGGCCTATCCCGGGTCAAGCGCCGACAGGGGCACCTCTTTCAATGCTTGCGTAGGTTGTTGTCCATCAGTTGCGCGACCCGTGAAGCGATCCTCTTCCAAGTGTCCATGCCCCGAGAATCTCCCGCAAGCGCAAGAACTCCGATCCTTTCGGCAACGAACGCCGGTGCTCGGTCACCATGCTGCCGGACCACCATCGTGGCCGCCCCCCACAGTTCCCAATCTTCGAGCGGGCGACTCATTTCCCGCAGCGATGGTTGCGCCAGTATCGAACCCAGCGGAGCACGGTCTTCGACCGCACCATAGCGCAGGAAACATCGCCGCTGATCGGTGACGTACACCAGGCACCGGTGCGCGATCCGACGGCCGGACCGGTCGAAAGACACGTCATCGCAGGGCCCCGGACAAGGATATGCCCGTACCGGCTCGTGCCGCGCGGCGTCCCGATCAGTCGGACAAGCGTATCGCGCGCCGCTTCAGCGCTCGCGACAGGGCACGGTTGATTGGTTCTGCATGTCCCATCATGCTCTCGCGCCGCGATCCCGGCGAGCCTGAGCCTGGGTCCTTCTTTGCACCACACAGGCCCGTCGCCATCCCAGACACGGGTCGGTGTGCATTTGAACGTCTGCCCGGCAGGGACGATTTGAACAGCGATCATTGCGAAGGTGGAGAGAAGCATCCGCGCCCTATAGCCGAAATTTCAGATGCGCCCCAGCGATCGGATCAACATCTGAAATAGACGGGCAACATTCATTAGCGTAGCTGTAACCGCCCGCCCCACGGCTTTGCGGGGTGTGTTGATTTAGGCGAATATGGCTGACCACTCGTCAAAAAACCGGCTTCACGACCCCGCTATCAAAGCGGAAATCGTCGATCTGCAGCAGCAGATGAAAGACTGCCTCGCCAGAATGGACGAACTCGAACTACGAGCGGCAAGCGCGCATCTGGATTTAGCGATCCATCGTTTCGCGGAACATTATCTCCTGCAGGATGAATAACTGGAAGCCCGGATCAGCTGCACGTCGGTGTAGCAGAGCCCGGTCTTTACGAAGCGCCAACCATCTCGCAGACTGTTCCCATGGATGCGGAACCGCCTCTTCGCCCTGAGACGATTAAGGCCATTGAATCGCTGACCCCCCAGCAACGCGATTCGCTGCGTCTCGCGCGCAGTATGAGCGACAAGGAACAGGCGATTGTTTTAGGAATCTCGCCGTCGGGGGTCGGGCAACGTCTTGCCCGCGTGCGCCAGCGTCTTGGCGCCGGATCGACGCGGGAGGCCATCCGGCTGCTCGATAAATACGAAAATCAGGACTGTAGAAAAACCACATGTGGTCCGGAAACACTGGTCGATAGTCCAATAACCGGCACCTTTAAGCCATCGGAGCACGACACGAATGGTGCTGGCGACAGGCTCAGAGATAGCGTTATACCAGCGCGATTCCTTGCCCCGTCGCAGAGCCAGCTCGAAGCGCTCGCCGGCAAGGAGAAATCGCATGGCGATCTGACTATCCCGCAAAGGCTGCTTTGGATTTGTGTGGGCGCTATCGCCCTTGTCATAGCTGGGTTTCTGCTGCTTGCAGCCTTTGAATCGCTAAGTCGGACCCTCTCAGGGTCCTGATCCTGACATCATTGAAATCAAATGCGCGCCGAAACGCTCCGGCGCGTGGGGGAAAACTATGCTCAACAAACGTGTCGCTGCCGCCCGTGCAGTCCGAGAAACTTTCCTTCCGGCTGAACAGGCTCAAGATGAGGCTGCAATTACGGCAACCCGCAGTCTGTTGACCGCGCTGGAAGCGCGCCGGAGCGCGAACCTTCATATCGTCACCGGTTATGAAGCGATTGCGCATATGTCGAAGGCCGCGGCGCTTGCCGTCGAAGCGCGTGATGCAATGATCCGGGCTCACGAGCATCTGGCCAGCCTTCCAGGCCAGATCGGATTGCAACCTCGTATGTATGGCGAAACCAGCGACGAGTGCGTCAGGGAAACGTTTACCGGCGCATCACGGCCCCGTAGCCTCGAAGCGGTCGCCTGAAAACCATGACACCGCTTGACCCTCCGGGCGAGAACCTGCTTGGGTCGAGCGGTGTCACTCGCCCTGATTTTTGCGACGATCCAATCGATCGCCACCGGTTATGCTCTGTGGAAGGGCGGCATGCCGGAGAGAATTGTAGGCGTCGTGCAGTTGAGCGCGTGGTTCGCATCCCGCAACCTCGATGTCCCCTTCGTCCATCGGTACTACTCGGTATCATCCGCGATCTTTTTGATCGACACCCTAATGCTGATGATCTGTCTGGTCGTGGCCTTGGCGGCAAACAGGCGATGGACGCTGATGCTGGTCAGCCTTCAGGTGGTGATGGTGCTGATGCACATCACCCGGCTGGTAGATGCATCCGCGATCCGGCTGGCATACCAGGTGATGATCAATGTCTGGAGCTATCCACAGATCGCATTGTTGATGGTGGGTACGGCGCTTCATCAGAGGCGCTGCAAGCGCAACGGGTCCGATCCCGACTGGTCGAACTATTCGCACCGATTGATGCGAGCGCTGCGTGTTCCTGGGCAGACAGGCTAACCTCAGAATTTAGGTCGTTCGGCGCCGTCTTGGCCGCACCGCGGGAATTACACGTGGAACTACTCGCAGATGCGCGTCCAGTTGCCGCGATCGAGGGAGCACGCGCCTTCATGCAGGCTGCGCTGCGCGAGCAGGTGTTGAACGGCAAATCCATTGGCCATGCGGATGAACTGATCGATTATCTACGATCGGATATGGCGCATTTGCCGATGGAGCGCTGCCGCGTGCTGCTGCTCGACAAAAAATTGAGACTTATTCGTGATGTGAAGCTGACGGATGGCACGATCGACGAAGCGCCATTTTTCCCGCGCGAGGTCTTTCGTGTGGCGCTGCTCGCCAATGCGTCGGCGATAATCCTCGTGCACAATCACCCTTCAGGGGATCCACAGCCGAGTAGAGCGGACGTTGATGCAACAGCCACGATCGTCTGGATCGCAAAGCGTATCGGTATGGACTTCATTGATCATTTGATCATCAGCAGGGGAGGGTGTTCGAGTTTCAGAGCGCTTGGGCTGCTATAGAAACCACGGCACGACCACGGCCGCGATCATCGCCAAGCCCAGCATCACCGCCTCGCCAATGATAGTGCGCCGCGATCCGAATATGCCTTCCCGGTAATCCCTCATCGCACGTATCTCCTCGAACCGCTGCCCTCACCGCGCACAGCAATTAGCGATATAGTCCGTTCTCGATCAATCACTGTCCGAAGCACTGGACTCCCAGCGGTGTCTCGAAGAGCATTTCGGGGGCTCAAGAGGAGGGTGTGATGAAACTACTGGTGCCAGCATTCGCCGTGGTCGCTTTGATGACCGCGCCGGCGGCCGCTCGCGACAGCGACGCGCAGATCAGGCAAAAGATCATCAAACAGTCGATCGCCAATTATTCGGGCGCTTGCCCATGCCCGTATAACACCGCGCGTAATGGCAGCCGGTGTGGCAAGCGGAGTGCCTATAGTCGGCCAGGCGGAGCTTCGCCGAAATGTTTCGCCTCCGACGTTTCGGCAAGCGAGGTGGCCGCCTATCGTTCGGGAAGATGAAGAAATAAAGTTCAATAACGGAGATGGTATATGACTAAACGCAATTTTGCGCTCGCTGTCAGCGGGCTGTTGCTCGCAGGTAGTGTATTTTCTGTCCCCAAGCCAGCAATGGCTAAGCCTACCGACTGCCAATATGAGATAATCGTTCGTTGTTCGGGCCACACTTACTATGGCAGGCCACGCCTCGATTTACAGTACGGCAGCTATCAAGAATGCTTCGACAATGAATACCCTGTGCGTTGCGATTACGAGGTGCCGGTGAACTTCAGCGCGAAAGCGATCTTCGGTATGCCAGCCTTCCCAGAACCCCTTCGGATTTGAGACAGGAAGACCGCGGGGCTCGCGGTCTTAGAGACCGTTTGAGAATGGGTTGATGATGCGGCTTGGGCGTGATTCAAGCTTGGGATGTGGACCCTAGCGAGCCGAAGCCGAATGGCTGGATTTGAAAAGCGATCGAAGCGCTACCCGACCGATCTGACGGACGAAGAATGGCTCTTCATTCAGCCGTTCCTGCCGCCGGTGGCCAAGCGCGGACGCAAGCCAGCGACTGACCTGCGTGATGTCCTCGATGCACTTCGCTATCTTGCACGGACAGGCGGCGGATGGCGGATGTTGCCGAACGACTTCCCGCCCTGGCAGACGGTATATTGGTGGTTCCGCCGCTTCGTGCGCCGGCTATTGTTCCGCACGATTCACGATGTCACCCTGATGTTGGACCGTGAACGCGAAGGGCGTGAGCAGAGCCCGACGGCGGCCGTCGTGGATAGCCAGTCGATCAAGGCGCCAGCGGCAGAAAAGCGAGGCTTTGATGCAGGCAAGAAGGTCCTAGGTCGTAAACGGCACATTGCTGTCGATACCGATGGTCGATTGCTCATGGTCAATCTGACCACTGCCGACATCTCCGACAGCGCTGGCGCTCAAACGATCGTCGCAGCCGTTCGCAAGCGATGGCCCTGGCTCAAACATTTGTTCGCCGACGGCGCCTACGATCGCACCCGACTGATGGACGCCGCAGCCTATCAGGACTTCGTTCTAGAGATCATCCGCCGCTCCGACAAAGAGGACGGCTTCAAGGTGCTGCCGAGGCGCTGGGTCGTCGAGCGCACCTTCGGTTGGATGACCCGATGGAAACGGCTCGTCCGCGATTACGAGCAGCGGATCGACGTCTCGGAGGCCATGATCCATGTCGCCTTCGGCAGTCTCATGCTCCGAAGAATTGTCCACCCATGAGCATTCTCAAACGGACTCTTAGCTTTTTCTATATAGCCGTCGTGCGCTCGCTTGCCGAGGAATGAGACACGGTTAAAATAAGCGGGGCCGCGCGGTTCGCCGGCCAAGCGCAGGCGGTTCGAGTTGCTTGAAAACGTGCCTATGTCGAAGCGCGCTAATCTATCGCCTACGAGATAGTTGCCGAGTAGCTGGTCGCGGTGACGGCCTTGGTGAGCCGGCCTATCCAGTCGGTTGAACGCATTTGTCTTGAACGCCTCGATGTGCTGCGGAGCAAGGCGGGGTTGTGACAGCTCGCTCGAGCCTTTGATGGGCACGGGTTCAGCGGCGCACACTAGCGGGCCCCTTCGGAGCCACCAAAGGTGCCCCCCCCGTGGAGCGCTCGCTCCGACGGAGCGCGGGGCGGCGGCTGTCGCCCAGCTCCCGCGCGCATGCCACCCCCCTCCGGCCGCCTCACGCGAGAGTGCGTTCCCTGACCGCGCTGCGCGCAGGGTCTCTTCCCTGGCTGATCCGCTCTACTCCGTTTCGGACCCTGTTTCGCTTGCGCTGCTTGCAGTTCGGCGAACGCGCGATAGTTTAAAGCCGCGCCGCGATAATGGCGGCGTAGAGGCGTGAGAACCTCTCTTGGGCAAGATCACCGGTTGTTTATGGCGGCCGGGTGGCCGACGCGCATGTACAGGCTGTGCGCGGCTAAAGGCGTCGGCGCGTGTTTTCCCAAGCACGTTCTCATCACCCGGCTTTTTCGAAGGCCGTGCCTCGCTAGCGGAGGCCGGTCGATGGATGGAATTGCAGGTTTCGATGGTCTGGAGGGGCGGCTTTGCCGCCCGGGCCCGATTTGTCGGTGAGCCCGGCTGAGCCCGAGCGCGATGCCTCCTCGGCATGCGAGGCCGATGGCGAGGAGGCTCGGCAGCGGCCGGATGCGGCGGCGCTTTATGCTGCCGAGGCGCCGCGCTTGTGGCGTTTCTTCCGGCGACGCATTCCTTGCCCCGACGAGGCCGATGATCTTGTCCAAGAAACCTTCACCCGTGCATTGAGACAGGGTGCGCGGAGCAGCCTGCGCAATCCCGGCGGCTATCTGACGCGGATCGCCCAGAATCTCCTGCGAGACCGCGCCAAGATTGCACGGCGGCGCTCGGCCGACCTGCATGTTCCTGCCGACGGCGAAATTCCTGCCGCAGCCGACCCGCTCCATTTGCTCGAGGTGCGCGACATGCTTGACCGGCTCGAGGCCGTCATGCTGGAACTTCCGAAGACTACGCGGGAAATATTCATGGCCCACCGTCTCGAAGGACTGACCTATGCCGAGATCGCCCGGCGCACCGGACTGACAATCAAGCAGGTCGAAAAGGCGATCGCCCGCGCCATGGTCGAACTCGACCGCGCACTGGGCTCGCGCTGATGGCATCGCCGGACTTCTCTCCCGACGATGCCGTGCGCGCCGAAGCGGCTGACTGGTTTGCGCGTATGCGTGGGCCCGACGCCGAACGCCATCGCACCGCGTTCGATGCATGGTACCGCGCCGACGGTGCCCATGCCGCCGCCTATGACCGGATGGAGTTACGCTGGAATCAGAGCGGGCTCGTCGGTCACACGCCGTCGGGCCAGACGCGCGCCGGACTGCCCGAAGCCCCGCTGCGTGCCTTTCCCTCGCGCGCGCTGGCGCTTGCCGCGTCGATCCTCGCCATATTGGTGCTCGGGGCGCTGCTGCTTTCGGCGCGTAATGCCCGCCCGGGCAAGTCGCAAAGCGTGCAGATCGCGCATGCCGAGACTTTGGAATCGCCCCGCGGCAGCATCCGCCGCGTGACGCTCGCCGACGGTTCGACCGTTACTCTCGACAGCGATAGCCGGATCGTCGTTGCCTTTATCCCCGGCGCACGACGGCTGCGCCTGGTGGCGGGGCGCGCGCGGTTCGATGTCGCGCATGATGCTGACCGCCCGTTCATCGTCTCTGCAGGCGGCGGCGAGGTTGTCGCGACCGGCACCTTATTCGACGTTTCGCTGATCAGCGGGCGCCCGCGCGTGCGGCTCATTGAAGGCTCAGTTGAGGTCCGCCGCCCGGGACCCGGTGACGCGGCCGATGCGGCGCTGCCGCCCGCAATCCGGCTTGCGCCCGGGCAAATGGCTGCGGTCGATGCGCCCGCGCCGCTTGCGCGCGCGCCTGCGGCGGGCGAACGCTGGGTATCGGGCACGCTCAGCTTCGAGGACGCGCCGCTCGACGCCGTGCTCGCCCAAGCCAATCGCTATACCGAAAGACAGGTCCGACTCGGTGACCCCTCGCTCGGCGCGCTGCGGTTTACCGGCGGGTTCCGCGCGGGCCATTCCGACAAACTCGCCAGGGCGCTCGCTGTCGGTTTCGGGTTGCGGATCGATCGCGCCGCGAACGGCGACCCGGTACTCGTCCGTCCCTGATATCCCTATCGCTCGAAATTAATTTCGCGTCTTCCGGGGGGGAAGTCGCGTCGCTGTCGTCAGCCACCTCAAGCGATCCGCACAATGCGGGCGCGGGGGAGACAGCAGCATGGGTCGTACCGGATATTATTGGGTTCAGATGGGGGGCTCGGCGCTTGCCCTGTGCGCGGCGATGCCCGCTTGCGCGCAAGATACCGAGCGACAGCAATATGAAATGCCCGAGCAGGAGTTCGCGCAGTCGGTTCGCGCTGTGGTCGATCAATCGGGCGCGACGATCATAGCCCCCACCGATCTGCTCGCCGGGCTGCGCGCGCCCGCGCTTCGCGGTGAATTCACCCCCGAGCAGGCACTCGTCCGGCTGGTCGCCGGTACGCCCCTACGGGTCGCCCACGTTGGAGACGCACTCGTTCTCCGGCGTGCCTTGAACGACCGCGCGCAAGCCGCGGCGGCACAGGGGGGCGGTGACAGCGAAATCCTCGTCACCGGCACCCGTATTCGCGGGCGTGCACCCGCTGGTGCCGCAGTCACCACGATCAACCGCACCGACATCGAGCGGAGCGGCTATGCGACGACGCAGCAGATCCTGCAGGCGCTGCCGCAGAATTTTGGAGGCGGTCCGAACGAGACCACGGCCGCGACGGCGCGCAACGGCGCCGATGCCAATACAAGCTATGGATCGGGCATCAATCTGCGCGGCCTCGGCCCCTCCTCGACGCTCGTCCTGCTCGACGGCGAACGTCCTCCCATGGCGGGGATCGCAGGTATCTTCACCGATCTCTCGATGATTCCCCTGAGCGCGATCGAGCGCATTGAAGTTCTGCCCGACGGCGCTTCGGCACTCTATGGCTCCGACGCGGTCGCAGGCGTGGTCAATATCATCCCGCGCACCGGCTTTCGGGGCCTCACCGCAAATGTTCGCTACGGTCTTGGCGACGGCGTGGACGAATGGCAGGCGAGCGCGCTTGCAGGCGCGCGCTGGGCCACTGGCCATGCAATGATCGCCTATGAATATTACCACCGCAGCCGCCTTGCCGCCGCCGATCGCGGTTATGTCAGCGAGGACCTGCGTCGCTACGGCCTTAGCGACTATCGTACAGCCGCCGGGGTTCCCGGCACCATCACTGCCGGCGGGCAGCGCTTCGGCATCCCCACCGGGCAGGACGGGACGGCACTTGAGCCAGGCGCCTTGATCCCAGGTCAGGTCAACGTTTCCGATCGCTATGCCGGTTCGGACATCCTGCCACGCCAGGCGCGCCATGCAGTCTTTGCGAACTTTGCGCAGGACATCGGCGCGAATGTCGAACTGCATGGTCAGGCGCTGTTCGGCGATCGGCGCTACGATGTGCGTCGTCCGACTTCGCGCAATGCGCTGACGCTCACCGTCCCGGTCACCAACCCCTTTTATGTCGACCCGCTGGGCATCAACCAGCCGGTGCAGGTCGCCTATAATTTTCTGAACGATATCGGCCCGGAGAGCGGACGGGGATACAGCCAGGCCCTCGGCGCTTCACTCAGCGCCGATGTGCAACTTCGCTCGTGGACAGTCACTCTCGGCGCCACCTACGGCCAGCAGCGGGACGGCCTTACCGTCTACAACCTCGTCAACACCGCACGCGCGGCAGTTGCGCTCGCCGACACCGATCCCGCGAGCGCGCTCAATCTCTTCGGTGATGGCAGCGCCAACAACCCGGCTACGATCGATTTCATCCGGGGAACGCTGACCAGCGGCGGACGCTATCGGCTCTGGTCGTTTCAGCTGCGCGGCGAAGGCCCGCTGGTCGCCTTGCCAGCGGGCGATGTCCGGCTGGCCCTCGGCGTCGAGCATCGCCGCGAGCGCTACTCCAGCGATCCGGCGGGGCTCGATATCACCACCCTCACGCCGAGTGTGTCGACCAGTTCGGCTTTTACCGGATCGCGCGAGGTGACCGCAGCCTATGCCGAGCTCGCAGTGCCGCTGTCGGACTTTGACTGCGGCGGGCTCGCAATCGGGCGGCTCGATGTCTCGGCAGCGCTGCGCGGCGAACGCTATGCAGGGATCGGCGACACGTTCAACCCCAAATTCGGTCTATCCTGGCAGCCCGTCGACGCACTGAGACTGCGAGGGAGCTGGGGCACTTCCTTCCGTGCGCCGAGCTTCCTCGACCTTCGCCAGGATGCGGGGTCCATAAGCTATTTCGCCTATCCGCTGCCTGACCCGGCTGCGGCGGGCGGGGTGACAAACGCGCTGATCCTGCGAGGCAACGACCCGGATCTCGGCCCCGAGCGGGCTACGAGCTGGACCGCGGGGTTCGACGTTCGCCCCGATACAAGCCGAGGCTTTTCGGCAGCGCTGACCTATTTCAACATCGTCTATCGCGACCGGATCGTGAATCCCTCCTCGGCGCTGTTCAGCTTCTTCACCAACCGCGATGTCTACGCGCCGATCATCGACGACAGTCCCGACCCGGCGGCGGTCGCCGGCTATTATGCCAGCCCCTATTTCTTGCCGCTGACGCCGATACCGGCAAGTGCCATCACTGCGGTGGTCGATGCGCGAACCCAAAATCTCGCGTCGCAACGCCTGTCGGGTCTTGATTTCGATGTCGCGTACCGACTTCCTTTTTCCGAAGGCGCAGCGGAATTTGGCATCAGTGGAAGCTATCTGATCGATTTCCGGCAGAAACTGACGGCCGACGCGCCGTCGATCACGCTGGCTGATACGATCGGCAATCCGCCCGATCTCCGCTTGCGCGGCCGCGCGTCGGTGTCGAGCGGGGGCGTCGGCGCAGCAGTCTTCGCCAATTATCTCGACGGCTACACCAATAACTCGAGCGGGGCCGGCACGCCGGTCGACAGCTGGCTCACCATCGACCTGCAACTGCGTTATGAAACCGAAAGCAACTTTGTTGTCCCAGGCGTCTCACTCGTACTGAGCGTCACCAATCTGTTCGACCGCGACCCGCCGCGCACCGCCTATCTGCTCGGCACGACGACGGTCGGCTATGATGTCGAGAATGCAAGTCCGCTCGGACGGATCGTCGCGCTGCAGCTGAGCAAGCAATGGTGAGGCATTGCAGAAACCTGCTGCTTGCGGCGCTGCTGCTTCTGATCGCGTCGCCTGCTGCTGCGCAGGATTGCCGCGTGCGGCTGCTTCCTCCCCGGGGCGTGGCTGACGCACCGAAACGTCCAGTCACCGCATCGGATCTCATTGAGCTGCGCGACTTCGGCATTGCGATCGATGTGCCCGGAGGCGAGCCGCCTTTTTCTCTTTCGCCCGGCGGTAGCCGCTTGGCGATGCTGCTGCGCCGCGCGGATATCGAGCGTAACAGCTATTGCATCGGATTGCTCGTGATCGATCTCGCGACCGGCGACCGGCAGCTACTCGATGTCGGCGGCGAGCCCACGCTCATTGTCGCCGACATGCATGGACTGGCCGACCAGGGCACCGGTGCCTTCGATGCAATGCAGCCTCTCTGGTCGCCCGATGGCCAATGGATCGCCTATCAACGCCGTATCGCTGGGGTTACGCAACTCTGGCGCGTGCGCAGCGATGGCGGCGCATCCGAGCAAGTCACCCGTGGGATACGCGATGTCCGTCGTTTCGTCTGGGCAGGCGATAGCCAGCGTCTGGTCTACGCCATCCGCGAAGCGCCCGAGGCGGATCCCGACAGCGGCGGCGGCTATCTTTATGACGATAGCTTCTGGCCCCTATCCGCAAGCGTGCCCCAGCCCCCGGCAACACTGGGGTTCGAGTTTCGCACGGTCGAAGCCGATAACGGGACCGATCGCGCCGCTACCAGCGAGGAAAATCGGCTGCTCTTGCCCTCCGGTGATCCGCGCTTACCTCCGGGTGCGATGCTTCATGCGGAGAGCGAGACGGGTGCGCTTGCCTGGACCGGCCGGCCGGAGGGGCAATATCTTGGCCCGAAACCGCTGCATGCGCGCATCGGCTCGGTGCAGTTCGATTGCAGCGACGCGGCGTGCAGCGACCGGGTCATCGGGCTTTGGGCCGGGGACGGGGGCGGCTTTCTGTTCCTGCGCGACTGGGGGACGCAGCGTCGCGGCGAAATCGAGTTTTTCCGCTGGCAACCGGGCAAAGCACCGGTTTCGCTGTACCGGACGACCAACCCGCTCAATGGCTGCCTGCGGCAAGGTTCGAGCTTCCTGTGCGGACTCGAATCCGCCGCCCAGCCGCGTCGCCTTGTCCGGATCACGCCGGAGACCGGCCAGTCGCAGGTGATATTCGATCCCAATCCCGAATTTGGAGCGCTGCAGTTCGGCGCCGTAACGCGGCTTACCGCGCAAGCGGAGGATGGCGCACCCGCCTTTGCCGATCTGGTGCTGCCGCCGGAGCATCAGGCCGGCGAGCGCCATCCTCTGGTGATCGTTCAATATAATACGCGCGGCTTCCTGCGTGGGGGGACCGGTGACGAATATCCCGTGCATCTGCTGGCGGCACGCGGCTACGCCGTACTGAGTTTCCAGCGACCAACCCCGCCTGCTTATGGCAGCGCGGCGGCCAGCCATACCGACTATCAGCGGACCAATCTTCTCGATTGGGCCGATCGGCGACGGGTATTTTCAGCGCTCGAAGCGCTGGTCGATACAGCGATCGTCACAGGTGCGATCGACGAGAGCCGTATTGCCATAACCGGGTTGAGCGACGGTATCGCCACCATCCAATGGGCGTTGCTGCACAGCGACCGCTACCGAACCGCGATCCTCAGTACCTGCTGCGAGGATCCCTCGACCGTTGCCTTCGCGGCCGGTCCAGCCTTTGCGGTAGAAGCGCGCGCATGGGGCTACCCCTCCCCGGGGGCAGTCGACGCGCCTTTCTGGCGAGAATATTCGCTCGCGCGAAATGCCGATCGCGTCGCCGCGCCGATCCTCATCCAGGCGGCCGACCGCGAATATCGGCTTGCGCTGGAGACGGTGGCCATGCTGCGCCACGCCGAGAAGCCGGTCGAACTCTATGTGTTTCCGGATGAATATCACATTAAATGGCAACCACGTCATCGCTATGTGATCTACCAGCGGGTGCTCGACTGGCTCGATTTCTGGCTGCGCGATCGCGAAGATCCCGATCCGGCGAAGCAAGCGCAATATGCACGGTGGCGCGCGATGCGCGCGGGACCGGCGTCAGCCGAGGCGCGCAATCCATGAGGCGAGCCAAACCTCGATCGAGACGAGCCGCAGCAGCCGATTGGCGAGCAGATTGGAGACCTCTGCCGAACCGCTGAGCAGGCGTTCGACTTCCGGGCGATCGAGCAGGTCTCGCCGTGCGAGCGCGCCGTCGAGCAGCATTTCGCGTATCGCCGCGCGGTTGCGCAGGAACACCGCATAGGCAAATCCGTCAAAGCCACCTTTGGAGCGACGCGCGAGGATATCCGAGGGCAGCAGATCGGCGAAGGCTGCACGCGCCACGGCGCGATTACGGCCCTCGCGGCACCACAACCAGCTCGGGATGGCGAGGCAGGTTTCGACGACCGGCTGCGCGAGCAACGGGGCTAAGGTGACACCGGCTTCGGCCCGGCGTGCCGCCTCATATTGTCCCTGCATGAGAACCAGCAGCCTAGCATAGGCCTGTACGCCCGGCAGTGTGCCGGGTGGCGCCGGAAGCCAGGGGTGTAAGGGCATCGGTTCGATCCGGCGCACGTCGGGCGCAAGCAGCGAAATGTCGTGCGGCCAGGGCCGCGGCGCGTGGCGCAGCAGACGGCGAACAGACAATCGCAGCGCCTCGGCGCGCGATACCCCGCTCATCCAGGCGAGATCGTGTACCGTCGCGAGAAAACCGCCTACGCCCTGGCAACGAAGGCGGTCGAGTGCCGGAAGAACATTCTGGAAGTACCAGAAGACATTGTCGCCACCGCCGCCCGACACGAAGGCGTCGCACCTCATCTCGCGGGCGGCAAGCAGGCTTGCTTCGTCGACGGCCTGCGCAAAGGCTCGGGCGCTGGGACGTGGCAGCGCGAACGCATCGCTTCGTCGGATGTCGACGTCCTCGACGTCGAGCGCGACCGGTTGCCAGGCAAACCCGCAGCGGTCCGCCACGGACTTCGCATAGGGGCGCTCGTCGAGATCGCTGTCGCCGCCCCGCACGGTAACGCAGCGCGCGTCGGCCCCAGCGAGCCTGAGTGCTGCCGTGACGATCGAAGAATCGACGCCGCCCGAGATTTCGCTGAGCGGCCGGAGGCAGTCGCTAGTAAGCGCCCGGACCGTCCGTACCACGACTTCGCGAACCTTTTGCGCGGCATCGCCAGGGGCCTGCGAAGAGCGCCAGTCGCCGACGAAGCGATAGGGCGACCAGAGCTTGGCGACACGCGTTTCGCGTTCCGAGATTCGCAATGCCGTGCCGGCGAGCAACTCGGAGAAACCCGCAAGCGCCGTCCGTGCCGTCCGCCGGCCGATATGCTGAAGTTCGGAGCGTATCTCAGCCCAGTCGATCGCAACCGGAAGTGCTGCGGCCGATCGCGCGCGTTCCGCGTCCGAGGCAAGAACCAGCCCTCCGGCAGTCGAGGCATAGTAGCAGGGAATTGCCCCCGATGGGTCGCGAACGACGAGCAGGTGATCCTTGCCAACGAGCAGTGCGATATAGCTGCCCCAGAAGGTCTCGACGAGATCGCGTCCGCCCGACGCGATCCAGTCCCTTGCCGCGTCCGGGCTGATCGTGCGCACCGGGTTGCCGCTACGATCGAACAGCCGACCCCATATGATACCTTGTCCATCCGGCAGCAGCAGCGCATCGCCGATCCGAGCGCCGTCGAAGCGTAAGCCCGGAACATTCCGACGTGTTGCAAGAGACAGCCTCTGTCGAAGGTCCGAAGCGAGCGCTCGTTCCGGAAGCGGGTTCGGTCCGACCAGCGCCGCAAAAGCATCGCGTCTCATATCACGAGGATCGGTGTGAAGATGCGCACATGGTCGACCTCGTCGTTCAGAATCTCAGTTTCCGACTGAACCCAGCAATGCGCATGAAAGGGCTTTACCATCACGCCGAACACCGCGCGCGCATCGGACCCCTGACGGTGCAGAAAGTCCAGCATCGCAAAGGAGGAGACAAGGCAATCTCCCTCGAGCGCCCTTGGTCCCCGTGCGCGCTGAAATTCTCTCGCGGCGGCAGCGGGGTCCCGGACGTCATCGCTCGCAGGCCTAGATGTTCGCGCGGCCTCGATCAGTCCGATCAGCCCCCCTTGGCGCAGGTGCCGACGGGTTCGGCGGTAGCTTGCCCGCGTCCTGCTCCAGATAGCGAGTGAGCGCGCGCCTATTGAAGAGCGCGCAGCCTCGTCGAGCGTTCTGCCCGGCACCGAGATGCGGACAGGTTCCAGGCTGGTCGCCTGAGCTACGCGCCGGACGATGCTGGCTGCGCGCAACAACGCTATCGCTCCCTTACTGTCATCGGACACTTCAGCCGTTTCGAGCCACGTCAGAAACGCCGGAGACAACGTGTCGGGTAATGCAAAATAGCGATCGCGGCCCACATCGAGAAACAGGACCGTTCCCGAAGCAATGCAGAAGGTGACATTGGGGGCCAGTTGCCACGCCATGACGAGCCGCCATGACGCCGACGACCGAAGCGGCCGTCGGCGCCTAGTTGCGTCAGTCTTCGTCGGAGAGACCGGCGGCCAGAAGCCCGACACCGACGATGTCGTTTTCGGGAGTGGGGAAGCCCTGCGTTTCGGCCGTGGCCGCGCCGAGATCGACGAGCTCGCGAAGATTTTGCGTGTCCATGTTCATCTCCTTGGTTCCGCCGCGATGAGTCGCGGCAGTCCAAGAGTCCGGACGGCAGGCAGAAATCCCAAATTTATATGGGGCGTATTTGCAGGAAGTTCTGTGGCAATATCTCAGCCATGCGCGCGGTAGCGCAGACGAAGTAGCTCTGGGACCGCAGCAATCCGCCGCCGATGGTAGCGCCCGAGCAGCACGCGGATCTCGCGACTTTCCGCCTGCACCAACGCTGCGAGCTCTTCTTCGCAGTCGCCGAACCAGCTTTCTTCGCAGATCCGCACCGCATACAGCCGGTCGTTGAGCGCGGTGACCGCAGCGAGCTGCTCGCAATTGCCCGACAGCCGCGCAATTCCAGCAAAGAGCGCTTCGGCGCGCTCGGCGATTAACACGGACGGGCCTGTGCCAATTTGCGCAGCCGGCAGATCGCCAGGGCGTGGCGCGGCGAGAAGCAGTTGCAGGTTCCAGGCATAAAGGTCGCGCAGGTCTGGTTCGGTCAGCAAGGGCACTTGAAAGCCCTCGCCCGCCCCATCAACCATGCGCTCGCCTGTCAGCCGGTAGAGTGCATCGCGTACAGGGGTGATGCTCGCGGCGAGCTCATCGGCGAGCGCCGCCGGATCGAGCCGGGCGCCGGGCGATCTGCGCCCTTGGCGCAGCATCTGCTTCAACCCGCTATAGACCCGATCGAAAACCGGTGCCGCATTCATCGCGAAGCGCTCAGCGCGCGCTATCGGCATCGTCGAGGCTGCGGCGAAACGCGCCGACCATCTCGGCCTGGTCGGGTCGCAACGCATCGACTGCGCCGATCCGGTCGGGAAGGCGCTCGCCGAGCAGCACCGAGGGGCACAGGCCTTCCCAATTGCCGAGATTGGGGCGATGCTGGCGATAGCCGACCAGCGCGGCGAGCTCGGGCGGGAAATCGCGTGCGACCTCGGGCGGATAGGCGAGCCACTGATTCTCATAAGGTTTGAGCCAGCCGAGCGCATAGGAGACGATCATTCCGCGCCGGACCGCGTTGCTGCGATTGCCGCCCGCGCCGTGCAATGTCGATCCGAGAAAGATCAGTGCCGATCCCGGCGCCATCTCGACAGCGATGCTCACTTCCGGTTCGCTGGGATCGAGCGCGCGCGGACCATGGCTGCCGGGATAAACGAGCGTCGCGCCATTCGCCCGGGTATAAGGCGTGAACGGCCACATCACATTGACCAGATATTCGATCTCGCCCTTCACGCCTTCCCACATATCTTGGTCGCGGTGCGGCACTTGCTGCGGGGCGCCGGGATGGATTTCGATTGCCTGGGTGAGGTTGAGCTGGATCGTATCGCACCACGCCCCCAGCACGCGCTCGACTTGATCGAGGACCAGCGGATGCTGGACGAACGCGGGCGCATGCTCCGAGCGAATCAGCAACCGACCGAAACGTTTGGTACGCTCGCCGTAAAAATCGCCACGACAGAAGTCGGTCGCCTCGAATTGGGGGCCAAGATCCGCGGCGAGCGCCGCCACCTGCGCAGGTGAGACCAGGTCAGGCACGACGCAATAGCCGTGCATCTGAAGCTGCGCATGCCAGTGATCGGCTGCGAAGAATGGGCGTTGCATTTGCGTTGCCATGATCCTTCTCCTCAGGCCGCGTGGCGGATGGGCCGCAGCGTGACAATCGGCTCAGGAACGAGCCCGGCGCGCGCGAGCAGCATCGGCGTCTCAGGCTTGATCGCGATCCGCAGCGCGCCGAGTAGCGTCGCGCCATGTTCGCGTGGCAATCCCAGCGGCTCGCAGTCCCAGCCAAAGGCAAGGATCTGCTGCAGCCAGGCAATCTCGGCGACGCCGGTATAGGCCTCGATACCGCTTGCCAGCGCATGGTCGGCGAGCGCGCAGACAAGCGTGTCGCGCACCCGGCGGCGCCGGCGGGCGTTCTGGTGTCGATCAAGTGCAAACCGCGTAATTTCCTGTGTTGTCGGTCCTTTTGGCACCGCGTCTTCGCAAAGCTTGGGAAACAGCGTGTCGAGAATATGCGGCCGCTCGGTTTCAAGCAGCCGCGCCGAGCCGAGATGCTGGCCGCTCTCGTCGGTAAGAATGAGATACGTGGCACGCGGATCGTCAAACTGATCCACCTCGTAGCGCCCCGCCAGAACCGGAAGGTCCCAGCCGAGCAGGTCCACGAAGATCTGCTTGCGCGCTTCGAACATTGCGGCGAGAAGGCCGTCGGGCACGCCGTGCGCGCCGCGAAGGGTTGTCAAATACATGGTTTTCGCTCCCGTCTGATGGACGGGCGACCCTCCCCCCGGATGCCTTTTCGGCCTATCCCCATTTCTGGGGATAGGCGCGCTCTAGCGCCGGAAAATATCGCTGAACGAGATCAGTCCATCGAACAGGGCGCGCACGGCGAGGACCGAGCGCTTGGGCACGTCATAGCGTTCGCGGGCCTGTTTGAGATGCTGGATGACCGTTTCCTGACTCAGCCCTAGGATCCGCGCGATCTCCCAATCGGTCTTGCCACGTGCCATCCATAACACGCAGTCGCGCTGACGTTCGGTAAGCGTCGGCGCCTGCGCGTCCAGGCTCCGCGCACCGTTGATCCGGCGCGCCGCCTCGAAGGCGAAGGCACCCGTCAACTGCGCGAGCGGCAGATTGTCGACCGGCACGCAGCGCCCCGGCGCGACCGCGAACGAACAGGAGCCGGTTGCTTCGCCCGGCACATGCGCTGGGACGGTGAAGCCATCGCCAATCCCGCGTTCGCGCGCGCGATCGAGCACGTGCCGGTCGACCTGGGTGAGCCGGATCAACTCGGGCACGCGCTGCCAGGTAAAGCCGATGCTCGTCGCCTGACTGGCCCGGTGGACCGGATCGCTCACCCCGAGGCGGCGCGCGTCGAACCAGGCGACCCAGTCGTCGGGATAGTTGTGCAGCCGCACCGCCGCATGGCCCGCCGCCGCGAAGTCGACATGATGCGTCAGCGCAAAATAGTCGAAACCCATGCTGATAGAGACACAGGCCAGCGCCTGCATCAGATCGGCGTTTGTCGACGCCTGTCGTGCCAGGCCGAAAAACTCCCTGGCTATGCCGAGTCCACTCATCGTCCGCATCGATCGAGGGGGCGTTTCCCAACCCGCCGGATCCCGCAGATCGCCTTTTATGGCTCGGGTGGCATCGCTCTCATGTCGCGCGCCCGAACCGCTACACCACCGCCTTCCCGACATCCTGTTGGCCTGCTCCCCATTTCAGGGGAAAGCGCAGCGCTCCATATCATGTTGTGCTTGCGGCATCTTTTTGGAGGTGCCGATCATGCGCCATCTGGCCCCAATAGTATCCAAAATGCAAAAATATGCGAATTGTTCGCAGTTTATTTGCAGCGGCAGTGATTGCGGCTGCGTCCTCGGAACATCGAAAAATGTCTGATCGAGCCGCGCGACGCGCGGCCGACGGCAGCGATCCGCAAGCTTATCGCTGGCTTGCATCGCTCGACCGCGAAGGCTGGGCCTGGGAATGGTTGCGCCGCGATTCCGACTATCGCGGCGCCCGGCGACCCGAGTCGCAAGCCTGTCCGGTGCCGCTCTTCCTTCCGGCGGACAGTCCCGATCCGCATCGGGGGTTGCTCTTTCGCCGAGGACCCCAGCCGCTCGGCCCAGGACGCCGCGATCTTCTTCGACGCAGCGACCGACGCATGGGTGCTTTCCTGCGAAATCGTTAATAGCGGCGCGGATCGCGTCGATCTGCTGCGCACGGGTTGCTTTTCGGCGCTGCTGCGCGGCGAGGACGCTTGCGAGCATGTGCTGCTCTCCGACGGCATTCGCCGTGTGCGGCTCGACGTGCATGGCGGCAGTTTACGGGACGGCCCCGTCGCGCTGCGGTTCTGCTTTACCGGGTTGGCAAGGATCGGCGCGCCGCTGACGACGCTCCGCCGGCTTGCCGCCTTCGACCGGCTCGGACGCATGCCTCACCGGCTTTTCCCTGCCGAACGGCGCGCGGCACGCTGGACGCTCGCCGTGCGTGCGAGCGATGCGAGGGTGCACGGCGCGAGCCAGCGCGAAGTTGCCGAAGCTTTGTTCGGCGTCGCGCCTGTCCGGCGCGATTGGGACGCGGCGTCGGATCATCTGCGCTCCAAGGTCCGGAGGCTATTGCGCTTCGGCGCCAGGATGACCGCGGGCGGGTGGCGGAGCCTGCTCGATCCTGATTCGAGCGGGGCCCCACCGAGAGATAATTGAGAGGACATGGACGGCGCATGCTTCGACACCGGGTGGGAACACCTACCAATGGACCAAAAAATCGGCTTCTCTACCCCGTTACTTCCAGATCGCTCGGACGTGATTCCATGCTCTTGTTCCTGATCCGTGTTCAAATCTGTCCCATGCTGCCCCGAACGATCGCCGGATGACCGATGTCGGCTTCGCCTCGCCCGACTAGCCGCAACCGCCGTCCTGCGCTTCCTTCCCCTCCCGCGCCTCGGGGCGCGGCATTCCTCGCGAGCCAAGAAAGCCTTGATCGGCGGTCCTTCGCTGACGCTTCGGCCCTGCGGGTGCGGCGCCATGCGTACCGGTCCTCATTCCGGCATCGGGGCCGCGATGGTCGCGGATCCGAAAGACAGGAGTGAAAATCATGGCAAGCATCGGTTCCTTCAAGAGAGTCGGCCAGGAATATCAGGGCGAGATCGTCACCCTCTCGGTTCAGGCCAAGGGCGTTCGCATCATCCCCGAAACCAGCCGTAGCAACGATAATGCGCCCTCGCACCGCGTGTTCGTCGGCCGCGCCGAGATCGGCGCGGGCTGGACCCGCACCTCGGCCGAGGATCGCGAATATCTCTCGGTCAAACTCGACGATCCGAGCTTTTCGCAGCCCATCTATGCAAGCCTCTTCGAGGACGAGGGCGGTGAAACCTACAGCCTGATCTGGTCGCGCCCGCGCGCCCGCAACGCCGACTGATCTCCTCCGCCCCGCCCGGCAACGCCGGGCGGGGCTTTTGATGCATACGGGGCGAAAACGGGGGACCTCGATAAACGACCCTCCGCGCAAGCCCGCATCGGTGCGATCCGGGGACAGCGGGCCGACCCGCTGCCAGCAGGAAACACGCACCATGGACGACGAAAATGCGCGGGCGGCGATCGCTCGTGAAGGCTGCCCCTATCTCAATACCGGCCAGGCGGCCTTCCATCTCGGTCTCTCGCCGCGCACCTTGGAGACGATGAGGCGGACCGGCAGAGGGCCGCGCTTTCGCCGCCATGGCGGCTCGGTGCGCTATCATATCAACGATCTCGACGGCTGGTCGCACGGCGACGACCGGGAGACCGGCCGTGGCTAAGCGGCGCATCGCGGCGGCCGCGACCGCGCTGCTCGGCGCCGGTCTGCTTGCAACTATCGCTGTGCCGCCGGCACCGCGCCTTGTCTGGAACGCGTCCGCAAGTACGCCCGTCGGTCTCTATCTCGTGCGCCCGGGAGCGCGCGTCGAAGTCGGCGACTGGGCGCTTGTGCGCACGCCCGAAGCGGTGCGCCGGCTCGCAGCCGAGCGGCACTATCTTCCGGCCAATGTTCCGCTCGTTAAACGCGTTGCGGCAACTGGGGGCCAGCGCGTATGCACTGTCTCGGCGCTGCTCACCGTCGATACGCGCGTCGTGGCGGTGCGCCGCATGCGCGATGCACTGGGACGTCTTCTGCCCCGCTGGCAAGGCTGCCGACGTCTCCGGCCCGATGAAATGCTCGTTCTGGGCATCGATCCTGGCTCGTTTGACGGCCGCTATTTCGGGCCGGTCCCGCGAGGTGCCCTTCTGGGTCAGGCGGTGCCGCTATGGACGTGGTAAGGCGCATGCTGTTCGTTGTGGCGTTGCTCATGGCCACGCCTGTAGATGCCCAGCCAGTCACACGCTGGGAGCCCTTTGTGGCCGAAGCGGCGACACGCTTCGCCATCCCCGAAGACTGGATCTGGCGCGTGATGCGCGCCGAAAGCGGTGGCCGAACCCATCTTCACGGGCGCCCGATCCGCAGCGCAAGCGGCGCTATGGGACTAATGCAGCTGATGCCGGGCACATGGGCGGAGATGCGAAGCACGCAGCGCCTCGGCGCCGATCCCGATGATCCGCGCGACAATATCCTCGCAGGGACAGCCTATCTGCGGGCGATGTACGGCCGGTTCGGCTATCCCGGGCTGTTCGCTGCCTATCATGCCGGCCCCGCGCGCTACATCGCATGGATCGAGGGCCGGCGCGCGCTTCCCGAGGCGACATTGGCCTATGTCGCGGCCGTTTCGGGAGCGGAGCTCGCCCCGCCAGCCGTGCTCCCGCTGGATGCTTTGCGCTACCGCCGGGAAGGTCGAACCGGCGCACCGCCCCCATGGCGACAGCTGTTCGTGCCGTTCGGTTGCGATCCCGCAATCCGGCAAACGCAGTGAGTGGGGCGGGCGTGGAGGGGCTCGTCTCGATAAGTCCCAACATGACGACTGGCATCGCGCGGCTGTGCAAGGATCGAGGCTTTCCAAAATGCTGGTGCACCTTGGTTCCTTCCACGACCGCTTTGCGGCGCCCGGTTGGAACGCCGTGGCGTCCCTGACGGCCGCGTCGCTACCCATCTTCAAGAAGCCGTCTTCGCGAAGCAAGACGGTCCTACGTTTGGATGACGTGGGCCCGGCTTAGCCCGCTAAAGCCATAGCGGTCGCTGGTTCCATCTGGCGGGAAAGCCCATGGCGGCAAGGTTCCCCGTCGGGTGCGTTGCCAGATGTGCCTTCAAGATGGATTGCCAGTTGGAGGCGGGGTCAATTTGCATCAACAAATAGCGGATCAGAACAAGCGTGTTGTAGAGATAGGCAGGTGTCTTCCCCGCCGGCAATTCCAGCGTGGCGACAAGATCGGCCGGCTTCATCGGGAGCTTCATCCGGAGCAGGAATCCGCGATTCCAAAGCCGCGCATGGTGCGCGCAGCTGTTTCGGACAGTCGATAGATGCTTGAGCAGCGATACGAGTACCGCTTCGGGTAAGCCGAAAGCCGAGCGGCCGTGCGATCTTGTTGCGGAGTGCCCGATCATCGAGCGACGAATACCAGCGCGACAGCTGACCAAACGACATCATCTCGGCGACCATCCAGACCGGCGGCATTGCCGGCTCGTCATAGCTTCGGCGGTAATGGTCGATGTAGGTTTCGGGCGAGGTGCCGACTTCGCGGACCAGCCGGGACAGATTATCGTGGAACTGACGGCGGTCGTTATAGCGCGCCGAATCGAGATAGCTATGGGGCCCCCCATTATGGGCGAGTACATAGGCCCAGCTTCCCCGGATCGCGACTTCAATGCGCTCGATTGCGTCGAGAACGAGAAGGCGCAGGTGTCGGTCAAACTCGTAGGGCGCGATGATGGTGTCGAAATCAGTCCCGTTGACAAAGCGAGGGCCCGCCTGACCCTTGGGATGTTTGAAGGGGAGCCAGTCGGCGCTGAGCCGATAGTAGCTGACATGACGCAGCCAATGCTCCGCTCGCGCGGTGTCCGCGACCGTCATTCCCTGCGCGCGCAAATGCGCTAGTTGCTGCGCAATGGTAGTGGCGGGTTTGTTGAAGGGCCGGGACATGCCGTTTCATAACGGGCAAGGGTCTTGAAATAAAAGACCCGCCAAGTGTGCATGCTCTTGCAAGCAGAGGCCTGGCGGGTTCGATTACGAACTATATAGGCACAGAAATCCTGCGATTCCACTAAAAGTTGGCGGCGGGCATTACCGCGGGTTTGCGGTGCGCGGGACATCGATTAGCCGTTCAGCTTGTCCTTGACCGCCTTGGCGGGCGTGAACGCCAGCTTTTTCGAGGCAGCAATCTGAATCGTGTCGCCGGTCGACGGGTTGCGGCCCTCACGCGCGGTGCTTTCTTTTACCTTGAACTTGCCAAAGCCATTGAGCGCGATTTCGTCGCCCTTGGCTGCGGCGTCGGTGATGGCGCCGAATACCGCGTCGATGATCTTGCGCGCGTCAGCCTTGGCGATGTCGTGATCGATAGCGATTTGATCGGCGAGTTCTGCGGTGTTCATGACTATTTCCCTTTAATGGTCGATCCGCTCATATTGGTAGAGGGAAATCGCGTCCATAGAGGTCGGAAGTATTGGCCATCCCAGGATATCATGGGCGTTCCGCACTTGCGGCGCGACCCTGCTCTATTCCGCTGGCGCTCGACCGAGCCCCTGACGCGGTAACG
The DNA here is from genome assembly GCF_019351405.1 of Stakelama flava. Lineage (GTDB taxonomy): Bacteria > Pseudomonadota > Alphaproteobacteria > Sphingomonadales > Sphingomonadaceae > Sphingomonas > Sphingomonas flava_A. Next base: position 32,131 of record NZ_JAHWZX010000021.1, read on the forward strand.
ATCACCTAACGCGAGTTCCGGCGCACGCCGGCAAAGCGGAACGCGGGGTTCAGCAGAGCGCACACTGGCGGCTTTGTTCCAAACCGCCAGAGGTCGCAGCGTCTTTGATTGCCGCGTGGCACACGCGATCCGGCCGGGGGGCACGGCGGCGGCTGGCGCACACGGTCCGCGCGCGCACGCCGCCGCGCCGGCCATCCGGCTTCGAGAGGGCAGTGTCGTGCGCTCCTTCGGAGCCAGTGCAGCGCTGCGCGCCGCGTGGATATGCGGTCAGCGCTGGCGCGCTGGCGTTGGTTTTCCGGCCGCGGGAAGGGGGGTAGGCGACGCTCCCCTCTAGTCCCGTCGCGGCGCGCCGCAACCCGCTTCGCGGGTCTTCCACTTCGTTGCAGCCCTTTGGGTGCACCCCGCCGCTCAAGCGGGACTGCCGGTCCGCTCCTCGCCGCCACCCCCCTTCCGGGGCCGGTGCGGTGTTTAAGGAAGGAGCAGACAGATGGAACGGAACAGCAGGAATGCGCGGCAGAGCCTCTATGCCGAGGTGACCGACCGGGTGATTGCGGAGCTTGAAGCGGGGCGCCTGCCCTGGGTGCAGCCATGGGATGCGAGCGCGTGCGGATGCGCTCTGCCCGAGAACGGCGCGACCGGACGGCATTATTCGGGAATCAATATCCTGATCCTCTGGGCGGCTGTCATGGAGCGTGGCTATGGCGTGCAGCGCTGGCTGACCTTTCGCCAGGCACAAACCCTGGGCGGCAATGTCCGCAAGGGCGAGAAGGGCATTTGCATCTGCTATGCGGATCGCTTCACGCCGAAGGGCGAGGCCGAGCGCGCGGCGGACGAACAGCGCGAGGCACGGCAGGTGGCGTTCCTGAAGCGCTTCACGGTATTCAATGTCGATCAGTGCGAAGGGCTGCCCGATGCGCTGACCGAGGTGCCCGAGCTACCGTCCGAGGAGGAAGCAGTGCCGGCCGCGCATGCGCTTATTCGGGCGAGCGGTGCCGATTTCCGCGTCGGCGGGATCGAAGCCTATTACGCGCCGGTGGGCGATTATGTCTCGGTACCCGAGCAGCGCGCCTTTCCCGATCCGATCAACTGGTACCGCACCGCGCTCCACGAGCTTGGGCACTGGACCGGGCATGGTTCGCGGCTTGGTCGTGATCAGTCGGGCGGCTTTGGCAGCACTGCCTATGCCCGCGAGGAGCTGGTCGCGGAGATGGCGAGCGCGTTCACTTGTGCTGCGCTGTCGATCCGTCCGAGTGTTCGCCATGCCGACTATATCGGCGCATGGTTGGCGGTGCTGCGCGAGGATGAGCTGGCGATCTTCCGGGCAGCGAGCGCTGCCAGCAAGGCGGCCGATTGGCTGCTGCGCTATGCCGGAGAACCTGCGCAGGAGGGCGTGTCATGACCGCCCGGCTGCTCATTCGCTTGCGACATCGCCGTGCTCTGTGCCGCATTGAACAGGCGCTTGCCACGATGGACGAACTGCCCCGCGCCGTGTTCGAGCGGGCGCGCTTCCGGGACCTCGATTATGCCAGAATCGCCGAGGAACTCGGCATCAGCATCGCCGAAGTCGAAAGACATCTGGCGGCGGCGATGGTGCATATTCTGAACCACACCGATCCGGTCAGCGGGCCTTGAGCCCGCCGACCTGTCATCTATTTGCTTGGCATTTGGACCCGAAGACGCGAATCTGTCCCCATGAAGATCAGCCTCGACCATCTGCCTGAAGGAAAGCGCCGCGAGCTGGCGCATGTGGTCGAGGTGCTGCACGACCGGTTCGCGTTTTCGACCAGCCGCCGCACCCAGGAACACACACGCGGCGGGCAAATCCTCAAGATCATCCTGTTCGGTAGCTATGCGCGCGGCGACTGGGTCGAGGATCCAGTCGGGCGCTATTTCTCCGATTATGATCTGCTCGTGGTGGTCAATCGCGAGGAATTTACCGACGTTTCAGAGTACTGGGACAAAGCCGAAGCGCAGCTTTTCGAAGAGCTATCGGCGGAACATCATCTGCGCACGCCGGTCAGCCTCATTTACCACAGCCTCGACGATGTGAATGAGAAGCTGCGGCTCGGGCGCTATTTCTTCATGGACATTTTGCGCGACGGCATCGTGCTGTTCGAGGAGGACGGCTATCCCTTTGTCGAGCCGCAACCGCTCTCGCCCGAACGGGCATTGCAGGAGACGCGGGACTATTTCGAGGAGTGGTTCGAGAGTGCCGTCGCGTTCGCGAAGGGGGCGACATACTATCAGAGCATCGACCGTCCGAAGGAAGCTGCCTTCCAGCTGCATCAAGCTGTCGAACGCTTCTATCATTGCCTGTTTCTCGTCCGCACGCTCTATTCGCCCAAGACCCATAATCTGAACCGGCTGCGCGAGATGGCTGAAGAGCTGGAGCCGTCGCTGCGGTCTGTCTGGACGCGCGAGAACCGGTTCCAGAAGCGCAGCTATTCGCTGCTGCGCGACGCTTATGTGAAGGCGCGCTACTCGCGTTCCTATCGTATCACGCCGGAGGAGCTTGCGTGGATTTCCGAGCGCGTGACGCTGCTGCAAGGCCTAGTTCGCGAGGCGTGCGAGCTGCGCATCGAGACGCTCGCCAAGGCGGCTTAAGCCGCTCTTCTTTCCTTATCCGCGAAGCGGAATTCCTGCTGCAGATCGTCATCGGAAGCGCCTGCCGGACACAGCGCGTCGGCACCGGCGGCCACGCTGATCCAGTCGATCCTCCAGCCCAGATCAACCACATCGCCGCGCGTTTCGCGCGCGATAGCGATCAGCCCGGCGCCTTCGACATCCACCGAAAAGCTGCATTCATCGCGCTCGCTATCGTAACTACCGCGCAGCAACGTGCCGTGGGAAACGGCGATCGCAAAGCCGTCGCGAACGGCTTTTGGCGACAGGTACAGCACGGTTTCCACGTCGCCTGACAGCCGTAGTCTGGCATCACTACAGGGCTTTATCCGGATACTCATATGGCGCGCTCCGCTGTTCGAATCGGGGAAGCAGGAACGATAGAACAAATAGCGAACATGGGAAAGGATGTGGCGCCGGGAGAGGGGAGAGGGGGTAAGGCAAGGTAAAAGCGGTGCCTCCAGGAGGCCCCGAAAGTGGCGTCTGCACGTCGTTTTTGATGGAGCCATGCCCGTGCGGGCGCGCCGGACATGCCTCCGGGGTGGCGCCACTGCTCGCGCTGCGCTCGCGTTTCTGCGGTGGACGATGGCGCCATCGTTGGAGGCCCTTGCAGCCCTTCCTTTGCGTACCTTCATTTCCTGTTTTGAGCAGGATTTCGTCCGATGGCCGACGACGAGTTCACGCTGTGGCTGGGCCGGATCGGCAACGACCGGCCTTTCGCGCACCAGCTTCGCA
>NZ_JAHWZX010000022.1 GCF_019351405.1 Stakelama flava
CGCGCCCTCGAAAGATTTCATCAATCTCGGGACTGCGAAGTGTCAAGAGATTTCAGCTTGTTGCGCCTTATCGATGCTAACGATAACTGGAATGTCCTCAACGCACAATTGAGGACATTTCCATGCGAAAACCGCGCGACTATGATTCGCAGCTAAAGGCACTCGACGACAAGGCAAAACAGCTCAAGGACGCCAGGCAGCGCCAGTTCGGCGAGCTGGTCGCAGCGACCGGCGCCGATGCGCTGTCGATCGAACAGCTGGCAGGCGCGCTGATCGCTGCCGCCGCAAGCGACCTCGTGACCAGGGAGGAATGGCGCAAAAGCGGCGCTGCCTTCTTTCAAAGGGGCGCAAAGGCTCGCGGCGGCGCTCGCGCGAAGCCGGGCGGCACTGCGGCGAACACTGGCGGCGGTACATCGGCGCCAGCTGCTTCTCGCGCGTCGTAACCGGCGCGGCTGGGTCGTGAAGCGCCGCGAGCGTACGCGCCAGCTGATCGAGCTCGGCGGGCTAGTCGCCAAGGCCGGGCTGGTCGAACTTACCGACGATGATCGCGCCCTCGAAAGATTTCATCAATCTCGGGACTGCGAAGTGTCAAGAGATTTCAGCTTGTTGCGCCTTATCGATGCTAACGATAACTGGAATGTCCTCAACGCACAATTGAGGACATTTCCATGCGAAAACCGCGCGACTATGATTCGCAGCTAAAGGCACTCGACGACAAGGCAAAACAGCTCAAGGACGCCAGGCAGCGCCAGTTCGGCGAGCTGGTCGCAGCGACCGGCGCCGATGCGCTGTCGATCGAACAGCTGGCAGGCGCGCTGATCGCTGCCGCCGCAAGCGACCTCGTGACCAGGGAGGAATGGCGCAAAAGCGGCGCTGCCTTCTTTCAAAGGGGCGCAAAGGCTCGCGGCGGCGCTCGCGCGAAGCCGGGCGGCACTGCGGCGAACACTGGCGGCGGTACATCGGCGCCAGCTGCTTCTCGCGCGTCGTAACCGGCGCGGCTGGGTCGTGAAGCGCCGCGAGCGTACGCGCCAGCTGATCGAGCTCGGCGGGCTAGTCGCCAAGGCCGGGCTGGTCGAACTTACCGACGATGATCGCGCCGCGATCTTCGGATTGTTGCTGCACGGCGCCGCGACGCTGCGCAGCGATCAACGCGAGCAAGCGCTGACGCTCTGGCGGCGGCGCGGCAAGCGCGGGTTCGACGCGGTTGCCGAAGCCCACGAAACCGACACATAGGACCGGCCATGGACGACGACATGCAGGCGACCATTCTCGCCATCCTCAATCGCGCCCGACTGGATCCGGCGCGATCTTCTGGCGACGAACAAAGCCGCACATGCGCAAGCTGAGGAAGCGCTCGCGGCAATGATCACCAATGCATTTCGCGAGCCATCGAACAATTAACTCTGCGTATTTGACAATGTTGGTCGCAGCGCGCAGGCCAGCGTTCAATAGATCCGATCCGGAGGAAATATATGAGCGAAGAAACCACGCTTAGTCCGCTCGAATTTGCGACCGAGCTGACCGTCGCCTGGCTCGGTAATCCCAATACGCGCGCGACTGCCGAAGAAGTACCCGATTTTCTTCAGAAGATGCACGCGACGGTGAGCGGCCTTTCAGCGGGCACAACCACTTTGGAAAGCGACGACGACGATAGCGGCGACCATGTTCCGGCGGTCTCGGTGCGCAAGTCGCTTGCGTCCAAGGATCACATCATCTCGATGATCGACGGCAAGCCTTACAAGACGCTGCGCCGGCATCTGTCGACGCATGGGCTGACGCCTGAAGAGTATCGCGAACGCTATAACCTCAAGCCCGATTATCCGATGGTCGCGCCGAACTATTCGCAAGCGCGCCGTGCCATGGCGAAGAAGATCGGCTTGGGCTCGAAGGGACGCACCGCCAAGAGCGCTACGTCGAATGAAGGCAAGACCGCGAAGTAATCCCCTGTCACCGCGCCGGGCGAACGCCCAGCGCGCCGGCTCACGCCGCCGCGCTGCGTTCGAGGGCGGCGATATGTTCTTCGCAGATAATCTGAACCACCCGGCCGAGCGCTTCGACGCGCTCGCCAAGCCATGCGAGCTCTTCCTCGCTGATGCGATAGTGCTTCGAGTAGCGCGCCTTCACATAGGCTTCCTTGAGCTTTTCGAACCGCGAGCGATCGGCCTTCACCTCGCGCGGCCAGACTTCGATCAGCCGCGGATCAATCCGCTCGGCCTGGGTGCGCAGGAAGCCGAGGTTGTGAACGTGTGGCGTATAGAAGCTGCAGACCAGCAAGACGCAGTGATAGAAGCTCTCCGTCGCTTGATGGAATTCAAACGCTGCGTGCTTCGGCAACCCCTGCTCGATCGCATAGCGCGCCAATTTGATGCGCCCTTCGGCAGCTGGAAGCCACTCGTCGAAATATTCGCGCGCCATCGCCAGCGCCTGTGCAGGCGTCTTGGGCTTGGGCTCGGGCAGTTCGCTCTCGTCGCTTTGGTAGAGCGCGATCCCGTCGCGCGCGATATCGATGAAGAAATAGCGCCCTTCGGACAGCCCGGCATTCACCTCCTGCAACGTGTGGACGATGAAGTTGACCGGGGTCTTGAGCGTCTTCGTAATTGCAAGCTCGCGATTCAGCCTGTCCTCGGCCGATGCCCAGAATTCGATGCGGTCGGTGAGCTTCTCGTGGTTGACGATGACGAGCAGATCGAAGTCGGATTGGTAGCCCTTGGCGGTGTGCGGTTCATCAACCCAGCCACCGCGCGCATAGCTGCCGTACAGGATGACCTTGAGAATACGCGCCTGCTTCTTCCAGTCCGAAGTCGCGATCGCGGTCGCGTCACCAAATTCCTCGAACAGGATACGCACGACGTGATCGAGCTCGCGCTGCTTGGCGGGCGGCAGATGATCAAAGGCGGTACGCATGGGGCCATCCTAGCGGTGCGCGGGGAGTTTCGACAAGCGCGCCCGACATTTGCCGGGGCGCGCGTTCGTCATTCCTCCATCGCCGCGCGATCGAGCGCGACCAGTACGCGCGCGAGGGCCTGGGCCACCTCCTCGATGCTGCAGCCGTGGCGCTCGGCTGCGTGGCCATAGTCGAGATTGTCGAACCGCACTGCCTCGAAGATTGCGCGGTCGCGCTCCGGGAACCGGCGATAGGCGATCGCCATGCGGGCAAGCGTTGCTGCATCGGTCATGACACGCCCTCCCCTGCAAAGCCCAGCAACATATCGGCTGCCTTGCTGGCAGCGCTCGCTGCCCGGAAGATCGCCTTGTCGTCCTCGCGCAGCACGGCAAGCCAGCTACCGATATAATCGGCATGCCGAACGGTCGGTTCGATCGACAGCGATGCACAGGCAAAGGCGCTCGCCATCTCGGCGACCAGTTCCTCGCGGGCATAAGGTGCGCTGCCAAACTTACCCGTCTGGTCGCGGTCCAACCGGGTGCGATGTCCGGTCCAATGGCCAAGCTCGTGAAGCGCGGTGCGATACCAGTTGATCGGCTCGCCAAACGCCGCCTGCGGCGGTACCGCGACATAGTCGCCGCCCGGCGCGTAATAGGCTTCGTCGCCCCCAATGCGAAAGTCTGCACCGCTCGCATCGATCAGCGTGCGGACCTGCGGCAATATCGCTTCGGGTTCGGGCTGGTCGGTCGTCTCGGCAAAGCGTTCGGGTAATCCGTCGCACTGGTCGACATTGAACACGGTAAAGCGCTTGAGAAACGCAATCTGCCGCGCCTCGCGATCCTCGTCGCGTGCACGCTCGGCCTCGCGCTTCGGCGTGAACCGATCGGCATAACAAACAATGGTCCCCTTCTCGCCCTTGCGGACATTGCCACCTGCGGCTTGCGCCTGGCGGTAGGTCAGCCAGCGGTGCGAGGCATAGCGCCCTTCGATAACGGCGGCCCAGAGGATCAACACATTGATCCCCGAATAGCGCCGTCCGGTTCCGGCATTATGCGGCATGGCGCACCCGCAGGCGCTGGCATTCCAAGGTCGTACCCAGGGCACGACACCCTGTTCGAGCTCGGCGATGATATGATTGGTCACCTCGGCATACAGGCTCGGGCGGTTATCGGTCTTCATGATCCGTCACTCCTTCAAAACCACCGCAACCGGCCCCGGAAAGGCGGGGGTGGGCGGCAGGAGCGAACCGACGATCCCGCCCGCACGGGCGGGCAGCACCCGAAGGGCCGAAACGAAGAGAAGGACCCCGGCACAGCCGGGATTGCGGCACGCCGCGGCGGAGATCACAGGGCAGCGACGCCCACCCCCGCCTCACCGGTGCCGGAGGCACCCAGCGCCGCCCGCGCCAGCGGGCGTCCGCATGCCGGCGCGACCAACGCCGGCCACAGCGTCAGGGATCGCAACCCGACCGGGCCGAGACGAAGACTCGGCGCCGCGCGAAGCGGCGTAGAGCCCGGCCGCGCGAAGCGCGGGACGCCCTGGGACTTCGATGTTTTTTGCAAAAACTACGCGCTGGAACGCTGGCGCCACATAGTGCCGCAAGACGCCCCCGGCCGCCTTGCGAAGGGCCCATCGGCGCTCAATCCTGTTCGCACCGCTTCACGACCTCGCGAACAGGATTATGCCATGTCAGACCAGCCCGACCGCATTCTTCGGCTCAACACCGTGCTCGACTGTACAGGCCTCAGCCGGTCGACGCTTTACCGGAAGATGAACAGCGGCACCTTCCCCAGGAGCATACAGATCAGCACTCGCTGCACCGGCTGGCGCCAGTCCGCGATCGAAGCATGGCTGCGCAATCCGATGTTCTATGATGCGAGAGAAGGGCAATCAGGATGACCGCTTTGCGCCCTATTTTCGGCCGTTAAACGGTTCCGACGGCCTTCCCGAAAGCAGACATTAAGTTAGTCGGCAATGATGATATACTGGTACGGTGGCCTGCGACCTGACGGTCGAGGCGCAGTTGTCAAACACGATCCGGCTGACACGGTGGCGGGCGATCGTTACTAAAATTGCGCCAGCAGATGCTTGGCGAGTGTGATTAGGTCGTGCCCTAGCTCGTGGAGTAGCACGCTCGCCGCCGCCAGCTTCATCCCGTTCTTGACGGCCTCGTCTACCGCAAGGTCAGCTTTCTTCGCTAACCAATGCCCAATCTTTGTGCCCCACCCATCAAACCGCCGCGAAAGCGTGACCAGTTGCAGGGGGTCAGGGTCGTCCTGAGCGAGAACATCGTGCACCTCGACGATCGCCGTCTTGATCTCAGTAGGATTGACCTCTTCGTAAGGTGGGAGCCCGACCTCCTCGGGCGGCACGTTGTGGCCGATCGTACCGGGCCGTCCTGGCAGTTCGGCGACCGCCGCCTCCAGCTTGTCCAACCGGTCGAGGACCTGCTGGGTTAGCTGCCGAACTGTCGCATCCTGCCCCTCCGCGTCCTGCTCGGGATCGGGATGCTCGTAATAGTCGCCATAAGAGGTCGGCGCCCATTCGGTCGTGCCGTCGCGCTCGATCCGCTCGACTGCCGCGTCGATTAGCGCCTGATCGAAATCGTGCGAGAATTGACCGTGAAGGACGTCACTCGCTTCAAAAGGGCCGCCCCAGGGATAGATGTAGGTCTGACTTTCGCTGTCGCGCGGCGTCTCGTTCTGCGGATCCTCGAACTGCTCGAAGAACCACTTTTCCATTGTCTCAATCGCCGCCTCGCGCTGCTCGGCCTCCTGCTTTTCCTTGTCGCGGCGCGCGTCCTCGAGCGATTCCCAATAATGTCGCTCTTCCTCAGCGTCATCGCGACGTCGGCGCTCTTCATCATTTTCCTCGGCAGCCATAATCCGACTTTAGGCTATCGGCCGTGTCCTCGCAAAGACGACTTTGGACCGCGACGGCGTGCCGTCTAAGACGGCGTCAGACGCTGCGTGCGAGAGCAAATCACCAGCCGCTTCGCCCCTCGTGTCATCGCCACGTAAAGGTGTCGGCGATCCATTTCGGCGGGATCGAGAATGACGGCGACATCCGCCTCAAGGCCTTTCAACAACAAGGTGCTGCCGACCGTGCGCTTGGCGAGCGGGCGACCGATCAGACGCGAGCGCTCACGCTCCTGAACCGCCGCTTCCGCAGGGACGAGGTTCGCGTCATCTCCACAACTCTTCAGCATCCTTAGCGCACCGCGCAGGATCGCCGGGCGGTGCGTCCTTACACCGCCTTCCTGGCTGATTTCACTTAGCAGCGCGGCAATGCCATGATAGCTCGGCGCGCCTGCCAGCCTGACCGCCGACGCTTCGACCGGCGACGCCGGCCGCCGTTCACGCCCGGCGCGAAGCGTCGCCACGCGGTTCAGAAGATTGGCGCCGCCAGTATTGGTCATGACTGAGCCAGCGAAGTTCACGACGTGGACGAGGAGATCGGGCGCGTCGAGGTTCAGGCCCTCGCCGAAGGTCACCAGGTCGCGCATATCGACATTCTCGACGGTGACGGCACCGTGGATCTGGCTGGCAAATTGCCGTTGGCCTGCTGGGTTCTTGGAATCTGCAATGATGAGGACCTGCTCATCTCGCGAGGCCTGCGCTGCGCCTGCGCGCAGTCGGCGCTGATGATCCTCGGTCCCGTCGAGATGCACCCATGAAATGTTGGGCGGGGCGGCGGCGAGGTCGACGCCTTGACCCGCCACCAAGCTCTGGCGAACCCCGAGCAAATACCGTCCGAAAGCCTCCTCGCCAGCATTGATCCATCGCCAGGGGACCGTCAACTCGGCCGCCACCGGAAAATGAGTGCAGACCTGCTGCTGCCAATCAGCAAGTGCATTGCCCTGCAATCCGAAAATCGCCTGCATCGGGTCACCGAGGACACAGGTCCGCAGACTTAGCGCCGCATAATAAACGATCGCGTGCTGTATCTCGGAACAGTCCTGATACTCATCAACGATCAAGCGATCGTAGGTGGCAGCCAGCACGTCGTTAACATGCCCGTCGCGCAAGAGGATTGCGGCTGCCTTGCGGATTGCCGGATAGTGCGACTTCGGATGTGTGACCGACAGGATCGTCGGGTCATACCCGCCACGCTTCGGAAACAGCGTGAGCAGGCGCATGCACCAACCGTCGATCGTTGAGAGCCGATATTTGGCCGGCGCGACACCCGCTCTATTCAGCCGAGCGCGAAGCGCGGCGACGCCGGCGTTGGTATGCGTCAGCACCAAAATCGGCTTCAGACCCTGATGGCGGCCGAGCGCCAGCGCAATCAAGTGCGTTTTTCCGCATCCGGCCGGCGCCGTCACCGTCCCCTTGTCGATCGAGAGGAGGTCGACGTCAGCCACCGCTGCACCACTGGTAGATATTCCCAACGACTGCTTGGAATGCGGGGGTCGCGTTGGCCATGTCAGGGGCAATGATATCCCGGGCCGCTTCTTCCATCCACGTCACCGTCTTGAACCACGCATTCTTCTTCCATTTCGAAGCCACGGCGAGGATTTGCCGCGTCGCTGGGCTGACCGGCCCCTGACAGGTGGCGAGCGTGACGAGGCTCTGTGATGCTGCGGAGATGTGCTCGGCGATCAGGTCCTCACCATGGATTTCGATCGCCCGCTCCAAGAGAAGATGGACCGCTGCGTCGCTCACCCCGTGGAAGATCGCATGCTCAAGGGCTTGCCCCGGCGCCCATTTGAACACGGTGCCGTTGTTGAATTGGAAGGCCTCCTCTTCGGAAGCGTCGGGCTGGACGTCGTCGTCGCGAAGCGACGCGGTGCGGTAGCCCAGCCTGGCGATGACGTTTGCCCGCCCATAGATCTTGCTGACGCCCCCGGCATCGACCAACGCGACACCGAGCGCATTTAGCGAGACGGTCCCCTGACTGGAATAAAAGAGGTCGAGCCCCCGCATCAGCCCAGTTTCGCTTGCGCCTTCGCACACGAGCACCGAACGCGATAGGAACGCCTCGGGATGGGCTCTAATCGTTCCTTGAATGGGATCAGTCGTGCCGACAAGGTCCATCCCGTGCGACCCCTTGTTCTTGCGTACGATCCAGAGTTGGTCGCCGCGCAGTTCACGTAGCGCGACCGGGGAATGGGTTGTGACGAATGCTTGGATCGGCGACGGCGCCTCCTTGGCCCCGATCGACCCGAGCAGGCGAATGATGCGGTGCGGCTCCAGACCATGTTCGAGTTCGTCGACAAGCAGGACGCTCGATTCCTTTGCCGCCTTGCGCTGGAGGCCGGCGACCAGCAGGCGCGTCGATCCGACGCCGAGCGCGCGGAGCGGCACGCCATCATCGCCGTGGAGCGCGACGGTGCCGCCGCTGAACGACACCGAATGGGCGTCGAGCATCGCCTTCAAGGTGTCTCCCGCCGGAATACCGAGCTCGCGCGCCGTGTCGGCTACGATCTTCAGTGTTTCGCCGAGCTGTGCATCGGCGAGGTTGCCAAATGCCTTGCGCGCATCGCGCGCGGCACTCGCAAGGGCGGCGGATGTGTCGGCCTTTTCTTCGGTCAATCGGTTCAGCACCGAGCCACGGCGCCAGGCGAGGTTGCTCTCCGCAAGCGCGCCGATGCGCGTCGGCGCGAGGCGGGTGCGGTCGCCCCAGGTGAGGTTGCGCGATAGCCCTTGCGCTTGCGCGCGATCCGAAACGAGCGTCCATACCGGGTCGAGATCGCTGTCGACCGTCAGTTGGACGGTGAGCACCGTCTCCTTGCCAGCCTCAGGTTCGTCATCGATCGCCTGCGTCGCAGGATCAAATCCTCGAACATAGGCGCCATAGGTCTCCATGCTCTTGAGGGCATCGGAGAGGTCGCCAATCGTGATACGAATAACGATCGGGGTCGCGACGTTCAGACCGTGAAAGTCGGCATCAGTGAATTGCACCGTCCGGCGCGCGCCAAGACAAAAATCGATTGCGTCCAATATCGAGGACTTTCCGGCGTCGCCCGGACCAATCAGGCAATTGATTCCCACCGCCGGAAACCAGTTCAGTTGCTCGATGCATCGGAAATTGCTGATGCCAATGTGGCGAATCCGCGCCATTTGCCCTCCTTCTTACCGACCGGGACTATCATCCAGGTCGTATCCTGCATAGCATTGCGCGCGGCACTATTGTCCAGCGAATGCGGCGCTTGTAAATCAGGGATCGACAGGTGGGGAGGAGACGAACTATGCTAAAAGAGCACAGCATTCCCGAAAAGCTCTTCAAATATCGTCGGTTCGACTTGACCACGCTCAAGATGATCACGGATCATGGACTCTATTTCGCCAATCCGCGCAGCTTCAATGATCCACTAGACTGTGAGTTGGCGATAGAACCGGATATCTCACCCAAGAAGATGTCCGACTTACTCAAGGCTCTGTATGGGCCGGATCGCGAGGATCATTGGCATCACGATATCGCGTCGTCGGTCCACTATGCGAGCGAGTATGGCGACATCAAGGTGCCCGGCGATGCCCGCGATTATCTGATGCGGATGCTCGCGGATTCGGTCGGCAGCGAGGTCAAGAAGGAATTCGACACGCGTGGCGTCCTGGCCTTCTCCGCCTCGTGGAAATCCGTGCTGATGTGGTCCCATTATGCCGATGAGCATCGCGGCATCTGCATCGAGTTCGACACTAGCGAACTGCCGCATGACCAGCTCGCCAAGGTACGGTACGATGGCGATCGCTCGGTCAAAGCGAGCGACATTTACGCCTGGAAACTCGGCGGCGACGAAGCTGCCGCCCGACGCGCCTTCGACACGCACTTTTACTCGAAAGCCCCCGACTGGCACTATGAGCAAGAGTGGCGCGATATCGGTGACAAGCCTGGCGATTGCGGCGATTATCGTATTACCGGCATCTATTTCGGCTATCGCTGTCCCTATGCGGTGAAGGTCGCGATCGTGAAGATGCTGGGGTCGGAGTCGAAGGCGGCACTGTACGATCTGTACCTCAGTCGCGACTCTTTCGATTTGCGCCAGACGGAGGTCGACGCGGGCGAAATCGATGCGCTAGGCATGCGCGAACCTTCCGGCATCGAGACAGCCAAGCTGATCGCCCAGTTCGATGACCTCGACGCGGCCCAGTAACCATCGTTGGCGAGTATCTTCCCATAGGGCAGCTTTTGGCGAGCTAATCCGAAGCCGGGAACGACGGCTATGTCGGCGGCGGCCGCCATTGGTACAGTCATATTCTTGCGTTCAATCAATCGTTGGCGGCACCGTTAGCAGATCCGAGTGGCTAACCGGAAAACTGTAGCCAAGCTTCTCTTTCAACCGCTCGATCATCGGCAGATACCATGCCGGCGCGAGTGGGGAGACCAACACATGCTCGATCATTGTGTCGAGATCGCAGTCGACAGTTACCCCAGGAGCAATTGGGCGTGGATCCGGGACGATATTGTCGAAACGCATTGTTTGCTCATTCCAGTCAAAGTTCGACAGAGGATCATGGTAGTGGCCGGTCTCCCAGTGAACGAGACGCACTTCCTGCTCGTAGGCGAAGCCCGACCGCTTCCTCACTATAGTGTCAAAGGCGTTTGGCGTGCCGATCTCGAAAGACATTGGATCGACATATCTTACAGCACCAAGATAGATTTTCTCGTTCGCTTGGGCGAGAGCGGTATGGAGTCGGCCGCCACTTGATACGATGGCGACCCCGCCGCCGGGTGAACCGTAAATCTTCCACATCGCGGCCGATTCATAATCGGCTGCGTGCCAGCAATTTACGAAGAAGTTCCGCCGATTTGATAGCGTCATAAAGCAGCATTGTTCTTCGCCCATGAACCAGCCCTTGAACGTCTGCTCGTCGGTCTCATCAGGCTTGCCACGTCCTTTCGCGATGATCTGCTTGCGAAGCACTTCAGGAACGTCGCCGAGGGATCGCCACATTCGATGGGGGAATTGCACAGCACCTTGTAGCCCTTCGTGCGGATCGTCGGCTGCTAGGATCTCTGCGTTAGTTAGCCAGAGCCGCCGGGATGTAAGGAGCTCGGTGAATTTGGGAAAATCGATGTAGCGCCACAGCCGCTGGCTCACCGGAGGGCAATTGAAACTCGGATGGTCTTCGATCGGCAAGGCTGGCTCTCACATGAAGTTTTGAAAGGGGGTACCAACTAATTGTTTCGATCACGCGCCTAAAGCTGGCGAGCAAGACGCCCGGCTGCCGCACCGTTCGAAGTCCTTCACGACATGTAGCCGAGGGTTGTAATCCTTTTTGCCTAAACGGCTTGAAACGGTGAATCAGGGGTGATGAATGTACGGGGGGCTATTGATGAGTCATTTACAGCCGCGGATGACCGTTATGTCGGCGAGTGTCGACGGTTGCTTCGCGTCCCATGTCAGTCATTCGAGCGCTTCACCAAACTGCCCGAAAGCTGTCCTTCGTACAGACTTACTGGCGCTTCTGTGCCCATCGTGTTACTCTCGCCCCACGGTACAGACTGGGAAGCCGACGGCGGTGAACGGTGATAACACCGGCCTCGCTCCGGCTCCAAAGCTTGAGCGGGTTTTCGCTACCTTCGCCACATGGGAGCGAACAGAATATGGCTGCCGGATGCCTTCTCTGCGATCGAGGCTATAATCCAATCCCTGGCTCAACCCCCGGTGGCGATGCTTTAGGTGTATGCCGGGTTTGCTCCGCGATGTCGTGTAAGGGCCATGGTCACCGCGATTCAAACTATCCCCGATGGATTTGCGGAATTTGCGATCCCGCCATCCTCGCGGCGGCAGCAGTCATCCAATCTGGCGGCCCGTCTATCCAAAATGCGGTCACCGCTCTCGTGTCCTCTGCGGTTTTACGCGAGGCTGCACGCTACCGGACGTTAGAAGAATTCGTCGAGGCCAATCCCGAATATGCGTGGCTTTTGGACGCCGTGAACGCATTTCTCGAAGAAGCCCCCCGACGCTTCAACACGGATGATACAGAGCCTTTCTGGTACCGCCTCACCCCGGAAGGTAAGCGCCTCATCGCGGCAGCCGTTATCCTGGCCGAAACACTGAAGCTGGACCCCGATGACCTGATCGAGCTTTTGCGGGTTCTTGTTATCACCTGGCGGCAGATGCAGGGATGAATCAGACCCAGACCGAGGGCGAGGACATTGTCACGGCAGATGCACCAGTGACTCAAATCTTAGCCATCAGCGACAAGGCTGTCGCTGATGGCTCAATTTCGATGCCAGCGAACAACGATGCTTTCGCCAATCTCCAAGACGCAGACTTTGTGAAGGTGACGGTCGATGGCAAAAGCCAGACCTTTCCGACGAAGAACCCTCGCACAGGTGCAGACGGTGCAGCCTGGGTGAAAATTGGCACGTTCGGCATGAAGACAGGCGTAACGAAAGACGCCACCATCATCGCGATTACTGAAAAAAAGCACAGAACTCATCGCCTTTTCAACACATCGTATGGCTGGCTCACCATATCTGCGCTTGTTTCCGCAATCACCGGGCTGGCAATCTCATCCTCCTTTCACATTGGGGAGAAATCCGGGGTCTATTTTCATTTAAGCGAAGGCTGGATCACCTTCCTTCTCGTGTTATCGGCCTTGATGCAGCTTATTGGCGTTCTTGTCCTTTTTGCCCGGAATGTCTGGTTTCGCGACCAATAGCAGGACAATTCTTGGGCTAGCGGATCATGCTCCGCTGTCATTTTCCTCTCTAGGCCGTGTTGACAAAAGGGATTCCCAAGCGGGTCGGGTTCTGATTGTGCTTTGCACAGCTTCGCTTCCAAGACTGCTTTTTGGCGGAGCAGTTATGGGTCGCGGGAAAAGGTCTGCTTTTTGCGCAATCTACGCCTAGAGCGGAAAGACGGCTAGCGGCCCACGAACTGACCAATATCTGATACCCACGGGCATCAGATACTACCCATCAGCTCGGCATCGCTCCCGAAGGGGACCACGGATCCCATTCGCGATCGCGTTTCACCTTTGGCCATCATGGCCGAGGAGAACGAAAATGAGTTACTCTCGATACGATCCGGTAGCGCAGAACCGGCGGGCCTGGAACACCGGAAAGACCGTCGGCACGAAGCGTCCACTCAACCAGAAACAGATCTGGGCAATCCGCTTCCATCTCGATCGCGAAGGCCGGTTACGTGACCGTGCCCTGTTCGATCTGGCGATCGATAGCAAACTGCGGGGTTGTGATCTCGTCAAGCTCAAGATCGGCGAGGTCGTACACGGCTGCGATATTCGAACCCGGGCGATTGTCATCTAGCAGAAGACGGGTCGGCCGGTCCAATTCGAAATCACTGCTGATGTCCGTGCGAGCCTTCATGCGTGGCTCGAAAGCCGCGGCGGGACGGTCAGCGATTTCGTGTTCCCGAGCCGGATCGATCATGCGAAACCGATGAGCACCCGGCAGTATGCGAGGCTGGTCGACGAATGGGTCACGGCCATCGACCTACGCAAAGCCGAATACGGCACGCATTCCATGCGGCGGACGAAAGCGGCGATGATCTACCGGGCTACTGGGAACATCCGTGCCATCCAGATCCTGCTCGGTCACACCAAGATCGAGAACACGGTCCGCTATCTCGGGGTCGACGTCGAAGATGCGCTGCTTCTCGCCGAACGGACCGAAATCTAACAAGGTCGTAGCGGCCGACGGCGGATCCGTTCGGCCGCTACCAAGTGAAAGCGAAATGGCGGGTTTTAATGCGAGGTATCTGGCGTCAGCTTCAGTCGCCGCTATGCTAGGCGGCGTGGACAAATTCCGAGTGCGAACGGTGAGCGGGCATCAGAAGCCCCAAATCGTGCCGCTGATCGTGACACTCAGGATTATGTAGAAGAAGAAAAGAAGCAATCCGCCGTAGAGACCGCCGGTAATCCAAAACCACCGTGGGGACGTGTCGCGCATTTCTGATCGTCCATACGCGGACGGCATACGGCCAGTTGCAAGACCCACGTAGAGCAGCCATCCGACGATCTGCGGAATGAACAAGAATGCGGTGCCACCAACCAACGCTCGCCAGTCCTTCGACGCCCAGCCGATGATGAGCCATGGGATTGCGGCAACACCGCACATCCCACCCATAAGAGCCAAGCGCTTACTCGTCTTCCAGTCCCACCAAATCATAATGACGGTATCGCATTCCGATCAAACGACCGCAATGTTGTCTGATCGACCTGGCATTCAGTGATTGACGCCGCGCGGACAGATTGATTCAAGGCTGCTTTTTGGAGGCAGGCTTGAGCCGAGGCGATCTCAACGAAGCGGAATGGCGCGTTCTGAAGGACTTGCTGCCAATCGAGCCAGAAAACCGTGGTAGAGGCAGACGGCCCGAGCAGAACCGCACCATCATCAACGGCATACTCTGGCGATTGCGGTGTGGCGCTCCGTGGCGCGACGTGCCGCCCAAATACGGTAGCTGGAATACCATCTATCGCCGCTTCCGGCGATGGAGCGAAGCTGGGGTCTGGGAAACCGTGGCGGTGACACTCGCGGAGGTCATGGCAGACAGCGGCCACTACAGCATCGACAGCACCACCGTTCGCGCCCACGTCTCGGCAGCGGGCGGAAAAGGGGGACTCATCGACGCGCTCTTGGTCGCTCGCGGGGCGGGTTCACGAGTAAGCTTCACTGCCTGGCTGATGCCCTCGGACGACCGCTCGCATTCCATCTGACAGTCGGCGAAGCGGCAGATTGTAAAGCCTATGACGCCCTGATCGGCCTGCCCGAGCGCAAGCCGGATGCATTGCTTGCCGACAAGGGCTATGATGCCGACGCAATCCGTGCCGACCTTGCCGAACGGAAAATCGAGGCCGTCATCCCCGGTCGGTCAAACCGCCGCGTGAAGATCGAGCATGACCGGGCGCTTTACAAGCAACGCAATCGCATCGAACGCATGTTCGGGCAACTCAAGATCAACCGCGCCATCGCTACACGCTACGATCAACTGGCCCACAGCTTCCTCGGCATGGTCCATCTTGCCACCGCCAGATACTGGCTCAAATTTGTCCACGCCTCCTAGCGTCGGGCGATATGCTCGCGGCATAGATCAGGTTTCTTCCAACGGGCCGTCGATCATCCCTCGCGAAAGTCGCCGATGATCTCGACCTGTTCGCCGACCAGGATCAGCGTATTGTCGTGATCGAGGAAGGTCTTCTCGTCCGGAAAGACCACGGCTTTGTAGGTGTCAGACGTCAGCACGGCCTCCATCCCGGCTTCGCTGTCGAACCACAGTTCCGCGGTCCCGTCGAAATCGGCATTCTGCGCCGCATCGGTTTTCAGCTTTACAGGGTGCGTCTGGATATAGCGCAGGCAATGCTTGTCAGCTTCCGGGATGGAGCGGAACTTGGGCCCGTGCACCTCGATATGGTGTTCCACGAAGTCCTCGTGGCTCATCCCGGCCTTGCGCTTCAAAAACATGGTCATCTTGATCATCGGGGTACCTCCTTGAAGGTTAGCTGTTCGGCTTGGGCTTCCAGCGCGGCATCGAGCAATCGGCAGGGTAGTCGATCCCGTCCGGGGTCGAGATCAGCTCAATCAGCATACCCCATGGCGCGCGGGCATAGACGCCGGAATTGCGCTCGCCACCTTCGACACCGGCGAGCGGATGCGGGTCGGAAAGAAGGACGCCGCCAGCCTGCGATAGCCGTTCGACGGCGGCTCCCATATCGTCGACGTAAAGGGCGATATGTTGCAGCCCGTAATCGGCTAACCCCGCGGCATCCGCCTGATCGGCATTGGCGATGCGGAACATCTCGATATTCGCAGATGCGCCGATGCGCATCAGCCGCATATGTTCGATCCGCGCGCCTTTGGGAATGCCGAGCTGATGTTCCACTTCGTCACCCTCCATGGGGTCCGCATCGGCGGGCAGAACATCGTAGAGCGTGCGCGCGCCAAACGCGCGGGTCAGGAAGTCGGACGCCGCTTCGATATCGGGCACGGTCACACCGACGTGATCGATGCCGCGAACGCCGGGCGCGGCATCGTCCGGCTGGCAGACTGGTGCAAGCTCGTTTACGTCGGACGCGCCGCCTTCGACCAGGTTCTCCAGGGCTTCATTGAACACCTTGGTGTGCGGCTTTGCCAGATGCACCTCAAATGCATTCCGGTCACGGTAGCGCTCGATCATCGTCCAGCCGCGCTCGACTTCAGGCTTCTGGAATACCTCGAATCCCTCATTGCCCGCTTCTTTGCGAACGGCTGCGGCTAACTCCGCAATGTAGCGAGCAAGCGCGTCTTCGCGACCCGGTAAGGCCGTACAGTGCGCCATCACGATATGGGGCATTGGCTGGTTTCCTCTGTTGTTCATCTGCACTGGCAATGGGATAACGTGCGGAGCCGTTCCGTCGCGTTGGCCAACGGCGGACGTAAAGCGCATAACTTCAACATTGTTGAATGGAGAGCGGGGTGAGCAAGCCCATCCAGTCGGTCGAACGTGCGATACGGATGCTGGAATTTCTCGCGCGGGCGGAGGGCTCCGCGCCGCTCCGTGCCATCGCGAACGCCGCCGACGTGCGGCCTTCCACCGCGCACAACATCCTCGCCACGCTGGTCGCGCTGGGTTACGTGCAGCGTCCCACTACTGGGACGGATTATCGGCTGGGTGGCCGCATTCTCAACCTCGCCCGTATCGCGGGCGACGACGATGCACTGCGGCGGCGCTTTAGGCCGCTGATGGAGGAGACGGCGCGGCGTTTCGATGAATCGACCTATCTGATCGTGCCGAGCGGCGATGAACTCTACTATCTCGACGGCATCGAATTGCCGAACAATCCAACCATCCACAGCCGCCTGGGCCGCCGCGAGCCGCTGTCGGGCTCTGCGATCGGCTTGGTGCTTGCTGCGTTCATGCCCGGCGTGGCGCAATCGCTGGAGAATGAGGATCAGTCATCGGATCTGAGCGAAGAACTTCATACGGTGCGCCAACGCGGCTTCGCCATCGAGCAGGGGCTATACCAACCCGGCCTCAGCTGCGTCGCGATCCCACTGCGCGTGCGAGGCGAACCGGTTGCCGGATTATGCCTGAACGGCACGGAGCAGCGGCTGCCGCGCGACCGGCTAGTCACGATTGCCAATGCAATGGCGGATATCGCGGTGTCGTCGCTTCCTGCGGAA
This sequence comes from Stakelama flava, assembly GCF_019351405.1. Lineage (GTDB taxonomy): Bacteria > Pseudomonadota > Alphaproteobacteria > Sphingomonadales > Sphingomonadaceae > Sphingomonas > Sphingomonas flava_A. The sequence goes on from NZ_JAHWZX010000022.1 coordinate 16,955, forward strand.
TGAGCAGATCAACTTGGGCAAACTTGATGTCGGCATCGAAATTCAGCCTACATGATCCGAACGTCCGCTTCAGCGCTTCGCAGCGCCATTACCGGACAGTCTCCTGTCGGCCCAAAATCAGTCAAACTAAGCTCGCTTGCGGAAGCCAGCCTTTACCACTTTCCCGCCGATTCGGAGCTCGTCGAGATAGTCGGACCACCATTGCGCCATCCTCACCCGTTCAGCCCAATGTGCGCCACGATGGTAGGCTGCCCGTACCCTGTTCTGATCTCCATGTGCTAAGGCGCGCTCAATGGCATCGGGGTGCCAGAGGCCAGATTCGTTCAAAAGTGTACTCGCCATGGCCCTAAATCCATGGCTCGTCATTTCATCATGAGCATAGCCCATACGGCGCAGCGCGACGTTAAGCGTGTTTTCGCAGATGGGCCGCTTTGTCGTGTGCAGTGCCGGAAACAGGTAGTCATTCGGCCTCGCCAGATCATTCAGCTCCTTCAGTATCTCCACGGACTGTCTGGAAAGCGGCACCGCGTGCGCTTGCTTCATCTTCATGCGCTCGGGAGGGATGCGCCAAACCTTCTCGGCAAAATCGATCTCGGTCCATCTGCCATGACGCAACTCTCCCGGCCGTAGAAACACATGCGGCGCGAGACGGAGCGCGAAGATGGTTTCGGGTCTTCCGCTATAGACCTCAATCGCACGAAGCAGCTCTCCAACCTTTGCTGGCTCCAGGATCGCAGCGTGATGCTTCACCTGGGGCACGATGAGAGCGCCGCGGAGAATATCAGCCGGGTTCCGATCGGTGCGCAGCGTCGCAAAACCATATCGAAAAATCCGGCCGGCAAAGGCACGCAACCGCAGTGCTGTCTCGTAGTGGCCGCGACGCTCGACCCGCTTCAAGACATCAAGGAGCTCATGGGGCGTAATCGACGCGATTGGCCGTTTGGCAATGAGATCGAGCTGTTCAAGAAACCAGCGAGCCTTCTTGATGGTGGCGGGAGACTTACCCTCGCGCTCCATCTTCTCGATATATTCGTCGGCAACCAGCTTGAACGTATTTTTCGCGGCGAGCTCCGCTTCGAAATGACGCTGGCGCTTCTCTTCAACGGGATCGATCCCGTCGATGATCTGCGACCGTGCCATGTCCCGTTTGCGCCGGGCGTCGCGTAGCGAGATTTCTGGAAAGCAGCCGAGCGAGAGTTTTCGCTCGGTGCCGAAGATCTTGTATCGGAACCGCCAGAGAAGCGCTCCTGAAGGTTGCACCAGGAGGAACAGTCCATCGGTGTCCGAGACCTTATACGGGCGCGCTTGCGGTTTGAGCGCGCGAATCTCCACAGTTGTAAGCATGGGGTGGACCACGACTCCTGCGTTGTTTCATGGTCCCCGTCTCGTGGTCCACTTTGGGTGGACCTTGGCGGAACAAAGTGAGAATTATTGGGACCGACAGGAGTCATTATACCGCAGTTTTCCGCGGATTTCTACAGTGTTCTCAATATGTACTGGTGCCCCTGGCCGGACTCGAACCAGCACGCCTTGCGGCTCTCGATTTTGAGTCGAGCGCGTCTACCAATTTCGCCACAGGGGCCCGTTGCGAAGCGCACCGCCTAGCGCAAGGGCGGAGCGTGCACAACGGTTTCGTTATTCGAAAACGTCGCGCGCATCCGCATATCCGGCCGGGTCCTTTGGATCGGGGCCGTAGCGGTTTGGTCCGCGCGTCCCGTCCTTTATCATGAAAATGAAAAGGACGATCCAGCCCAGCAGGGGGATCAGCGCGAGCAGCAACCACCAGGCCGACCGATTCCCGTCATGCAGCCGCCGTACGGTAACGGTAATGCTGGGGATGAGGAGGAACAGCGAGCATAGCGAACTCACCGGCCCTTCCCAGCTTACATTCCACATGAAATCGCCGCGTGTTCGCGCGACTTCGCCAAAACCCAGCATCGTGTCGATCGCGCCGGCGACAAGGCCGACCAGAATCGTGAACAGCCAGAACATCCAGTATTCGCGACTGCGCGACCGGCCGGAAATTTCGAAATAGCGTTTTATCGGCAGGATCATCCAGTGCATCGGTGAACTCCCTCTTGTTGATATCAGGCGACGGGCGCGCGCCTGCGATAGCTTAACGCCTCGGCGACATGGATACGCCTGACCGCGTCAGCCCCCTCCAGGTCGGCAATGGTCCGCGCCACGCGTAGCACGCGGGTATAGCCGCGCGCCGACATGCGCGTCGCCTCAGCCGCCTGGGCGAGAATCGCCCTGCCCGCCTCATCGGGCGCGGCGTGTTTTTCCAGCAATTCGCCCTCAATCTCGGCATTGGTGCGCGCCTGCGCATCGCGCAGCCGCTGCGTCTGGCGCGATCGGGCGGCGGCGACGCGCGCCGCGACCTCTGCCGACCCTTCGGACGGCGGCGGCAGGACTAGATCGGCGGCGCTCACCGCCTGCACCTCGACATGCAGGTCGATCCGGTCGAGCAGCGGCCCCGAAACCTTCGCCTGATAATCCGCCGCGCATTTGGGTGCACGGGCGCAGGCGAGCGCCGGGTCGCCCAGATGGCCGCAGCGGCACGGATTCATCGCCGCGATCATCTGAACTCGCGCCGGAAAGGTGACATGCGCATTGGCGCGCGCCACGCTGACCCGCCTGGTTTCCAGCGGCTGACGCAGCGAATCGAGCACCGCACGCTGGAATTCGGGAAGTTCGTCGAGGAACAGGACGCCAAGATGCGCCATGCTGACCTCACCCGGCTTCACTTTCAGCCCGCCGCCGGTCAGCGCCGCCATCGATGCCGAATGATGCGGCGTTCGAAACGGCCGTGCGCGGGTCAGCCGCCCGCCCTCCAGCGTACCCGCCACCGACGCGACCATCGACACCTCAAGCGCCTCGGCCGAATCGAGCGGCGGCAGAATGCCGGGAAGGCACGCCGCCATCAGCGATTTGCCCGCACCGGGCGGGCCGATCATCAGCATGTTGTGTCCGCCCGCCGCCGCGATCTCCAGCGCACGCTTGGCGGTCTCCTGCCCCTTTACCTGTTTCAGATCGGGGCCGTGAAACGCCCCCTCCACCTCGCCCGCCTGCGGCGCTGGCAGAAGCTGCTGCCCCTTCAGATGGTTGAGCAGGCCAATCAGATCGGCCGCGGCAAGCACTTCGACCGATCCCGCCCAGGCTGCTTCGGCACCCTGTGCGGCGGGGCAGATCAATCCTTTTTCCACCGCGCCGGCATGAAGCGCGGCGAGCAGCACGCCCGGCGACGGCGCGATCCGGGCGTCGAGGCCAAGTTCGCCGACGACGACATAGCCCGACAGCGTTTCGGCATCGGCCACCCCCATCGCGGCAAGCACGCCCAGCGCGATCGGCAGATCGAAATGCGATCCCTCCTTGGGGAGGTCGGCGGGCGACAGGTTCACCGTGATACGCTTGGGCGGCAGCGACAGGCCGATCGCCGCCATCGCTGCGCGCACGCGTTCACGGCTTTCGGCCACTGCCTTGTCGGGAAGCCCGACGATGACAAAGGCGGGCACGCCCGCTGCGACCTGAACCTGAACCTCGACGGTGCGCGCTTCCAGCCCCAGATACGCCACTGTCGAGACGATCGCGACCATATACCCTTCCCCCCGTTACGCCTTGCCGGTCATAACGATTTTTCGGCGTGGCGGAACACCGTTCGGGCGCAGGCATGCGTGGACGTGGCTTGCTAAGCCCCCGCAATAGCGCGCATAGCAGCGTCGTGTCCCGTGTGTCTTCGCAACGCCCCGGCGGATTGATCCGCATCCTGCTGTTGGGGGTGGGCATATTGCTGATCCTCGTCTCGCCGCTGGTCGGCGCGATTCCCGGTCCGGGCGGCATTTTCGTTTTTGCCGGCGGACTGGTGCTAGTGCTTCAGAACTCGCACTGGGCGCGCAAGCATTTCGTGAAGGCGAAACGCCGCTGGCCGCGGTTCGGCAAATTGGCCGACCAGGCGTTGCGCCGCCGCAGCGCGCGCCGCCGCCGCAAGCGCGAGAAGCAAGCCGCGCGTTGACTTGAGGGCGAGTCTCGCTTAAAGGCGCGACCAACAAGGCCGCCCGCCGTGGCGGCCCTTTTACGTTTAGATACCTAGGGAATGAACGATGAAGCGGACTTTTCAGCCGAGCAACCTCGTGCGCGCACGCCGTCACGGGTTTCGCGCCCGCATGGCGACGCCGGGCGGCCGCAAGGTGATCCGGGCGCGCCGCGCACGCGGTCGCAACAAGCTGTCGGCCTGACACGACTGACGCGTCGAGCGGATTATCTGGCGGCGAACCGGGGCGCGCGAGCGCCGATGCCCGGATTCGTGCTTCTTGTCCGTGCGCGCGGCGACGGCGATCCGGTGATGCGGATCGGCATTACCGTATCGAAGAAAGTGGGTAACGCCGTCGTGCGAAATCGCATGAAGCGGCGGTTCCGCTCGCTTGTCCGGGAGATTCTTCCCGAAGCGGGAATTGTCGGCGCGGACCATGTGCTGATCGGCCGTCAGGGCGGGATAGAGCGCGATTTCAACCGGTTAAAGGCGGAACTTGCAAAGGCGCTGACGAAGCTGGCGCGATGATTGCCAAGCTGTTCATTCTGCTTGTGCGCAGCTGGCAATATGGTCCGTCGATCATCCTGCCGCCAAGTTGTCGGTACACGCCGTCCTGTTCGGCCTATGCAATCGAGGCGCTACGCCGCTATGGCGCGCTGAAGGGCAGTTGGCTTGCGATCCGCCGGATCGCGCGCTGCCATCCTTGGGGCGGGTCGGGCTACGATCCCGTGCCGGAACCCGGCGATGCGAGACGGTGCAGGCATTGCCATGGCGGGGAATAGTTGGTGAAGGACGAATACAAGAATTTCATCATCTTCGCGGTGATCGCCGCGTTCGTACTGTTCGCATGGCAGCCGATCGTCGATCGTTTCTATCCGTCGAATCCCGAACCGACCACCGCCGAAAGCGGCGTGAAAACCACGCCCAAGGCGAACCCCGCGGCTGACCCCACCGCCGATTCGCCCGCCGCCGTGCGCGATCGCAACACGGTGCTTGCCGCCACGAAGCGGATTCCGATCGACACCCCGACGCTGAAGGGATCGATCAACCTTGCCGGCCCGCGGATCGACGACCTTGTCCTGAAACAATATGACGAGACGATCGCGAAGGATTCGGATCCGATCCGCCTGCTTTCGCCTGCCGGCGCGCCCGAAGCTTATTTCGCCGGGTTCGGCTGGCGTACCGAAGGCATCAAGGCGCCGGGCAAGGATACGCTCTGGCAACCGAGCGGCAATGCCGTTCTCGCACCGGGCAAGCCGGTCACGCTGACCGCCGACAACGGGCAGGGCCAGCGCTTCGCGGTTCAGATTTCGGTCGACGACCAGTATATGTTCACGGTTCGCCAGACGATCGCAAACCGGGGCACTTCTGCCGTTCAGGCCGTCCCCTATGCGCTGGTCAACCGGTCTGGCGAATCGAAAGACAAGGACACCTGGACCATCCATACCGGCCCGATGTCGGTTCATGGGGGGTCCGCCGATTACGGCGTCGACTTCAGCGACCTGAAGGATGCGCCCGCGAAGTTCGATTCGACCGGAGGCTGGCTGGGCTTCACCGACAAATACTGGCTGACCGCATTGGTCCCTGACCAGTCAAAGCCGTTCAATGGCCAGTTCCGCGCCGGCGCAAACGATAGCTTCCAGGCCGATTACGCCCCCGCCGGCGGCGGCATGGTGCAGCCGGGACAGCAGTCCAGCTACACTTCGCGTTTCTTCGCGGGCGGCAAGGACGTTTCGCTGCTCCAGCATTATCAGAATGACGGTCGCATCGCGCTGTTCGACAAGGCGATCGACTGGGGCTGGTTCGGCATCATCGAACGTCCGATCTTCTATTATCTCGATTGGCTGTTCCGCCATATCGGCAATTTCGGCGTCTCGATCATCCTTCTGACCTTCACCATTCGCGGCCTGATGTTCCCCATCGCGCAGAAGCAGTTCGCGTCGATGGCCGGGATGCGCGCATTGCAGCCCAAGATGAAGGCGCTCCAGGAACGGCACAAGGAGGACAAGCCGAAGCTTCAGCAAGAGATGATGAAGCTGTACAAGGAGGAGAAGGTTAATCCGCTCGGCGGCTGCGCCCCCACCCTCCTCCAGATTCCGGTATTCTTCGCGCTGTACAAGGTGCTGATGCTGACCATCGAAATGCGTCACCAGCCGTTCGTGCTGTGGATCAAGGATCTTTCGGCTCCCGATCCGCTGACCCCGGTCAACCTGTTCGGGCTGATCCCGTTCGATCCGCCCGGTTTCCTGCATATCGGGGTGGTGCCGATCCTGCTGGGCATTTCGATGTTCTTCCAGTTCCGCCTGAACCCCGCGCCGATGGATGCTACACAGAAACAGGTGTTCGGCCTGATGCCATGGGTGATGATGTTCATCATGGCGCCCTTTGCGGTCGGTCTTCAGATTTACTGGATCACGTCGAACGTGCTCACCATCGCGCAGCAGCAGTTCCTCTACAGCCGCCACCCGGCGCTGAAGAAAAGCAATCAGGCAACCAGTGGCTGAGTTCGATCCCGATCTGGTGGAAGGCGCACGGAAGGTTTTTTCCGGCCCCGTCGCCTTCCTGAAATCGGCGCCCGCGCTCCAGTTTCTGCCCGATCCGGTGGTGAACGAAGTGGCGTTTGCAGGCCGTTCGAATGTCGGAAAGTCGTCGCTTCTCAATGCGCTGACCAACCGCAACGCGCTGGCGCGAACATCGGTCACGCCCGGCCGCACGCAAGAGCTGAACTTCTTCGATGTCGGCGATCCGCTGGCGTTCCGGCTGGTCGATATGCCCGGTTATGGATTCGCGAAAGCACCGAAGGATATCGTCAAAAAATGGCGCTATCTGGTGAACGACTTCCTGCGCGGGCGCGCGGTGCTCAAACGCGCGCTGGTGCTCATCGATTCGCGCCATGGTATCAAGCCGGTCGATATCGAAATTCTCGACATGCTGGATCAGGCCGCCGTCAGCTACCGGCTGGTGCTGACCAAGGCGGACAAGGTGAAGGCAACCGATCTGGCGCGCGTTCAGGACGAAACCGAAGCGGCGGCGCGCAAACGCCCCGCCGCGCATCCGGACGTCATCGCGACCTCTTCGGAAAAGGGGATGGGCATCCCCCAACTGCGCGCCGCCGTGCTGGAATCGGTTCGGTAATACCAGGCTGCATGATCGGTCCACATGGTCGCGGGCAATGGCTTTGCATTGCCGCTTGCGCCCCTGCCCGCTATTCCGGCGCGCATGAAGCTCATCATCGGCAACAGGGCCTATAGTTCATGGTCGCTGCGCGGCTGGCTCGCATGCAAGCAATCTGGCCTCGATTTCGAAGAGGTCGTGGTCCCGCTGTACGACGATGAATGGGAACGGCGGCGCGAGGGCGGCGAATTCGCCCCCTCATCGGGCAAGGTGCCGATCCTGTGGGACGATGATATGGTGGTATGGGACAGCCTCGCCATCATCGATTTTCTGAACGACAAAACCGGCGGCACGCGCTTCTGGCCCGGCGAAGACGCGCCGCGTGCCATGGCGCGGTCGATGGCCGCCGAAATGCATTCAAGCTATCTGGCACTCCGGCGCGCCTGCCCGATGAACATCCGCGAAGTGTTCCCGCAAAAGGACGCAAGCGCGGACGTGCTCGCCGATCTATCCCGCATCATGGAATTATGGGCGCAGGCACGCGCGCGTTTCGGCGGCGGGGGCGACTTCCTGTTCGGCGAATTCGGCGCGGTGGACATCATGTTCGCGCCGGTCGTCACGCGAATCGTCACTTATCAGCTTCCCGTTCCACGCTTTGCCCCCGCCTATATGCAGGCGGTACTCAACCATCGCTGGATGCAGGACTGGATCGCAGCCGCTCAGGAAGAGGACTGGGTGATCGAACGGTTCGAACAACCCGCGCTGTAATCGCGGTTCACCTCAAAAGCCGCTGCCGTCCTTGCGGGTGAAATCGCCGTTCGCGGTCAGGTGCATGTCGACATCGGGATAGTGGCAATCGCTCTGCGAAGGGCGGCCGACAGCAATGAATATGCAGTCCCCATCCGACCGGTTCTGCAGTACGTGGCCGTTGCCGTCATTCATCGCAAATGCGGCGCAATCACCGGCGCGCATCCTGGTTTCGCCGTCGTCATCGACCAGCACCGCTTCCCCGGTCAGGATAACGACGAATTCGTCTTCACCCGCATGCCAGTGGCGCTGCGACGACCATGCGCCGGGTTTCAGCGTGACATGACTCACCCCGAAGTCGCGAAGTCCGCCCGCCGGCCCCAGCCGCCGATACCACCGGCCCGCGACGACATCGGCATATTCGAGCGGATAGCCGGTCGCGTTGGTCTGCGGGATTGTATCAAGGTTCAGCTTGGGCAATGCGTGACTCCCATGACGATGACCGACACCCTGCCCGATGCCCTGCACCTCGCCAAGGCCCTGATCGACGCCGAAAGCGTGACGCCCGCAAAAGGCGCGGTTTTCGACGTGCTGGAAGCGGCGCTGAAACCGCTCGGCTTCGCCATCGATCGTTTCATTTCGGGCGAAGCGCCCGACGGTCCGGTCGAAAACCTGCTCGCCACGCGCGGATCGGGTGGACCGCATTTCGCCTTTGCCGGGCATCTGGACGTGGTCCCGCCAGGCAAGGGCTGGACCAGCGATCCCTTTGATGCCGACATACGCGGCGAATTGCTCCATGGGCGCGGCGCGGTGGACATGAAGGGTGCGATCGCCGCTTTCGTCGCCGCGATTCCTGCGGATCAGGCGACGGGCACGCTCACCCTGATCATTACCGGGGATGAGGAAGGCCCCGCCATCTTCGGCACGCGCGCGCTGATCGACCGGATGGCCGAACGCGCCATCGCGCCCGATATGTGCCTGGTCGGCGAACCCACATCGGTGAACCGGCTGGGCGATATGATCAAGATCGGCCGTCGCGGATCGGTGAACATCTGGATCGACGTTCCGGGCCGGCAGGGCCATGTCGCCTATCCGCACCTTGCCGACAATCCGGTGCCCAAACTCGTCGCTGCGCTCGGCGCTATCGAACGCATCGAACTCGATCAGGGAAATGACTGGTTCCAGCCGTCGAATATAGAGATTACGGAAATTGAGGTCGGCAACCCCGCGCACAACGTCATTCCCGCCCATGCCCGCGCGCGGATCAGCATCCGGTTCAACGATCTTCACCGCGGCAGCGACCTGATCGCATTGATCGAACGAACAGTGCTTGCCCATGCGCCCGGCGCATCGGTGCTGGGCAGGATATCGGGCGAAGCCTTTCTGACCGAACCGGGGCCGTTGTCCGACCTGATCGGCGATGCGATCGAAATGGCGACGGGGTCGCGCCCCGAACTGTCGACCAGCGGGGGTACATCGGACGCGAGATTTTTGTCGCAGCTATGCCCGGTGGCCGAATTCGGGCTGCTTAATGCCACAATGCACAAGCTGGACGAGGCGGTTTCGCTCAACGATCTCGACTCGCTGCGGGCGCTCTACGCCGACATCATCGAACGCGTTTTCACGCGATAAGACGTCGGTTCCCCTCGCGCATCCAGTCGATGAATTCGGCTTCGGCCATCGGTTCGCCGATCGCATAGCCCTGTAGGATGTCGCAACCGATCACGCGAAGCACGTCGGCCTCCGCTTCATTCTCGATTCCTTCGGCCACGACCGTGCACCCGATGCCATGGATCAGCGCAATGACCGCCTGAGCAATGGTGCGCGCTTCCGCGGTATCGGCGACATTGCGGATCATGCTGTGGTCCAGTTTGATCCGGTCGACGGGCAGACGGCGAAGCCGCGCCAGGTTTGAATATCCAGTGCCGAAATCGTCGATCGCCACGCTCGCGCCGTCATCGCGCAACGCAGCGATGGCGGCGAGCACATCGTCGCTGCACGTCATTGCCAGATTTTCGGTAATTTCCAATTCCAGCAGCGAAGCAGGCGCATCCGCATCGCGCAATGCCTGACGCAGGCTGCGGAAGAAACTGACATGGTCGATCTGACGCGCGCTGATATTGACCGCCAGCCGCTGGCCAATGCCGGCATCCGCCCACCGCGCAATGGTCTGCGCCACAGTACCGGTCACCCATTGGCCGATCTCTACGATCAACCCCGTTTCCTCTGCACGTCCGATGAAGTTGCCGGGCATGCGAAGCCCATCGGGATGACGCCAGCGAAGCAGCGCCTCCGCCCCGACGACCGAACCGGTACGCGCGCAAATCTGCGGCTGAAACACCAGCGCGAAATCGTCATTATCGACTGCATCGCGCAGGTCGTTTTCCAGCCGCGCGCGGTCGGCGATCGCGTCGGCCAGCGTGTCGCTGAAATGTTCAACACGCCCGCGGCCATTCGCCTTGGCATGATACATCGCCGCATCGGCCGCACGCATCAGGTCGGTCAGCGTCAGACCATGGCGCGGCCGCATCGCGACCCCCACCGATGCGCCCAGCTTGACCTGCTGACCGGCAAGGTCGAACGGTTCGCCCAACGCGAACAGGATCGCGCGGCCGATCCGGTCCGCCTCTGTCACGTCCAGGATATCGGGATAGAACATGGTGAATTCGTCCCCGGCCAGCCTGCCGAGCAGCGGGCGCAGCCCTTCGGCGCTGGCGAAGCGATCCGCCACGGCGCGAAGCCGGTTGGCAACCATACCCAGCAGGCCGTCGCCCATCGCATGGCCCAGCGTGTCGTTCACGTTTTTGAATCGGTCGAGATCGATGAAGAACAGCGCGCCGTTGCGTTCGCGTCCCATCTCGCCCAACGCCCGTTCGCAATTACGCCGGAAATTGACCCGGTTGGCCAACCCGGTAACCGGATCGAACATCGCCAGCCGCTGCACATTTTCCAGATTGTTGTGAAGCTGGTCGAACAGGCTGTCCATCGCGCCGGCGAGTTGCGGAACGCATTTTTCGACTTCGCGCGGGATCGGACTGTTCAGATCGCCGTCCGCCGCGCGGGCGATTCGCTCGATCGCCGAATCGAGCGCCGCGGCGGTGGATGCGATCGAACGCTCCGCCGATGCCCAGCACATCGCCCCGCAAACGATCGCCGGAATGACGGCGCGCGCCGCGCTGTCGGCGGTGAAATGGCCGGCGGAGGTGGCGAACAACGCCAGGATGAAGGCGGTCGCACCGGCGCAGATCGCGAAGACGATGGCGCGACTGGTGAGCGTAACTCCCTCCATCGGATTTGCGGCGTCCCTCTCTCGCTGATTGCCCACTGTCCGCCATGGGTGCTGCTGCTGTATGAAGGAGAAAGGTTAAAAAACCTGAACTTAATCGTTTAACCGTGTCCGGCGCAGGATGATGTAAAGCGCGCCCTGCCCGCCATGGCGCGGATGCGCGGCGCGTACGGCGGCGACAGCGCCGCGATTGGGCGACAGCGCCAGCCAATCGTTAACCGACGCGCGAATCGCACCGCGTGCATAGGGGCGCTCGACTCCGGGCCGCGGCGGTTTCCCGGTTACCAGCAGCAGCACCCGTTCGCCTTCCGCAATGCCCCGAGCCAGGCCGCGCTCCAACGCTGCATGGGCGGACGCCAGCGTATGGCCGTGCAGGTCGATCGTGCTGTCCGGGACGAGTCGCCCCCGCCCGATGCGCCGGTCCCACCCGCCATCCAGCGTATCGGACGCCGCCTTTCCTGCGAGCTGCGACTCGGCGCTTCGCTTCACCGGCGGGACCCTGCCGATGGATTTGCGCACCGGCGGAAGCGGCGCCGGGGCCGGCCGGGTGCGCGATTCCGGCTTGCCGGGCACCGCCGATGGCGCATCGCGTTTCAGCGGACGCACCGTCGCCATCACGCGTGCCCACATCGCGGCTTCTTCGGGGCTGAGATTACGGCGTGCCATCCGCGATCACCCGCTTCGCAGCATCTTTGGGGAGCAGGATGAACGCCGTGCCGTGCGCGGCCATACCGCCCGCGATCCGCCGTGCATCATCGCCCGCCCCCCAAAAGGTGTCGAAGCGATTGCTCCCTTTGATCGCCCCGCCGGTATCCTGCGCAACCCACAAACCACTTGCTTCGGAGCGGTCCATCGAGAGGAAGACCGGCGCGCCAAGCGGCACGAAAGCCGGATCGGCGGCAACGCTGGCGCGCGCCGCCACCGACAGGCCCAGCGCGCCGATCGGCCCCGGCCCGTCGAGCCTGTGGAAAAAGACGAAACTCTTGTTCTCGCGCATGACCTCTCGCCCTTCGGCGGGGTGTGCGTGCAGCCAGTCGACGATCCCCTGCATCGACGCCTGATCCTTGCCGATCAGGCCGCGGTCGAGCATCAGCTTGCCAATCCCGGTATAAGCCCGCCCGTTCTGCCCGGCATAGCCGATGCGCATCACCGAACCATCGCGGAGCCGCAGCCGCCCCGAACCCTGAACCTGCAGGAAGAAGACCTCGACCGGGTCGGCGGCCCAGGCAAGTTCAAGCCCGCGCCCCGAAAGCGCTCCCTGTTCAATCGCGGTGCGGTCATAATAGGGGATCAGATCGGTGCCATCGATCCGGCCACGCACTCGCTTGCCCGCAAGCGAATCGGAAAATTGCCCCAGATCGACATCGATCAGATCGTTGGGCCTGGAATAAATGGGCGTCTGATATTCGCCGCCCTGCTTTCGGGAAGCAGCGATTTCAGGCTCGAAATAGCCGGTCGCGAAGGCGCGCCCGTCACCGATTCGGACCGCGGCGAAATTGGCTATGAAAAATTCGCGCGCGCCATCGTCATGCGTCGTTTTCGCCGATTCGCACACATCCCGCCAGTCGGCACCGGTGGTCAGCCCGCTCGCATCTGTCCGTTTTACAAGCGCGGGACAGGAGGTGCGGAACGCCGCCAAGGCCCGTTTTGCCATATCGGTATCGATGTCAGGCCCGGCAAGCGAAGGCCCGCGTGTAACGCCGGCCGCCATCGCGCTTTCCGGCTTGGCGGACTTCGGCTGCGCAGTGTCCCCGGCGGAAGGTGTCGGAGCAGGTCCTTCGGAAGGGGGGACGGCGGTTGCGGAACATGCCGCCAGCGCCGCGGCCAGCGGCAATGCCCCCCATATCCGCATGCGAATCAGGCCTCGTCGGTTTCGATCAGCTTCCAGTTGGGATCGTCGCTGCGCAGCGTGCGGGCGAAGGTCCACAGGTCCTTGGTCTGCACCGCATCGCTTAACGAGCCGGCGACGACATTGCCGTCGGCATCGCGCGTGACCGCGGCGATATCCGCATCGAACCGAACCGTCACGCGCGCTTCGCCGCCCTCAAGCCCGGCATCGGCGATCACCGCCCGTTCGATCGAAACCAGTCGGTTGTCGAGGACGTGGCCAGCCGACTCGCGCTCGTCGATCGCGCGTTCGAAGGCTTGCTTCACATCGCCGGTGACCAGCCAGTCGAGCGTATCGCGATCGCCCTTCCAAAAGGCTTCGAGAATCATCTTGTACGCCGACTTCGCACCATCGACGAACTGCGTGACGTCGAAATCCGAACTCGCACCCACCAGCGCGCGAACGCCATTTTCGGCCCCCGGCTGAATAAGGCGCGGCGCATCGTCCCGCCGTTCGACGGGGGCATCGACCGTGCGCGGCAATGGCTGACGCGGCTGATGTTCCTCGGCCGGTTTGGGCAAAGGTTGTTCGTGCCCGGTTCGCTTTCCCAGCACCGAGTACAGGCGCAGGGCAAGGAAACCGGCAACCATGGCAAGGAGAACAATATAAAGCAGCACCGTTCCTCCGACTTTCTTGGCACGCAACATAGGCGTAACCAGTCGCCGATTCAAATGCCGAGCGTTGAACTGCCAACGCCCTGCTGCTACGCGCGATCGCAAATGAACGCGGCCGACGCCGCGCCTATCCGTCGAAAAGGAAATTTAATGGCCGACCAGGACGAATTCGTCACCACGGGCGAAGCGGCAGCCAATGGGGCAGATACCGGGCCGATGGCGAATCTGATCTCCCAATATGTGAAGGACCTCAGCTTCGAAAATCCCAATTCGCCGCAGGTTTATCAGCGCGACACTCCGCCGCAGATCGACGTGCAGTTCAATATCGGCGTCAATCAGGTCGGCGAAGAAGTGCATGAGGTCGTGCTGAAAATCGAATCGCGCGCCGAACATGACGGGCAGGTCGCGTTCCTTGTCGACCTTACCTATGCCGGGCTGTTTCAGCTTCGCAACCTGCCGCAGGAGCATGTTCAGCCCTTCCTGCTTGGCGAAGCCCCGCGCATCCTGTTCCCCTTCGCCCGCCGCGTTCTGGCCGACGCGGTGCGCGACGGCAGCTTCGCACCGCTGTTGCTCGACCCCATCGATTTCAACGCGATGTATCAGCAGCAGCTTCAGCAGCATCAGGCCGAAGCCCAGGGCGACACCCCTGTCGGCCACGCCTGACGTAACGCGGCAGGGATACCCGGCGTGAAACTGGCCCGCGCGCTGGGCTCGATCGGGGGACTGACGCTCGCCAGCCGCGTGCTCGCGCTGTTGCGCGACACGCTGCAGGCGACGTTTGTCGGGGCGGGTTTCGCCTCCGACGCTTTTCTGGTCGCCTTTCGCCTGCCGAATATGTTTCGCGCTTTTTTTGCCGAAGGCGCGTTTTCGGCGGCGTTCATTCCGCTGTTCAATCGCAAGGTCGGCGCGGAAGGCGAACTCGACCCCGCGCTTGATTTCGCCGAACGCGCGCTTTCGATCCTGTTTCCGATACTGGTGCTGTTCACCATCGCCATGCTGATCGCGGCATGGCCGATCACCTGGCTGCTTTCAGGCGGGTTTCAGGACCCCAGCCCGCAGCAATTCGCCTTTGCGGTGATGCTGTCGCGGATCACCATTCCCTATCTGGCAATGATCTCGCTGGTGTCGCTGCTGGGCGGCATTCTCAATTCGATCGACCGGTTCTGGGTCAATGCGGCCGCTCCGATTCTGCTCAACATCGCAATGATCGCGGGGCTATGGCTGTTTCACGGCAACGGGCCATATGAAACCGCGCGGGTGCAGGCCATTTCGGTAACCGTGGGCGGCGCATTGCAGCTTGCATGGCTGGTCCTTGCCTGCCGCCAGTCGGGCGTGAAGCTGCGCCTGCGGATACCCCGGCTGGACAGTGACATGCGCGAACTTTTTCGCCTGATCCTGCCCGCCGCCGCCGGCGCCGGGGCAACGCAGATAAACCTCCTCATCTCGACCGCGCTCGCGGGCGGGCTGCTTGATGCCGGGTCGATCTCGTACATCTATTATGCCGACCGGCTGAACCAGCTCCCGCTGGGCCTGATCGGGATCGGGCTGGGCACCATCCTGCTACCCACGATTTCGCGGATGGTCGGCGCAGGTAAGGATGCGGAAGCCGCCGAGACCCAAAATCGCGGGATCGAACTGGCGCTGTTTCTCACCCTGCCCGCCACCATCGCCTTCATCGTCGCGGCGCAGCCTATCATCGCCGGTCTGTTCCAGCATGGACAATTCAGCGCGCTCGACGCCGAACGATCCAGCTGGGCGCTCGCCGCCTTCTCGCTCGGCCTGCCCTCCTATGTGCTGGTGAAGGTGCTTACCCCCGGCTTTTACGCGCGCGCCGATACTCGGACCCCCGTGCGCTATGCGACAATCTCGGTGGGGGTAAACATTGTCGGCAACCTGATTCTGATCCCGCTGATCGCGCATGTCGGCCCGCCGCTCGCCACCGCGATCGCATCGACCGTAAACGTCGCGTTGCTGTATCGGGCGCTGCATCGGCGCGGGCACCTTTCCGCCGATGCCCGACTGCACCGGCGCATTCCGCGGCTGTTGCTCGCAGCACTCATCATGGGCGGCGCGCTGTACATCGCCGTGCCGTTTATCCAGCCCTATGTCACGGGGCATCTGCTCACCCGCGCGGTGGCGCTGGCGGTACTGGTCGGCGGCGGCGTGGGCGTCTATGCCATCGCCTGTATCCTCACCGGCGCTTTTCGCATCAGTGACCTGACCGCGATGCTGCGCCGCAAACAAGCAACCGATTAGGAAAAACAATGCGCGTCGTTTCCGGCATTCAGACCACCGGCAATCTTCACCTCGGCAATTATCTGGGCGCGATCAAACAATGGGTCGCGATGCAGGATCAGGTCGCGGCGAAGGGGGGCGACTGCCTGTTCTTCCTCGCCGATCTGCACGCGCTGACCGTCGCCAACGATCCGAAGGACCTTGCCGCGCACACGATAGAGATGGCGGCGACGCTGATCGCGGCGGGAATCGATCCCGCCAGGGCGATCCTGTTCAATCAGGCGCGCGTTCGCGCCCATGCCGAACTATGCTGGATTTTGCAGGGGACGGCGCGGATGGGCTGGCTCAACCGCATGACTCAGTGGAAGGACAAGGCGGGCAAGAACCGCGAGGGCGCGAGCGTCGGCCTGTTCACCTATCCGGTGCTGCAAGCCGCCGATGTGCTGGTGTACAAGGCAACGCACGTGCCGGTGGGTGAGGATCAGAAACAGCATCTCGAACTCGCGCGCGACATCGCGACGAAGTTCAACACCGATTTCGGGGTCGAACTGTTCCCCTTGCCCGATCCGCTGGTGTCCGAAGCGGCCCCGCGCATCATGTCGCTGCGCGACGGCGGCGCGAAAATGTCGAAATCGGACCCGTCCGACATGACTCGCGTGAACCTGACCGATACCGACGATCTGATCGCGCAGAAATTCCGCAAGGCGCGGACCGACCCCGAACCGCTTCCCGACACGATGGCGGCGCTGGCGGACCGGCCGGAAGCGCGCAACCTGGTCACCATCTACGCCGCGCTCGCCGACCGCACATCGCAATCGGTGGTCGAGGAATATGCCGGGCAAGGTTTCGGCACGTTCAAGCCCGCGCTGGCCGATCTTGCGATATCCATTCTCGCCCCGATCCGAGACCGGATTGCCGAACTGCTGAAAGACTCCGAAGCGGTGCAGGCGCATTTGCGCGACGGCGCGGCGCGAGCATCGGCACTCGCCGCCCCCACGTTGAAAGAAGCGCAAAACGCCGTCGGATTGCAGATTTAAATGTTTAAGGGGCGGTCCGGCGGGAATCGCCCCAGATGACGTCATTCGCGACGGCTTTTCACCTTGCTGGAAACGTCGCGGCCGCTGTCGCATAACCTGTGACGACGCGGCGAATGATTCGATCTGCCAAATCCCGTCGTCGCTGTGAC
>NZ_JAHWZX010000023.1 GCF_019351405.1 Stakelama flava
CCAGCGGTGCCGCCAACTGTGCACAAAGGCGAACCTCACGGCCTTTGGCTCGCGAAGAACTGAGTTGCCTTTTTTAGTACCTCCCTCTCCTCCCGGAGCACACGGTTCTCAAGGCGAAGCCGCTCATTCTCTCGAGCTAGATCTGCCTGCGGCGCTGCCACAAGGTCAGAAGGACGATAATGCGACACCCATTTGTTCAGCGTCGATTTGCCGATCCCCAAATCTGACGCAACCCGCTCGCGCGGCAACCCACTGGTCAGCGCAATGCGCACCGCCTCCCGCTTAAACTCTTCACCATGCTTGATCATCTCGTCGGTCTCCTTGAACGAGCAATATGCTCTCAAGTGACCGGCGCAAAACCGTTACAAGTCCAATGTTCTCTGCACATCGGTAGTGTGACCGCTGCACCCGGTGCGCACCGGATAGCACACTGCTTTGTCCTAGGCGGCGCGGACAAATTTGAGCCAGTATCTAGCGGCGGCGAGATGGACTATTCCTAGGAAACTGTTGGCCAGTTGATCGTATCGGGTGGCGATGGCGCTGCTGATATGGGCACCGGCTTCGATGCGCTGGCCAAGGCGCATGATCGCCCCGTCTATGCAAAGCTTGCTGATGTGCCCGCCACGACTCTGCGCCCCATCGTCCTGGGCGACGACATGGACGTGCATGCCGCCACCTCGCGCGCGCTCGACATCCTGCAGGCGTCGGACGATCGCTACATGCTGATGGTTGAATGGGATGCGCACACCGACGATCCGAAAGACGGGCTGCAGCATGTGGCCGATTTCGATGCGCTGATCGCCAAAGTCGAACAGCGGGTCGACCTGTCGGACACGCTTCTGCTCTTCACCGCCGACCATTCCTTCGGCTTACAGGTCGATGGCGGCCGGCGCGGCAGCCCGCTTCTGGCCGTTTACGATGCGTGGAAGGCCGCCGGCGGCAACGAGGACGAGAATCTCATCCGGCTAGACAATGTGCTGTTGAACCATAGCCACACGGCCGAGGAAGTGCCCGCGCTGACCATTGGTGCAGGATCGGACAAGGTGCGCGGCTATCTGCCAGCACCCAGTTGTTCCACATCATGATGGAAGCGCTGGGCTGGGATGCCGACCAGGCTACCAACCGTTAAGCGCAGGCTAGGCGTCGGCTCCGGCACCCAGCCCGGAACGCCGACGCCCAGCCTTTCGCCCCGTCCGCTATTCCACCGGCCCCATGAACCGGTAATGCGGCAGGGCGAGGATGGCGATGCCGTTCCATGCCAGCAAGGGAACGATCGCCAGCAATCCGGCAAGATAGCTTCCGGTCAGGTCATAACAGATGTTGAGCAGCACCGCCGCCGCCGCCGACACCAGAAGGGCAATCCCGAAGATCGTGCCCGATATCGCGCCCAGTGCATGGCGGCCGAAATAGCGTGAAAGCAAGAAAGTCACCGCGCTGAATTCGGCGCCAAGCGCGATGCCCAGCAGCACGCCCGCCAGCATCAACAGCGCCATCTGATCGCCGAGGATCAGAAGCAAAAGCCCGATCGCCCCGGTCAGATAGCACGGCGCCAGAATCAGCGGCCTGCGCGTTCGGTCGAGCAGCATGCCGACAGTCGGCTCCCATATGGCGCAAGTCAGCGCGAACAGGACCAACACCGTCGTCCCCGCCCCGATCGACAGGCCGCGATCCACCAGAAACGGTTCGATCGTGGCGAACAGCGCCTGCAGGCAACCCCCGCCCAGCGGCACCGAGGTGACCAGAAGCCAAAACATCGGCGTTCGAACCGCTTCGCCCAGCGTCATCCCCTCTGCCGGAATGCCTTGCTGTTCGGCCTTTTCTACGGCCGGCGTGCGGATAAGGAAATACAGGATCGGGAAACCTACGGCGAAAGTGACGAGTCCAAGGCCCAAATACGCTTCTCGCCAGCTGTGGGTAATCAGCATCACCGCAACCAGCGCGGGCAGGACCGCCGATCCCACCCCATTGCCGATGCCGCCCGCGATACCGATCAACAGGCCGCGCCGCTTGTCGAACGCATCGGCCAGCAACTTGGCGATCACCATGTTGCTGGCAAGGGCGCCGATCACGCCGACCAGCAGGAATTGCAGGTAGAACAGACCGTGGCTGGCGCCGGTGAAGGCCAGAAGGCCGATCGCGACCGCCAGGAGAACATTGCCGGCAAGAATGATCCGCCGCGCCCCGAACCGGTCGGCCAGCCGTCCAGCGGGGGCCGACCCGAGCGCATTGCCCAGCAAAACGATGGCCAGCGCCCCGCTGACCACCGATCGCGGCCAGCCGAATTCGGTGGCGATTGGCACCAGGAACAGGCCAAAGGTGGAAATGATGCTGGGCGTAACACTCAACATGTTTCCGACGGTGGCGGCCACCACCAGCCCCGCGCCGCCAGACGCGCTGGGCTGCGGCAGATCCGTTGCCATCGCCTCGCTTCGGCCTGCCCCTGTCGCCATCAGAATTCGGCGCCCAAGGTCACGCCATAGGTCCTTGGCGCCGCATATTGGATGTAATCGCCATTGGTCTGCGATGCGAGCGTGGCGGCATAGTCCTTGTCGAGCAGGTTCTGCCCCCAGAACTTGATGCTGAGCCCATCGTCGATCTGGCCCAGGCGCAGCGATGCGTTGATCAGGCTATAGGCCTCTTGCTTGAGCCGGTTGTCCGGCTCGGCGAACCAGCCATCGTTATAGCTGTAGGTGACGTTGGCATCGAGCTTGATGGCACCGATTTCGCGCGAGTAGTTGAACGATGCAAAGGCCGTGAACGGCGGCGCCTTGGCCAGCCGATTGCCCTTCGCCCCATCCTCAAGCGTGGTATAGGTGGTGCCCCCATCGGGCAGCCCAACCGGGACCGAGATCGGCGCATCGGGGAAATCGTCATACTGGCTGTGCAGCGCTTCAAGCCCGCCGGTCACGCTGAATTCGCGGGTCATCGCCCATTCCAGCTCGGCATCGATGCCATAAAGCGTTGCCTTGCCGCCATTGATGATGACCAGGCTGCCGTCGGGGTAGGTCGTGGTCTGCATCTTGTCGTATTTATACAGGAAACCCGCCACGTTCAGCCGCAATTGCCGGTCGAGCAATTCGCTTTTCACTCCCACTTCGAACGCGTCAAGCCGTTCGGGTTCGATATAGAGCGGATAGAGCGTGGGATCGGCATTGTTGAAAGTTCCGCTCTTGTACCCCCGGTTATAGGATGCATAGGCCATCACGTCGGGGTTCAGCTTTTGCGAAACGGCAAAACGCCACGACAGGTTGCGGAACGTCTTCGCCTCGGTCACGTCGACCGAATCGAAGCCGAAATCGGGCAGCGTTTCCACGAAGTGGATCTTGCGCTGTTCGATCGAATAGCGCAGCCCCGCCGTCAGCGACAGGCCGCCATCGGTTTCATAAGTGCCCTGCCCGAACAATGCGCCCGATTTCGTAACGCGGTCCGGTGCCTGCAAAATGCCCGAAGGCAGGCCGTAAAGCGCGAAGGATTCTCCGCCAATGGTCGTCTGGTTCAGATAACCGGCGCGTTCCCAAAAGTAATAGGCACCAATCACCCAGTTGAGCGGCCCCGGATCGATCGATCCCAGCTGGAATTCCTGCGAGAACTGCCGATGCGGTTCCTTGCCGGTGATGAAGAAGGTCGTCCCCGGCTCGGCCGTGAGCGTGCTGTCGAACAGGGAATCGTAGTCGGTCTCGCGAAAGGCGCTGATGCTCTTGAACGAAACGCTGTCGAAATCCTGTTCGAGTGTGGCCGACACGCCCCACTGCGAGGCATGCAGATAGGGCTGCGGATCGCCGTAGACGTCGCGCGGATCGCTCGCCACCGGGGGATTGAACTGCGGGATGGAACCCGGCGCGGGCGCAAGCGTGGGAATGCCGTCGGTCTCGACATAGTCG
Organism: Stakelama flava; assembly: GCF_019351405.1. Lineage (GTDB taxonomy): Bacteria > Pseudomonadota > Alphaproteobacteria > Sphingomonadales > Sphingomonadaceae > Sphingomonas > Sphingomonas flava_A. The sequence continues at coordinate 3,882 of NZ_JAHWZX010000023.1, forward strand.
GCGGCCAGCAACAGGCTGGAATCCACGGTCGGCTCCCACAGGATCTTGCCGCGAATAGCCAGGTTTTTGGTGCGGTCGACGTCCTTGCCATTGGCCAGGTTGGTACCATAGCCATCGCCCTGCCGCGAATAGCCCACCGCCAGATTGGCCGCCACGTTCGAAGCCACGCCGCCGGTCATATAGGCCTGCGCCGTCACCGTGTCGTAATTGCCATAGCCGATCGACGCCTTGCCGCCGAAATCATAGTCGGGGTCCAAGGTGCGGACCTGGATCGCGCCGCCGGTGGCATTACGCCCGAACAGCGTGCCCTGCGGCCCCTTGTCTACCTCGATCGCGGCAATATTGTTGAGCGACAAGAGGCCACCCGCCTGCGCCGCGTAATATACCCCATCAACATAGGTGGCGATCGGGTTTTCAAAGCCCGGCCCGGTGGCATTGGTACCCACGCCCCGAATATAGGGCTGCGAATATCCCACCACGTTCGAGAAAACGAGCCCCGGCACGACGGTGCCGATGTCGGACAGATCGTCGATGCCGGCGCTCTCCAGGTCGTCGGCGCTGAAGGCGGCGATCGCGATCGGCACGTCCTGCAGGTTTTCATCGCGCCGCTGCGCGGTGACGACCAGGTCGGGCAGGCGCCCATCGGTGCTGGCCGCAGGCTCGTCGGCCTCTTGCGCCATCGCCGCCGGCGCCGAGAGCGCCACGCCCAAAACCAGGGCCGTACGCAGTGGTATACCGACCATCGCCCTGCCCGTCACACCCAAGAATACCGGAATTCGATTCACCATGCCCGCCCTCACTCTGTTTGCATTATTGGAGTGTATAGCCCTCAGGTTCCCATTGTTTTTTCTATGCTTTCGATCACCATCTTCTGGAATTCATGGACTGCGACCTCCCAATAGGGCGAGAAGCGCGTATCGACCCCGGCGGCGTCGCGTGCGTCAATGGTGGCCTGCGTGCCTTCGACGAAGGGATAGTCCTGCGGAACGACACTCAGCCAGGTGTCCATCACGCCGGCGCGGGCCTCTTCCAGCGCCGGATCGGTGGCCATGTCGCCGTCATAGTAAAGATGCAGCTCAAGCCGGGTGCGCGATGCGCTTTCCGGCATCAGCAGACCCAGCATCAGATGATCGGGCGACACCAGCACCGTGCCCGTGGGATAGACGTTGAAGACGACCATCTCGCTGACCGGGCGGCCATCGCCGGTCTTGAGCACGAGGCCCTCACTCTCGCCATCGTCATCGCCCGCCTCGCCGACACCTGCTTCGCCGCCGGACAGGTCGACAATGCCGCCCGCATATGTGCCGGCGTGGATGAAGGGCGTGGAATTGCGAAAGTTCTGCGCGCCCAGTTGCGGATGGCCGAAGGGCAGGTGGTAATCCTCGATCCCGCCCTCGGTGGCGAGCTTCCAGTTGCCCTCGTAATATTTGTCGACCCGGCCGCCATGGCGCAAATTGCCGAAATCGAAACGCGCCATCGCCTGTTCGAGCGGCGCGATATATTCCTCGAACGGTTGGGCCTGCCCGTTAAGATTGATGAACACATAATCGAGCCAACGACCGACCGGGATAGGTTTCAGCCCCAGTTCGGCCTTTTTGAAACCGTCGACCCGACTGGTCTTGGGGCCGCCCAGTTCGGGCATGGCTAGCAGATTGCCTTCCAGGTCATAGGCCCAACTGTGCCAGGGACAGCGCATCCGGCTCATCCCCTTGCACGGTTCGCTGACCAGCCTCATCGCGCGGTGGCGGCAGATATTGTGGAACGCCTTGATCGCGCCGTCCTTGCCGCGCACGAGGATGATCGGAAAGCCGACGAAATCAAGCGGCAGCACATCGCCCGGATCGGGGATCGCCGCCCCGACCGCCACGATGCTCCAGCTGCCCGGAAACAGGGCCTTCTTTTCCAGCTCGTAAAATGCCTCGCCATAAAATGCGCCCGGCAGGCCCCTGGCCTGTTCGATCGGGCGAAACAGCGCTTCGCGCGCCGCGTGAATTGCGCCCGCGTCGATCGCTTCGGGCCAGGCAATATTGGACATCGTCACTTCCTGTTGAAAATTCGAACCGGACCGGGGGCTGGACAAGCGGACCGGCAATTGGCAAGTCGCGCGCTGTAACAGCGGTTCACGGATGAAGTCTTGCGGCAAGCTCCCCGCTGCCCGCATTCGCCCGATCCCAGCGCCCGGCCCCTTCGCCAAAGCAGAAAGCCGATTGCGGATTGCCCAGAGTCTTGGCGTTATAGACCCGCGCGGCGCGATCGCCCCCACCCGCGCCGGCCACGATGAACAGCGGCAGCAGATGTTCGGGCGTGGGATGGCAGGTGCTGGCAAAAGGCGCATTGCGCCAGCCTTCCAGCGCGTGCAGCCGTTCGGCCTCGTCCTCGATTTCCATCGCCGAACCCAGCCATGCATCGAAAGCAGCCGAGGGTTCGGCCTGCCCCGGAATGCGTCCCAGAATGCCGGGAATATTGTGATAGCTCATACCGCTGCCCACGATCAGTACGTCCTCGTCGCGCAGCGGCGCCAGTGCCTTGCCTATCGCCGCAAGATCGGCCACGTCCACCCCGCGCGGAAGCGAGAGTTGCAGCATGGGCACATCGGCATCGGGATAGATCAGCAGGAACGGGACGAAGACCCCGTGGTCGAGCCCGCGCTCTTTTTCAAGATTGCAGGCAAAGCCCGCGCCGGTCAGCAATTCCTGCACCCGCGCGGCGACTTTGGGAGAGCCGGCCGCAGGATATTCCAGCTCGTAAGTGTGCTTGGGAAAACCGAAATAATCGTAGAGCAGCGTGTTCTTTTCGACTGACATCACTGTCGGACTTTCGGTTTCCCAATGCCCTGAGATGACCACTACCGCCTTGGGTTTGCGCCCGACACCATCAGCGACCGAACGCAGAAACGATGCCATCGAATCCCACATGTCGGCCGGGAAACCCGGCCCCCAGTCCATGAAAAAACATGGCCCGCCACCATGCGGCACGAAAAGGGTCGGCAAACGATCTGTCAAATGATTATCCTCATGCGCAAGAAAATTACCGCGAAGGCTCGATTTCCGAAGCCAAAGACTGCTAGGCGCACGGCAATGCGTATAGGCGCAGACTGCCGATGAGTGACATAGCCGTGAGTTATGAGGTGCAATGGAGAACCCCGCGATGAGCGCGCTTGACCGCTTTGCCCGCAATCTGGACTGGAACCTGCTGAAATATTTCACGCAGATTGCGCGGCAGGGCGGCATCGGCGCGGCCGCCACCAGCCTCAACCTCAGCCAGCCGAGCGTGAGCGCGGCGCTGCGCAAGCTTGAGGATCACGTCGGGGCCCAGCTGGTCATCCGCTCGCCCCGCGGTATCCAGCTGACCGCGGTGGGCGAGGCATTCGCCGAGGTGTGCGAGCAAATTCTGGCGCGGATCGACGAGATGCCGACCACCGCGCGTGAACTGACCGGCGCGGTCGGCGGCTCGGTGCTGGTCAAGACGATCTCGCATGTCGCCTCGGCCTCGCTCGATGCCGGGCTGCTGGCGTTTCGCGCCGAATATCCCAATGTCGAGCTGATGGTCGAAACCGCGCCGTGGGAGGATATATCGCAAGGCCTGCTGGAGGGAAATCTCGCCATCGGCGTCGGCTTCGACGATATCCAGCATCCCGCCTTGCAGCGCACCGTGCTGACCTATGAGAATATCCAGATCTATTGCGCCAAGTCGCATCCGCTCGCCTCGCGCATCGTGGAAGACCCGGCCGACTTGTCGGATGAGGCCTTCGTCGCCTATAGCGCGGGCGAACCGGCGGCCCTGCGCGCGTTTCGCGAACGTCACGATCTGGGCGGGCGCGTGGTGGGCTTTGCCAATACGGTGCATGACGCGGCCTGGCTGATCGGGCTTGGCGTGGGAATCGGCATGTTGCCCGAACCCGCCGCCGATGCGCTGGGCACCGATATCGTGCCGATCCTGGGCCGGTCGATGATCCCACGCCTTGCCATCAACCTGTTCTGGCGATCCGACCTGCAGGATCGGGCCAGCCAGCTTCTGGTCGAAGCCATCATCGCGGAAATCGACGCGCGCACCCCGCAATAGCCGTCACCTATGACGGGCATATCGACGATACGGCTACACGCGCCGACGCCCCGGCCTCTAGTTGTTCCAGCATCAGCAATCGCTTGGAACGATGACAGGAAGGGGCGCCGCACAGCATGGCCGATCACAGACTTGACGCACAGGCATTCGCCGCAGCGCGGCGCGTAATCGAAGGATCGTCGAAGGTCGGCGAAGATTTTGCCACCGCCGAGATTTTCCCGGCCGAAGCCTATACCGGCGAGGATTTCTGGCGGTTCGAGCGCTGGGCCCTGTTTGAACGCGAATGGCTGTGCGTGGGCCATGTGAACCAGCTGCCCGAACCCAACACTCATTTCATGATGACGGTGGTCGAAGAACCGCTGATCGTCTCGCGCGATGACAAGGGCGAGATCCATGTCCTGTCGGCCATTTGCCAGCATCGCGGCCATCCGCTGCGCGACGGGCTGGACCCGGCCGACGACAAGGGCCGCTGCGCACGCTCGAAACTGCTGGTGTGCCCCTATCACGCGTGGAGCTACAAGCTGGACGGCAGCCTGATGGCGGCGCCCGGCATGTCGAAGACCGCCTCCATCGCCGAACTGCGTGACCGTATCCGCCTTCCAAGGATCCGGCATACGGTGTTCCACGGGCTGATCTTCATCAATTTCGATCCCGACGCCACGCCGCTGGAAGGCCAGCTTGGCAAGATGGGCGAGCTGATCGCGAATTTTCACCTGGAGCAACTGGTCCCGACGCCGACGGTGTCGTCGGGCACCATCGCGTCGAACTGGAAGATCTATCAGGAAAACTCGCTCGAACCCTATCACACCGATGTCGTGCATCGGAACTCGCACAATCCGGCGCCGGCGCATCTCTCGCGCTTTTACGACTGCACGCCCGATGATGGAGCGATCTACACCACCACCGGCTTTTCCGCCGATGCCGAACTGTTCACCGCCGACGGAAGCGAGGAACTGCCCCAGATCAAGGGCCTTGCCCCCGACGAGCAGAACCGCATTCTCTTCATCTCGGTCCTTCCGATGCTGTTCCTCCTGTTCGAACCGGGATCGGTGCTTGTCACCATTGCGCTGCCCGGTTCAGCAGGGACGATGGAGCTGCTCACCTTCTCGCTTTATCAGAAGGATGCCGCCGAGCACCCCCGCTTTGCCGATATCAGTGCGGCACAGGCGAAAGCGCTGACCGCCATCGTGCAGGAGGATCTCGTCACGCAAGAGGCGCTGCAGCGCGGGCACCAGTCGCGCTTTACTCCTCCGGGCGTGCTGTCCTGGCTGGAAACGACGATCCCGCAGATGAACGGCTGGCTATTGAAACGTTACCGCTCTGCGCTGGAAGCGGCCGAGGCCTGAACTGCCCTTCCCTACCCCGACACTCCCGACAGAATTGACCGGAGCCCATGATGAAGCGTCCAAATTTCCTAGCCTATGTCGACTTCGCCAGCACCGATGTGTCGGCCACCGGCGATTTCTACGATACCGTACTGGGCTGGAAGCATGACCGACAGATGGAAGGCCTGTATCACCGCATGCTGCCGGGCGGCTTCTTCACTGGCAGCGATGGCAAGGATAGCGAGATCCGCCATCTGCACATGGGCATCTTCGACGCGGCCAACGCCCGCCCCCATCCCGAAACCAACGGCGTCGAGCCGCGCACCCTAGCCAGCGAAGGCCGACGCGCGCGCATCTGGGTGGAGGTCAGCCCCGACGACAGCCACGATCGCATCATCGCCGAGGCCGAAAAGCGCGGCGCCACGATATTGTGGCGCAACCATATTTTCACCTGCTTTGGCGGGCTGACCGATGCCTTCCGCGACCCATGGAACAATGAGGTCGTGATCTGGACCGAAAACGCCGACAGCCCCGACCTCGCGCCGCATATCACGCGCGAGTGATCGCAGCCAACGCCCGTTTTGACTGGCGATCAACCTTTTGAACATCCTGCCACAGCGTTCCACCGGACAGCTGCGGCAGTGACTTCGCTTTCAAGCTCGCCAACAGGGTCGCAAGTGAATCACCGCCTGCGGTTGGACCTGTCTCACCGGCCCGCGTTATCAGATGATCCCAAATCGTCGTCTGGAGGCAACGCTGAGCGAATGCGCTCAACAGCATTCTCCACATTGCGTGACGATTCTTCATTCTGAAAGTCAAAATGCAGGATGCGAAAGACCCTCAGAAAGCGCCACAATCGCTCGTCGTCGATGGCCTCGTCCGGACGTTCGGTCAGGATCTCGCGAACGGTTTCCATGAATTCGCGCTGATCCTTGTGCGCGAAATCCTTCAGCGCAATGCGCGCAAAAAAGTCCTTTGCTGACGGGCTATGCTCAGCCCATGTCAATGCAGACTGTGACGTGCTCCCCTGGAATGTGACTGGTTTTTGGTAGAGTCCGACCCAAAGGAGTCGGACGAGAATGAAGCGAAGCAGGTTCAGCGAGGAGCAGATCATCGCTGTTTTGAAGGAGCAGGAAGCTGGGATGCCGACGGCGGACGTGTGCCGTCGTCACGGGATCAGTTCGGCGACCTTCTACAAATGGAAGTCGAAGTATGGAGGGCTGGAGGTGTCCGATGCCCGTCGGCTGCCTCAGCTGGAGCAGGAGAACGCGCGGCTGAAGAAGCTGCTGGCGGATTCGATGCTCGACAACGCCATGCTCAAGGAGATCAGCGCAAAAAAATTCTAGCGCCGGTGCCAGGCAGCAGGCGGTGGCTCATCTTCAGGAGGTCTTCGAGGTGAGCCAGCGCCGTGCCTGCACGGTGCTGGTCGTGGACCGGCCCATGGTGCGTTACGTCAGTCGCCGGCCCGACGATGCGAAGGCGCGCGAGCGCATGCCCCCAAGTCGGTTGTTGCCATAACGCCCAGCAATAGGCATCAAAACGGCCCGAGGCTCTTCTCGTAGCTGGTAGAAACTTCGGGCTCAGACCAGTTGAGAGCTGACTCTGGCGTGGAGCCTCTGGAACGGCAGCTTACCGCCATTTCGTTCTCCAAAGGAGCCTTTCCGGATCGTCGAACATAGCGGACAAGCGGCATTTAGCGCCCAAGCCCCCTGCCCCGTCCAAGATCGATCCCGTGGTTGAACGCAAGCTCGGGCCCGAGCCGGCGCCCGCTGTCGAACATGATCCCCAGCTCGACCTTGCGTGTCGCCAGGATCGATTCCAGCTGCGGATCGCGTTCAAGGCTTTTGGCCATGTCGGCCATGCCGTTCTGGATCGCCTGCCGCCCTTCCATATCGCCTGCCACATAAGCGCGTTCGGATTGTTCGCGCAGCATATTCCAGCGGGCCACAAACTGATCCGCACGCTTGGGCATATCGGCGCGCAGCTCGGCTTCCATCGTCATCATGCGGACCGCGCGCTGCGGCCGCCCGTTTGCTGATTCCTCGATCAGTGCTTGATCGGCCTCAAACGCCGCATGCAGATCACGACTGCTTCCGGGCTGCAGCGTGTTTAACCGCTCCGCCGCCTTGTCGAGCGCGGTCTTCTGCTCGGGCAATTCGGCCAAGCCCAGCGTTCGCATGCGCATGATATCGCGCACCGCGCGCGCAACGCGCTCCACCGCCTGTTCGAGCGGATTACGCCACGGTTCTTCCGTAACCGGCACCGTGAACTTGAGCCCGTCGAACCGACCGCGCACCGGCGCTGCCCTGGTCGGTGCATAATCGGCGGCCATATCCTTGCCGCGCTCGCGTGAAAGCGCACGAACCAGCCTACCATGATCGGCAAAGTCATCGCGGCCATAATGAAGATCGACGCCATCACGCTGCCGTGACAGCGCGACATAGGCAGCGTGCCGATCCAGCCCCGGCGTTGCGAGCACATGCACCCGGTCGACCGTCATCCCCTGTGCCTTGTGTATCGTGGCGGCGTAGCCGTGATCGAGATGGGCATAGTCTTTGAGATCGAACGCCACCGCCCGCCCCTCGTCGAGCAGCACCGACATGCGCGCAGGCGTGACACTGCGAACCGAACCGAGCGATCCGTTCTTCACGCCAAGACCGCGCTCGTTCTTGAGGAACATCACCCGGTCGCCGGATGCGAACATCCGCTTGCCGCGCTCGGCGCGCAGCGCAACTTCCTCTCCAAGCACGCCGCGCCCCTTCAACCGCTCGCGCGCTGCTTCGTTGAGCGCCTCCACTTCAGCGTTGGTGTGGGTGAGAATGATGCGGCTGGCTTTGGGCGCTGCAGCGCGATTGCGGTCCCAGCGATCGATCAGATTCTCCCGCGCGACCTCGCGCGTCTGCGCGACATGCAGCGCGCCGCGTTCTTCGTAGGCGGCAAGCGCCTCGCCGGTGCGCCCGGTAGCCAGCTGGCACGTGGCATCGCGCTGCCAGTCCTCGCGCTGGCGGCGCACCTCGGTGATCTCGATCCCGCCATGCCGCTCGGCGATCGACCGGAACGCAGCGCCCGCCTCGATCGCCTGCAACTGTTCAGGATCGCCAACCAGCACGACCTTGGCGCCGCGCTTCTCGGCTTCGGCAATCACGCGTTCCATTTGCCGCGTGCCGATCATGCCTGCTTCATCGATCACCAGCAAATGGTTTGACGAGAGCAGCTCGCGATCCTGCGCCCATTGATGTTCGAGGCTGGCGATCGTGCGCGAGGCTATACCTGAACCACTTTCGAGGTTCTCGGCGGCGATACCGGACAGCGCGATACCTTGCACTTCATAGCCAGCGCTTTCCCATGCGGCGCGCGCAACGCCCAGCATCGCCGATTTGCCGGTACCGGCATAGCCGATCACGACACCGATACCCTTGGCGTTCGTCACATGATCGAACGCGCTGCGCTGCTCGGCGGACAGCACCAGCCCACGCATTTCAGCGCGGGTGAGCGCGAGCTTGCGATGCTGTTTATGCAGCACATGGGCGCGGCGCGCTTCCAACCGCGCAGTGGCGCGCTCAAGCCGCTGCTCGGTCGCCAGCATGTCGCGGCTGGTGAAACGATCCTCGCCGCGCCCGTCCTTGCCAAGATTGACCAGCTCGCGAGATGCACGCACCGCCGCCATCACTTGGTCGAACTGGCCTTTCCCCTCGCTGTGACGGTGCACGAACATGGCGAGATCGCGGGTGGTAAACGTCGCCTGCCCATGCGTGATAGCATCGAGCGCGATATCGGGATGCGCGAGCAGCTTCTCGCCATTGGCGCGCGCGATCGCGTGATGCTCTTCGAGCCGCTCGGACTCCAGTCCCTGCGCCACCATGCGCCAGGCCGCCGGGCCGATCTTGTTCTGCGGTTCGAGATCGATCCCCTGCGCTTCCAAGGTCCGATGATCGATCCGCGCGTCGATATCGAGCTCAGCCAACCGCTCGTTCACGTACTCGGCCCAACGCTCTCGCCACTTTTCCAGCAAGTCGGTGCGGTTCCAGTCGCGGTTCTTCTTGCCGAACCCGCCCTCGCCTACCTCGCGCGTCGTCAGCATCACATGCGCGTGCGGCTTCGGGCTGCCGTCCTCGGCTACATCCCAGTGCACATTGAGATCGGCGACCATGCCGCGTGCCACAAACTCGCGCGTCACAAAGTCGCGCGCCAGCTCGACACCCTGCTCCTTGCTCATCTCACGGGGGATCGCGAACTCAATCTCGCGCGCGAGCTGCGCATCAATCCGCTTCTCGGCCGCTTCGACTTCATTCCAAAGCTTTTCGCGATTCCCGAGATGTTCGGGCGTGCCGTCGGGCAGCAGCACTTCGGAGTGAACGACGCCGGCCTTGTTCGAAAAGTCATGATGCCGATCGAGCCGGTGATCGTACAGCCGCGAGGCCGAGCGATAGGCGGCAGCGGCAAGCGCCGATGATCCGGCGGCGCGCGAGATGATCTTTGCGGAGAAATGGTAGATCGCCATGGCGGCAATCCACATACACCAATCAAGCGACGTTGGGACAACGTATAAGCGCGCCCTCGAAAGATTTCATCAATCTCGGGACTGCGAAGTGTCAAGAGATTTCAGCTTGTTGCGCCTTATCGATGCTAACGATAACTGGAATGTCCTCAACGCACAATTGAGGACATTTCCATGCGAAAACCGCGCGACTATGATTCGCAGCTAAAGGCACTCGACGACAAGGCAAAACAGCTCAAGGACGCCAGGCAGCGCCAGTTCGGCGAGCTGGTCGCAGCGACCGGCGCCGATGCGCTGTCGATCGAACAGCTGGCAGGCGCGCTGATCGCTGCCGCCGCAAGCGACCTCGTGACCAGGGAGGAATGGCGCAAAAGCGGCGCTGCCTTCTTTCAAAGGGGCGCAAAGGCTCGCGGCGGCGCTCGCGCGAAGCCGGGCGGCACTGCGGCGAACACTGGCGGCGGTACATCGGCGCCAGCTGCTTCTCGCGCGTCGTAACCGGCGCGGCTGGGTCGTGAAGCGCCGCGAGCGTACGCGCCAGCTGATCGAGCTCGGCGGGCTAGTCGCCAAGGCCGGGCTGGTCGAACTTACCGACGATGATCGCGCCGCGATCTTCGGATTGTTGCTGCACGGCGCCGCGACGCTGCGCAGCGATCAACGCGAGCAAGCGCTGACGCTCTGGCGGCGGCGCGGCAAGCGCGGGTTCGACGCGGTTGCCGAAGCCCACGAAACCGACACATAGGACCGGCCATGGACGACGACATGCAGGCGACCATTCTCGCCATCCTCAATCGCGCCCGACTGGATCCGGCGCGATCTTCTGGCGACGAACAAAGCCGCACATGCGCAAGCTGAGGAAGCGCTCGCGGCAATGATCACCAATGCATTTCGCGAGCCATCGAACAATTAACTCTGCGTATTTGACAATGTTGGTCGCAGCGCGCAGGCCAGCGTTCAATAGATCCGATCCGGAGGAAATATATGAGCGAAGAAACCACGCTTAGTCCGCTCGAATTTGCGACCGAGCTGACCGTCGCCTGGCTCGGTAATCCCAATACGCGCGCGACTGCCGAAGAAGTACCCGATTTTCTTCAGAAGATGCACGCGACGGTGAGCGGCCTTTCAGCGGGCACAACCACTTTGGAAAGCGACGACGACGATAGCGGCGACCATGTTCCGGCGGTCTCGGTGCGCAAGTCGCTTGCGTCCAAGGATCACATCATCTCGATGATCGACGGCAAGCCTTACAAGACGCTGCGCCGGCATCTGTCGACGCATGGGCTGACGCCTGAAGAGTATCGCGAACGCTATAACCTCAAGCCCGATTATCCGATGGTCGCGCCGAACTATTCGCAAGCGCGCCGTGCCATGGCGAAGAAGATCGGCTTGGGCTCGAAGGGACGCACCGCCAAGAGCGCTACGTCGAATGAAGGCAAGACCGCGAAGTAATCCCCTGTCACCGCGCCGGGCGAACGCCCAGCGCGCCGGCTCACGCCGCCGCGCTGCGTTCGAGGGCGGCGATATGTTCTTCGCAGATAATCTGAACCACCCGGCCGAGCGCTTCGACGCGCTCGCCAAGCCATGCGAGCTCTTCCTCGCTGATGCGATAGTGCTTCGAGTAGCGCGCCTTCACATAGGCTTCCTTGAGCTTTTCGAACCGCGAGCGATCGGCCTTCACCTCGCGCGGCCAGACTTCGATCAGCCGCGGATCAATCCGCTCGGCCTGGGTGCGCAGGAAGCCGAGGTTGTGAACGTGTGGCGTATAGAAGCTGCAGACCAGCAAGACGCAGTGATAGAAGCTCTCCGTCGCTTGATGGAATTCAAACGCTGCGTGCTTCGGCAACCCCTGCTCGATCGCATAGCGCGCCAATTTGATGCGCCCTTCGGCAGCTGGAAGCCACTCGTCGAAATATTCGCGCGCCATCGCCAGCGCCTGTGCAGGCGTCTTGGGCTTGGGCTCGGGCAGTTCGCTCTCGTCGCTTTGGTAGAGCGCGATCCCGTCGCGCGCGATATCGATGAAGAAATAGCGCCCTTCGGACAGCCCGGCATTCACCTCCTGCAACGTGTGGACGATGAAGTTGACCGGGGTCTTGAGCGTCTTCGTAATTGCAAGCTCGCGATTCAGCCTGTCCTCGGCCGATGCCCAGAATTCGATGCGGTCGGTGAGCTTCTCGTGGTTGACGATGACGAGCAGATCGAAGTCGGATTGGTAGCCCTTGGCGGTGTGCGGTTCATCAACCCAGCCACCGCGCGCATAGCTGCCGTACAGGATGACCTTGAGAATACGCGCCTGCTTCTTCCAGTCCGAAGTCGCGATCGCGGTCGCGTCACCAAATTCCTCGAACAGGATACGCACGACGTGATCGAGCTCGCGCTGCTTGGCGGGCGGCAGATGATCAAAGGCGGTACGCATGGGGCCATCCTAGCGGTGCGCGGGGAGTTTCGACAAGCGCGCCCGACATTTGCCGGGGCGCGCGTTCGTCATTCCTCCATCGCCGCGCGATCGAGCGCGACCAGTACGCGCGCGAGGGCCTGGGCCACCTCCTCGATGCTGCAGCCGTGGCGCTCGGCTGCGTGGCCATAGTCGAGATTGTCGAACCGCACTGCCTCGAAGATTGCGCGGTCGCGCTCCGGGAACCGGCGATAGGCGATCGCCATGCGGGCAAGCGTTGCTGCATCGGTCATGACACGCCCTCCCCTGCAAAGCCCAGCAACATATCGGCTGCCTTGCTGGCAGCGCTCGCTGCCCGGAAGATCGCCTTGTCGTCCTCGCGCAGCACGGCAAGCCAGCTACCGATATAATCGGCATGCCGAACGGTCGGTTCGATCGACAGCGATGCACAGGCAAAGGCGCTCGCCATCTCGGCGACCAGTTCCTCGCGGGCATAAGGTGCGCTGCCAAACTTACCCGTCTGGTCGCGGTCCAACCGGGTGCGATGTCCGGTCCAATGGCCAAGCTCGTGAAGCGCGGTGCGATACCAGTTGATCGGCTCGCCAAACGCCGCCTGCGGCGGTACCGCGACATAGTCGCCGCCCGGCGCGTAATAGGCTTCGTCGCCCCCAATGCGAAAGTCTGCACCGCTCGCATCGATCAGCGTGCGGACCTGCGGCAATATCGCTTCGGGTTCGGGCTGGTCGGTCGTCTCGGCAAAGCGTTCGGGTAATCCGTCGCACTGGTCGACATTGAACACGGTAAAGCGCTTGAGAAACGCAATCTGCCGCGCCTCGCGATCCTCGTCGCGTGCACGCTCGGCCTCGCGCTTCGGCGTGAACCGATCGGCATAACAAACAATGGTCCCCTTCTCGCCCTTGCGGACATTGCCACCTGCGGCTTGCGCCTGGCGGTAGGTCAGCCAGCGGTGCGAGGCATAGCGCCCTTCGATAACGGCGGCCCAGAGGATCAACACATTGATCCCCGAATAGCGCCGTCCGGTTCCGGCATTATGCGGCATGGCGCACCCGCAGGCGCTGGCATTCCAAGGTCGTACCCAGGGCACGACACCCTGTTCGAGCTCGGCGATGATATGATTGGTCACCTCGGCATACAGGCTCGGGCGGTTATCGGTCTTCATGATCCGTCACTCCTTCAAAACCACCGCAACCGGCCCCGGAAAGGCGGGGGTGGGCGGCAGGAGCGAACCGACGATCCCGCCCGCACGGGCGGGCAGCACCCGAAGGGCCGAAACGAAGAGAAGGACCCCGGCACAGCCGGGATTGCGGCACGCCGCGGCGGAGATCACAGGGCAGCGACGCCCACCCCCGCCTCACCGGTGCCGGAGGCACCCAGCGCCGCCCGCGCCAGCGGGCGTCCGCATGCCGGCGCGACCAACGCCGGCCACAGCGTCAGGGATCGCAACCCGACCGGGCCGAGACGAAGACTCGGCGCCGCGCGAAGCGGCGTAGAGCCCGGCCGCGCGAAGCGCGGGACGCCCTGGGACTTCGATGTTTTTTGCAAAAACTACGCGCTGGAACGCTGGCGCCACATAGTGCCGCAAGACGCCCCCGGCCGCCTTGCGAAGGGCCCATCGGCGCTCAATCCTGTTCGCACCGCTTCACGACCTCGCGAACAGGATTATGCCATGTCAGACCAGCCCGACCGCATTCTTCGGCTCAACACCGTGCTCGACTGTACAGGCCTCAGCCGGTCGACGCTTTACCGGAAGATGAACAGCGGCACCTTCCCCAGGAGCATACAGATCAGCACTCGCTGCACCGGCTGGCGCCAGTCCGCGATCGAAGCATGGCTGCGCAATCCGATGTTCTATGATGCGAGAGAAGGGCAATCAGGATGACCGCTTTGCGCCCTATTTTCGGCCGTTAAACGGTTCCGACGGCCTTCCCGAAAGCAGACATTAAGTTAGTCGGCAATGATGATATACTGGTACGGTGGCCTGCGACCTGACGGTCGAGGCGCAGTTGTCAAACACGATCCGGCTGACACGGTGGCGGGCGATCGTTACTAAAATTGCGCCAGCAGATGCTTGGCGAGTGTGATTAGGTCGTGCCCTAGCTCGTGGAGTAGCACGCTCGCCGCCGCCAGCTTCATCCCGTTCTTGACGGCCTCGTCTACCGCAAGGTCAGCTTTCTTCGCTAACCAATGCCCAATCTTTGTGCCCCACCCATCAAACCGCCGCGAAAGCGTGACCAGTTGCAGGGGGTCAGGGTCGTCCTGAGCGAGAACATCGTGCACCTCGACGATCGCCGTCTTGATCTCAGTAGGATTGACCTCTTCGTAAGGTGGGAGCCCGACCTCCTCGGGCGGCACGTTGTGGCCGATCGTACCGGGCCGTCCTGGCAGTTCGGCGACCGCCGCCTCCAGCTTGTCCAACCGGTCGAGGACCTGCTGGGTTAGCTGCCGAACTGTCGCATCCTGCCCCTCCGCGTCCTGCTCGGGATCGGGATGCTCGTAATAGTCGCCATAAGAGGTCGGCGCCCATTCGGTCGTGCCGTCGCGCTCGATCCGCTCGACTGCCGCGTCGATTAGCGCCTGATCGAAATCGTGCGAGAATTGACCGTGAAGGACGTCACTCGCTTCAAAAGGGCCGCCCCAGGGATAGATGTAGGTCTGACTTTCGCTGTCGCGCGGCGTCTCGTTCTGCGGATCCTCGAACTGCTCGAAGAACCACTTTTCCATTGTCTCAATCGCCGCCTCGCGCTGCTCGGCCTCCTGCTTTTCCTTGTCGCGGCGCGCGTCCTCGAGCGATTCCCAATAATGTCGCTCTTCCTCAGCGTCATCGCGACGTCGGCGCTCTTCATCATTTTCCTCGGCAGCCATAATCCGACTTTAGGCTATCGGCCGTGTCCTCGCAAAGACGACTTTGGACCGCGACGGCGTGCCGTCTAAGACGGCGTCAGACGCTGCGTGCGAGAGCAAATCACCAGCCGCTTCGCCCCTCGTGTCATCGCCACGTAAAGGTGTCGGCGATCCATTTCGGCGGGATCGAGAATGACGGCGACATCCGCCTCAAGGCCTTTCAACAACAAGGTGCTGCCGACCGTGCGCTTGGCGAGCGGGCGACCGATCAGACGCGAGCGCTCACGCTCCTGAACCGCCGCTTCCGCAGGGACGAGGTTCGCGTCATCTCCACAACTCTTCAGCATCCTTAGCGCACCGCGCAGGATCGCCGGGCGGTGCGTCCTTACACCGCCTTCCTGGCTGATTTCACTTAGCAGCGCGGCAATGCCATGATAGCTCGGCGCGCCTGCCAGCCTGACCGCCGACGCTTCGACCGGCGACGCCGGCCGCCGTTCACGCCCGGCGCGAAGCGTCGCCACGCGGTTCAGAAGATTGGCGCCGCCAGTATTGGTCATGACTGAGCCAGCGAAGTTCACGACGTGGACGAGGAGATCGGGCGCGTCGAGGTTCAGGCCCTCGCCGAAGGTCACCAGGTCGCGCATATCGACATTCTCGACGGTGACGGCACCGTGGATCTGGCTGGCAAATTGCCGTTGGCCTGCTGGGTTCTTGGAATCTGCAATGATGAGGACCTGCTCATCTCGCGAGGCCTGCGCTGCGCCTGCGCGCAGTCGGCGCTGATGATCCTCGGTCCCGTCGAGATGCACCCATGAAATGTTGGGCGGGGCGGCGGCGAGGTCGACGCCTTGACCCGCCACCAAGCTCTGGCGAACCCCGAGCAAATACCGTCCGAAAGCCTCCTCGCCAGCATTGATCCATCGCCAGGGGACCGTCAACTCGGCCGCCACCGGAAAATGAGTGCAGACCTGCTGCTGCCAATCAGCAAGTGCATTGCCCTGCAATCCGAAAATCGCCTGCATCGGGTCACCGAGGACACAGGTCCGCAGACTTAGCGCCGCATAATAAACGATCGCGTGCTGTATCTCGGAACAGTCCTGATACTCATCAACGATCAAGCGATCGTAGGTGGCAGCCAGCACGTCGTTAACATGCCCGTCGCGCAAGAGGATTGCGGCTGCCTTGCGGATTGCCGGATAGTGCGACTTCGGATGTGTGACCGACAGGATCGTCGGGTCATACCCGCCACGCTTCGGAAACAGCGTGAGCAGGCGCATGCACCAACCGTCGATCGTTGAGAGCCGATATTTGGCCGGCGCGACACCCGCTCTATTCAGCCGAGCGCGAAGCGCGGCGACGCCGGCGTTGGTATGCGTCAGCACCAAAATCGGCTTCAGACCCTGATGGCGGCCGAGCGCCAGCGCAATCAAGTGCGTTTTTCCGCATCCGGCCGGCGCCGTCACCGTCCCCTTGTCGATCGAGAGGAGGTCGACGTCAGCCACCGCTGCACCACTGGTAGATATTCCCAACGACTGCTTGGAATGCGGGGGTCGCGTTGGCCATGTCAGGGGCAATGATATCCCGGGCCGCTTCTTCCATCCACGTCACCGTCTTGAACCACGCATTCTTCTTCCATTTCGAAGCCACGGCGAGGATTTGCCGCGTCGCTGGGCTGACCGGCCCCTGACAGGTGGCGAGCGTGACGAGGCTCTGTGATGCTGCGGAGATGTGCTCGGCGATCAGGTCCTCACCATGGATTTCGATCGCCCGCTCCAAGAGAAGATGGACCGCTGCGTCGCTCACCCCGTGGAAGATCGCATGCTCAAGGGCTTGCCCCGGCGCCCATTTGAACACGGTGCCGTTGTTGAATTGGAAGGCCTCCTCTTCGGAAGCGTCGGGCTGGACGTCGTCGTCGCGAAGCGACGCGGTGCGGTAGCCCAGCCTGGCGATGACGTTTGCCCGCCCATAGATCTTGCTGACGCCCCCGGCATCGACCAACGCGACACCGAGCGCATTTAGCGAGACGGTCCCCTGACTGGAATAAAAGAGGTCGAGCCCCCGCATCAGCCCAGTTTCGCTTGCGCCTTCGCACACGAGCACCGAACGCGATAGGAACGCCTCGGGATGGGCTCTAATCGTTCCTTGAATGGGATCAGTCGTGCCGACAAGGTCCATCCCGTGCGACCCCTTGTTCTTGCGTACGATCCAGAGTTGGTCGCCGCGCAGTTCACGTAGCGCGACCGGGGAATGGGTTGTGACGAATGCTTGGATCGGCGACGGCGCCTCCTTGGCCCCGATCGACCCGAGCAGGCGAATGATGCGGTGCGGCTCCAGACCATGTTCGAGTTCGTCGACAAGCAGGACGCTCGATTCCTTTGCCGCCTTGCGCTGGAGGCCGGCGACCAGCAGGCGCGTCGATCCGACGCCGAGCGCGCGGAGCGGCACGCCATCATCGCCGTGGAGCGCGACGGTGCCGCCGCTGAACGACACCGAATGGGCGTCGAGCATCGCCTTCAAGGTGTCTCCCGCCGGAATACCGAGCTCGCGCGCCGTGTCGGCTACGATCTTCAGTGTTTCGCCGAGCTGTGCATCGGCGAGGTTGCCAAATGCCTTGCGCGCATCGCGCGCGGCACTCGCAAGGGCGGCGGATGTGTCGGCCTTTTCTTCGGTCAATCGGTTCAGCACCGAGCCACGGCGCCAGGCGAGGTTGCTCTCCGCAAGCGCGCCGATGCGCGTCGGCGCGAGGCGGGTGCGGTCGCCCCAGGTGAGGTTGCGCGATAGCCCTTGCGCTTGCGCGCGATCCGAAACGAGCGTCCATACCGGGTCGAGATCGCTGTCGACCGTCAGTTGGACGGTGAGCACCGTCTCCTTGCCAGCCTCAGGTTCGTCATCGATCGCCTGCGTCGCAGGATCAAATCCTCGAACATAGGCGCCATAGGTCTCCATGCTCTTGAGGGCATCGGAGAGGTCGCCAATCGTGATACGAATAACGATCGGGGTCGCGACGTTCAGACCGTGAAAGTCGGCATCAGTGAATTGCACCGTCCGGCGCGCGCCAAGACAAAAATCGATTGCGTCCAATATCGAGGACTTTCCGGCGTCGCCCGGACCAATCAGGCAATTGATTCCCACCGCCGGAAACCAGTTCAGTTGCTCGATGCATCGGAAATTGCTGATGCCAATGTGGCGAATCCGCGCCATTTGCCCTCCTTCTTACCGACCGGGACTATCATCCAGGTCGTATCCTGCATAGCATTGCGCGCGGCACTATTGTCCAGCGAATGCGGCGCTTGTAAATCAGGGATCGACAGGTGGGGAGGAGACGAACTATGCTAAAAGAGCACAGCATTCCCGAAAAGCTCTTCAAATATCGTCGGTTCGACTTGACCACGCTCAAGATGATCACGGATCATGGACTCTATTTCGCCAATCCGCGCAGCTTCAATGATCCACTAGACTGTGAGTTGGCGATAGAACCGGATATCTCACCCAAGAAGATGTCCGACTTACTCAAGGCTCTGTATGGGCCGGATCGCGAGGATCATTGGCATCACGATATCGCGTCGTCGGTCCACTATGCGAGCGAGTATGGCGACATCAAGGTGCCCGGCGATGCCCGCGATTATCTGATGCGGATGCTCGCGGATTCGGTCGGCAGCGAGGTCAAGAAGGAATTCGACACGCGTGGCGTCCTGGCCTTCTCCGCCTCGTGGAAATCCGTGCTGATGTGGTCCCATTATGCCGATGAGCATCGCGGCATCTGCATCGAGTTCGACACTAGCGAACTGCCGCATGACCAGCTCGCCAAGGTACGGTACGATGGCGATCGCTCGGTCAAAGCGAGCGACATTTACGCCTGGAAACTCGGCGGCGACGAAGCTGCCGCCCGACGCGCCTTCGACACGCACTTTTACTCGAAAGCCCCCGACTGGCACTATGAGCAAGAGTGGCGCGATATCGGTGACAAGCCTGGCGATTGCGGCGATTATCGTATTACCGGCATCTATTTCGGCTATCGCTGTCCCTATGCGGTGAAGGTCGCGATCGTGAAGATGCTGGGGTCGGAGTCGAAGGCGGCACTGTACGATCTGTACCTCAGTCGCGACTCTTTCGATTTGCGCCAGACGGAGGTCGACGCGGGCGAAATCGATGCGCTAGGCATGCGCGAACCTTCCGGCATCGAGACAGCCAAGCTGATCGCCCAGTTCGATGACCTCGACGCGGCCCAGTAACCATCGTTGGCGAGTATCTTCCCATAGGGCAGCTTTTGGCGAGCTAATCCGAAGCCGGGAACGACGGCTATGTCGGCGGCGGCCGCCATTGGTACAGTCATATTCTTGCGTTCAATCAATCGTTGGCGGCACCGTTAGCAGATCCGAGTGGCTAACCGGAAAACTGTAGCCAAGCTTCTCTTTCAACCGCTCGATCATCGGCAGATACCATGCCGGCGCGAGTGGGGAGACCAACACATGCTCGATCATTGTGTCGAGATCGCAGTCGACAGTTACCCCAGGAGCAATTGGGCGTGGATCCGGGACGATATTGTCGAAACGCATTGTTTGCTCATTCCAGTCAAAGTTCGACAGAGGATCATGGTAGTGGCCGGTCTCCCAGTGAACGAGACGCACTTCCTGCTCGTAGGCGAAGCCCGACCGCTTCCTCACTATAGTGTCAAAGGCGTTTGGCGTGCCGATCTCGAAAGACATTGGATCGACATATCTTACAGCACCAAGATAGATTTTCTCGTTCGCTTGGGCGAGAGCGGTATGGAGTCGGCCGCCACTTGATACGATGGCGACCCCGCCGCCGGGTGAACCGTAAATCTTCCACATCGCGGCCGATTCATAATCGGCTGCGTGCCAGCAATTTACGAAGAAGTTCCGCCGATTTGATAGCGTCATAAAGCAGCATTGTTCTTCGCCCATGAACCAGCCCTTGAACGTCTGCTCGTCGGTCTCATCAGGCTTGCCACGTCCTTTCGCGATGATCTGCTTGCGAAGCACTTCAGGAACGTCGCCGAGGGATCGCCACATTCGATGGGGGAATTGCACAGCACCTTGTAGCCCTTCGTGCGGATCGTCGGCTGCTAGGATCTCTGCGTTAGTTAGCCAGAGCCGCCGGGATGTAAGGAGCTCGGTGAATTTGGGAAAATCGATGTAGCGCCACAGCCGCTGGCTCACCGGAGGGCAATTGAAACTCGGATGGTCTTCGATCGGCAAGGCTGGCTCTCACATGAAGTTTTGAAAGGGGGTACCAACTAATTGTTTCGATCACGCGCCTAAAGCTGGCGAGCAAGACGCCCGGCTGCCGCACCGTTCGAAGTCCTTCACGACATGTAGCCGAGGGTTGTAATCCTTTTTGCCTAAACGGCTTGAAACGGTGAATCAGGGGTGATGAATGTACGGGGGGCTATTGATGAGTCATTTACAGCCGCGGATGACCGTTATGTCGGCGAGTGTCGACGGTTGCTTCGCGTCCCATGTCAGTCATTCGAGCGCTTCACCAAACTGCCCGAAAGCTGTCCTTCGTACAGACTTACTGGCGCTTCTGTGCCCATCGTGTTACTCTCGCCCCACGGTACAGACTGGGAAGCCGACGGCGGTGAACGGTGATAACACCGGCCTCGCTCCGGCTCCAAAGCTTGAGCGGGTTTTCGCTACCTTCGCCACATGGGAGCGAACAGAATATGGCTGCCGGATGCCTTCTCTGCGATCGAGGCTATAATCCAATCCCTGGCTCAACCCCCGGTGGCGATGCTTTAGGTGTATGCCGGGTTTGCTCCGCGATGTCGTGTAAGGGCCATGGTCACCGCGATTCAAACTATCCCCGATGGATTTGCGGAATTTGCGATCCCGCCATCCTCGCGGCGGCAGCAGTCATCCAATCTGGCGGCCCGTCTATCCAAAATGCGGTCACCGCTCTCGTGTCCTCTGCGGTTTTACGCGAGGCTGCACGCTACCGGACGTTAGAAGAATTCGTCGAGGCCAATCCCGAATATGCGTGGCTTTTGGACGCCGTGAACGCATTTCTCGAAGAAGCCCCCCGACGCTTCAACACGGATGATACAGAGCCTTTCTGGTACCGCCTCACCCCGGAAGGTAAGCGCCTCATCGCGGCAGCCGTTATCCTGGCCGAAACACTGAAGCTGGACCCCGATGACCTGATCGAGCTTTTGCGGGTTCTTGTTATCACCTGGCGGCAGATGCAGGGATGAATCAGACCCAGACCGAGGGCGAGGACATTGTCACGGCAGATGCACCAGTGACTCAAATCTTAGCCATCAGCGACAAGGCTGTCGCTGATGGCTCAATTTCGATGCCAGCGAACAACGATGCTTTCGCCAATCTCCAAGACGCAGACTTTGTGAAGGTGACGGTCGATGGCAAAAGCCAGACCTTTCCGACGAAGAACCCTCGCACAGGTGCAGACGGTGCAGCCTGGGTGAAAATTGGCACGTTCGGCATGAAGACAGGCGTAACGAAAGACGCCACCATCATCGCGATTACTGAAAAAAAGCACAGAACTCATCGCCTTTTCAACACATCGTATGGCTGGCTCACCATATCTGCGCTTGTTTCCGCAATCACCGGGCTGGCAATCTCATCCTCCTTTCACATTGGGGAGAAATCCGGGGTCTATTTTCATTTAAGCGAAGGCTGGATCACCTTCCTTCTCGTGTTATCGGCCTTGATGCAGCTTATTGGCGTTCTTGTCCTTTTTGCCCGGAATGTCTGGTTTCGCGACCAATAGCAGGACAATTCTTGGGCTAGCGGATCATGCTCCGCTGTCATTTTCCTCTCTAGGCCGTGTTGACAAAAGGGATTCCCAAGCGGGTCGGGTTCTGATTGTGCTTTGCACAGCTTCGCTTCCAAGACTGCTTTTTGGCGGAGCAGTTATGGGTCGCGGGAAAAGGTCTGCTTTTTGCGCAATCTACGCCTAGAGCGGAAAGACGGCTAGCGG
The DNA here is from genome assembly GCF_019351405.1 of Stakelama flava. Classification (GTDB taxonomy): domain Bacteria; phylum Pseudomonadota; class Alphaproteobacteria; order Sphingomonadales; family Sphingomonadaceae; genus Sphingomonas; species Sphingomonas flava_A. Next base: position 25,978 of record NZ_JAHWZX010000023.1, read on the forward strand.
CCCACGAACTGACCAATATCTGATACCCACGGGCATCAGATACTACCCATCAGCTCGGCATCGCTCCCGAAGGGGACCACGGATCCCATTCGCGATCGCGTTTCACCTTTGGCCATCATGGCCGAGGAGAACGAAAATGAGTTACTCTCGATACGATCCGGTAGCGCAGAACCGGCGGGCCTGGAACACCGGAAAGACCGTCGGCACGAAGCGTCCACTCAACCAGAAACAGATCTGGGCAATCCGCTTCCATCTCGATCGCGAAGGCCGGTTACGTGACCGTGCCCTGTTCGATCTGGCGATCGATAGCAAACTGCGGGGTTGTGATCTCGTCAAGCTCAAGATCGGCGAGGTCGTACACGGCTGCGATATTCGAACCCGGGCGATTGTCATCTAGCAGAAGACGGGTCGGCCGGTCCAATTCGAAATCACTGCTGATGTCCGTGCGAGCCTTCATGCGTGGCTCGAAAGCCGCGGCGGGACGGTCAGCGATTTCGTGTTCCCGAGCCGGATCGATCATGCGAAACCGATGAGCACCCGGCAGTATGCGAGGCTGGTCGACGAATGGGTCACGGCCATCGACCTACGCAAAGCCGAATACGGCACGCATTCCATGCGGCGGACGAAAGCGGCGATGATCTACCGGGCTACTGGGAACATCCGTGCCATCCAGATCCTGCTCGGTCACACCAAGATCGAGAACACGGTCCGCTATCTCGGGGTCGACGTCGAAGATGCGCTGCTTCTCGCCGAACGGACCGAAATCTAACAAGGTCGTAGCGGCCGACGGCGGATCCGTTCGGCCGCTACCAAGTGAAAGCGAAATGGCGGGTTTTAATGCGAGGTATCTGGCGTCAGCTTCAGTCGCCGCTATGCTAGGCGGCGTGGACAAATTCCGAGTGCGAACGGTGAGCGGGCATCAGAAGCCCCAAATCGTGCCGCTGATCGTGACACTCAGGATTATGTAGAAGAAGAAAAGAAGCAATCCGCCGTAGAGACCGCCGGTAATCCAAAACCACCGTGGGGACGTGTCGCGCATTTCTGATCGTCCATACGCGGACGGCATACGGCCAGTTGCAAGACCCACGTAGAGCAGCCATCCGACGATCTGCGGAATGAACAAGAATGCGGTGCCACCAACCAACGCTCGCCAGTCCTTCGACGCCCAGCCGATGATGAGCCATGGGATTGCGGCAACACCGCACATCCCACCCATAAGAGCCAAGCGCTTACTCGTCTTCCAGTCCCACCAAATCATAATGACGGTATCGCATTCCGATCAAACGACCGCAATGTTGTCTGATCGACCTGGCATTCAGTGATTGACGCCGCGCGGACAGATTGATTCAAGGCTGCTTTTTGGAGGCAGGCTTGAGCCGAGGCGATCTCAACGAAGCGGAATGGCGCGTTCTGAAGGACTTGCTGCCAATCGAGCCAGAAAACCGTGGTAGAGGCAGACGGCCCGAGCAGAACCGCACCATCATCAACGGCATACTCTGGCGATTGCGGTGTGGCGCTCCGTGGCGCGACGTGCCGCCCAAATACGGTAGCTGGAATACCATCTATCGCCGCTTCCGGCGATGGAGCGAAGCTGGGGTCTGGGAAACCGTGGCGGTGACACTCGCGGAGGTCATGGCAGACAGCGGCCACTACAGCATCGACAGCACCACCGTTCGCGCCCACGTCTCGGCAGCGGGCGGAAAAGGGGGACTCATCGACGCGCTCTTGGTCGCTCGCGGGGCGGGTTCACGAGTAAGCTTCACTGCCTGGCTGATGCCCTCGGACGACCGCTCGCATTCCATCTGACAGTCGGCGAAGCGGCAGATTGTAAAGCCTATGACGCCCTGATCGGCCTGCCCGAGCGCAAGCCGGATGCATTGCTTGCCGACAAGGGCTATGATGCCGACGCAATCCGTGCCGACCTTGCCGAACGGAAAATCGAGGCCGTCATCCCCGGTCGGTCAAACCGCCGCGTGAAGATCGAGCATGACCGGGCGCTTTACAAGCAACGCAATCGCATCGAACGCATGTTCGGGCAACTCAAGATCAACCGCGCCATCGCTACACGCTACGATCAACTGGCCCACAGCTTCCTCGGCATGGTCCATCTTGCCACCGCCAGATACTGGCTCAAATTTGTCCACGCCTCCTAGCGTCGGGCGATATGCTCGCGGCATAGATCAGGTTTCTTCCAACGGGCCGTCGATCATCCCTCGCGAAAGTCGCCGATGATCTCGACCTGTTCGCCGACCAGGATCAGCGTATTGTCGTGATCGAGGAAGGTCTTCTCGTCCGGAAAGACCACGGCTTTGTAGGTGTCAGACGTCAGCACGGCCTCCATCCCGGCTTCGCTGTCGAACCACAGTTCCGCGGTCCCGTCGAAATCGGCATTCTGCGCCGCATCGGTTTTCAGCTTTACAGGGTGCGTCTGGATATAGCGCAGGCAATGCTTGTCAGCTTCCGGGATGGAGCGGAACTTGGGCCCGTGCACCTCGATATGGTGTTCCACGAAGTCCTCGTGGCTCATCCCGGCCTTGCGCTTCAAAAACATGGTCATCTTGATCATCGGGGTACCTCCTTGAAGGTTAGCTGTTCGGCTTGGGCTTCCAGCGCGGCATCGAGCAATCGGCAGGGTAGTCGATCCCGTCCGGGGTCGAGATCAGCTCAATCAGCATACCCCATGGCGCGCGGGCATAGACGCCGGAATTGCGCTCGCCACCTTCGACACCGGCGAGCGGATGCGGGTCGGAAAGAAGGACGCCGCCAGCCTGCGATAGCCGTTCGACGGCGGCTCCCATATCGTCGACGTAAAGGGCGATATGTTGCAGCCCGTAATCGGCTAACCCCGCGGCATCCGCCTGATCGGCATTGGCGATGCGGAACATCTCGATATTCGCAGATGCGCCGATGCGCATCAGCCGCATATGTTCGATCCGCGCGCCTTTGGGAATGCCGAGCTGATGTTCCACTTCGTCACCCTCCATGGGGTCCGCATCGGCGGGCAGAACATCGTAGAGCGTGCGCGCGCCAAACGCGCGGGTCAGGAAGTCGGACGCCGCTTCGATATCGGGCACGGTCACACCGACGTGATCGATGCCGCGAACGCCGGGCGCGGCATCGTCCGGCTGGCAGACTGGTGCAAGCTCGTTTACGTCGGACGCGCCGCCTTCGACCAGGTTCTCCAGGGCTTCATTGAACACCTTGGTGTGCGGCTTTGCCAGATGCACCTCAAATGCATTCCGGTCACGGTAGCGCTCGATCATCGTCCAGCCGCGCTCGACTTCAGGCTTCTGGAATACCTCGAATCCCTCATTGCCCGCTTCTTTGCGAACGGCTGCGGCTAACTCCGCAATGTAGCGAGCAAGCGCGTCTTCGCGACCCGGTAAGGCCGTACAGTGCGCCATCACGATATGGGGCATTGGCTGGTTTCCTCTGTTGTTCATCTGCACTGGCAATGGGATAACGTGCGGAGCCGTTCCGTCGCGTTGGCCAACGGCGGACGTAAAGCGCATAACTTCAACATTGTTGAATGGAGAGCGGGGTGAGCAAGCCCATCCAGTCGGTCGAACGTGCGATACGGATGCTGGAATTTCTCGCGCGGGCGGAGGGCTCCGCGCCGCTCCGTGCCATCGCGAACGCCGCCGACGTGCGGCCTTCCACCGCGCACAACATCCTCGCCACGCTGGTCGCGCTGGGTTACGTGCAGCGTCCCACTACTGGGACGGATTATCGGCTGGGTGGCCGCATTCTCAACCTCGCCCGTATCGCGGGCGACGACGATGCACTGCGGCGGCGCTTTAGGCCGCTGATGGAGGAGACGGCGCGGCGTTTCGATGAATCGACCTATCTGATCGTGCCGAGCGGCGATGAACTCTACTATCTCGACGGCATCGAATTGCCGAACAATCCAACCATCCACAGCCGCCTGGGCCGCCGCGAGCCGCTGTCGGGCTCTGCGATCGGCTTGGTGCTTGCTGCGTTCATGCCCGGCGTGGCGCAATCGCTGGAGAATGAGGATCAGTCATCGGATCTGAGCGAAGAACTTCATACGGTGCGCCAACGCGGCTTCGCCATCGAGCAGGGGCTATACCAACCCGGCCTCAGCTGCGTCGCGATCCCACTGCGCGTGCGAGGCGAACCGGTTGCCGGATTATGCCTGAACGGCACGGAGCAGCGGCTGCCGCGCGACCGGCTAGTCACGATTGCCAATGCAATGGCGGATATCGCGGTGTCGTCGCTTCCTGCGGAATGAGCAGATCAACTTGGGCAAACTTGATGTCGGCATCGAAATTCAGCCTACATGATCCGAACGTCCGCTTCAGCGCTTCGCAGCGCCATTACCGGACAGTCTCCTGTCGGCCCAAAATCAGTCAAACTAAGCTCGCTTGCGGAAGCCAGCCTTTACCACTTTCCCGCCGATTCGGAGCTCGTCGAGATAGTCGGACCACCATTGCGCCATCCTCACCCGTTCAGCCCAATGTGCGCCACGATGGTAGGCTGCCCGTACCCTGTTCTGATCTCCATGTGCTAAGGCGCGCTCAATGGCATCGGGGTGCCAGAGGCCAGATTCGTTCAAAAGTGTACTCGCCATGGCCCTAAATCCATGGCTCGTCATTTCATCATGAGCATAGCCCATACGGCGCAGCGCGACGTTAAGCGTGTTTTCGCAGATGGGCCGCTTTGTCGTGTGCAGTGCCGGAAACAGGTAGTCATTCGGCCTCGCCAGATCATTCAGCTCCTTCAGTATCTCCACGGACTGTCTGGAAAGCGGCACCGCGTGCGCTTGCTTCATCTTCATGCGCTCGGGAGGGATGCGCCAAACCTTCTCGGCAAAATCGATCTCGGTCCATCTGCCATGACGCAACTCTCCCGGCCGTAGAAACACATGCGGCGCGAGACGGAGCGCGAAGATGGTTTCGGGTCTTCCGCTATAGACCTCAATCGCACGAAGCAGCTCTCCAACCTTTGCTGGCTCCAGGATCGCAGCGTGATGCTTCACCTGGGGCACGATGAGAGCGCCGCGGAGAATATCAGCCGGGTTCCGATCGGTGCGCAGCGTCGCAAAACCATATCGAAAAATCCGGCCGGCAAAGGCACGCAACCGCAGTGCTGTCTCGTAGTGGCCGCGACGCTCGACCCGCTTCAAGACATCAAGGAGCTCATGGGGCGTAATCGACGCGATTGGCCGTTTGGCAATGAGATCGAGCTGTTCAAGAAACCAGCGAGCCTTCTTGATGGTGGCGGGAGACTTACCCTCGCGCTCCATCTTCTCGATATATTCGTCGGCAACCAGCTTGAACGTATTTTTCGCGGCGAGCTCCGCTTCGAAATGACGCTGGCGCTTCTCTTCAACGGGATCGATCCCGTCGATGATCTGCGACCGTGCCATGTCCCGTTTGCGCCGGGCGTCGCGTAGCGAGATTTCTGGAAAGCAGCCGAGCGAGAGTTTTCGCTCGGTGCCGAAGATCTTGTATCGGAACCGCCAGAGAAGCGCTCCTGAAGGTTGCACCAGGAGGAACAGTCCATCGGTGTCCGAGACCTTATACGGGCGCGCTTGCGGTTTGAGCGCGCGAATCTCCACAGTTGTAAGCATGGGGTGGACCACGACTCCTGCGTTGTTTCATGGTCCCCGTCTCGTGGTCCACTTTGGGTGGACCTTGGCGGAACAAAGTGAGAATTATTGGGACCGACAGGAGTCATTATACCGCAGTTTTCCGCGGATTTCTACAGTGTTCTCAATATGTACTGGTGCCCCTGGCCGGACTCGAACCAGCACGCCTTGCGGCTCTCGATTTTGAGTCGAGCGCGTCTACCAATTTCGCCACAGGGGCCCGTTGCGAAGCGCACCGCCTAGCGCAAGGGCGGAGCGTGCACAACGGTTTCGTTATTCGAAAACGTCGCGCGCATCCGCATATCCGGCCGGGTCCTTTGGATCGGGGCCGTAGCGGTTTGGTCCGCGCGTCCCGTCCTTTATCATGAAAATGAAAAGGACGATCCAGCCCAGCAGGGGGATCAGCGCGAGCAGCAACCACCAGGCCGACCGATTCCCGTCATGCAGCCGCCGTACGGTAACGGTAATGCTGGGGATGAGGAGGAACAGCGAGCATAGCGAACTCACCGGCCCTTCCCAGCTTACATTCCACATGAAATCGCCGCGTGTTCGCGCGACTTCGCCAAAACCCAGCATCGTGTCGATCGCGCCGGCGACAAGGCCGACCAGAATCGTGAACAGCCAGAACATCCAGTATTCGCGACTGCGCGACCGGCCGGAAATTTCGAAATAGCGTTTTATCGGCAGGATCATCCAGTGCATC
>NZ_JAHWZX010000024.1 GCF_019351405.1 Stakelama flava
TGATGTTAGGCTCGATGGTCTCGACCGCACGGCGTGGCATCGCTTCCAGCTCGGCACCGATGCGAGCATGGTGATGATCTGCCCGCTGGCGGGCACGGATCTTTTCCAGATTCAGGGGCCGGTGCCGCCCGAAGGCGAGCTGGATCTCTCGCCGGCCGCGCTGACCGCCTTGATCGCGGAGCGGACGGGCCTTGCTGACATCGCCATCCACGCGATTTCGTGGGCGTCGGTCTATTCGATGAACGCGCGTCTTGCCGAGCGCTATCGCGTTGGGCGCGTCTTCCTGGCCGGCGATGCCGCGCACATCCATCCGCCGACCGGCGGACAAGGACTTAACACAAGCGTGCAGGATGCCTACAATCTCGGCTGGAAGCTCGCCGCTGTGCTCGATTCCGCTCCCGCCGCTTTGCTCGACACCTATGAGGAGGAACGACGACCGGTCGCGGCGGAGATGCTCGGCCTGTCGACCCGCCTGCTTGACGAAGCCAGAAAGGGGGCGATGCAGCGTAACCGCGAGGTGCGCCAACTCGATCTTGGATATCGCGGATCATCGCTGACATTGCCCGATTCGATCGGCACGGCGCGGGTGCAGGCGAGCGATCGCGCGCCTGACGCATCCTGTCGGGGCCGGGCGGGACAGCCCACCCGGCTGTTCGACCAGTTTCGAGGACCGCACTGGACATTACTGGGGTATGACGTCGAAGAGCGGCCTGCACCGCGCAAGAATCTCCGCATCGTCACCGTCGGCGAGCGCGGAGACATTGTCGATGACGGGGGGCATGTCGCAGACGCCTATGGGCTGGCAGCAGGTCAGTGGGCGCTTATCCGTCCCGACGGCTATCTGGCTGCGATCGTGGCGACCCGCGACTTGGAGCGAGCACTCGCGATCATACCGGGCTATGGTTGATGCGAAGCGGCGGCTGACCGGGAGGTGCACTGCCGTTCGCCGCCGCTTATAGAGACCTGATGACCGAGACGAAGGCACAAGGCGGACGCTCTGGATACCAATTAACGAAGGGCAGATTCCAGGTTGTCTGATTCCGCCCTCCAACGTCCGTTTGCCCCAGGAAGCGCGATCGCATCGGCAGATGCGCCGGGCGATACACGTACCTCCAACCGGCCATCCGCATCGACCAGCGCCAGTATCTCGTCCTTCGGCGGGATGGTCGGTTTGGGGCGGGCCATCAGCGCTTGCGGACGAACTCGGCGCGAAGGACGAGGCCCTTGATGCCTTCGTATTTGCAGTCGATCTCCTGCGGATCGTCGGTTCAGCCGAATCGATTTGATGAGCGTACCGCGCCGAAGCGTCTGGCCGGCGCCCTTGACCTCGAGATCCTTGACGAGCGTGACCTGATCGCCGTCGGCCAACAGATTGCCGACCGCATCGCGAACCTCCACCTGCTCGTCGCGCTCGCGCCTAGCCGTCAGTTCGGCGGCCGGAAACCACTCGCCGAGACATATTCGTCGTCCGACATGTCACTTCCTGTTCGCTTGTCCCGATCGACAGCCCCATACTCCATTCCATGCGGGAGCAGGTGACGGGCCGGCAGGTCGCGTTGCAGGCCGGCCATCGATTGGGTTTTAATGCCAGGCCGCCGTTCGTTTCTTTGTCTGCGCTGGCGCCCTACTACGACCGAATTCTGTTGAACGGCCTGGATTTCCTGCATTTGTAAACGCCCCCCTTCCGGGACGCAAATGATCCGTTCCCGGCTGACGGGGACAGCATGACAGGTTCGCATCGGGAAGGACTGGCACGCGGCGCGCGGATGCTGCGCACCGCGCTGGGCGCAGCGATCGCGCGGTTTCTGGAAGACGCGGCCACCGTCGAGGTGATGCTGAACCCGGACGGGCGCATCTGGATCGACCGCCTGTCCGAAGGGCTGGCCGATACGGGGGAGCGACTGTCACCAGCGGATGGCGAGCGCGTCGGGGCGGCGCATCCGGGAACCCGGCCATTCGCCAGGCCGGAAAATCACAAACTTGATATGTTTATCCGTCGATTGAGTGATCTCGGCCAGATGGCCCAATCTGGAATCGCGGGGCGCTCCAGATGCGGCGCACCCAAAATACGGCGTGCTGTGGGGTCCGCCTCCGGCGATCCCCAGACAAGAATATGGGAGAGGAAATATTGCAACGGCTGAAAGGAAAACGCGCCCTCATCACCGGTGCCGGAAGCGGGATCGGGTTGGCGACCGCGCGTCTGTTCGTCAAGGAGGGGGCCGAGGTCATCATGGTCGATCGCAAGCCGCTGCCATGGTTGCAGGCGCTGGAACGGGAAATCGGATCGCGCTGCACAGCGATTCACGCCGATGTGACGAAGATGGCCGACCTGGACGAAGTCATGGAGCTTGCGAAGCGTCGTTGGGGTCAGCTCGACATCCTGTTTCCCAATGCCGGGATTATCACGACCCAGTCTCTGGGAACGATCACCGAGGCGGTGTTCGATAGGCAGTTCGCCACGAACTTCAAGGCGGTGGTGTTCGGCGTGCAGAAAGCCCTTCCGATCCTGGCGGACGGCGCCTCGATCATCCTCATGAGTTCGTGCATGTCGGAGATGGGCGCGCCCGGCTACACCGCCTACGGAGCGACGAAGGCGGCGGTGAGATCCCTCGCGCGGAATTGGACGGTCGAACTCGCCAACCGCGGAATCCGCGTCAACGCGCTGCTTCCCGGCGGGGTCGACACGCCGCTGCTCGAAGATGCCGGCGTCGCTCCCGGATCCAATCCGGAGGTATTCGATGCCCTAATCCCAAGAATACCCATGGCCCGGATCAGTTCGGCGGAGGAAATCGCGCGTTGCGCACTTTTCCTCGCCACGGACGACAGCAGCTACATGACCGGTTCGGCATTGGCGGTCGATGGGGGCATCGGGCAAATCTGACCATGCGGGCCACCGATCCATCCTTCGCGCTACTTCGGTCCCGCATTCGGGCCATACCCATGCAGACAGCCAATCCTCACAAATAAGGACGCACGATGTTGCCACACGACTTCGATCTCTTCGTTATTGGCGCCGGATCCGGCCGCCTCAGGGCGGCACGCGTGGCGGCGGCGCATGGCGCGCGCGTAGCGCTCGCAGAAGAATTCCGCTTCCGCGGAACCTCCGTAATCCGAGGCTGCGTCCCAAAAAAGCTGCTCGTGCACTGCGCGCACTTCGCCGAAGACATCCGCGATGCCCGGCGGTTTGGATGGGCTGACAAGGGCCGCGTTCGAAGCGACGATAGCGCTGCACCCCCCTATGGCGGAAGAGCTGGTGCTGATGCATTGACCCTGCCGATATGCGAGTATCTCAGCGCAGTACCGCCAGTCCCTGCCTGACCACGGTAACCGCCCGGGCTTCGACCTGCGCTTCGAACGAAACGACGTCGCCGTCCTTCCACAGTGCGAACGAGATACTCTCGCCGGGAAACACCGGCGCGGAGAATCGCACGCCCATCCTGACAAAGGCGAGCGGGTCGAAATCGGCGTAGGTGCGTAATATCGCACGGCACGCCATTCCGAACGTACACATGCCGTGCATTATCGGTCTGTCGAAACCCGCACGGCGCGCGAAGGCGGGATCACTGTGCAAAGGGTTCCTGTCCCCGCTCAGGCGGTAGAGCAGCGCCTGACCGGGACGCGTCTTCAGCGTGATGACATGGTCGGGAGATCGGTCCGGCATCGGATGGTGGGGATTCGGCGTTCCGGACGGCCCGCCAAACCCACCGTCGCCCCGAGCGAACTGCGACGCCGCTATCGTCGTGAGCAGACGGCCGTCGAGAGCGCGCAACAATGTACGACGCGTGATGACCGCACCCTTGTCCTCGCCCTTGTCGAAGATGCTGGCCACGAACGAATCGGCAAGAACATCCGCCGACGCCGGCAGCGGCGCGTGGAATTCGATCATGCGTTCGCCATCGACCGTCAGGTGTCGCTGCAGGTCAATATGCCCCGGGCTCGCGGTCCAGGCAGCGACCGTCGCGAACGTCGGCAGAACCTTCAGCTCGCGCGGATCGAGATAGCCTTCGTTGACGAAGGCCAGTTCGTCGAGATCCAGCGGGTTCTCGCCCATTCCCACGCCGAGTGCGTAGAGCATAACCTCGCGATCGCTCCAGCTGAAGGGCTGGCCGAGATTCTCGAGCGCCATGGCCGCATCATAGTCGATCGCCATCAGCCCGCTCCCGCCGCCATATCCGCCACGGGATAGTCCGTATATCCTTGCGCGCCTCCGCCGAAAATCGTCGACTTATCGAGTTCCGACATGGGAGCACCGGTTCGCAGCCTGTCCACCAGATCGGGGTTCGCGATGAAGCTGCGGCCGAAGGCGACCAGATCGGCGCGACCGTCGCGCAGTTCGGATGCCGCCTTTTCGGCGGATATGCCGTTCGCCCCAATATAGGTGCCGCGGAATATCGCCCGCAGCCGGGCATAGTCGAAGGCCGGTTCGCTTCTATCCCCCATGGACGTGCCTTCCACGACATGGAGATACAGCAGCGACAGATCATCCAGACCCGCTGCGATCAACTCGAACAGCGCCTGCGGGTCTTCGTCGAAACTGTCGTTCGAAGGATTGACCGGCGAGATGCGGATCCCGGTCCGGTCGGCGCCGACCTCGGCGGCGACGGCGGCAGCAACCTCCAGCATGAGGCGCGATCGGTTCTCCATCGATCCGCCATATGCATCATTCCTCCGGTTCATCCCGGATTTGGCGAACTGGTCGAGCAGATAGCCGCTTGCCGCGTGGATCTCCACGCCGTCGAAGCCCGCCCGCAGGGCGTTGCGCGCGGCGCTCCGATAATCGTCGACGATTCCCGGTATCTCTTCGGCGCGGAGCGCCCTTGGCTCGAGCGGAGCCGTCGGCACGCCGTCAATCGGCATTCTCACCTCGCTGGCGGGCAGGGGTGAGGGCGCGACGGGGATCGGAAGCCCGAGCTTTTTCGAGACATAGTCGATGCGTCCGGTGTGCCATAGTTGCAGAAAGATGCGGCCTCCGGCATCATGGACACGGCGCGTCACCTCGGCCCATCCTGCGACCTGTTCTTCCGAATATATGCCGGGCGTGTCCGGATATCCCTGCCCCTCCGCAGAGATTTGGCTGCCCTCGGTCACGATCAGGCCCGCCGAGGCCCGCTGCGAATAATATTCGGCGGCCAGGGGATGAGGAACCCCGCCCGGGCCGCAGCGCCAGCGCGTCATCGGAGCCATCACGATGCGGTTGGGGAGCGCGAGCGGTCCTAGATGATAGGGCCGGAAAAGCGGCTCCAAAGGTCGTTCCGTCATCTATACCCCATGTCCGGTGCGCGTGTGAGGGCGAGGATCCGGAAGGTCCGCCACCGGTTCCCGGCTCGCTCCAGCCCGCTGGTCGAGATCGGCAAGCACCTCCTCCGTGTGCTCGCCCAGCAACGGTGCGTGCCGCTTCAGTTCGAAGTCAGCGGAACCGTACCGGGTCGGTCGCTGTATCGCTCTGTAGGCACCGGCGTGCGGATGCTCCACGGTTTCAAATAACCCCACCTCTCGCACATGCGGATCGTCGAAGATGTTTTCCAAATCGATCATCGGCATGAAGGGAATGTTGTGGACCCCGCAAAATACCCGCCATTCCTCGGTGGAGTGGAGCGGCGCGGTCTGCTCGATAAGGCCGTACAGGAAGGAGAACTGGGAAGATCGATCTTCCAACCGCATATATCTCGGGTCGCCGATCAGTTCGCTGCGTCCAGCAAACGTAAAGAAGTCCTGCCAGTTCGCGTCCGAATAGGGCATGATGCAGGCATAGCCATCGGCCGTTCTGAAGGGCCGGCGCTCGGGGATCTGAATCCGGGTATAGCCGGGCTTCCCCTTGGGAGGCACAAATGCCGCCCCGGCAAAAGCCTCCATCAGGTTGAACTCTATCGCCGTCTCGAACATCGGCACTTCAATGTCCTGTCCGAGACCGGTGCGGGCACGATCGAACAGGGCGGCAAGAATGGCATTCGCGATCGCCTGGCCGGAGATCTTGTCGAAGATGACGGCAGGGGCATAGGAGGGGCTGCCCGTGATTGGGGTGGAGAGTGCCGAAAAACCGGAGGCAGCCTGAATGAGGTCGTCATAGGCCGGAAGAGACCCATAGGGGCCTGCGGCACCGAACCCGTAGGCCGCGCAGTAGATGATGTCGGGCTTTATCGAGCTGCAGTGCTGATAGTCGAACCCCAGCCTCTCCATTACATGGGCCCGCAGATTGTGGACCAGAACGTCGCATGTGGCGATCAGCCGGTCGAGGGCATGGCGACCCTCAGGGGTCTTGAGGTCGAGAACCACGCTGCGCTTGTTGCGGTTGAGGTTCATGAAGATGCCGGGCAGCCCCGGCGCGCCGTGGGGAGGATGCTGTCGCGCCGAGTCCCCGGCAGGCGGCTCGATCTTGATTACGTCCGCGCCCAGGTCGGCCAGGATGTGCGTGGCATACGGCCCCATGATGACCGTTGTCAGGTCGAGGATGCGCACGCCCTCAAGCAATCGGTTCTGCGACCTTGATGCGCTGTCGAAATCGCGAGCCTTGGGATCCTCCATCACTTCACCGCCGCCGGCAGGCCGGTCAGCACAATCGTCTTGCTCTCCACATAATTGTGGATTCCCTGGATGCCGCCCTCCCGGCCCACGCCCGACTGCTTGAACCCTCCATATCCGATCCCGAGATCGGTGCGCGAGCCGTTCTGACCGATCGTACCGGTCCGGATGCCGCGGGCGATGCGATAGGCGGCATCGGCATCGCGCGTGAACACGGCGCCGCCAAGACCGAACTGTGAATCGTTCGCCAGCGACACCGCGTGGTCCACGTTCTTATACGGTATGGCGCATATGACGGGACCGAAGATTTCCTCGCGGGCGATTGTCGTGCGATTGTCGACCCGGCCCATGAGCGTCGGCTCGATGAAATATCCGCGGTAGATGCCGGATGGCCGTCCGCCTCCGGTCAGCAGCGCGGCGCCTTCTTTCCTTCCGATGCGAATATAGTCCTCGACCCTGTCGAGCTGCCTCTTCATCGCAAGCGGCCCCATATCGGTCGAAGGGTCATAGGGATCGCCGACCTTCACCTTCTCGAAGCGTGCGACCATCGCATCGCAGAGTCGGTCATGAAGAGTTTCGGGGACTAGCACGCGCGTCAGGTTCGAACACACCTGGCCCGAAAGCCGGATCGCCGTCTGACTCAGGATCTCGGCGGCCTCGTCCAAGGGAAAGTCGTCGAGGACCACAGCCGCGGACTTGCCGCCCAGTTCGAGCGTCACGCGGGCGATGCGCCCCCCGGCCAGCGCGCCGATCCTGCGACCGGCAGCCGAGCTTCCCGTGAAGCTCACCTTGTCCACGGCGGGGCTTGTGACGAGAAGCTCGGATGCCGCCCGGTCGGCAGCCACGACGTTGAACACTCCGGCGGGAAGACCGGCCTCCTCGGCCGCCTCGGCAAGGATATAGGCTTCAAGAGGTGTTTCAGGGGCGGGTTTCAGGATAACGGTGCATCCGGCAAGAAGCGCCGGAGCGATCTTTACAGCGGCAATTTGCAAAGGGCCGTTCCAGGGGACGATGGCTGCGACGACCCCGACCGCTTCCCTTGCGACGATGCCGACATGCCCGGGATATGAGGACTCGTGCTGTTCGACCCAGGGAAAACTTGTCGACTGCGTGGCATAATAGGCGAACAGCTCGATGGCGGCATCGGTTGCCGAGCGCGCCATCGCAAATGGCGTTCCGATCTGCAGCGTCCAGGCATGAGCCAGTTCTTCGCTGCGCCTCACCAGCGCTTCGTACATCGCCCGCAGATAGTCCGCACGCTTCTGCGGCGTCATCCGTGGCCAGGGCCCGGCATCGAACGCATTGCGTGCGGCCGCGATCGCGCGCTCGACGTCTGTAAGGCGGGATTCCACAGGCGACGGAAGCGCTTCCTCCGTCGCCGGATTGACGAGACGGAGCCTGCCGTCGGAGGAGGGTTCATTCCACCGTCCATCATAGTAGATCCGATCGAGATTGGAGAGCGAAATCCGCTCGTTGATCGCGACGTCCATAATCATTCCTTCCTGCGGGCTTCGGCCCAACCGCCAGCCTAACTCTGGCATCGACCGGCGCGCGCCGTTCATTGCGTGGCGGGGCATGCGCCCGCCGGCGTCATGCCCCGATGAAAGCCGGGGTCCTGCGTTCGGCGGCGGCGCGAACCCCCTCCCGAAAGTCCGCGGTTGCCATGAGGTCGGTCTGACACTGGACCTCGCGCGCCATCGCTTTCCGCGCGTCCGCTTCGCGGACGAGCGGCAGTTCGGCCCGAATGGCCAGAAGAGAGAGTGGCGCGTTCTGCGCGATCGAACGCCCAAAGTTCCGGGCCGCATCCGAAAGCTGATCCGATGGGACCAGCCTGTCGGCCAGACCGAGGGAGACGGCCTCCTCACCAAGGACGCGGCGTGACGAGAGCAGCAGATCGGCCGTACTTTGCGCGCCGATAAGGGCCGGCAACGTGGCCGTCAGCGCGAAACCGGGGTAGAGACCTATCGCCGAAAAATTGGCGTGAAGCCGCGCTCGCTCACCGAGTATCCGAAAGTCTGCGGCCAGCGCCAGGCCCAGGCCGCCGCCCACCGCGGCGCCGTCGATCGACGCGACCATCGGCTTTCGCCGTCCGAATATGCGCGCCGCCTGGTCGTAGACGGCTTTTGGGCCTTCCCCGGCTGGCAGCGGCCGCGTGAAGTCGGCTCCGGCGCAGAAGTTGCGTCCTTCGGCCTCCAAGATAGTGACCCGCACGCCTTCGTCCGCATCATTCCGTTCCACCGCGTCCGCGATCGCCTGGATCATGGCGAGGTCGAAGAAATTGTGCGGCGGACGACAGAGCCTGATTATGGCCAGAGTGTTGTTCCGCTCGGTCACGATATCGCCCGGCGCCTGACTGGCTGACATCTTTAAAACTCCATGGGGTCGCGGAAATGGCGCGCGAAAATCCGCTCGGCATGCTCGATGAGAATCGGATCCAGCGCATCGAGGATGAGCGGGTCGGAGGCCGTAAAGACATCCCTGAACTCATCCGGCATCGCGCAACGCGCCGCCGGCCAGGGCCGGAAGAAGACCAGAAAGGCTGTCCAGTAGATGTCCAGGGCGGTAAGCGCATCGCCAATGAAGAATTGCGAATCCCGAGCATGCTGCGATGCCAGCTGAGCCGACAGGGCGCGAAGCGATTTCGCGACGCGTTGGCCGGATAGCGCGACCCCTTCCTCGTGATAGCCATACTTCAGAGCCATCCGTCGGACGGGTTCCGCATCGGGGCCGCCGCCGAACGCCGGTGCGGTCAGCTGGAAGCGTCTGTTCCAGGCGAGGCCGCCAACACCGCATATTTCATGCGACAGCCCGATCATCAGCGCCTTTTGCGTGATGGCGTCGGGAATCAGCGATGGCGTCGGCGCCAGTCTCTCGGCCAGAAGGAGGATGTCGAGCCAGTTGTGCACCGGTCTCTCGTCGCGCCACGCGACGATCGGCGCGCTGTCGGTCCCACCCCAGGCCGCAATCTCCTCGTTGGCTTCAAAGACTTCCCACGGGATCGGCTTGTAGGCCAGCCCCTTCAACTCGAAGATTGTCTTCGCCGCTTGTCCCCAGGGACTTGGCATACCCCTGACGAGCACGACCCGCAGGCCGTCGTCATCGGCGACGTCCTTGAAATCATGATACCGAAACATGGTGGGCTCCAGAATCGCGGAATGCGCAAAAGAGACTCAGCGCTGGACCAAGCTCTTGGCGGTCTGCAAATGAACATTGGTCGGATTGAGGATTCCGCTGGGCTCGGGCACGTCGACGCCGCGCTGGCACGCAGGCCTGGCCGCCATCCGCGCCTCCCATCCGAGGAGGTTGTCCAGCCCCTCCACATTGACACCCGTCCACTCGTGAATGCGGATCCAGCACCAATGCGCGATGTCCGCGATGCTGTATTCGTCGCAGATGAATTCGCGCCCCGCGAGCTGCTTGTCGAGAACCTCGAAGAGGCGTCGGCACTCGTTGTGATAGCGCTGAATGGCGATGGGGACCTTTTCCGGCATGTAGCGGTAGAAGACGTTGGCCTGACCCATCATCGGGCCGATGCCGGACATCTGGAACATCAGCCACTGCATGACCCGGGATTCGCCCTTTTCATCGGCAGGCAGCAGCTTCCCGGTCTTGCGCGCCAGATAGTGCATGATCGCGCCGGTCTCGAAGACGGGAAAGTCGCCATTTGATCTGTCGACGATCGCCGGGATGCGACCATTCGGATTGATCGCGGTATATTCGGGGCCCTTCTGCTCCTTATTGGCCAGGTCGATGTAATGGACCTTGTAAGGCATTTCGATCTCCTCGAGCATGACGGAGACCTTCCAGCCGTTCGGCGTCGGAGCGGTGTAGAGGTCGATGGTCGGATCGGACATTTGTCTTTCCTATAGCTTTGATTTTTCGGAAAACTCAGATCAGAGCGGCCGCTGCGACGTCGACACGAGCCGTGCTCACAAAGCCTCGGAATTCCCGCTCGAAAATCTGTTCGACCGAACCGTCATAGGCTCCGGCGAAAAGTGTCTTGCCATCGTCGCCTCCCAGGGCGCAGGCGAAGGCGATGTGGCCTGGCAGCCGGATTTCGTGCGTGATCTCGCCATTGACGGCGAGCCGCAGGAACTCACCAGTCTCGAAGCTCGCAATCCAGATCCCGTCCTCCGCATCGACACAAAGGCCGTCAGGGGTCCGCTCTCCAAGATCTGCATAGGGCCGGGCGTTCGAGAGGCGCCCGTCGGCCGAACGGTCGAACGCCGTCAGACGCTTGTTCCAGGTCTCCGCGACAACGAGCGTCCGACCGCCATCGACGAGGACCATGCCGTTGGGAAAGATCAGGCTGCCGGGCCCCTCGCTGATATCCCCATCCGGCGAGATCAGATGAAGGTGAGTGGGCCTGGGCTCGGCGCCGCCCATATAGTCGTATCCGAAATTCCCCACATAAGTCGTGCCCGACCCGTCCGTGATAAGCTCGTTGAGACTACCGGTGGCGAAGTCCGAAAGATCCGCGAACAGCTCCAGCCTGCCGTCGATAATCCGATAGACCTTCCGATCCTCCATCGAAGCGGCAATGAGGGTGCCATCGGGCAGGAATCCTAGCCCCGAAACCAGCGCCGGAAAGTCCGCAAGCTGCGTCTTCGATCCGTCGCGATCCACCCGAAAGACCTTCCCGTCCATCAGATCGGACATCCAAAGCCTTCCATCGCGCCAGCGCAGGCCCTCGGGGATCAGGAATCCTTCGGCGAACCGTGTCAGTTCAAGTTGCCGTGGACCGGTCATGGCGGCCTCGCCGTTCATGCCGCATCTTCCATCGCCTGCGACGAATTCTGATCGGGGCCGCTGAGGTCGAAGCCGTCGTAGCCGGCCGCGGCGACCTCGCGCAGCTTGCCAAAATACATCGGCTGCCCGCCGGTGTAGAAGAGGATCTGCCTGGCCTTGCCCGGGACGTTCGCGGCCATGTACCAGGAATCGGCCTTAACGAAGAGGGTCTGCGCGCCAAGCGCGTTCACATGGTCGCTCCATTCCCGCTCCGCCTGCTCCTGAGGTTCGATCCGGGTGAGGCCGTGCTCACGCATATATTTCATGCAGCCGACGAACCAGTCGCCATACTGCTCTTGGCAGGGCGGACCGCCGCAGATCGCGTTCAGACTCTGCGGGCCGTTCATGAAGAAGAAGTTCGGGAAGCCGGCGGTCATCGCGCCAAGATAGGTTGTTGCCCCGTTCTTCCATTTGTCGTCGATCGTCTGGTCGGAAAGGCCGTGTACATCGATGCGCGTGACGTTCCCGGTCACGGCATCGAACCCGGTGGCCAGGACGATGAGATCGAACTCCCGTTCTACACCGTCGCTGGTAATCAGTCCGTGCTTCGAAAACCGGCTTATCGGGGTAGCGCGCAGGTCGACCAGTTCGACATTATCCTGGTTGAATGCATCGTAATAGGACTGTTCGAGGCATGGCCGTTTGGTCCCGAAGGGATGCGGCGGCTTTGTCGGAGCGAGTTTTTCGGCAAGTTCGGGGTCCTTGATTCGCGCGCGGGTCTTGTCCCGCCAGAAGTTGTATACCCAAGTGTTCACTTCCTCGTCAGTATAGACATCCTCGAACCCGCCGACCCAGAACCGGAAGCCGCCGTAGCTCCAGAGTTCCTCGAACACCCGCTCACGCTCCTCCGGCGTCACGTCGCGCGCGGACTGGTGGATGAAGTCGAATTCGGCGCCCCCATAGTGGCCCGGAAGACGAGCATGCATGTCCGGATACGCTTTTTTCAGTTCCTGCTGATCGGCCGAACTGTAAGGCCGTTGCTGCATGGGAAGAGCGATGTTGGGCGTGCGCTGAAACATCGTCACCTGGTCGGCGCTCTTGGCGACCTCCTGGAACACCTGCACGCCGCTCGCACCGGCGCCGATCACCGCGACGCGCTTGCCGTCCCACTCGACACTGTCCTCGGGCCAAAGTGCCGTATGGTGCATTTCTCCGCCGAATTCTCCCATCGTCGCCTTCAGGTCCTCCGGGATGTAGACCGCGGAGGACTGGCCGACGCAAAGATCGACGAAACGCGTCCTGACGACCTCGCCCTTGGAGGTCCGGACCGTCCAGACATCGTTTGAAGCATCGAAATGCGCGGATTCGATCCGACTGTCGAACTCGATGTCCTTGCTCAGATCCAACTTCTCGTCGACATACTGGAAATATCTGCGCAGTTCGTCGCCGCCGGGAAAGCGTTCCGTGAAATCGAAATCCTGCCAGAGTAGCGGGTCCGTGTACTGATAGATTGAATTTTCGGAATCGACCCGCGCACCGGGATATTTGTTCCAGTACCAGGCCCCGCCGAGATAGGACCCCGCCTCGTGAACGCGGACGCGAAATCCAGCTTCGCGCAGCTTTCTCAAATGGTAGAGGCCCGCAAAACCGGCTCCCACAATCAGGACGTCCAGATCAGCTTCCTGGGTATCGTCGGCCACAACTGAACCATTCTTCGTGGCGTTCATCTGTCTTCCTCTCCTATCCGTCCTGGCTCTTGCGTCGCTGGCGGAATGTCTCTGCCTCAGCGATCCCCGCAATCGCGGATGGGGCTTCACCGGCACAAAGCGCCGAGCGTGGCATCCTGCGAAACCGGAATATTTATCCCGTCTGAGGCAGTCCGATGATGTATAAGCCGGGACCGGTAAGCAATGCAGCGCCCCCCTGTTTGGCAAAGAATCATATCCTTGATTTGTGCCCTCGCGGCCTCGACTTGGTCCTGGCGTGTAATCATGCGAAACGACAGCCGCAGGAAGAGGAACGCCCTCGGCTTTTCACTTGGCGTTGCGAGAAGAGCATGACCAACAACTTTCAGGATGAAGTTGCGCCGGCGAAGGACATCGGAGGCGACCTGCCACCTGCGATCAAGTCTGCTGAGAGGGCGCTGCGGATCATCGAGTTTTTCGCCGAAATTCGGCGCAGCGCGCGTGCCAACGAGATCGCCTCGCGCCTCAACATCCCCCAGTCTTCAACCTCGATGCTGCTCAATAGCCTCGTGCGGCTCGGATATCTCGATATCGACTATGCCACCCACAGCTATATCCCGACGCTCCGGGTCGCCATGCTCGGCGCCTGGATGGACACCGGACCATTCCGGGACGGCACCATGCTATCCATGCTCGAAAGGACTGCCGAAGAGACCGGATTCGTCGTGAGCCTTTCGCAGCGGAACAACATTTATATCAGGTATCTCCACGTCATCCAGGCCAAGGGGCCGACACCGCATGTCAGCCTGGCGCTGCGTAGATACGCGGTATGGAGTTCGGCGGGGATCGCGACGCTGATAAGCGCCCCCGACAACCTTATAAAACGCCTCGTCCTTACGACGCGAGCCGAAGACGACGCGTTCGTAGGAAGAATCAATCTGGCCGAAGTGCTGGAGTTTGTTCATGGCGCCGAGCGCGAGGGATACTTCTTCTCAAAGGAAATGGTGACCGCAGGAACGGGATCGCTATCCATGCCGCTTCCTCCAAGCCTCACAGGCCACGAGACGACCCTCGCTTTTACAATCGGTGGAAACATCGCGCCCCTCACCGAACGGCTGGAAGAAATGCTCGACCGAATGAAAGCCAGCATCAGGGAACTGCGTGAATCCTTATCATAGGCAACAAAACAACCCCACCCGGTAGTTTGCGATCATCCTATTGGCAAATCGGTTCGATATAGAATTGTTCGATGTCTATAAATACTTTGGACTTTTCTTAAATCAAGTATGTGATTTCCGATACTGCTTTAGACATCACAGTTGTCATACTTCGATCATTAAAACAGGATTTCCTCAGCGACTGCGCAAGATGGTCGCGTTTGGAAGGGCCTCGGCCCGGGAGGAGATTCCGTGAAGGCTATCACGCTCGCGCTCGCAATTGCCGTATCCCACGCCGCCATCGGCACCGCATTCGCGCAAACCACATCGGACGTACCAACAGATACTCAAGGTGATCAGCCAGACCAACTGGATGAGATCATCGTGACCGCAAACAAGCGTGCGGAACGGTTGAGCGAAGTCCCCATCTCGATCACCGCCGCGACGGGACCCGAACTGGCCGATCGCGGGATTCAGACAACGGCCGACCTCGGCAAGATTACCCCCGGCCTGACCTTCACCGAAAGCAACTACGGCGCCCCCATCTACACGTTGCGGGGCGTCGGGGGATTCGTCGAGGCCCTCGCCTTCTCGCCGAACGTCAGCGTATATGTAGACCAGGTTCCCTTGCCCTATTCCCGGTTAACCGAGGGGGCCTCGCTTGATCCGGAACGCGTGGAGGTTCTCAAGGGGCCTCAAGGTACGCTCTTCGGCCAGAATTCGACGGGCGGGGCCATCAACTATGTGGCGGCAAAGCCCACCCCATCCCTCGAGGCGGGCCTGGACCTGACCTATGGCCGCTTCGACGAGATCGACGTAGGCGGTTACGTCAGCGGGCCCATCACAGGCAATCTTGGTGCCAGGCTCGCATTCCGAAGCGAGCACCGTGGCGGGTGGCAGAAGAACTCCGCAACGCCGGAAAGCATCTTTACCGATCCGACTGCGTCGCTCTTCGGCTATGACGATGACAAAAATGGTGTTCGCGACTTCTCCACCGCGCGGCTCATCCTGGCATGGCAACCGGATTCCGACATCAAGATCGAACTGAACCTCAACGGCTGGTTCAACCGTTCCGACATGCAGCAGAAGCAATATGCCGCCTATGCGCCGCTGGTGCCCGGTGGCGCCGATGTTCCTGTGGAAGGTGTCGAAAGTCTGCAGGACGCGCTGCGCAACTATCCGCAGACCCCGCATGACAACCGCCATGCCGGTTGGGATCCGGGCGTCAGCAACCGTCGCGACGACAAATTCTACCAGGCGGCATTGCGTATCGAATATCAGCTCTCGCCCGCGATCCAGTTGACGTCCATCACCGCGTTCGATCATGCCGAAGTATTCGGTCCGACCGACCTGGACGGAACCGTCTTGCCGGTCGCGCGAAACAACGTCACGGGCAACTTCGACAATTTCTCGCAGGAATTGCGCATGGCCGGGCAGGCTCTGGCGGGGGATGCCCTCAAGTGGCTCATCGGCGCGAATTACGCCTATGACAAGATCAACGATATCGCGCGATTGTCGGTTCGCACGACGAATTCCGGGATTCCGCTTCCGGCGGGGGCGACGACACAGGTCGGCGGGGTGCCGCTGCCCGACGGGGGACAGATCTTCTATTTCGAGGATTTCCTGAACGTGGCCAGGCAAAAGGTCCACACAGCGGCGGTTTTCGGAAGCCTGACCTACGATGTGACGCCCCAGATCACCGTCGAGGCGTCAGCCCGTTACACCGACCGCCACAACAGCTATTCAGGCTGCCTGGTCGATCCCTATGGATCCGACGGCGCCTTTGCCCGTACGCTCGCGGCAATCTCTCAGTTCGTAACAGGGGCTGCAAATCCCCCGGTGGCCCCTGCGAGCGGATGCATCACGCTAAACAGCGATTTCACCTTCTTCGACGACTTTATCGATCGCAAGCTGAACGAAGACAATTTTTCCTATCGCGGCAGCGTGTCTTGGCGCCCCAGTTCAGACCATATGCTGTATGCCAGCATCACGAAGGGCTATAAGGCCGGAGCCTTTGAGAACCTTTCCGCAGTCTCGGTCGATCAAGTTGCGCCGGTCCCCCAGGAATCGGTGCTCGCGTACGAAGTCGGCTTCAAGTCAGCATTCTTTGACCGCGAACTGCAACTTGATGCAGCCGCGTTCTACTATGACTATCGATCAAAGCAGCTTGCGGACTATGTGAACAATTTCGTCTTTGGCATCCTTCCGGCGCTGGTCAGCATTCCGAAATCCCGCGTCCAGGGCTTCGAAGCCTCGCTGACGACACGGCCAGCCGAAGGATTGACCGTGAACGTCGCGGCAACCTATCTCGATACCAAGGTTCTAAGCTCCTACGTGACTCCCGGGTTGGTCGGCATCACGACGGACATCAAGGGCTCGACATTTCCCTTGACTCCCAAATGGCAAGTGACGGCCAATATCGATCATGTGATGCCGATCTCCGACCGGCTCAACGCATTCCTGGGCGCGAGCGCGCTTTATCACAGCAAGGCCACCCCTGCGTTCGTGAGCGGTCCGTATACGCTGCCATCCTATGCGACTCTCGATCTGCGCGCGGGCATTGAAACGCAGGACGGAAAATACCGGCTGGAATTGTGGGGACGTAACGTCACCGACGAATATTATCTGACCACCTATGTCCACACAGGCGACGACCAGTCACGGCTCACCGGGATGCCTGCAACCTACGGACTGACCTTCAGGACGCGATTTGAATGACGATACACGGTCATTGCTCCGCAATGCTCAAGCGACTGAGAATCGAGGCAACCGAGGCTGCAAGGATTTGGTCGGATGCGCCGATATCGGGAACCGCCCGCGCAAGGGTCAAGGCGCCGATCATTTCTGCCACGGCAGATTGCGCTTCTTCTTCCGCATCGGATCGGCCCATTAGCGTGAGCAATTGTTCCAGTCGCGCCTTCATTCTGCCGAAAGCGATGGCGAACACCTGTCGCGCGTCTTCGTTCATCGTCGCCATCCGCGATCCGAGCACGGGAAGCAGGCAGCCTTTTTCCGGCGTATCCCGATGCGGTGCCGACAAATAATATCGTACAATCCTGGTCAATTGCTTCTCGGCCGACATGCCCTCGGCCTCGTCGTACAGCAGCCCGGTGAAGTCCGCGATGGCACGTTCGACCGCCTGATTGAGCAAGTCGTCTTTCGATTCGAAATGTGCGTAGAATCCACCGACCGTGAGGCCTGCAGCGCTCATGACCTTGGCAACGCTCAGCCCTTCCGGGCCGGAGGTGCGGATGAGACGCGAAGCCTCATCCAGAAGCCTGTCATGTGTTTTATGCTTGTGGTTGGCGTCGTATCGCATGATCGCCTATGTATGGTGGCCGCTTTCCCAAGCAAACCGGTCAGCTGCCATTGGTTCGGAAGCGCTCGGAATGCCGGACCGCTTGGCCTCCGGCTTCGTCGCGACCCTTGCGGACCGATTTGACGAGATCACCAGCGACGCCGACCATGCGGTGTTGATTGCGCAGGCTGTCCTGGCCCGCGTGGCCGAGCGCGAGGCGCTGACGATCGCGTTCGACGGAGGCCATCGATCCGCAGCAGGATCCCGCCGCTTTGTGGGCCGGATTTGACGACCCTCTTCTTTCGCAACTCGTGTCCGCCGCTGTCTCGGAGAATCTAGACGTCGAAATCGTACGCGCCAGGGTGCAGCAATCCCGTGCCGCAGCCCGTCTCGCAGGGGCAGAGCTCCGACCCGCCGTCGATGCGGTAGCCGAGGTGACCACCATTCGGCAGTCGCGAGAGACGTCCATCGGCCATGTGACGCGAGCCCTGACAGTCGATCCCGACTACACGCAATTCACACTTGGCTCGCGCGCTTCGTGGGAGATCGATCTCTTCGGCGGAAACCGTCGTCGCGTCGAGGCAGCGATCGGCGATCTTCAGGCAACCCTCGCGCTCGAGGAGGCGGCCAAGGTCTCGGTCGCTGCCGAAACCGCCGATGCCTATCTCGAACTGCGCGGGTTGCAGGCCCGTCTGTCGGTGGCGTGGCTGCAGGTCGGGCGGCAGGAGGCGCTGCTTCGGCTCGTAAGGCAGCGCTTTGACGAAGCGGTTGTGGCCGATAGCGAATTGAACAGGACGGTCGCCGCGCTCGAAGACGGATACGAAGAGTCCATTCCCCGGTGAAGAGCCGGCCTCATACAGAGGTGTTAACGGCGCCATTCCGCAGCAACACCGCGCTTATCCGATCCACAAACCAGACGGCTGGTTGACCTGCTCGGCCTGCATGACACGGATGTACAATTTGGATGTATTATGCTTATAATATAAACAAGCGATGGGCTAGGGGTAACAGTTGGCACTGTGGAGGCAAGCGGATGCGAGAACGAGCAAAAGGGCATCGCGGCCGAGCGCCTTTCCGGGAGCGTTGCGCTCCTTTCCAGCGCTGTCGGCATAAGGAATAGCTATTATGAATCTCGTCGAAGAAAACGCCCCCGGGCTGTCCGGGCTGGAAACCCTGCGAAAGCTCATGTCGATCGGCGGTCGCGCTCCGATAGGCGATACGCTGTCATTCGCTTTGACCGACGTGGCGGACGGTTTTTCCGCGTTCGAGGGTACGCCGGACGTCCGCGCCTACAACCCGATCGGGACCGTCCATGGCGGATATGCCGCTACCTTGCTCGATTCGGCGTGCGGCTGCGCCGTGCATTCCAAGCTCGACGCCAACCAGGCCTACACGACGGTCGAACTCAAGATTTCCTACCTTAGCGCGATCACCTCGAAAACCGGGCGGCTGCGTGCCGAGGGCACAGTAATATCGATGGGCCGGCGGGTGGCTTTCGCCGAAGCAACCCTGAAGGATGAGCGCGGCAAACTCTACGCCACCGCCACATCTACACTGCTGGTAATGAGCAGGTGAGACGCGACGCCGGATGGACCGGACGCTGCTGGACGTGAGTCACGCCGCCATATCGATGGTGTCTGAGGCAGCATAATATTGCTCTTCGGCTTCGGCCGGTGGAAGTCAGGGCGAGGCAAGCGCCGTGTCCCAACACCCACCGGGTCAGCCGCGCGTCACGGTTCAGGGCCTATCGCCTTTGATGGCGCTCGCCCGCTGAACCGAGGGGCGCCCAAGCAGGCGTTCGAAGTAGGCAGCGGTATTGGGGAATTTGTCGAAGCCGCCGATCAGCACTTTGATAAATTTCAGGGTGAAATACAGGTGGCAGTCGGCGATGGTGAAATCCTCGCCCATTACGTAGCGCAGGGTCTCTGTGCTGCGCTCGACACGCATCAGGAACCGCTCCAGCATCTTCGTGAAAAAATCGAGCACCTCGGCCTGTGCCGCTTCGGATGAGGTCAATTCCTTCCGGCGGAATCCCATGCCGAGCCCTTTTTGCAGGTCGGAGACGCTATAGGCCAGCCAGCTCAAGACATCGTAGCGGGATCGCTCGCCTGGCGCGGGCAGCAAACCGGACCCGGGCGCGAGGTCCGCGAGATAGGTGAGGATCGCGATGTTCTGGGTAAGAACGCTGCCATCGTCCAGGACCAAGGTTCCGACCTGCGACATCGGATTAAAGCTTTCCAGCAAGTCGATGTTGAGGTTGCGGGACTTGCTCGTCTCGATCAGTTCACATGCGAGCCCGGCCTCTTCGATGGCGATCAGGTCGGGAACCGAGCTGGATTCCGTGGAGTAGAAATATTTCACTGATTATTTCTCCGATGAGGATGATCCTGGGCGAGATCTGGATATCGGGTGCGTCCCCGGATGATCCCGATATCGGTGGACTTTCCTTCTGAAGCTTCGGCTGGACGACGAGCTTAGAGCCTGTAGCCGCCGCTCGCTTCGATCACTTGGCCGGTGACCCAGCGACCGTCGTCGGAAGCCAGGAACGCCACGACCGCCGCGATGTCCGAGGTTTCTCCGAAGCGGCCGAGCGCGGTGTCGGCCTCGATGCCTTTCAGCATGTCGGCATTCTCCCGCACGGCTGTGTTCATATCGGTCGCCGTCCAACCCGGCGCCACGGCGTTCACGGTGATGCCGCGGGCCCCGAGTTCCATGGCCAGCACATGGGTCAGGGTGTTGATGGCCGCCTTGGCCGCCGAATAGACCGGCGCCGACGGCAGCGGACGAGTGGACAGCCCCGACGAAAGATTGATGATGCGCGCGTCATCGGAAAAACGGCTAAGCGCCGACTGGACCATGAAGAACGGCGCGCGGGCGTGCACGGCGAAGATCGCATCCCACGCTTCGGGCGTCGCATCGGAAAGGTTCGCCCAACCCTCGTTTCCGGCGTTGTTGACCAGGATGTCGAGCGCATTGCCGCCCTTCCGCTCGGCAAGCTCGCGGTCGAGCTTTTCAAAAAGGTCAGGGATCGATCCGGCATCGAGGAGGTCCGCCTGCAGCGCAAATGCAGTCCCGCCCGCCTTCTCGATGGCCGCGACCGTCTCGTCGGCACCCGTGCTGTTGGCATTATATGTGACGGCGACGGTCGCACCGTCAGCGGCAAACCGCTTGGCGATCTCGCGACCGATTCCGCGCGACCCTCCGGTCACGAGTGCGGCTTTCCCGTTGAGATTATGCGACATAGAATAGCTCCTTCGCTCGGCAACGCGCGTCGCCGTGATTTCGGGTCGAGACTGCGCGTTTCTTCGTCCCGCTGCGCACGCTCGCGTCCGCGGCAGTGACGTCGACCGACAGGTTCGCCGCGACTATCGCCAGCGCGCCGTCGTTCGCTCCTGAGCACATCTTCGAAGCCAGAGCTGGGGCATTCCAGTTTCAGATTGAACCGCTCCGAAGCGAATGCCATCTATTCTTCGGGGCTATAGATGAGCTTCGACAACGGTCGCTTGGAGCTACCAGTCCAGCAGTTGACCGAAACATTGCCGGTTTAACAGGCGAGGCGACAGTTCATCCCGACCGCTGCCGCGCTGTTCCTGGTGAGCGACGAAAGCAGCTACATCTCTGGCATCAACATTCCCGTTGATGGAGGGACTGTCGGCAGCTCTCTAGCTTATCGAGGGCCTCCGCGCGCGTGAGCCGGAGAGCCTCAGACAATGGTTGCTTTTGAGGTTGCGCGGGGCTGCGTTTTCCGCGCCAGTCTTACGCCCAACGGGGTGTCACGGGGCACCGGACATCGTGCGCTCGATCAGTAGCCGCTTCGCTGTCCTACTTCTCACGAATTCTGAGCTCTGCCTCCTCGGCGCAAATCGCCGCGAGAAAGTCGATGAAGTGCCGCACCCGGGAAGGCATGCGCCGCCCGGCGACCGTGACCGCGTTTATCGGGAACGGCGGCGGCACATGCCGCTTCAACACCTGCACGACCTCGCCGGAGGCCAACACGTCTGTGAAAAGCCAGCTGGCGTGATGGGCTATGCCAAGCCCCGCGAGGACCGCCGCTCGCACACTCTCGGCGTCGTTCGTTCTGAACATACCGGCTCCGTCGATCGTGACCTGGCGGCCATCCTCATCAAATCCCCATCCGACGATGTTGCCCTGATACACGTAGTTGATGCGTTGATGGCCCGGCAGATCCTGCACCGCAAGTGGTGTTCCATGCTCGGCGAAATAGCCGGCCGACGCCAAGGTAATCATCCGCATATCGCCGATATGGCGGGCGACGAGCGCGGAATCGGAAAGACGGCCGATGCGGATCGCGACGTCGATCCCCTCCTCGATGAGATCGACATGGCGGCCCGACACCTCGATTTCGACCGAGACATCCGGAAAACGGCTCCTGAACTGGGGCAGCCGGGGAACGACGAACATCCGCCCGAATGCGGGCGACAGGGTTACCCGGACAAGCCCCGACGTGGCGGCCTGCCCTTCGAGGATCATTTCCTCGGTAGTGTCCAAATCCTGAAGAATGCGAACCGTCGCCTCATAATATTCCTGCCCTGCCGGCGTTACGCCGAGGGTCCGCGAGTTCCTCGCGAGGAGCTGTGTCCCAAGGCGTGCCTCGAGCGCGGCGAGCTGCTTGCTGACGGTAGGCTGGCTGACGTTCAGATCTCTTGCGGCTTGAGAGAAGCTTCCGCTCTCGACGACGCGTAGGAACATACGCATCGCATCAATCCTGTCGGCCACGCCCATTCTCCAAAAGAATAGAAGAGATTATCCCCCGCACACTCACATTGCAGCCGCCTCGCAACGATCTAGGGTCGGAAAGGAACGATCATGACCAAGCGAGAAAAGCTGACCCCCGGTAGCGATCACCCCATCGCTGTCGCTCCATATTCGTCGGAGGTCGTCGTCACGGCGGGATCGCGGCGCATTGCCAGGACCAGGTCGGCCCTGATCCTCCAGGAAGCGACGTATCCGCCGGTCTATTATATACCGCGAGAAGACGTCGACATGTCGCTTCTGGAGCGTTCGGAGCACACCAGCTATTGCCCGTACAAAGGTGACGCCAGCTATTACAGCATACCGGCACTCGGCGAAACCGGACAGAACAGCGCGTGGACGTACGAGGCGCCTTTCGACGCGGTTGCCGGGATTAAAGATCATCTCGCCTTCTACACCGACCGGGTGTCGGTCGAGTTGAAGGACTGACGCCGCGGCAAGGCCAGCCCCAAAGGGGTATCTATTACCATGGAGAATGGATGGCATTCTTTTTTCCGCGCTTCAATCAGAAAATAGAATGGCCAATTTGGAGGTCGGACGAGTGCTAAAGAGTGAAAGGAAGAACTGATGGCAATCAAGGTCTATGGCGACCCTGGGTCAGGCAGCCTCCGCCGGGTGACGACCGCGGCGAAGATCATGGGCATCGAGATCGAGCGCGTGAAGGTGGACCTGTTCAAGGGCGAAAGCCAGACGGACGAGTTCAAGTCGGACCTCAATCCCCACGGCCTGACGCCAGTCATGGTGGACGGCGACACCATTCTTTACGAGGCCTCTGCGATCAACCTCTATCTTGCCGACAAGGTGAACTCGCCGCTGGCCGGAACCACGCAGGAGGAACGTTTCCAGATCCTCAAGTGGATGTTCTGGTCGGGTGAGCAATGGCGTATCTTCTTCACCAGCATCTTCGACGAGCGGGTCGGAAAAACGGTCATGGACCTACCTCAGGACGAGGCCGTCGTCGCGTTCGCCGAAGGCAAGATACGCGCCGCGGCAACGGTGCTCGACGAACATCTAAAAGACCGCAAGTTCATGGTCGGCGATGCGCTGACCCTGGCCGACATCGATATCGCGGCACCCTTCTCGCAGATCGATCGCGCGAAGCCGCCGCTTCGGGAGTTTCCGAACCTCATGGCGTGGCAGGACAATCTCCTCAAAACGGTCCCGGCCTGGGCGGAAACGAAGGAAGAGATCGACAACCGATTCGACACCTTCCTCGCGAGCGTCGGCGTGGAGCTGTAGACTGATGGCTGTGGCCTGCTGCCGGCTTGATGGACACCCAGATAGGCTAAATCAGGCTACCTCAGCTTCACGTTGGAAGTCGATGGGGTTGAGGTAACCCAGGGTCGGTGGGATCGGTACCCTGCGCAATGAGCAAACTGAGCCGCTCAGCTTCTGCCCGTGCCGTAGCAGGTGTCCAAGGAGAACCGTGTGCGCCTATTGTATACCGCCGTGTCTTGGATTCGCGCCCACCCATTCGATATTGCAGGACGTAGGATGCCGCGCCGGATGAAGTGACCTTCATGCCGAAGCCTTTGATATCCTAGGCGGCGTGGACAAATTCCGGCGCGAACGGTGAGTGAGCATCAAAAGCCCCGGATCGTGCCGCCGCCCACGACGCTTAGAATTATATAGAGGAAGAGAAGCAGTAGTCCCGCGTAGAGGCTGCCC
>NZ_JAHWZX010000025.1 GCF_019351405.1 Stakelama flava
CGTCTTGCGCCGCTCATCACCCAACAGGCCATCAAGGAACAGATTGGCCGATGCCGCTACCCGAGCCTGTGTGAACAGGCTGCCCATCCGCGCCTTCACATCGCGCAAAGACGTTGCCCATAGCTCCAGTGTCGTCTCGATTGATGCGCCCGTCATCCACGGCCTCCTCACCATGGAAACCTATTGATTCAGAGTTCCAATCAATATGCAACTGTAATGCTAGGTTTCGATCTGAAATATCTGAACCAGCGAACGCCAATCGGGGTGACTTGCCAAAGCGTGAGTTCAACAGATTGGCGAATGAAGCGGAGCTTGCCGATTGGGAGGAATTGGGCCGCTCAACCGATGGCAGTGTGTATGCCGTGCGGGGTAAACAGGATTTTTTTGGCGACCGGTGACTATTGTCGCCTTCTTGCCGAATAGAGAGATATGCAACCCCGTCTTCTCTCCCGGCTGATGCGGACTTCTCCGCCTGATGCGCCGCCCCGTCCCCCCTGCGGGACCGTGGGCGTTACCACGCAAGATGCGTGGGGCGGGCTGATGATCGCCGCGCAGGACGGCCATGGCGGGGCCTATCGCCGGTTGCTGGGTGAGGTATCGGATTGGCTCGAACGCTATTTCCGGCGACGGCTTCCTGCCGATTTTGTCGACGATGCCGTGCAGGAAACGCTGCTCGCGGTGCACCGTCGGCGCCACACCTATGATCCTGCGCAGCCCTTCGGGCCTTGGCTTGCCGGGATCGCCCGGCGCAAATGGATCGACGCGCTACGTACCATGGGGCGCCAGCAGGCCGAGCCGCTGCCGGAACATCTGCCGGTCGAGGATCATCGCAGGACGGTGGTGAGCGCCACCGTCCTTTCCGGCCTGCTCGAGCAACTTCGTCCTGCGCAGGCAAAGGCGATCGCACTGGTCAGGCTGCAGGGTTACACATTCGAGGAAGCGTCGCGCGAAACCGGCCTTTCGCTATCCGCAGTGAAGATGAACGTGCATCGCGGCCTCGCAAAACTCACCACCTTTATCGAAAGAACCGACGATGTCGAATAGCCTGTTGATCGATCGGCTTTCCGCCGAGTTGCCACCTGTCCGTCGGCGCAATCCGGCGCGCGAGCTGGCTGTGGTCGCTAGCTTGGGCGCGCTC
This sequence comes from Stakelama flava, assembly GCF_019351405.1. GTDB lineage: Bacteria > Pseudomonadota > Alphaproteobacteria > Sphingomonadales > Sphingomonadaceae > Sphingomonas > Sphingomonas flava_A. The sequence continues at coordinate 1,139 of NZ_JAHWZX010000025.1, forward strand.
GAACTAGCGCTCGTCTTGGGCGTCGGACTGATGCGGCCGGATATGGCGAGCATGATTGGCTCGCCCTACATGATCTGGAAGCTCGGCAGCCTCGCGATTCTTGCGCTGCTCGGCTGCACGCTTGCCGTTCGCTCCTTTGTCCCGACCGCTTCGTCCCGAAAGGGCGTGACAATGCTCATGGTGCTGGCCGTCGCAGTTACGGTGTTCGGCCTGATCGCTGTCCCGCACCCGAGCGAAGCCGCTTCGCTGGCCGAGCGTCTGGCACCCGCCCAGGGGCTTCTCTGTGCTGCTTCGATCGTCGTGCTTTCGATGCCGGTGATGGCGGCGCTCGGCTGGCTGATGCGGCGTGGCGCTCCGGGCAATCCGCGGAAGAGCGCGTTCGCATGCGGCCTGGCCGCCGGGACGCTGGGGGCGCTGATCTTCGCTGTTTGCTGTCGTTTCAACGATCCGCTCTACATCGTCGTTTGGTATTCGATTGGCGTCGCCACCGTCTGCACGGCTGCGCGAGCGCTGCTTCCGCGGCGCTTCCGCCTCTAGTACTCGCCTGCGGCGCTTCGCCGCTTTCCCCAGCTAGCCCGCCTGACCGACGCACCCATGCGCGCCGGAACAGGTTCGCTTGCGCTTGCTCCATACGTCAGGAGATAATCATGACCCGCCTTGCCACGAGTGCACCTGCCGCCGCGCCTGCGTCTTCCAACTGGCTCAAACGCTATTATTCGATGCGCGCCGCCGTTTCTATCCTGTGGGTCGCACTGGCGTTCACGATCGGCAAGTCGCAACCGGCGATCGCTACCGTCCTTCTGATCGCATATCCGCTTTGGGACAGCATCGCCAATTACATCGATGCGATGCACAGCGGCGGGCTTCGCGTCAATCCGACCCAGTTTCTCAATACCGTTGTCAGTGGCGTCGTTACGGCAGCCGTGATCGTCACCATTCAGCACGATTTCCACACCGCAATCGGCGTGATCGGTGTCTGGGCGGCGCTGTCGGGCCTGCTGCAGCTATCGACCGCCGTACGCCGCTGGCGCAAAGTGAGCGCGCAATGGCCGCAAATCCTGAGCGGCGTCCAGTCCGCTGCTGCAGGCGCTCACTTCATCATCCAGGCGGCTGCTCCGTCGCAGCCGCTGAGCGTTGCCATCGTCGCGCCCTATGCCGCGTTCGGTGCCGTCTACTTCGCGATCTCCGCCGGAGTGCTGGCGTTCAAACGTTAGGCAAGCAGCCTTAGCTGTCCTCGTTGGCCGGATGCCTGCCTGTTGGGCGGCTTTCGACGAAGCCGTAAGGTCATTCGAACGGCGGCTATGTCGAAGGGTTTCGGGCGTCGGCAGACGTACGTAAACCCGGACAGGTACGACCCGCGGATCCCCAAGCGGGGTCTATGGGGATTTGGGATTCGGCCGGTAGCGAGGGCTGCCTACAAGTGCAGCGGCGCCGATTGAGCAACACGGTAGCGATATCAACTCGACTTGCCGCACGCAAAGGGCGCTTTGGCGCTATGACAAACTTATGCGACAGGACCGGCGCACGTACCGAGATCTCTTTTTGGGATTACGGATATGCATGCGTCCGAAATCGCGGTCATTCGTTTCGGCCTGGGTGCGCGGCCTTGGGACAGGATACCCGCGGATGGCCGCGGATGGCTGATCGATCAGTTTATCCAGTGGAAGCCGGTGCTGCCGAATGCATCGGCACTTGCGAGCCGGGCTGATATCGTCGCCGACATTGCCGAATATCGTGGCATGACCAAGCAGGCGAAGTCGCAAGCCCCTGGCGATCAATCTCCCCCCTCCGCAGCCCCCGCCAGAAAGGCCGATCGCAAGCAACTCAATCGATTCGCACGCCAGCAATATCTGGCGCAGATCGGTGTTCGGGTACGCAGCGCCGTGCTCAGCGATACGCCCTTTGCCGAAAGGTTGGTGCATTTCTGGGCCAATCATTTCGCGGTTTCGGCAGACAGGCTGGTAACCATGGGACTTGCCGGACTGATGGAGTTCGAGGCAATCCGTCCCCATATATTCGGTCGCTTCGAGGACATGCTGATCGCGGTCGAACAGCATCCGGCAATGCTGCTGTATCTCGATCAGGCGCAATCCGTCGGGCCGAACAGCCCGCTCGGCCGCCGCGCCGCAGCAAGAGGACGCAAGGTCGGCCTCAACGAAAACCTGGGCCGCGAGATCATGGAACTGCACACGCTGGGCGTGCGAACCGGGTACAGCCAGGCCGACGTCACCGAATTCTCCCGCGCGCTGACCGGATGGACGGTGGCCGGCCTGGGTCGGGGGCGGGTTGCGCGGCGGCGGCAAGCCGACGCAAAGCCCGGCGATTTCGTATTCGTGCCGGCCCTCCATGAACCGGGCACGCGCACAATCATCGGCAAGACCTATCGCGAAGGCGGTGAAGCACAAGCGCGCGCAATACTCGCCGACCTGGCCCGCGCTCCGGCAACCGCCCGTCACGTGGCGACGAAGCTCGTCCGGCACTTCGTCGCCGATTCTCCTCCCCCCGATCTGGTCGAGCGGCTTGAGCAGGCCTATCTGTCAAGCGATGGCGATCTGCCAACCGTTTATCGTGCATTGATCGCATCGCCCGAAGCATGGCTGCCGACGCCGGCCAAATTCCGCGATCCGTGGAGCTGGACGATCGCGACGCTACGGGCCGTCAACAACGGCCCCGGCGCTGTTCCGCCCATGCAGGACCGGATGCTGGCTGGCGCCCTGGACCAGCTTGGCCAGCCGGTATGGCGGCCCGGCTCGCCCGCCGGCTACGATGACCTTGGCGCCAGTTGGGCGGCACCCGACGCGCTGCTACGCCGTGTCGATCTGGCTGGGCGCCTGGCGGCTCAGGCTTCCCCCACGCTCGACGCGCGAGCCCTGGGCGAGCGACTGTTCGGCACCGGGCTGACGCCTGCCACTGCGCAATCCATCGCCCGCGCCGAAAGTCCGCAGCAAGGTCTGGCGCTGCTGCTGGTTTCCCCCGAAATGTTGAGGTGCTGATCATGATCGCACGCCGGACCCTGCTGGCCAACGGAATCGGCGGCATTGCCGCGGGAATGCTGATTCCGCGGGTGGTCTATGCCGCTGCGCCAACCGAGCGCCGCTTCGTTTTCATCATCCAGCGCGGCGCGGCCGACGGTCTTCACATCGTTCCGCCATTGGGCGATCCGGGCTATGCTCAGCTTCGCGCCCCCTTCCTTGAAACGCTGTCGAACGCACATCGCGTCGATGCGACCTTTTCGTTGCATCCGGCACTGTCGCGGGTCGCCGGACTGTTCGACGCAAGGCAGGCGATGGCGGTGCACGCGACCGCCTCGGTCTACCGCGACCGCTCGCATTTCGACGGCCAGAATGTGCTCGAGACCGGAGGACGGCACGCCTATACCGAGACCATCGGCTGGATGAACCGGTTGGTCGGCGTGTTGCCTTCGGACAAGGGCCTGGCGCTGGCAACCGACATCCCCATGGCCCTGAGAGGACCGGCGGCCGTCACAAGCTATGCGCCAACCCGGTTGCCGGCATCCGGTGCGGACCTGATGGATCGCGTCGGCGCCCTCTATGCCGACGACCCGCAGCTCGCTGGCCTGTGGCATACGGCGCTCTCGACGCAAGCGATGGTCGGGAGTGCCGTGCGAGACAATGGGCGGTCCGGCGAAGCGATCGGCCGGATCGCCGCGCAACTGCTCGCGCCTAATGAAGGCGCCCGCATCATGATGATCGAGACCGACGGTTGGGACACCCACAGCGCCCAGATCGGTCGGCTCAATACACAATTGCGCAATCTCGACGCGTTGGTCGGGGCCTTGGCTGATGGACTCGGCGCTGCGTGGAACCAGACACTGGTGGTGGTCGCCACGGAATTCGGTCGTACCGCTGCGCTCAATGGTACCGGTGGAACCGATCATGGGACCGCCAGCGCGTTACTATTGATCGGCGGTGCGTTGCACGATGGCGGGCGGGTGATTGCTGACTGGCCAGGCCTTGCACCGTCACACCTGTATCAGGGCCGCGACCTCAGGCCGACCAGCGCAACCGAAGCGGTGATCGTCGGCGCTTTGGCACGCCATTTCGATCAGGACGCCGACCTGATGGCACGTACGGTCTATCCGGACCAACCTGACCTTAAACCCCAGATGGCTTGACGGTAGTAGCGAACATTCGGTCATTCCCCGCCCAATGTCGATTCATCAGTAACTGCCGTTCGTTCACCAACCATATGACTGCAATTGGGCCGGCGCGAACTATCCGGATTGCAATGCTCAAAGCAGGAAAGCTGCCGGTCGTCGCTTAGCAGCGCTTCTGATCTCGGACAGGCTCACCAAGCGGTAGACATATGCTGAGTCGTACACCGGATCGAAGCATCTCCCATCCGATGTCGCCTTGCGCATATATAACAGCACTGTTATATTATTTTTATGACCGTCGCCCGCAATGCCTTGGGAACACAGCTCCGTAACCTGATCGAGCTTCTCGATGGCGCCGTAGACCGCCGATATGACGAAGCGGGGCTGTCGGCGTATCGGCCGCGCTACACCCCGGTGATGCGGGCATTGCTCGATGCCGAACCGCTTTCGATCAAGGCAATCGCCGCCGCGGCGGGCCTGACGCATTCTGCTGCGAGCCAAACGGTGGCGCAGATGCAGAAGGTGGAACTTGTCACGATCGCGCCGGGTGCCGATGCGCGCGAGCGGATAGTGTCGCTTACCGATAGAGCGCGATCGATTGTCCCCGAACTGCACAGGCTGTGGGACGCCACCAACGCAGCCGCGACGACCCTCGACTCTGAACTCGCCTATCCGCTTTCCCTGCTGCTCGAAGAAGCGATCGCCGCGCTCGAACGCCGTGCCTTTGATCTTCGGCTCGTCGATCATGAGGATTCACAATGACCGCCCGGTTTCGAAAGCATCTTCATTGTTCGCTGCCGCTCGCCACGCTCGCACTGGCCTTTACCGGCGTACCACCGATAACTTGGGCTTGGAGAACGACACCGAACACGCAGACGCCTGCTTTCGAGCATCGCCTCACGCAACTGCAGCGGTTTCTGGGCGATCGCATCGGTCGCGACGCGCTGAATGGTACGATTTTGATCGGCCGAAACGGAAACCCGGTCTTTCGCGAGAATTTCGGCATAGCGAACTGGGAGACCGGCCGTCCTATCGACAATGATACCGAATTCGAACTCGCCTCCGTCAGCAAGGTGTTCACCGCTACAGCGGTGCTCCAGCTTGTCGAGCAGGGCAAGGTCGATCTGGATGCGCCCTTTGCGCGATATTTCCCGGCGTTTCCTTATCCCCACATGACGATCCGACAGCTGTTGTCACACAGCGCGGGGCTGTCCGACCAGGATCTTGCCGGGATGGTCGAGGACTATCAGTCGCATATCGCGCCGCAGCCGTTCATGATCGCAGATCTGGTGCCCGCGATCGTCGATGCGCATCGGACGATGAAACTCGAGCCGGGCGAGAAGTGGTGGTATTCCAATCTCGGCTTCCAACTGCTCGCGCTACTCGTCGAGCAGCAATCGGGCGAGCCGCTGCCGGACTATCTCGCGGCGCATGTCTTCGGCCCGGCGGGCATGAAGCACAGCTATATCAAGACCGCCCTGCGTAATCGCGAAGACACGCCCAACTTTGCCCAGAACTACGCATGGCCGCATCCCTGGTCGCAGGCGCGAGTCCGCTTGGAGGGGAGCCGCAGCTATTATATCAACACGCTCTATGGCAATGCTTCGATAGTATCGACCGCAGCCGATATGCTGCGTTTCGACGCGGCTCTGCGCAACGGCGCCCTGCTCAAACCGGCGACGCTCGAACGCGCCTATGCCCCCCAAAAACTCGCAAGCGGTTCGCCCGATTTTGTCTGGATCAATATCGGCGGGATGGGCGATGCGGACGACGCGCTCGGCTGGTTCCGCTTTCGCGACGAAAGCATGGGACGGATCGTGTGGCACGCAGGCGGTATGCCGGGGTGCCAGACGATGTTCATGCGCAATCTGGATAGCGGTATCACCATAATCCTGCTCGCCAATGCCGACAGTCAGAATCTCCACAAGACCGCGCTGTCCGCAATGCGGATCCTGTCCGGGCAACCGCCGATCGACGAGCCGGTCTCGCTGGTTCGGCTCTATGGCGCCACGCTCGTCGAACAAGGCGCACAAGCTGCGACGGCAATGCTAGACCGGCTGCGCGTTGATACGGCGCATTATCGCCTGACAGAAAATGACCTCAACAATCTGGGCTATGCGTTTCGCGAGGCGGGGCGGATGCGTGACGCGCTTGCCGCCTTCCAGACGCAAATCCGTCTTTTCCCGTCGAGCAGCAACGCGTTCAACAGCTATGGCGAGGCACTCAAGGAAGCCGGCGATTTGGCAGCCGCGGCAGAGGCGTTACGCCACTCGCTCGATCTTGATTCGACCAATTCCGATTCGCAGGCAGCGCTCGCGCGCGTCGAAGCGGCGCTTGCGGTGAGCCGGCACCGTTGAGACAGTCTGGCCATAGTTGAGTACCAATCCCAACCGGCTGATCACTGAAAAGAACTTGGCCGCGCGCAACGGCCTGCTAATTTTGGCGCCATGCGCAATAGAAGGCAGTGCCAGTGGCATTCGAATGCATCTTCTCACAGCCGACCGATCGATTCGACAAACCGAGTTCAGACCGGAGTATAGACGATCATGATCCTTCTATGCCTGACCGGGTGGACCGTCCTCCGGCGATCGCTCCTCGTCGCCGTGATGGCGATGCTACTATGTCCTACGATGACACTCGCGAATGATCGCGAGATGCGGTCGGTCGCACGGGCCGAGGCGAAGCGCTTTGTAGCATCGCCCGGTGGGACCGCGCTGTCCATCGGCATCGTCATGCGCGGCGATGCAATCAGCATACACGCGGGCACGGTCGCTCCGAGGAGCAACGAGCCGCCGACCGACCGCACGATCTATGAGATCGGGTCGATCACTAAGACCTTCGCGAGCACGGTCCTGGCACATGCCGTGCTCGAAGGGCGCGTCGCGCTCGACGACGATATCCGCCGCTATCTGCCCGACGAACTTGGCCGCCTTGACGCGAATGGTGAGCCGATCCGACTTGTCCATCTCGCCAATCTCACGTCCGGGCTGCCCAACTGGCTTCCCGATCCGGGCGACCGGCTGAGCGGCGCGACGCCCGATGAGGCCGTGAAGGCGCTGATCGCGTTGCATCAGGGTTATGACATGGATCGGCTCTACGCCGATCTTGCGAACATCAGCATCCCCACGCCGCCGGGCGCCGTTGCGCGCCATTCGAACGTCGCCGCCCAATTGCTCGCGGCGATACTCGCGCGCGTCTATCAGGCGCCTTTCCCGGAATTGGTGCAGCGATATGTCACCGGTCCGTTCGGCATGCGCGACACCGGATGGCAGACCGGCGAATCGATGCACCCGGGACACGATGCCGAAGGACGCGCGATGCCGCTGACCACCGAGATGCCCGACCTTCCCGATGCCGGCGGGCTGCGCACGTCGACGCGCGACATGCTGATCTATCTGCAGCATCAACTGGCAGAAGATGATCCCGCGATCGCGCTGACGCACCAGTCGACCGTCGTCACCGACGATGAGGAAGTCGGCCTCAATTGGCATATCGACACGCTGCCCACCGGCGAGAAAACATATTGGCATACCGGAGGCACGTTCGGCTTTAGCAGCTATATCGTTCTGTTCCCGGCGCGTAGGCTGGGAATCGTTCTGATGACCAACGAAAGCGACCCGGAAACGCAGCGGCGCCTTGTCGCGATCGCCAGCAAGATCGCCGAAGCCGAGGCCGGTTAGGGCTTGAACGCCTGCGGTCGATGCCGTTCTGCAGCCAGGAGAAGCGGTCAGGTCGTGGATTCACAGAAAGTCGGGGAGCAGAAGATTCGCCAGGATCTTGCGCGCCATCGTCACCATGATCACACTTTATCACGCCCTGGATGGTGCATAATCAGCGCCGCTTTCGCGAACATACCGACACCAGCGTCTGGCAATTCGCATTCTTGCCCAACGCCGTCGCGTACTGAGGCGCGACACCAACCAAGGCCTTGCCCTTCTTCGGCAGAGCGGTGCCGTCGATGATCAGCCGGGCCCCGTCACCGCCAACCAGTTCATCCGCCTGGTCCCACCAGGTCGCTTCCAGCGGACTGTTCTCCCATAGGGCCTGCCCCGATGAAATGATGAAGCCGGTCATAGGGTATCGCATCCGAGCGGGCTGCCATGGGCTGAATGCTCTTGCGATCACCTAGCCCGATCAGGCCTACAATATAGGCAGGGCACATCCGGCGCCGCGTCTTGTTGCCCAAGCCTTCCCGATACGGCGCGAGCCACCGATCAAGATCCGCTTGCCAGTCCTCGTCCAGCGCCAGCCTCAGTCAAAGCTGGCTCCCAGTGAATCACGCAATCAGCGACATGGGAATCCTAAATCACACTTTTGCCAAAGTAGTTCTAGCATTACTAGCGGCGACAAGGCCGGCCGCCTGGCCCTCCTGCGGGCATATCGCGCCGAAGATGCAAGCGGATTTGGTGCGCTGGTCGTCCAGCGCCGAGGGGCGGGTTCCCCGCTTCGCCCATCGTCTCGTGATCTTGTTCTTCTGCCCGATCCGGGCCTCATCCTGAAACCAGATCTCTATCGGCGTGCCGCACGGAAGGGACGTTCTGACCTTGTCCAGCTCGGCGGCGAAGCCCCCTTTTTGAAGGCTTCGATCATGTCCGGCTCCTGGGCGTGGTGCTTCGGCCGCGCCGAGAGCTTGCGAGTAGCCGAGCGCGCGCAACTCGCGGCTCAAGATGGGCCGCGATACCGATAGCGAGAAATCGTCCCACAGCATTTGCGCCAGATCGACGATCCGCCAGCGCAAGCAAGCGCCGAGTTTGCGCGCCATCCTTCGACCGGCGCGGCGGCCCTCACAGAGACGACATTGAAATCGGTACGAAGCGCAATCGGCATGGCAAACTCCAATCCGTTTACCATCTTGAATCGGGCATGTCGTCGTAGGAGTCATAGCCTTCGACCAAGGCGTCATGCGCCTCCGCCGCTTCCGAAAACCGCGCCTCGTCCTCATCCGTAAAGGCGACGGGTTGCGGATAGTGACGCCGCATCCCGTGACCATGCGGAAAGTCGATGCTCGCCTCGGCCCATTTCCAGCCTTCGGCCAGAGCGCCACTGGCGATCTCGCGCAGCTTCTCCGTAACGAGCATGTCGAGCAAGCCCACATTCTCGAAGAAACCGCCGTCATCCTCGGTGAACAGGTCGCGGATAATCGTGCCGCCTGCCTCGACATAGGCATCTGCGCCGATGAACACCGCCCGCCGGTCGTCTGCCGGAACATTGCTGGCGGTAAGATCACGCCGGATGATCCACGGTTCCTTGTTCCACGACAGATTGTCGAACACCTACTCCTGCCGGGCATGATCGTCAGTGATGGCGAACGCCGCCAACTGGTCGAGCGTGATCCCGTCCTGCCGGTAGATGTCCATCAGCTTCGGGCTGACCGCGCCGAGACGCAGCCGCCGCTTGACGATTTCGGGAGAGACGCCGAAGCGCGCACCGATTTCCTCCGCGCCCCATCCCTTGTCGCGGGACAGTTCATGGAACCGCTCGAACTGATCGGCGGGATGCATGTTCTCGCGGGTGACGTTCTCGTCCAGCGAGACTTCGGACGGGTCGTTCTCGGTGTCGAGCCAGCAGCGGATAAGGTGGTTCTTCCTGATCTCCTTGCGCTTGGCGCGCAGCAGATAAGCGAGCCTGCGGCCCTCGCCAGCGGTGACAAGATAGGCGCCGGTGGGCTTGTCCCCTTTCATCTCGGGTTCCACCACAAGGTTCTGTATCAGCCCCTTGTGCGCGATGGATGCGGCCAGCGCTTCGATTGTAGCCTCGCTATGCGGCACCTTGCGGGCATTGTTGGGCGACTTCTTGAGCTTGTTCAGCGGCACATGGATGATGCGGCTGTCCTGTTCGGCCTGCTCGGTCGTCCCGGTTTCGATGGTATCGGTCATTATCCCTACTCCTTGGGTTTCCGCGCAGCGGGAAACGCCGCGCTGAAACCCTGCCCGTCGGCGAGACCGAGGGTGCAACCGGAGGGGCGGCTTCGCGGGGAACCGGCTGCACGGAGCGCGACGCGCGAAGGAAGCTGGGCGGAAGGCGCTCCGAAGGGCGCCAGGGGCAGCGCCCCAAGCACCGCGCCGTTCACGGCGCCATCATGTAGGCACCGGCTATTGCTCGGCGTGTTCACGCCGTCCGCTAGGCGATCGTCACGCGGATGCGCCGAAACCCGCCAGGGGTTCGGTCGGAGCGCAGCGGAGATAGAGCGCCGGTCCCGAAGGGAAGCACCGGCTGACTCAGTCAGGGAAAGCGAGGTCCATCGCGATATTCGCCACGCGACGCCAGAACCACTCAATCTTTGCCAATTTTCTGGAGACAATGTGGAGACAACAGCCTTCGCAGCAGGCTTTGTCTCCAGCGAAAGAGGGTGCGCCGTGGCACTAATTGGCTGATTTTTTTGGAAAACCTGGCGGACGAAGGGATTCGAGCCCTCGACCCCAACCTGGGCAATTCGATTTGAACGGTAACGACAGAATGCGCTAGTATACGATTTAGTACGCTATTTCAAATAGATATTGTCAATCTCGCTACGACAACATAACCTCCAATTCGCCAACAAACGACCGATTTTTATTACGTTGTTATTACTTTTCGGTCTCGCGGAGCACGCGTAATAAATTGGAGGATGTTCCATGGCGTAGGCAAAGCTGACGAAGCGCACGCTCGATGCCCTCACCGCACCCGAGACGGGTCAGACATTCGTGTGGGATACCGAGATCCAGGGCTTCGGGGTCCGGATAGGCGCTGCCGGCACCAAGACTTTCGTTATCCAGTATATGAACACAGAGGGTCCAATCCGCCGCGTTAAGCTGGGCCGCTTTGGCGTGCTGACGGTGGATCAGGCTCGTGATCTCGCGAAGATCAAGCTCGGCGCGGTGGCATCCGGCGAAGATCCGGCCGAAGACGCGCGCCGCGCCCGCAACGAGATGAATGTCGCGGAGCTTTGCGAATGGTATCTGACCGAAGCGCGCGCAGGCAGGATTCTCGGTCGCCGCAACCGGCCGATCAAGGAGTCATCGCTTGCGATGGATGAGAGCCGGATTCGAACCCACATCAACCCGCTGATCGGCAAGCGCATCGCCCGTCATCTGACGATTGCCGATGTCGAAGCGATGCAGGACGATGTAGCGAAGGGAAAGACCGGAAAGCCTCGCACCGGCGGTCGCGGCGGCAAGGCAACCGGCGGCCGCGGGGTCGCTGCGCGCTGCCTAACCTCGATCCAGGCGATCCTGGGGCATGCAAAGCATAAGGGCCTGCTCGCCGAGCACCCGACAAAGGGGGCCAAGAAGCTCGCCGGAAACAAGCGAACACGGCGCCTCAGCGTCGCCGAGATCGAAACGCTGGGTAAAGCGATGGTCTATGCGGAACAGCAAGGCGTCAGCCCCACCGGGATTGCCGTGATCCGCCTGCTGCTTCTGACCGGCTATCGCCGCGAAGAAGGGCAAGCCATGCAGCGGGAATGGGTCAATCCGATGGGCGGGTTCGTCGCCTTTCCCGACACCAAGACCGGCGAGCAGGTCCGAGCGATCGGGCCGGAAGCGATCAAGGTGATCGTGGCGCAGCCCCGGATCGCCGGCAATCCCTATGTGTTTGCGGCAACGACGGGCGATGGCCCCTTCACGGCTGTAAGCGCCTGCCTGCAGCGCGTTTGCGGTTATGCCGGAATCACGGGCGTCACGCCCCACGTCCTGCGGCACACCTTTGCCAGCATCGCCGCCGAACTCGGTTTCTCGGAACTGACGATCCGTGCGATGCTGGGACACGCCTCGCAGAATGTGACGCAGGATTACATCCACGTCGATGAAGCGCTGAAACTGGCCGTACGACGCACGTCCGACGAAATCGCCAAGTTGCTCGCCCAAGGGGCCGCCAAGCTCGACCGCCTTCGCCTTGTGGCCTGAGCGGCGTTCAAAGCTGAACGAATGGTAGGCGGGTGCGGCTACGCCGTCGAACTGGTGGCGTGTAAGGGCGAGAGTAGCGGGATCGCACTTGCATTACGAAATTCGCTTACAACGCTGGTCGCCAGCTTAGCGCAGCGGTCACCCCGTCAGCTTCGGCGCGCAAATTTCGGAGAGGAAATCGAGAAACACCTCTAGGCGTTTTAGCTTCGCAGCAGGATCCGAGTAAACCGCATGCACTGGTAGGGGTGTCGTCGTTAGCTCTTGTGGAAACAATGACACCGCACGGCCGGCGGCAATGTCGTCGTCAATCAGATAGTCCGAAAATTGCTGGTATCCGCAACCTGCTAAGACAAGGGCGCGCACCGCCTCTCCGTTCTCTGCGTGAATAGATGCGGCGGGTCTCATGGGTTTATGCCGTCCCCTGAACCACCAATCGTTGTTTCTCGTTGGGTTGAGGTATCGCACCTGACGGCGCGCTTCCATTTCTCCGATCAAATTGGGATGACCATCCTTCTCGAGCCTCGATGGCGCCGCTACCAAACGCCAGGCTGCGTTACCGAGTTTACGATGGCGCAGTTCAGAATCCGGAAGGTTGCCCAACCTGATTGCAACATCGGCATGGGCGCTGATCAGGTCGACGACGTTGTCGGTCATTGCCAGCGAGAGCTCGATGTCGGGATACCGGGCTCGGAATTCCGGCAAGCGCGGTATCAGCACATGCAACATGAACGGCACAGCCGCATTGACACGGATTGTTCCGGCCGGAGCCTTCGCGGCAGAGCGGAGATCGAGCAGTTCTTCGGTTTCACTGAGGATCGACCTTGCCTGCGCAAGTGTCCTAACGCCTTCCTCAGTCAATACGACTTGGCGTGTCGTCCTTCTGAAGAGGCTGAAAGAAAGGCGCTCCTCCAGCTTTGCTACGGCGCGACTCAAGGACGACGATGCCACATTAAGACGGCGACCGGCTTCGGCAAAACCGCCGTCCTCCGCGACTGCTACGAATGCAGCGAGTTCTCTGAGATCCGGAAATTCGTGCGGTTTTAGCAATGATCCAATGCCCTTGCTGTGGTTTTTGAGATAATGAGCCGAGACTAGATCGGGTTCCACATCCTTGATCCGCTGGATAGCAATGGAGCCCTCGTCATGGTTTCAATAAAAAAAAATGCGATGCCGCTCGCATTATGGGCGCTGACAATAAGCGCCTTCGCAGTTGGCACCACCGAATTTGTTATCGTGGGACTTATTCCCACCATCGCCGCCGATCTTGGCGTTTCCCTCCCTTCGGCCGGGTTGCTGGTCAGCCTGTATGCGCTCGGCGTCACGGTAGGCGCCCCTGTTCTCACAGCCCTGACCGGCAAGATGCCCCGCAAGACCTTGCTGCTTTCGCTGCTGGTCTTGTTCACAATCGGCAACCTGTTCGCTGCTTTGGCGCCGGGCTACTACGCGCTTATAGCTGCTCGCTTCATCACGGGGCTGGCCCACGGTGTGTTCTTCGCGATCGCATCGACCATTGCGACCAAACTCGTTCCGACCGAGAAGGAGTCCTTGGCCATCGCGTTGGTCTTCCTTGGGCTGACCGTCGCCCTCGTGACGGGTGTGCCGCTCGGCACGTGGATCGGCCAGACCTTCGGTTGGCAATCGACCTTCCTTGGCGTCGTGGCCCTTGCCCTGATCGGCTTGGTGTCGAGCGCCCTACTCGTGCCTTCGAACCTCGAACAGGATGCGCCGCCGACCTTGCGTCAGCAGGCACAGGTCCTGACGTCACCTCGCTTGCTGCTTCTCTATCTAATCACAGCTGTGGGCTATGGCGGCAACTTCATTGCCTTCACCTACCTCGCGCCCATGCTGACCGACGTCACTGGGCTCGGTGCCGGGGCCGTCAGCCTTGTGATCCTCCTCTACGGTGTATCGGTCGCGATCGGTAACATCTTGGGTGGCAAACTCTCCGATCGCATCGGTCCCGTTGCCGCCTTGACGATTATCTTCGCCGGCCTCGCTATATCCCTACTGCTTTTGGGTCTCGGTCTAGCGTCGGCCTGGGCGGCTATCGCGGTAACCCTGTTCTGGGGCGGCTTCGCCTTCGGTAACGTACCACCGCTACAGTCCTACGTGGTCCAAATTGCTCGCGATGCGGCTCCCAAGGCTGTCGATGTCGCTTCGGGCCTCAATATCGCTGCTTTCAACCTCGGTATCGCTATCGGCGCATGGGGTGGCGGCTTGGTCGTCGAAGAAATGGGTCTGCGTGCAGCACCCTTTGTCGGAGCCGCGATCGTCGCCTTCGGCATCGTCCTGACCCGCTGGAGCGGCGCGCTCGAGAAGCGCGCCAACCAGACGACGGCAAACCGCACCAAGGTTTTCCAATGAATGCGCTTGATCGCCTTGCTTCCAACCGGATGACCTCCGTTGTCGAGCTTCCGCTAGACAACGACTGGTCGCCGGCCAGTCAGGCCGCAACCGCTCTCGATGTCCTGCGAATGCAAAGGATCCCGCGCCGCGGATGCCTTCGCACGAACATGGCCCTTGCGAGCGATGCGGTGTGCGCATTTATCCCTTAGGCGCCAGCCATCGCCTTCGGAAAGAGACGCGAAACCGCGCCACGGTCGTTTGAGTCGCCTCAGTCGCAGGCACCATCTCATACCCGAATTCAGCGAGGCTGTGCGGGCGTCGACGAGCGAAACGGCGGCACCTTTCCCGGCGGGGCTTGAGGATTGCCTCGCCGGGCTCGAATGGGTGCGCCAGGCGGGGAGCTTGCGATCGACCCGGGCCGGATAGTCCTGGCCGGGGGGAGCGAAGGCGCCAATCTGCGGCTGTGCTGCGCGATCTTCCCAAGTCGCCCGACAGGCCGACCGAGCCGACACTGATTCTCGTCGCCCCGGAGAGCTCTTTGGCCTAACCAGCGAAGTTTAGGCTGGCAAATCGGTTTACTTCTATTGCCGTGAAAATGCGGCATTGGCGGGAATTTGTGTCATCATTGGTGACGGTTTGGCAGCGTCAAAGACCCGAACTCAAAGCAGCTTTGATATATGCGATCAATTGTCCGATGAGGGGGCGTTGCTCGCGTCTTCGCGGGTAGAGAGCCCATAATTCGAGTGGCACTGGCCGGGCGTTCAAAGAAATTTCGCAAAGCCGTCCGGCATCGAAATCGTCGGAAACGAAGAATCTCGGAATTGCCATCAGACCGAGTCCCGCAAGCGCAGCTGCTCGCATGGCATGGCCGTTATTTGTAATTACCGAAGGGCGTGGGACGCCGCGAGATTTCGCAGAGAAAGAGGCCCCCTCGAAGGCCCATTGTCCCTGATCTTGAATCAACGAATAACCAATGACCGCATGATTTCGCAGATCCGCTAACGAAGCGGGCTTGCCGTGACCGGCGAGATATGCCGGGCTCGCGCACACCACCCTATCGACTTTGCAAATCCGTCGACCGATGAGATCGACGTCGCTCGGCTGTCCGACCCGAAGCCCCAGATCAAAGCCTTCACTGATCAGATCGACGTAAGCGTCAGCATAATTCAGTTCGAGATCGATCCCTGGATGCTTCGCGAAGAAAGCAGCGAGCACATCACCGAGCAAGGCCACGCCCAGTCCGGCTGGAAGCGTAATGCGGAAGCGTCCTGCACCGGTTCCACCCGGTTTTGAGACCGAAGCGACAAGTATGTCGAAATCTTCCAGCGTGCTGCGCGCGCCCTCGTACAGTAGTCGGCCCCGGTCCGTCAGGACCAGTCTTCGACCGCGGTCGAACAGGCTTACACCCAAGGTTTTTTCGAGGGTGGCTATCCGGTTGCTGACTACGGATTTGGCAAGGCCCAATGTCTTGGCCGCGCCGGTCAGACTATGCGCCTCCACGACGGATTGAAAGGTCCGTAAGGCGGTGAGATCGATATCTCTTTGCATTGCGTACCCATTACATCGTTCGAAAAAATCGAACAGCTATTTCGAACATTCATACCTTTCCAAACATGCGCAAATGCTCACCTTCTGGCGACACAAGCCGGCACATCGCCGACTGATCACAAGTGAAATCCGGCCGCATTCAGAATAGCGCGGTCGAAAAAGGAGCAAGAAATGTACGCAATTACCGGAGCCACCGGCCAGTTGGGTCGCCTCGTCGTGGAAAAGCTTCTCGAAACCGTCCCGGCGGACCAGATCGTCGCCGCCGTGCGCGATCCGGCAAAGGCCAGGGACCTCTCGGAACGAGGGATCGTCGTTCGCGAGGCGGACTACGATCGGCCGGAAACGCTCGAACAGGCCTTCGCAGGCGTCGAGAAGGTTCTCCTGATCTCCTCGAGCGAAGTGACGGGCCGGTTTCCACAGCATAAGGCGGTCATTGAGGCGGCGAAGAAGGCTGGCGTGCGGTCCATCGCCTACACCAGCATGCTGCGCGCAGATGAGACCAACACGAAACTTGGCGTCGAACATGCGCAGACCGAACAGGCAATCAAGGACTCGGGTCTCGAATGGACGATGCTGCGCAATGGCTGGTATACGGAAAACCACCTGCTTTCGCTACAACCCGCCCTGGAGCAGGGCGCCTTCATTGGTGCGGCAGGCGAGGGCCGGTTCTCGTCGGCAGCACGCGCGGACTATGCCGCCGCCGCAGCCGCTGTGCTGACTGGCGACGACCACGCCCAGAAAGTCTACGAACTTGCGGCAGACGCGAGCTTTACGCTGGCCGAGCTCGCTAGTGAAGTCTCGCGCCAGTCTGGTAGCGAAGTCGCCTATAACAACCTGTCGGAAACCCAATACGCTGAAATCCTCGCTCAATTCGGCCTGCCACCGCTGATGGCCGAATACCTCGCCGACGCGGACGCTCGGGCCTCGGAGGGCGCCCTTCATCATGACGGCAATGACCTGTCGAGGCTCATCGGTCGCCCCACCACGCCGCTTGCAGACGTGGTCGGTACGGCTCTCGCCAACTGAACGGCGATGGCGTCGGCGGCAAGCGAATGGTTAGCAGGCGCGCTGCCGGCGCTGTTCGTCCCGCAAGGTGGCGGACCCAGCTTCTTGATGGATCCGCCTGCGGGATGGCCTCACGATACCTGAGATAGGATCGCTTCCGCCCTACGCTCGCTCGGCTGGAAGCCCCTCGACAACCCAGGCGCAGTGCAAGAGCGGGCACAATTGAACAGGGCATATCGGTCACGGCAGCGGCAGTGGGACGCGCCGAACGCCTGTTCTGCGGACATTCTGCAGCAGCAGTGATCGGCCCCGCAGGCATCGTTCGAGAGCGCAGGCGAAGGCTGACGTGTTCGATTACATCGAATGATTCTACAACCCGACCCGTCGTCACTCGACCCTTGGTTACCTCAGCCCCATCGACTTCGAACACGAAGCTGGGGTAGCCTGATTTAGCCTACCTCGGTGTCCATCAAACCCGCAGCAGGCCATGGCGACCGTCTGATTCGCACTCCAAACTTCGATAATTCACCCCTCGCCGGCGATACGCTAAAGCGGACGGGCTGTCGCATGGTCGGAATGGCCGCCGCCAACTGATCAGACATTCGCGGCGTGCTTTCAGGCCCTAGAATGCACCATTTGTTCCTCTCCGCCTTAAGGCCGAATGGGCCAGCCCGACGCACCGCAAGAAAGGGCATCGGGCCGGCCTTGATCAATCCCGCAGCGAGTTTTGCGCCATGCGCTCCTGGCCAATGCGAGCCGCCTCGCGTACCGCCGCAAAGCCATAGTCGAGCATCTGTCGTTCATATTCGGCCAACGCATCGGCCAGCATTGCCTCGTCGGCAGCAACCTTCTTCAGCGCACGCCCGAGCAGCGCGCCGTCCCTCATAGCGACATTGGCTCCCCGGCCCAAGGTGGGCGTCATCGCATGAATGGCATCGCCGAGCAGGGTGACGTTTGTCGGCTCATCCAGCGAGCAGGGCACGCTCGTATACATTTCAACACGGAAGAAAGCCGAGGGGTCGCCGGCACGGACGAGCGATGCAGCACCATCGGGCCACGCGCCGATCGTCTCTGCCGCGACACGCTGAAGTGCCTCGCCCTCGGCGCCATGTAGGTTGTTGGGGAAAAACTCATGTCGGCCACCGACGATGCACGCTACATAATCGTCCTGGCGCCGCATTGACGTACCTGGGGCAAGTTTTCTGGCTGCCGTCGATGGCTCAATCGGGAAGCGCACCGAGCCCATTCCCAGGAATACCTTCCGCTCGTCGGAAGTGATCGCGAAGATGTCGTTCAGCGTCTCCTTCGGCACGATCGCGGTAACCGCCTCAATTGGTACCCGACCATAGATCGCTGTGATCCCCGCATCCACAGTGTCGCAGCCCGGCTCACGCTGGCGGCGCACCGCGGAGCGAATGCCGTCGGCGCCGACCAGGACATGCCCTTTGGCAATCGAGCCATCGGCAAAATGCGCGACAACGCCGTGGTCGGCCTGTTCGTACCGGTCCAGCACTTTGCCGAAGTGAACCCTCTCTTCCAATCCGGCGAGCAGGATCTGCCGCAGAGTTGCGCGATCGACATTGGCGTGTTCCGGCGGCCCGTCGTGAGTGGGCCAGACGCCACGTCCGTCCTGAGTGTCCGCGTGGATCTGTTTCAAGATGGACAGATCGGTTCCGAGGATCGTCGTAAATGGCTCGGTGCGCTGCGATGTTGCCTCAAACAGCGCGCGAAGCTCTGGGGAAAGGACTTCTCTGGCGGAATTGATCCCATCCTCATCAAGGTGAAGGCGATAACCCTGCGGGCGATCGAAAGGACTCCGGTCGCGTTCGAAGAC
This sequence comes from Stakelama flava, assembly GCF_019351405.1. Lineage (GTDB taxonomy): Bacteria > Pseudomonadota > Alphaproteobacteria > Sphingomonadales > Sphingomonadaceae > Sphingomonas > Sphingomonas flava_A. Next base: position 19,872 of record NZ_JAHWZX010000025.1, read on the forward strand.
CGCAAAGTCGATCCCGGCACGGCGAAGCGATTGGGCGAGTGTCAGGCCGCCAAGGCCCGCGCCGATGATTAGCACTTTTAAATTAGACATGAGTCGTCCCTTGCAAAAACCAGGATGCAAGAGACGCACCGGTGGCCTGCCGCTGGCGGCGGGCGCTTGCACGAACGTTTCAACGTCACCCGGACTACCTACCGGGCAGTGACTTTCGCGCGTCAAAGCGGCAGATAGATCGGATTGGTTACTGAATCAAGCTAGGGCGGGCCTCGAACGAGGAACAGCGCACCCAACTCGCCGAGCAGGTCGAAGCGGGTCCGATCCCCGCTGCGCACGGCGTCGTGCGCTGGCGCCTGGTCGATCTGGCGCAATGGGTTTGGGACGGGTTCGGCCTGTCGGTTACCCGCCATACGCTCAGCCGCGAGTTTCGCGCGCTCGGTTATCGCAAGCTCTCGGCCCGGCCGCGCCATCGTGGTCAGAAGCCGGACGATATCGCCGTTTTTAAAAAGACTTCGCCGACCGCCTGGCAGCGATCCGGCAGACGCTCCCGCGC
>NZ_JAHWZX010000026.1 GCF_019351405.1 Stakelama flava
CCAAAAAGACCGAAGATGCCCGCCATCAGGAGTTGATCCGCTGGTCCGTTCAGGAGGTCCGGCGCATCGCCGTCAAACTCGCTCAACGCCAGATCGAGCCTGCCTGCATCATCGCCTGGTCATGCTGGAGGCGAGCTCATCAAGCCGCAGCAAAACGGGCTCACCTCACAACCAAATTGCAACTGTAATGCTAAGCAGCAGGCCACGTTCCGGGCCGAAGATAGGCAAACATGTGGGGCATATAATCGGCCTTGCCGAGACTCACGCCCTGGCTGCGAAGGATCGTGTAGCTAGTCATCAGATGAAAGTAGAACTGGGGGAGCGTCCAATCGCGGGCATATTGCTCCGCCGTCAGATCGAAGATCATGCCTGTTGGCAGCGCATGCGCGATGGTTCGGTCAGGATCGCCATCAAGTGCATCGGGCGCCAGACGATCGAGCATAGCAATTGTCTCGCTGATCCGAGCTTGCGCGTCGGCGATGGTGCCGGGGTGTTCGCCGGCGTTCCGCCCTTCATCGAGGAGCGTGTTGATAGAGGGCGGGAAGTCCTCGTTTTTCATTCGAGACACGGCTTCCCAAGCCTGTACACAAGCGAAGCGAACCTGCGTCGACAACGGAAACATGTCGGGTGCGAGGCGAGCCGAGAGCAGTCCATCCCCCTCACCTCCTGACGCCGCTTGTGCTTTGTCGAGCTAGCCCGACATCGTGTTCAGCATCTGCTTGAAGGTCGGGACAACCAAACTGGTCAGGGTCATGACCACTCTCATACAGTGGTCAACGACCCGCGCCACCCTTCCCGAAAACGAACGGTCAGCGAGACGACGTGGACTTTCTCGAAATCGATGGAATTCCGGGAATCCCAGACCGGAATCGGCTACGGCGATCGGACGTTCCCTGATCGGTGCCAGTCGTGCAAATTGCGGGGATGAGCAACTCTATATCACCATTTGCGACACGCCGACTGACGCCGACAACGGCTATCCCGCCGATCCACGTCCGGTCGCGATCCTGCTGGGCGACGAAGCCGGGAATACGGTCGGGGGCCTCTGGGGCCGAACCGTTTATGACTGGCTGTTCGTAGATTATCTCGTCGTGCCGGAGAGCATGAGAGGCGGCGATCTTGGGACAAGGTTCATGGCGAGCGCGGAAGCCATAGCCGCCGATCGTGGCTGCGTCGGGTCGTGGCTCACGACCTTCTCGTTCCAAGCGCAGGGCTTCTACGAAAAGCTCGGCTACTCGGTATTCGGGACGTTGGACAACAGCCCTGCCGACAATGTTCGCATCTTCATGCGGAAGAGGCTCGGGCAATGATCGAGGGCGGATGCCTCTGCGGCACTTGTCGCTACAGCACGGACGCCGAGCCGCTCAACGTGCGCGTCTGCCATTGCCATCGTTGCCAGAAGGCGACGGGTGCTGCCTTCTACGCGCGTGTCATGGTGCCCTTGGCTGGGCTCGCCATCGACGGCCCTGTAGGATGGGTGAGCGCCGACAGCGGCATACGTCGCGGCTTCTGCACGGAGTGCGGAACGACGCTGTTCTCCGAACGCCGGAGCGCCGGCACCATAGGGTTGTCCATGGGAAGCCTCGACCGGCCCGAGTTGTTCGAGCCGACGGAGCACATCTGGACCTCCAGTAAACAGGCGTGGCTCATCCTCAACGACGGCAGGCCGCAGTATCCTGAAGGACCGCCGGCATAGATAGTCGGCGTGACCTTCCCGATTGGGAACGGCCAGCGAGACGCCAAGGCCATTCCCACGAGGATCGAATAAGGGGAAGAACGGAGCGGAGCCGTTCATCCTGCCAGTCAGTCGATGCGGGCCTGTTTTAAGGTGTCGATGAACGCGCGCAGTGTTGCCCGCACCTGCCGGTGCCCAGGGTAGTACAGGCAAAGCCCCGGCATTTCGGGACACCATTCCGCCAGCACCGGCAGCAGACCGCCGACCGCTATTTGACGTCGTGCTGCGTTCTCCGGGACGAAGGCGATGCCAAGGCCGTTCGCGGCCGCTTCAGTCATCAGGCGCGGGTTATCGAGGGTCAGGGCGCCGGATACGTCGATCACCGCCTCTTGGCCATGCTTTTCGAAATCCCAGCGATGCACCTTTCCACTCGGCAGGCGGTGCCGGATGCAGCGATGACGTAGAAGGTCGTCGGGCACCATCGGCATGCCATGGTCTGCAAGGTAGTCGGGCGATGCCACAGCGATGAACCGCACCGCGCCGCCGAACGGAACGGCTACCATGTCCTTCGGCACTGAATCCCGAAGCCTGACGCCAGCATCGAAACCTCCGGCAACGATATCCACCAGTCGGCCATCGGTGACGAAATCGAGGGCGACCTGTGGGTGCTGCCGGAGGAACACTGGAACGACGCCTGCCAGAAGGCGATTCGCTGCTGTCTCCGTGCAGTTGATCCGCAGGGTTCCGCCGACAATCCCGCTGGCGTTGGCCATCGCGTCGAGCGCCTCGTCATAATCCCGAAGCAGCACGGTGGTTCGCCTGAGTAATTCCGCTCCCGCCTCGGTCAGCGAGATGCTGCGTGTCGTACGGTTGAACAGGCGGACGCCCAGCTCCCTCTCCATGTCGATCACTGCATGGCTGAGCGTCGATCGCGAGACGCCGGTGAGTTCGGCTGCACGACGGAAGCTCAGGTGCCGGGCGACGGCAACGAACCCTGACAGATCGGTCAAGCTTGGGCGGCTCATTGGTGGCATTTCTCCACGGACTCATGCCGTATCGCACCACTAATCCTCAGCGTTCGCCGCCGCTATGTCTAGCCCTAAGGAGATACTTTATGACGAAGACTTGGCTCATCACGGGCGCTTCCTCCGGCCTCGGCCGGGCTATGACCGAGCAGCTGCTGACGCGCGGCGACCACGTGATCGCGACCGTACGCAATACCGATGCCTTGGCCGATCTACTTACCTCCCACGAGCAGACGCTTCGCGTTATGGTGTTGGACCTGACCGACACTCCTGCCATTCGCCACGTCATCGGGGACGCGTTCGGTGCTGCCGGGCGGATCGACGTGGTGGTCAGCAACGCCGGCTATGGGGCATTCGGTGCCGCCGAGGAATTGCAAGATGACCAGATCGAGCGCCAGATCGCCACCAACCTGACCGGCTCGATCCAGCTCATTCGCGCCTGCCTGCCCCACTTGCGCGCGCAGGGCGGAGGACGCGTGCTGCAACTCTCCTCCACGGGCGGTCAGGTCGCCTATCCCGCCTTCAGCATCTATCACGCGACGAAGTGGGGCATCGAAGGTTTTGTGGAGGCGGTGGCGCAGGAGACGGCGGGGTTCGGCATCGACTTCATCCTGGCCGAGCCTGGTCCAACCGCGACCAGCTTCAGCATCAACCTCGATCGCGCGGAGGCCATGCCAGAATATGACGACACGCCTTCCGGCGCCGTGCGCAGGATGTTCGCGAACGGTGGGAGCTTGGCGAAGCGCGACGACGCAGGCGTCACCGCCAATCGAATGATCGCTGCTGCCGATGCCGACCGTCCACCATTGCGCCTCGTCTTGGGTGATGTGTCGTATGAGCATATCGAGCACGCACTGTCGGCGCGGCTTGATGCCGTCCGAGCCCAGAAGCCGACCAGCTAGCTCCTGGGCTGGTCGCGATGACCGGAGCTGATAAGCGTAAGCAAGACTCGTGGGGAGCGGTTTTGACGCAAGTTTGGTTTTCCTGAAAACGAAGGGCGGATGGGGCGACCTTGGCAGTCCCATTTGCGAAGGCCTAGTGGGACAGCCACGGCAGGACTGATCTTCCGATTCCTTCGGGTCGGGCCGCTTTCCCGAAACCTGTTCCCGATTGCGTTTTCCCGAAATGGTCCTTCGGAGATGGATAAGCGGGACTGCTGCGAGTTGCCAGAACGGCCGGTTTCGGGATACCACGCCGATCTACCGAACGGCCGGGAATGGTTGGAAGCTGCCCTACATTCATCTTTGATTGGAGTGCTAATGGGCGTTGAAATCAAAGGCGGACTAGGCCGAGGCCTCTCGGGCCGCGGCAAAGCGTAGCGACGGCAAATGGGCCGGTTGCCGACAGTCAGCTCAAGATATGAGATCGCCCGAAGCGGCCACCACAATTACCGGAGCAAGCGGATTCTAACAAAAGCACCCTGATCGGAGTCCGGAATGGAGAGTTACGGTGCCCACAGTCTCGAGCCAAGCCAGCTCCCTCAAGTCCGAAAAATGACGGGTCGCGAGCACGCGTAAGCTCTTACAGGTCGGAGTACAGTTTCAACTTCTTGGCGCTGATTCGGGTCGCTTGCGGAAAGTCTGCCAGCAGCTGCCGTGCCAGATCACCGAGTGCATCCGACCGCTCTCGGACGACATGCACCAGCCAGGCGATCACGACGCGCGTGGATGGATCGGGATTGGGATATTTACCTCTGCGGAAGCCGAGCGCGCCGCGCCAGCCTTTTCCGCCGCCGGGACGTCGATCCCGGCGAGGATCGCCTCGAACGAGTCCTGCGCAACTTGCCTGCAAACACGAAGAAAAGGCAGTGCATCGTCAAAGGCATAGCGCGCACTCTACTTGGAAAGCGCCTCCGCCATCAGCCGAGGGTGATTTCCGATCAGCGCGGGCACAAGCGCCCGTCGATGCTTGTGGAAGTCGGCCAAAACGGCTGCGCCGATACTCCATTGACCGGCAAGCGCGATGGGGGCGCCCCGCTCGATCTGACGATAGGACGCGCTGGGCGCGATAAAGGCCAGCCGAGACCCCATCTGCCCGATTTCATCGACGTGCTTTTCCACCAGCTGTGCGACAGCCGCTCGCCCCAGCTTGCTTTCATAGCACTGGCAGAGAAAGGCGACCGCATCGTGAGACGGAGCCTTCCAGTCGGCTCCGATCGCCGCATCGAGCCTGTCCCAATCCAGCGCCGCGACCGTCTCCTGATAGGCTGCGGGCAGGCATCGGCGAAGCACATGGAGTAGGATGCCTGCACGCTCGAATTCCCTGAGTGTCACCCCTGACAATTGCTCAGCGAGCCGCTTCGGCTCCCAGGCGTCACAGATCTTGGCCGCGATCGAAAGCGAACACGTCGTCGCCCCGCGCTTGCCTCTGCTGCGCCCAAAGGGTTCATAGACTTTCAGACCGCCCCAGAAGATATCCTCCAGCTGAGCGAACGCCTCGACGGGATTCTCGCGCAACGGGCCCGCCATCGCAGGCGCCATCGCCGCCGTGACGTCGTACCCGAATTCCTTGTCGAGATAGATCAAGCCGGCACAAAACCAGGCGGCGCGATAGAGATGGCTTGACGCAGGCCAGGCTGCGGCGAATGCGATTGCCTTCTTCCTGTCGATGCCCGCGAGGAAGCGTTCGGTCCATTCCGGGGTCAGTCCACCGAAGGACTGGTAGACCATATGGACAATCTCGCTCGCGAAATCGGCGGAGGGCGACGCCATCGCCGCGTTCAAGGCAGCCGCTGTCGCTTCCGGGTCGGAGGCCCTGACGATGGCGCGCCCCAACCGCGTGTTGCGGTAAGTGCCGTTGATGAAATTGCCGACGGCATAGGCTGCGCCCGGCGCCGGCGCGCTGAACCATCGGGCGACTGTTGCGATCTGATCCCTGGTCGGACGCTTGAAATAGTCTTTCGCATAGGCGTCGATCTCGCGCAGTGCATGCATCGCGGCAGCAATGTCGGTCGGTTCGGTTGCAGACCAGCAGCGCGCCAGGAACGGCTCGAGGCGTTCGCGCCCTATAAGCCAAGTCCAATTATAGCCGCTTCGGGTGGTGCGGAACTGGGAGAGCAGGCTCCCAAGTCCAGCAAGCGGCATGGCGGGATCGGCCAACGCGTGGCCGATCATCGCCGCGATCCGCCCGCGACCGCGCTCATCTTGTTCCCGCAGGATCGGATCGAAGACCTCGGCCGAGAAACGTTGATGCGGACAGCGAAGGTCATGGTCTCCCAGCACGAGCCGTTGCTTGACCAGCCACGCGATCGCCTTGTCTGCAGCAGCTACCTCGATTCCGGCGGCATCGAGGTATGGATCGAGGTCCGAGCGTGCGGTTCGCGCATCGCGGGAAGCAATCTGGCGAATAGCGATCGCGCCCAAGAGGATATCCGCCTGCACTTCCCGAGCCGATGCAACGATCGACCGGACCCGCCGCCAGCCGGCGCTTAATACGAAGCAGAACTGCCAGGGAAAGTCGGAGGCGGCGGCAGCATCGATGCGCCAATCGATATTCTCTTCACCGGGACGATCGCCGATCGAGTCATCGACCTTGCTCACCTCCGCCATTGTCTCGGTGCGGCGAGAGCGCAGGTCGTCAGCGATAACACGCACCGCGCGCTTGGCGTCGAGGTGGATCATCCCGGAGCTGGTGCCGCCGGTATCGACGCTGGTGAAGGTGGAGAGCAGCAAGGAATCAGGCCCACAGCTCTGCTCCGCCAAGGTTAGCGCCGCAGAAGAAGCCAGGTGCGCGTCGTCGATGAGGTGAAGCGTGGGCACGCCATCGGTGCTCAACGGGATCGCCGCGCACCGTGGGTCGGTCAGCCTGAGGATACGAAATCCCCTGTCGGCATAGCCGCGGGCAGCCTGGAGCGCGCATACCGATTTGCCAGCCCCGGGCATTCCGGCGAGCCGAGCCGAATAACCCGTGTCGAGCTCGCGCTCCAGGTCGGCCGCCTCGGGCAAGCGCGGGCATTGTAGCGCGTCGGCGGCGCCGAGCGCGCGCGCCAGCAGCGCGGGGCCCAACCCGCGTGACTGACCAAAGGTGACCGCATGCCATGGACCGCTGTTGTGCTGCGTCCCCTCCCCACCGGAGCCGGCCAGCATCTGGCGCGCGATCGAGAGTGCAATGGGCAGTGTCGTCGCTTTCTCCCATGCGGCCTCGAAATCGCGTCCGGTCAGGCGACGATCTTCGGCAAGGACCGTCTCGAGCACGCGCAGCGCGAGCAAGGGCAATGCACGCTCGCCATCACTGGCCAGCAACCCTTGACCGACTGCGCGCTCGCGGAGTTCCGACCCGATGGTGTCCAGGAGGGTGCGGGTCTGATCGGCGCCGGTCAGCCACGAGATACGGCGTAGGAGACCGTCGCGCAGCGCGTCCGCCGACGCTGTCGCAAGAAAAACCGCGAGGCCGTCGGGCCATTTAAGCGTCAGCAAAAAGGCGCGAAGGGGTTCGACATCCGCGCCTTGGGCTGCCCGCGCCCACCACCCAATGCCGGTCGCGCCTTCCGGAAAGGCGGTGCTGGCCTCCTTGCCGATCGGCGCGGTCGTCAGGAAGTGGAGGCGGACATCATGGTCCGGATTTGCAGCGCGGAACTGCCAGAGGGAGAGGATCGCCTTGCGGGCATCGGCGCGACGCAGAGTCAACGAAGTGCCGCTGGACTCGCGCTTGACCTGGGTCATCTGCAGCGCGTCCGAGGCGAGCACCGCATAATCCTCCGCGACCTCGAGCAACAGGGCTTCGCCGGCACCTAGGCGCTGCCATGCACGCATCGTCGCCACGAGCTGATGCACATAGCCGCCAAGGCTCACGACGGCCTGACGGCCGCGCTGATCTTCGGGTATGCTGAGGTCGCCGGCGCTCATTTCCGTCTCCCGGCTTCAGTCTTCGACGCCAGTAAGAAGCCCGGCGAAGCGCGCGCCGTGATATTCGTGCATCACTGTGTTCCGGACGCACATAAGTTCGGCCTGCTGGATGTTGGAAAATTGGTCGAGATCGGCGCGCATTGTCAGGACCTAGCCCGCCCGAAAAGTTTCCTCAATGTTCCCACAATCCGTGATCAGCTCTTTGCCGCGCGGGCTTTTCGCTTCCGCTTGGGCGCTGGCACAGCGAGTCTAGTCTGGTAAACGAAGTAACTCCCTGAGTCGGCGTACCCGCGCCGTCGCCGATCAAAATCACAGTAGAATTCGACGAGCGGATCATGAGCGGTGTCTTCGGGAATTGGAGTCTCACTACGGCGAACGACCGCTTTCGGGAACGCGCTTGTACATGTTGAGTGACCGAAATTGGGGCGCATTCCGGACCATACCGCAGTTGCAGGACGGCGAATATTGATAAGCTAAACTTTACAGCTTGGCTTTTAAATATATACCAAGCGTCCATGGCTAGGTCAGCTGATGATTCACGTTCCATGCTTGTTAACGGGCTCGCCCGCGACCTGCGCAGCATCGCCGGACGACTGAAGCGCCGGCTGCGCGAGCAGTCCGGCGTTGGCGACCTGTCGCCCTCGCAAACCGCGGTGCTGCTTCGACTCGAAAAGGACGGTCCCGCCACGACCTCTGATCTCGCCCGCGCGGAGGGAATGCGGCCGCAGTCGATGGGCACGGTGGTCGCCGCGCTGGAAAGTGCCGGGCTGATTGCCGGTACGCCCGATCCCGACGATGGCCGGCGGACGATCCTGTCGTTGACGGATGCCTGTCGGACCTGGGTCGAACAAGGCCGTGCCGCTCGCCAGGACTGGCTGTGCCGCACGATCGAGGCGCGCTTCTCGCCCACTGAGCAGGACCAGCTTGCCGCCGCGCTCGTCCTGCTCGGTCGCCTCGTCGACGATTGACGTCACGCTAATGGAGGAGAGCCATGCCGCTCACAACGATCGACCCCAAGGTCGCGCTGATCATCGTCGATCTTCAGAAAGGGATTGTCGGCTTCCCCACGGTCGATCCGATCGATGGCGTGATCGCGCGCAATCGGGTGCTCGCCGAAGCGTTTCGCCGCCACCGCCTGCCGGTGGTACTGGTCAACGTCGTCGACGGTGCACCGGGACGGACCGAAACGCTCAGCCGGATGCCCGGCACGCTGCCCGACGATTTTGCGGAGATCATCCCCGAACTCGATCGGCAGGCCGGCGATCTGCTAGTGACCAAGCGCACCTGGGGGGCATTTGCCTCCACCGATCTCGATCAGCGGCTGAAAGCGCTCGACGTGACGCAGGTCGTCGTCACCGGCGTCGCCACCGCGACCGGCGTCGAGGCGACCGCACGTCAGGCTTACGAGGCCGGTTACCACGTCACACTAGCGCTCGACGCGATGACCGATACCCGCGCCGACGCACAGGACTACAGCATCCGTCATGTTTTCCCGCGACTGAGCGAGACTGGCACGACTGACGACATCATCGCCCTGCTCGGAAGGACACGCTGATATGCCTTGGCTCGATCTGATCGCCTGGTTCGTCGGCGGTGCCGTGCTGGCCAACGCCGTGCCGCACCTCGTCAGCGGGGTGACCGGCCGCCCCTTCCAGACTCCGTTTGCCAAGCCGCCCGGCGAAGGACTCTCCACGGCCACGGTCAACGTGCTGTGGGGCTTCGGCAATCTGGTGATCGCTTATCTGCTGATCTGCCATGTCGGCGCGTTTGATTTGCACGTCATCGAAGATGTCGTGGCGCTCGGCCTCGGCATGTTGCTGATCTGTCTGTTTTCCGCGCGCCACTTCGGGCGCTTCCACGGCGGCGACCTGACGAAGCAGCTATGACCGCCAGAATGCGGCGCACCTTCCGGTCGCTGAGAAGCCACAACTACCGGATCTGGATCGCCGGCGCGTTCTTCTCAAACATCGGCACCTGGGTTCAGCGCACCGGACAGGACTGGCTCGTGCTGACGCAATTGACCCATCACAGCGCGTCGGCGGTCGGCGTGGTGATGGCGCTGCAATTTGCACCGCAATTCCTGCTGCTGCCGTGGACCGGGTTCGCCGCCGATCACCTAAACCAGCGCAAGCTGCTGATCGCCACGCAGGCGGCGATGGGCGTGCTCGCGCTCGCCTTGGGGCTGCTTACCGTCACCGGGCTGGTGCGGCTGTGGCACGTCTATGTCTTCGCCTTTTTGTCGGGCAGCGCCGCGGCGTTCGACGCGCCGGTGCGCCAGGTGTTCGTCGCCGAACTGGTCGGCGACGAATATCTCGCGAACGCCGTCGCGCTCAACTCAACCTCGTTCAACAGCGCGCGGATGATCGGCCCCGCCGTCGCCGGCATCGTCATCGCCTCGGTCGGCACCGGCTGGGCGTTCCTGATCAACGGCGCATCGTTCATCGCCGTGCTGATATCGCTGGGGTTGCTGCGCGTCGCCGACCTGCACCCGCGCGAACGTGCCGTGCGCGCCCGGGGCAGCTTCACCGAAGGCTTCCGCTATGCCTGGCGCCGCCGCGATCTGCGCACGACGCTGATCATGCTGTTCCTGATCGGCACGTTCGGGCTGAACTTCCCGATCTTCATCTCGACCATGGCGGTGGGCGTGTTCCACACCGATGCGGGCGGCTTCGGCCTGCTGTCATCGGCGATGGCGGTCGGCACGGTATCGGGCGCGCTGATCAGCGCCGGGCGCGAGCGGCCGCGGTTCGAGACGTTGCTGGGCGCCGCGGCGCTGTTCGGCACCGGCTGCACGCTGGCGGCGATCGCGCCGCTTTATTGGACCTTCGCCGCGGCGCTGGCGCTGATTGGTGTCGCGACGCTCAGCTTCACCAACACCACCAACAGCCTGATGCAGCTTTCAACCGAACCCGCAATGCGCGGACGGGTGATGGCGCTGCGTATCGGCATCGCGCTGGGCGGGACGCCGATCGGTGCGCCGATCGTCGGCGCGGTTGCGGATCATCTTGGACCCCGCTGGGCGTTAGGCGTCGGTGCGTTATCCGGCTTCGCTGCGGCGTTGGTTGCGACTTACGCAATGCTACGCCGCTCCGACGGACCTCAGGCGGTCACAATCGGTGCTCGTAGATAAAGGATCGAATTCGCCCACTGACGATCGGCAGCTTTTCGGCAAGAGAACGTCCCTCAAGAATGACTGGAATTGGGGCGCGAAGCTGACTCGCCGGCTCGCCGTCTAGAATGGGCGCTATTAGAGTCCGCGCTCCTGAAAGGAGCCGTTCCGGACTGTCCAACATTGCAGCCCTCCGAGCGATCGGCATTTGACGTCAGCTTTCAGGTTGTCGACGGAAGGTTTGCGGTGACCCACTTTAGGCGCTAACCGGAAGTTCGCTGACTGTCGCCATCGGCCTCATAGAACCCATCAACGAGCCGCGCGACCAAAGCGTCCTCGGCTCGGGCGCGCTTGCTTACATCGGCAGAAACAAGCTCACGTCTGATTGCGTCGGGCGCCTTCGCCAGCGCGGCCGTCAAAATCGCATTTGCGAAAAACGGATGCATTGCGGCGCGGAGCCGCTCGCCAAACGAGCTATCGCCACCGGTTGAACGGCCCCGACTTAGCAACTCCTCGATGCTCATCATCGGCACCAGCGTGATGGCGCCGACCTTGATCACCTCCACCTCTCCCGCCTTGATCAGCTCGTAGAATTTCGACCGGCCGATGCCGGTGATCCGGCACGCGTCGGCAATCCTCAGCGTGATGGGAGCGAGCTCGCTCTTCCGTGGCGAATGGCGCATGACATGGTCCTTCATTTGTCCATCCCCCTTTTCGGGGATTGACGGTGGGTGAGCTGCTTGTCGGCGTCGCCGCGCGCAATCATGCGCCCGACGAGCTGCACAAACTCGTCGTAGCGAAGGCGTCCGAGCCGGTTGGTTTCGGGATCGACCGCAGGCTGGTGCGCGGTGAGCGTGAGCTGATGGCGAACGAACAGCCCGAGCGCTTCGGTGAGATAATCAAGCTTCTGCTCGACCCGGTCGGCTGAGCGGCTCTGCCGGTCGAGACGAGCCCCGAACCGATCATCGAGCTCGTGCGCGGCGCGCCGCTCGAACCAGGCGGTGAGCGCGTCGGTCAGGATCGCGGTCTTCGACGAACCAGGCTGCGCAGCCATCGCGTCAAGCTTCGCCGACAATTCGTCGGGCAGATAGAATTGATGCCGGATCTTGCGTGTCTGCATGAGGGGCAGTGTCGATCCGGCAACGTCCGGCCGCCAGATCGCTGGTTTGCGTGTTGCTACGCTAATGCCGCAGCCGGTCAGCTGATCTCAGGACCCGAGCGCCCGCGCCCGAACGTCCAGCTGATCGAGCCGCCGCGATCGAACCCGGAGATATATTGCCGGATCCGCTTCTCCAGCACCGGGCGCCAGGGCACCAGCGTGAACTCCTTCGCATTCTCGACCATCGCGTAGCGGGATGTGCCGACCTGCACCGGTTTGCGATAGGTGCCCTCGATGGCACCCCCGCGATGCTCGGCATAGTCGAGCCCCATTTCTTTCGAGAGCTGCCCTGCCACTTGCCGCAGCTCGCGCTGGCGAAGTTGGGTGAGCAGGTCGGGGCGGAAACGGACGTCGTCACCTTCGCGCCACGCGAGCCCCTGCGCGATCAGCCACTGGCGCCGCTGGACAAGCGCCTGCCGGACCTGTGCGCCGAACCCGCGCTCGAGCTTCTCGGGCTCGGTCGCCACCGCCTGCTCGTCGAGCCAGGTGAGCCCATCATGGCCGATCAGCTGTTCGAGCGGGCGCTCGGACAGCGTCTCGATCTTCACCGGGTGGTTGGCGGCAATGCCGCGCTCGAATGCCAGCACGCGGTCGAGATGATCGGGCGCGATTTTCCAGCTGCCGTCGGGCAGCCGTTCGACCCCGCCCTTCCCCCGCCGCATCGCTTCGAGCCTGCGGACATGCGCTTCGGCGAACCGCTGCGTGGCGCTTGCGTCATGCCGCAGATGCCCGTCGATATCGTAGCGGCCGCCATTGGCGGCAGCGATCTCGGCAATGGTGCGGTCGACCTCGCGCACAGTGGGCACCAGCGGATCAACCCTGACGATTTCCGGACTGTCGAGCATCTCGGACAGAATCCGGTTGCCGATATCGACATAATGGCTGCGCCCATCGGTACCCGCGACGATCAGATAATGGCGGTCGCGATGTTCGTCGGCGAGGCCTCGGGTGACCACGCGTCCGACCAGCGGCTTGGCTTCGGCGGGGTCGTAAATCGCATAATCCCGCGGCGACACTTCGGGCG
>NZ_JAHWZX010000027.1 GCF_019351405.1 Stakelama flava
CAGTACATCAACGGCTTCTATAATTCCCGGCGTCGCCACTCATATCTGGGTGGCATCAGCCCGCTCGCCTTTGAGGCCAAGGTGGCATAATGAGATAGGTGACCGGCGCAAAACCGTTACAAGTCCAGTTAGAGATTACCGGACGACATGTCGCGGGTCGGAGACGAGAGCCATTATGTGTCATTGACATATACGCCATTAGCGCATACATCCCGCCAGCATGGTTAACTTGCAAACCGTGGTGGAACTGCCCGAGTTTCTGCGGCGGGCCAAGTCGATCATGTCTGATGAGGATCGCTCTGCCCTAGTGGACTATATCGCTGCCAACCCGGAGGCGGGTGTGTCGCTGGGCGGTGGCCTTCGTAAAGTCCGTATTGCTCGGCAGGGTGGCGGCAAAAGCGGCGGCTACCGGACCATTTATGTTTTCGGCGGCGTGCATGTACCGATCTTCCTCATCACCGTGTTCGCCAAGAACGAAAAGGATAATCTAACCAAGGCCGAGCAGGCGGAGTTGATCGCCATGAGCAAGGCCTTGCTCGCTCGCTACGGAGACCGGAAATGAGCGCTTATGACAGCATTAAACAGGGATTGAACGAAGCTCTGGCATTTGCGGAAGGTGAGGAAGCCGGAGCTCGGATCCATCAGGTGAAAGTACCCGTCGTCGATGTCGCCGCAATCCGCTCCAGCACCGGACTTTCGCAAGGCGAATTCGCCCGCAGCATTGGTGTTGCCAAGGGCACGCTGCTCAACTGGGAGCATGGGCGCCGACGCCCCACGGGCCCGGCGCAGGTGCTGCTCGCGATGATCGCCAAAAAGCCTTCTCTGGTCAGAGAGATGCTGCGCTAGTCATTCTTATCCCGCCGACAACGCCGACGTTCGTGCCACTTCGCCTGTGCGTCGAAACCGGCCGTTCATTCACTCGGTGAGTTATGGCGCCTTCGAACCGAATGCCGACAGTCAGCTTGCGATAATCGGAAAACGGACGAACTACTGAACCAAAATCATCCTAGTGAAAATCTCGGCTCTTGGGCAGGGTGCGAACATTGCGCGGATGGGTCGGCTGCGGCGCTGCTAAGCTGCGCTTGAACTGGCGGGGCGCGCAGTCGGCATTGGCCGCTTCGCGCAAGATTTCGACCGTGCTTTGCGGCCCGGCCGAGCCCTGGAGCGGGCGGTTGACGTGGTCGGCGCGAGCGACCGGCGCGTCCAGCAGGTCTTCGTTCAGCACGGCGAGGCGCCAGGTCGCATCCTCCATCCGGTTTACGATCACATGCAGCACCTCGTCGTCCATCTCCAGTCGCCCGGCCACCTCCATCAGCCGGGCGCCCATAATGACCTTGCGGTATTTCTCCATCACTTCGGGCCAGATGACGAGGTTTACGACACCGACTTCGTCCTCCAGCGTGATGAAGCACACGCCCTTCGCGCTGCCGGGGCGCTGGCGGATCAGGACGACGCCGGAGACCTTGACCATCGCGCGGAAATTCTTGCCTCGCAGGTCGGCGCTGGCTGTGAAGCCGCGCTGTTGCAAGTCCTCGCGCAGGAAGGATAGCGGGTGGGCTTTCAGGCTCAACCGCGTGGTCTGGTAATCGGCGACGACATGTTCGGATAGCGGCATCTGAGGCAATAAGTGCTGCGCGCGCTCCGCCCCCTCGTCGCGGGCATCGGCTGCGGCGAACAAGGGCAGATCGATCGCGGGCTTCAGGGCGAGCGCATCCCACAGCGCCTGACGCCGGTCGAGCCCCATCGAGCGGAAGGCATCGGCAGCGGCAAGCCGTTCGATCACGGCGGGCGAGAGCTTTGTACGCTCGTGTAGCTGGACAATAGTTTCGTAGCGTCCGCGCTCCTCTCGCTCGGCCACGAGATAAGCCGCATCTATCTCGCGCATCCCGTCGATCTGGCGAAAGCCGAGCCGCATCGGCGGCTGCGGATTACCCTCGACGAAATCCTCCAGCATGTTGTCCCAGCCACTGTCATTGACGTCGACGCTGCGCACCTCGACCCCGTGTTCCTGTGCATCGCGCACGATCTGGGCGGGCGCGTAGAACCCCATTGGCTGGGAATTGAGCAGCGCGGCAGCAAACACGGCCGGATAGTGGCATTTCATCCAGCTGGAGATGTAGACGAGATGGGCGAAGCTCGCCGCGTGGCTTTCGGGAAAGCCGTATTCACCGAAACCGCGGATCTGGTTGAAACAGCGTTCTGAGAAGTCTGGATCATAGCCGCGCTCGATCATCCGCCCGACCATCTTGTCCTGCAATTCGTCGACCATCCCGCGGCTGCGGAAAGTGGCCATCGCCTTGCGCAGCTGGTTCGCCTCCACGCTCGAAAACTTGGCCGCGTCGAGCGCGATCTTCATCGCCTGTTCCTGAAAGATCGGCACGCCCAAAGTGCGCGAAAGGATGCTCGACAATTCATCGGGCGGGCCGTGTTCGGGCGCGGGTTTGGGGATGGCAACCGGCTCGTCCCCGCGCCGACGCTTGAGATAGGGATGCACCATATCACCCTGGATCGGCCCGGGGCGGACGATCGCGACTTCGATCACGAGGTCGTAAAAGCGGCGCGGCTTGAGGCGCGGCAACATGTTCATCTGCGCCCGGCTTTCAACCTGAAACACGCCGAGGCTGTCACCCTTCACCAGCATATCATAAACGCGTGGGTCTTCGCGTGGAGTGGTCGCCAATGTCAGGTCGCGTCCATGATGGTCAAGCAACAGGTCGAAGCCCTTCTGCAGACAGGTCAACATGCCCAGTGCGAGGATGTCGATCTTGAGGATGCCGAGCGCGTCTATATCGTCCTTGTCCCACTCGATGAAACTGCGCTCGGGCATCGCGCCATTGCCGATGGGGGCGCTTTCGATCAGCGGCCCCTGGGTGAGGATGAAGCCGCCTACGTGTTGCGACAGATGCCGTGGCATCCCGATCATCTGCTCGGTGAGCGCCAGCACGCGGCGCAATTGCGGATCAGCCATGTCGAGGCCCGCTTCGGCGGCGTGCTTTTCCGCGATTTCGCGACCGTAGCTGCCCCATACGGTGCGCGCGAGGGCGGCGGTGGTGTCTTCGGACAGGCCCATCACCTTGCCCACTTCGCGGATCGCCATGCGCGGGCGGTAATGGATCACCGTGGCGCACAGGCCTGCGCGCTTCCTGCCATAGCGGGCATAGATGTACTGGATCACCTCCTCGCGCCGCTCATGCTCGAAATCGACGTCGATATCGGGCGGCTCCTTGCGCTCCTCCGAGATGAAGCGGTCGAACAGCAGCTCGTGCTCGTCGGGATCGACGGCGGTGATGCCGAGGCAATAGCAGACGGCTGAATTGGCCGCGCTGCCGCGCCCCTGGCACAGGATCGGCGGATCGCAACCGCGCGCGAAATCCACGATGTCCTTGATGGTGAGGAAATAGCGCGCGATGTCGAGCTTTCCGATCAGCTCCAGCTCGTGGAGGATCAGCCCGCGCACCTTTTCCGGCACGCCATCGGGATAGCGCCAGTCCGCCCCCTCCCATGCCAGCGCGGCAAGGTGATCGTCGGGCGAACGATCCTTCGGGATCGGCTCGTCGGGGTATTCGTAGGCCAGTTCTTCCAAGTTGAAATTGCAGGCATCGGCCACCTCGCGGGTGGCGGCGATGGCATGTGGCCATTTGGCGAACAGGCGGATCATCTCGGCGGGCGGTTTCAGGTGTCGCTCGGCATTGCGGTGAAGCAGCAGACCGGCATTCGCGATGGTGGTCTTCTCGCGAATGCAGGTCATCACGTCCTGCAAAGGTCGTCGCTCGGGCGCGTGGTAATGCACATCGTTGGTGGCGAGAATGTCGAGATCGTTCGCCTCGGCGAGCGCATCGAGCCGGTTGATCCGCGCGACGTCGTCTCCGCGATAGAGATAGGCTGCAGCGAGATGGCGCAGCGTCGGTAACCGCCCGGCGAGATCGTGCAGTGCGTCCTCGAACCCGCTATCGAGGTCGTCCGGCGGCATCAGGAGTAGCTGCACCCCTTCCGCATGGGCGGCCAGCAGCTCGAGATCGATATGGGTCTCGCCCTTCTCCTGCCACTCGCCCTCCAGCGTTGCCATCTTGCCCGTCGAGAGCAGGGTAGAAAGCCGCCCGTATGCCGCGCGGTCGGTCGGGTAGGCGAGGAAATGCCAGCCCTCCACCGTCACGATCCGGCAGCCGACCAGGGGCCGCATCCGCGCGGTCGTAGCCTCGGTATGCACGCGCACCACACCCGCCAGCGTATTACGATCGGCGATCCCGATCGCGTCGTAGCCTTGGGCAAAAGCCGCCAGCACCAAGTCCACCGCATCGGACGCGCCTCGTAGGAAGGAGAAGCAGCTGGATATACCCAGCTCGACGAACGCGCTGGGCGGATGACCCTCAAACTCCTCGTCGGACAGGCGAGCCAGCGTGCGGCGGTTGGGGGTGATCGGCTGGTCCGGCATCAGGCGAAGAACCCGTGCAAATACCAATCCGGCGGCCCGCCGCGCCCGTCGCCGACCAGGCCGTGGCGATAGATCCAGTAGCGGCGGCCCATCTCGTCCTCGATCCGGTAGTAATCGCGCAGCCGCGCGGTCGAGCGTTCGCGCCACCATTCGGGGGCAATCCGCTCCGGCCCTTCCACCCGCGCGATATCGTGCAGCCCCCCGCGCCAGCGGAAGCGGCGCGGCAACCCTTCGGGCGTGGCGTAGATCACGGTGATCTGCTCGGCCCGGTCGAGCAGTTTCAAAGGCCGCTGGTGGAAGCCCAGATCGTATTGCGCCGCCGCTGGTTCCACATCGGGCGCAAGCCGCCGGTGCGATCGCTCGGGCAGGTGACTGCCGCGCGGGGCGAGCCGCGACACGCTGCCCTTGCCCAGTCGCGTCACCAGCCGGTCGAGCAGGACGGCAAAGCTCGTGCCGGTGGTCTCCGGCGCATCGAGTCGCTCCTGCTCCTGCTCGAGCGATTCCGCCCACACCGCGACGAGCCGCGCCTGATCGATCCCGAATGCGGCCTCGATCCCTTCCAGCCGAGCGTCGAACAGCCGCGCGAGGTGCGCTGCATCGCGCGAGGGCGAGGCCAGTTCCACCGTGCGGCTGATGGTATCGCCATCGACCCGCCACAGCAGCAGGAGTAGTCGCCGCGCACCCTTGCGCTCCGCCTCGAGACTGCGCGCGAGGTCTTCCGCGAGGTCGGCGATGATCCGCGCCAGCAGGTCGAGCGCGAGCAGCGGTTCGACGAGGCGACGTTCGGCAGCGAGCGGCTGCTTCTCCTGCAAAGGTACCAGCGGCTCGTGCGTCTTGCCCAGCACCTGGTCGAGCCGGGCGAGCGGGTTGGCCTCGGACGCACGGCGATTGCGGAAGCGCCGCACGAGGCTTGCGCGCGGCACGTCGAGTAGGTCGCCCACAGTCTTCAGTCCCAGCCGTGTGAGCAGCAGTTTCGTATCGTCGTTCAGCCGCAGGGCCGCTGCCGGAAGCGGGGCGAGCACGCCGGGCAACACGGCAGGATCGGACACGACCGGTCGCTCCGCTCCGTAATGCGACAGCGCCCAGGCCGCCCCGGCATTGGGTGCGAGCGCGGTACGGCAGGTATAGCCTCGCATCGCGAACCGCCGCTCGATTTCCGCCAGCATCGCCGCTTCGCCATCGAACAGGTGGGCCGATCCCGAAGCATCGAGCAGCGCCCCGTCCTCGCCATCGACCATGCTCCAAGGGCCCCAGCGCTGGGCGGCGATCGCCATGCGTTCGAGCGTGCGGCGATTGCCTTCGTGATCGGAAGGCAGGGTAACCAAGCCGGGCACGAGCATCCGTGCATCGGCCAGCCGCATCCCGGCCTGCGCCCCGGCCGCTTGGGCAAGCGGGCTGGCGGTATCGATCACCGGCCCGTACGCGGTCTCGGTAACGAGCACGACCAGCTGGAGCGCCGCATCGGGATCACCCTGCCCCGCGGTGCTCCGGCTCCAGCGGTCGATCGCAAGGTTCGGGAACCAGAGCGAGACGATGGCACGCGTTTTGCCCGGGCTCATGATGGCCGACACTGTGTTCGAGCGTGAAACGGCCGGGCCTCAATCCCCGCCCGCGAAACAGCTCCGCCCCGGCGCGCGGGGCTCCGGGCGCCACCGTATTCCACCGATGCATACCCGATGGCGCTGCCTCCACCCGCCAACGCAGTCGCGCCGCCGAAAGGTTTGCAAAGCCGTCGCGCCGCGAAAGGTAAAGCGGCACGCCATGGCGCTCGGCCGCGAGGACCAGCCGCCGTGTGGCGGTGAAATCGAGCGATTTGGGATCGCCCGCCAACTCTCCGATCACGAAGGACAGCGCGCCGCATCTTACGCCCTCCTCCATCGCCCACAGCGCATCGGCGGCGTTGCGCGCCTCGACATGGACGAGTCGGTGCCGCCGTTCGACCGGCAGCCCGTGCAAGAACGGGCGCCCGCCGCGCCGGATGCTTTGCGCATCCTGCACCCACAGCCAGTGCTTTGCGTGTGCACCACCCTGCAGCCGGGCCTCGGCAAAGGCGAGCGCCAGCGCTTCTCCGGAAGCATCGTCCATGCTCGAAAACAGCTCCCACAGGCTCGGCGGCAAATCACGCTCCGGCGACCACTCCTCGCCCCCGCCCGCAAACGCCGCAGGCAGGTCCGCCGCCCGCAGGGCGTCGACGCAATTAGGGACGCAATCAGGGATCGCGTCATTGGCTGGCAGGGGAAGGGCATCGGCATCGGGCACGGTATGAATTACGAATCGACTCACGGTTGTGTTCCCATTATGTTCTCACCGTTCCGTTCCGCAATCAAGCCCCTCAAATAAGTCTCGATCCTACCTCGCGTTCCACGGCCGGTCGGTGCGATCGACCTCCAGCTTGCCCGCAAACGGCACGCACAGCCCGCGCGCGTACCGCGGCAATCCGTCGGTCCACCACCCCAGTCCGCCTGTCGCAACAGCACCGGCATCCGGTCATGCACCGGCGACACTCTCGTTCGCCTTGGTCATGATCATCGAATAGCACTCTCCCCACTCGTCGCTCGAACGCCAGATACTTGCCGCGACCAGCAGCCCGTCCTCGCCCGGCGCGGAGAACCACGTCCGGGTCTTCGCCCCCTTCGGTCCTTCCGCCTTGGCGAAATGGGTCAGCGGGATCAGGCAGCGCCGCTCTTCGAAGCTGTCACGCCAGAAGAAGCTGTCGAGCTTGTCGATGCAGGTGTTGTTGGCATGCTCCTTCAGTTGTCCATCCCCCTTTTTGGGGATTGACGGTGGATGAGCTGTTTGTCGGCGTCGCCGCGCGCAACCATGCGCCCGACCAGCTGTACGAACTCGTCGTAACGAAGGCGTCCGAGCCGGTTGGTCTCGGGATCGACCGCAGGCTGGTGCGCGGTGAGCGTGAGCTGATGGCGAACGAACAGCCCGAGCGCTTCGGTGAGATAATCAAGCTTCTGCTCGACCCGGTCGGCTGAGCGGCTCTGCCGGTCGAGACGAGCCCCGAACCGGTCGTCGAGCTCGTGCGCGGCGCGCCGCTCGAACCAGACGGTGAGCGCGTCGGTCAGGATCGCTGTCTTAGACGAACCAGGCTTCGCCGCCATCGCGTCGAGTTTCACCGAGAGCTCGTCGGGCAGATAGAACTGATGCCGGGTCTTGCGCGTTTGCATGGCGGGCAGTGTCGGCTTGGCGAATGTCGCCCGCCAGATCGCTGGTTTGCGTGTTGCTACGCTAATGCCGCAGCCGGTCAGCTGATCTCCGGACCCGAGCGCCCGCGCCCGAACGTCCAGCTGATCGACCCGCCGCGATCGAACCCCGAGATATACTGACCGATCCGCTTCTCAAGCACCGGGCGCCAGGGCACCAACGTGAACTCCTTCGCATTCTCGATGAGCGCGTAGCGGGACGCGCCCACCTGCACTGATTTGCGATAGGTGCCCTCGACCACACCGCCGCGATGCTCGTCATAGTCGAGCCCCATCTCCTTCGCGAGCTGGCCTGCCACTTGCCGCAGTTCGCGCTGGCGCAACTGGCTAAGCAGATCGGGGCGGAACCGGACGTCGTCACCTTCGCGCCATGCAAGCCCCTGCTCGATCAGCCATTGGCGCCGCTGAACAAGCGCCTGCCGGACCTGCGCCCCGAACCCGCGTTCGAGCTTTTCAGGCTCCGTCGCCAGCGCCTGCTCGTCGAGCCAGGTGAGCCCGTCATGGCCGACCAGCTGTTCGAGCGGGCGCTCGGACAGCGTCTCGATCTTAACCGGGCGGCCCGCGGCAATGCCGCGCTCGAATGCCAGCACGCGGTCGAGATGATCGGGCGCGATTTTCCAGCTGTCATCGGGCAGCCGTTCGACCCCGCCCTTGCCGCGCCGCATCGCTTCGAGCCTGCGGACATGCGCTTCGGCGAACCGCTGCGTGGCGCTCGCGTCATGCCGCAGATGCGCATCGATATCATAGCGGCCGCCATTGGACGCAGCGACCTTGTCGATGGTGCGGTCGACCTCGCGCACGGTCGGTATCAGCGGACCGACCCTGACGATTTCCGGACTGTCGAGCATCTCGGACAGGGTTCGATTGCCGATGTCGACATAGTGGCTGCGCCCATCGGTGCCCGCGACGATCAGATAATGGCGGTCGCGATGTTCGTCGGCGAGGCCTCGGGTGACCACGCGTCCGACCAGCGGCTTGGCTTCGGCGGGGTCGTAAATCGCATAATCCCGCGGCGACACTTCGGGCG
>NZ_JAHWZX010000028.1 GCF_019351405.1 Stakelama flava
CGCGAACCGCCGAACGGCTGGTCGTTCTGCTCGAGGAGCAGGAACGGCACGCCGCGCCGGGCAAGGTCGATCGCCAGCGCAAGACCGGCGGCACCGGCGCCGCTTATCAGGATGTCAAAATCGAAAGGCATTGGCAGCTCCGCGAGTCAATGTGTAATATGCACATATCGAGGAAGGGTAGACGGGACAACGAAAAGGTGAATAATACACACGATCCCGAAATCCTGCGGGGATTGCACGCCGCCATCATCGATCTCGTCGAGGAGATAAATCGGCCGAGCCGTGATGAACGGCTGGTGGCCGAAGCCGGTATTCCGCTTGATCGCGCGCTGTTTCCTCTGCTCGCAAGCGTTGCCCGCTACGGTCCCATCGGCGTGGTCGAGGTTGCGGATCGAACGGGGCGCGACCACACGACGATAAGCCGCCAGATGGCGAAGCTGGAGGAACTTGGGCTGATCGAACGCCGCGCTTCTGCCGCCGACAAGCGCATTCGCGAGGCGACCGTCAGCGCAAAGGGGCGGAAAATGGTTGCCGCGCTCAACGCCGCGCGCGAGCGATTGGCCAATCGCATCCTGATTTCGTGGACCGATGCCGAACTCGACGACTTACGGAAACTTCTTCGCCGCTTCGCCGATGACCTCATGCGATAAAAGTTTGCTTTCGACAGTCTACCCGGCTGCCACCGGCGTCTCAATGTTCAGCCGTTCGAGATAGGCGCAGAGCATGTCGGCCAGCGCCGCTGACCAGGCAGCAATTTCCTGTTCGGTCCTTGGCGTTTCCGAAAAACTGCTGCCGACCTCGCTCAGCGTCATCTTGATCAGATCGCCCGCGAGCACACGCGCCTCCTCCGGAACGCCCGGCAGCGCCTCCCTCAGGAATGTCCGGAAAATCTCGGCATTCTCCTTCTTCGCTTCGATCGCCTCCGGCGCATCGCGATAGAGCGGTGCTGCATCACTCAGGGCAGTGCGGATCGCGGCCTCCTCGCATTCCGATTGAATGAAGGCATGGACCAACCGGCGCAGCCGGGCGATCGGCGGCGTGGCCGGATCCTCCAGAATGCTCCGCAACAGCGCCGAGGTGCGTTGCCACTCGTCGCTCTGGAGGCGGAACAGGATCGCCGCTTTGTTGGGGAAATATTGGTAGAGCGAGCCCACGCTCACGCCGGCGCGCTCGGCGACTCTTGCGGTGGTGAATCGCTGCGCGCCTTCCTTCGTCAAAACCTGAATAGCAGCGTCGAGTACCGCCTCGACGAGCAAATTGGAACGTGCCTGTTTTGGCTGTTTTCGCGAGGAAACGCGCGTGTTTCGAGCGGCTGTCATACGGGCGTCCTGCCAATGCGAATAGTCAAAGCTGACGAACTAGTCGTATTTTCCGGGGCGGCAGGCAAGTCCCTCGCTTGTCGTTTCGGAGAACCCCAATGACCACGCTTTCAGGCACCCCCGTGGCGCCTCTTCTCGCACGCTTGTTCGCCGAGGCTGAAGCCAACCCGCCGGCCCGAAACCCGGTCTTTGCCGGCGCAACCGGTGAGGAGCATCAGCGGATGATGCGCAGCAAGACCGACTATCGCGATTTCTATGCCAGGCTGAAGGACTACGCACTGCCGGTGTCGCCCGAGGTGGGCGGCCTGCTCTACATGCTCGCGCGCGCCACCAATGCACGCGCCGTCGTCGAATTCGGCACGTCCTTCGGCCTGTCCACGATCCATCTGGCGGCGGCGCTACGCGACAATGGCGGCGGACGGCTGATCACCAGCGAGTTCGAGCCGGCCAAGCTCGCCAGGGCCAGGGCCAATCTCGCCGAAGCCGGGCTGGCCGATCTGGTCGAATTCCGCGAAGGCGACGCGCTCGAAACCCTCGCGGTGGACCTGCCTGAGACAATCGACTTGCTGCTCCTTGATGGCGCGAAGGCGCTCTACTCGGATATTCTTGACCGGGTGGAGGATCGCTTGCGCCCAGGCGCGATCCTGATCGCGGACAATGCCGATTATTGCCCGGAATATCTGGAGCGCGTCGGCAATATCGCGAATGGCTATATGTCGATGCCTTTCACCGACGACGTGGAGTTATCGATCCGTCTCGGCTGATCTCGAAGCGATCAGCGGCCCGGCTCCGGTTTAGGAGCTGGGCTTACGGCGTCTACCGCCGACATTCCGGTCGTTTAATAATTCGGCTGCCTATCCGGATAGCTACCATTCATTCATGTTGTCCGCTTGCGACTAATCATCCACGGGGGGCCGTCGCATGCCGGAGCGGCTCGATGCCGGCGAGGAGAAGGTCGATGCCAGCGAGGAACTGCTCCCGGTCGTCATGGTCGGGCAGTTGGGTGGCGATTAACCGCACGAAGGGGTAATTCTCGGGATCAAGCTGCGCCCATCGCGCCGCGATCTCGTCCAGCGCCGTGGTTCGGTCGATGCCGCCCTCGCACATCCTGGCGCCGAGCGCATATTGGCCCGCGAGGCCGAGGATGAAGCTCATGATTGCGGTTGCGACATTGAACTGCGCGTCAGCGGGAACGCCAAGCGCCTGGACCCTGCCGCCAACAGCCTCGAGGATTCGCAGCACCGCGTGCTGCCATGGATCGCGCGACAACTGCCCCCCAACCCATGGGTGGGTGTCGATGGCGTCGAACACCCCGAGCGCGAACGCTCGGATCGCCTGTCGCGGCTCCTTCGCGACGACCTCGTCGACCGTAATCCCGGCAATGATGTGGTCCGTCGCGGCCGCAAGCAGCGCCTGCTTGTCCGCGATGTGCCAGTAGATCGCGCCGCTGCCGGTCGCGAGCCGGGCCGCCAACGCGCGGAATGTCAGCGCCGTCTCACCCTGACCGTCTAGAATCTCGATCGCGGCGGCGATGATCGCCTCTTTCGACAGCGCGCTGGTCCGCCGCTCGAGTGTCGGGGTCTTCGAAATCATGATTGCTCCTTGACAGCTCTGGAACAATGTTCCAATAACAATTCATGGAACGCTGTTCCATTACAATGGAAAGTCGTCCATGACACACGTGACTATCGTCGGGGCGGGCCTCGGCGGGCTCTTGCTCGCCCGGATACTCCACCTCCACGGCATCGCCGCCACCATCTACGAAGCCGACGCGTCCGAGCAGGCCCGGCCCCAGGGCGGCCAGCTCGACATCCACACGCACGACGGGCAGGTGGCGCTCGCGGCCGCAGGCCTCACCGAGGCGTTCCGCGCGATTATTCACGAGGGCGGCGAGGCAACACGCGTGCTTGATCGCCACGGCACGGTGGTCTTCGAGCAGGCTGACGATGGCGCCGGCGGACGCCCCGAGGTTCTCCGGGGAGATCTCCGGAGGATTCTCATCGAATCGCTGCATGCGGATACGATCAGGTGGGGCAAACGGCTGAGTGATGTCACATCGCTCGGGGGTGGCCGGCACGCCTTGACCTTCACCGACGGATCGACAGTCACCAGCGACCTCCTCGTCGGCGCGGACGGCGCCTGGTCGAAGGTCCGATCCCTGCTCTCAGCGGCGACGCCGGACTATGTCGGAACGTCGTTCGTTGAGACATATCTGTATGATGCCGACGTCAGGCACCCGGCGGCAGCTGAAGCGGTAGGTGGCGGCGCGCTGATGGCGCTGGCGCCGGGTCAAGGTATCCTGGCCCACCGAGAGGCGGGTGGCGTTCTTCACGCCTATATTGCGCTGAACAGACCCGCTGCGTGGTTCGCCGATATCGACTTCACCGATCCCGCGGCGGCGAGGAGGCGGATCGTTGCCGAGTTCGCCAGCTGGGCGCCGGCGCTCACCGCGCTGATCACCGATAGCGAGACATCGCCCGTGCTGCGCATGCTGCACACCCTGCCGACCGGACATTGTTGGGACCGGGTGCCCGGTGTGACGCTGCTTGGCGACGCCGCGCATCTGGCGCCGCCTGCCGGTGAAGGCGCGAACCTCGCATTGTTCGATGGCATGCAACTCGCAGTCGCGCTCGCCCGGCACCCCGGCAATATCGAAGCCGCGCTCGCTGCCTACGAGAAGGACATGTTCCCGCGCGGCGCGGCCGCCGCCGTGGACGGGCACGAGGTGCTCCGCTTCCTGTTTGCCGAGAATGCGCCGTTTGCGGCCGTCGACTTCTTCACTAACGCCCTTGCCAGAGTTTCTGGGGCCGCCAGTGACCTATGACGTCTTGATCGCAGGCGCGGGGCCGGTCGGCCTCTTCCTCGCGTGCGAATTGCGGCTGGCGGGCCTGACCGTTCTGATCCTTGAAACCTCGGATGCCCCACATTCCGCGATGAAGCGGTTGCCGTTCGGCCTACGCGGCCTCAACGCGCCGACGATCGAGGCATTTTACCGGCGCGGCATGCTCGACAGCATCAGGATGTCCGAGCACTCTAGGGACGGGTCGGGCAAGAGCGTGGCGGGCAGCGCGCACTGGATGCAGCAGCAGCGGCGACCGGCCGGCCATTTCGCCGGTATCCAGTTCTATCAGGACAGGATCGATGCCGATCGCTGGCCCTATCGGCTGCCCGGCCCCGCCGGCACCAGCATGGCGGTCACGATGGAGCACCTGGAAAGCGTTCTGACCGCCCACGCCTTGGCGATGGGCGTCGAGATCCGGCGCGGATGCGGCGTCGAGGCGCTTGAGCAGGCAGACCACGGTGTGACCGTCCAGGCGGGCGGCCACGTGTTCCGTGGCCGCTGGCTGGTTGGATGCGACGGCGGCCGCAGCACGGTGCGGAAGGCCGCAGGTTTCGGGTTCGCCGGCACCGAACCCGAGTTCACTGGCTATTCGGTCGAGGTCGAGCTGGCCGGGTCGGACAAGCTCCTCCCCGGGCGCCACTACACGCCGACCGGCATGTATACGTTCACGCCGCCCGGCACGATCGCGATGGTCGACTTCGACGGCGGTGGCTTTCATCGGGCGGAGCCGATTACGCGCGAGCATATCGAGGCTGTGCTGCGTTGCGTTTCCGGCACCGAAGTCTCCGTTGTCGCGGTTCATGTCGCCGCGACCTGGACGGACCGCGCCTTTCAGGCGACTGCCTATCGCCGGGGAAAGGTGCTGCTTGCAGGCGACGCCGCGCACATCCATTCCCCTCTTGGCGGGCAGGGCCTCAACCTCGGTTTGGGCGACGCGATGAACCTCGGGTGGAAGCTGGCCGCGACCGTCCGTGGCGACGCGCCGGACGGCCTGCTCGACAGCTACGAGAGCGAACGGCGGCCGGTCGGGGCGCAGGTGCTCGATTGGTCACGGGCGCAAGTCGCAATCATGCCGCCGAGTCCGAGTTCGCGCGCGCTCGAGGCGATCATCCGCGATCTGATCGAAACGCGCGACGGCGCGACTTACTTCGCCGAGCGCGTGTCAGGCGTGTCGCTCCGCTACGACCTGGGTGATGTCCACCCGTTGGTGGGTCGCAGCGCTCCCGACTTCGCACTGGCGGACGGCAGGCGACTGGGCGAACTCATGGTCGACGGGAAGGGCGTGCTCCTCGATCTCGATGTTCACGGCCCGCTTCGCGCGCTGGCGGGCCGGTGGGGCGATCGGATGACCTATGTTGCCAGCGACGCGACCAATCGACTGGGTTTAAACGCGGTGGTGGTACGCCCCGACGGTGTGGTCGCCTGGGCAAGCGAGGGAGCCTCCGATCTCCGATGCGCTGCTCGGGCCGCGACACGATGGTTTGGTCCGCCACACGATGAGGCTCGATGACCGGGCGATTGAGCTCAATGGGACGACAACGCCGCCTGAAAAGGCGCACGCCATCCCCGAAAGCCGCCCTACGTTCAGGCCGGTGCCGGCGGCGACAGTTGAGCTGGATGCGGCCAGACTGCTCTCAGGCGTTGGAAAACTGGAGATAACATTCCGCAGCAATCTTCAGGCTGACACTTTCGGCCCGAACTCGCCCGTCTGGTAGATCGCGGCATTCCTTCTTCGCTGTTGGGAGCGGTCACTTTGGGGAAGGCCCCGTTTGATCGGCCTATTCGTCCAAATCCGGGAGGTGGAATTGGCTTCCGGCTAGAAAAGGCCTTCCTGAGCCGCCTGATAGATCGTCCGGACGGTGGCCTTGAAACCAAGACTGCGGGCGAGCGACGTATCGCACTGTCCTGCCCATGGATCGTTCAGCGGCTCCGCAGAGTCTTCAAGCGTTCCCCCGGCAAGCGCGCACAGTTCAAGCATCGACACCGGCACGTCGTCGGCAATGTTCACGACACGGCGATCCATCGCGCCGTCAAGGGCCAAGGTCATCGCGTTAGCGATGTCACGGTGGTGGATGGTGCTCATCCGGCTGGCGGGATGCCGCAAGATGGCCGCCGCGTGGGCGGGAATGGCTTCGAGATGTCCATCGCCGTCGCCATAAACGAACGGGAAGCGGATGATCGCCCAGTTCAGCCCGCTGTCGCGGACCACCTGCTCCGCCGCGACCTTGCTTGCGGGATAGGCAGGGGTTGGATCGAGTGGGTCATCCTCTTTCGCGGGGCGCTGGCGTGGTTCCTGCGATTCGTAGACGCGTCCGGTACTTGCCAGGATGAGCCGGGCGTCGGATGCATGGTCCTGCACCGCAGTGACCAGGTTGCGCGTGGCATCGAGATTGCTCCTCCAGATCAGGTCCTGATCCTGCGTGCGGAACACCGATGCAAGGTGGATGACGGCCGACACGCCTTCGAGCGCTGCCGGTAGCGTCGAAGGGTCAAGCAGATCGCCCGAGGCTGCCGAGGCACCCTGCGGCGCAGGTTTACCGGCGCGCACGAGCGCCCGGCAATCGTGGCCCGCGGCCATCAGGCGCGGCAGCAGTCGCGTTCCGACGAGGCCCGTCGCGCCGGTCACAAGAATGGTCATTTGCTGTTTCCTTGATCGCTGAACGCATTGAGCCGCTCGGTTGCCAGGCGCAGGACCCGGACGGCCGCTTCTTTGTCAGCATCGCTGATGCCTGCGAACGCTGCTTCGTTGATGACTGTGGAAAGGTCGGGCAACTGACGCCACAATTCAGTCCCGGCGGGTGTCGCGCGCAACAGCTTGCGGCGTTGATCTTTGTCATCCGTCACCTGTTCGATCAGGCCCTTTCGGACTAACGCACCGGCGATGACGCTCAACGTCGCGCGCTCGATCTGAAGCAGGTGAACCAGTTCACGCTGCATCGTCGGCCCCTCCTGCACGAGCTGATGCAAGATATACCATTGCGTCGAGCCGACATCGAACGGACGCAGCATGGTTTCCATTGCCGCGCGGCCCGCGAAGTAGCACCGCTTCGCCCAGGCGCCGACCGCACCATGGCGCCCATCAATCAATCTGCTAGCCATCAAACAAATATGTTAGATAGCTAGCAGATTGTCAATCCCGATGGGCGGATTACGCGATGTACGATCGGTAAGTGTTTCGCGAAACGCCTGAAAAGCGGCCATCCACTTACTCAGATGAGGCCATTGGAACCTGCCCTTCATTCAAGCCCAGTGACAGGCGGCATTGGCGCCGTTAGACGACTGTCCGGCTCCAAAAGATAAGGCAGGGAATATCCGTCTCAGCGAGACCGAAGCCGATCTGGGAAAGGAATGATCTCGGCCGCCCCGTCACTCCTTGGCGGCATCATATCTTCTCGCGCCTTCAACGATACTACCTCAGCGGCATCGCGTTCGAACCAGCCGCGAGGCAGACCGCAAAGCAGATCAACATCGGCCTCCGAAATAGTGAACTCGGTCGCCATCAGATCGGCTTTGCCGCGTACCGCATTCTTGGCGATCAGATTGACACTATCACGCAAAACCTTCGGTGTCGGCACTGGCGCAGGAGTATTTCGACAATTACAAATTCAACCGTGTCCAAGGCCGCACCAACAACCCCGCCTTCCAGCTGCACCAAGCCTGCGAACGCCTGTATCACTGCGTGCTGCTGGTCTGCACTTTCTATACGCCCCATGTGCATAATCTCGGCTTCCCGCGTACGTAGGCCGAGCGCATCGATCGCCGCCTCGCCTATGTCTGGCCGCGCGATATTCGCCGCGACCGGGCGCTGTTCGATAAGCTCAAGGAAGCCTGCGTCAAGGCGCGCTACTCGAAGCATTACCGCATCACCAGGGGCGAGCTCGAATGGTTCGGTGAGCAGGTTGAGGAGCTCGGTCGCGTCGTTCACGAGGTGTGTTCGGAGCGCCTCGAAGGTCTGAAGGCAGATGCGCTGGCGAGACCCGATAAAACCTGACCGAGCGCTATTCCAGCGTCGCTTTTCGCGCATCATCACTGCCTGATAGGCTTCACGTATTGTGCATGTGGACTTGTAACGGTTTTGCGCCGGTCACCTATCTCATTATGCCACCTTGGCCTCAAAGGCGAGCGGGCTGATGCCACCCAGATATGAGTGGCGACGCCGGGAATTATAGAAGCCGTTGATGTACTG
>NZ_JAHWZX010000029.1 GCF_019351405.1 Stakelama flava
GGAATCGCCCCAGATGACGTCATTCGCGACGGCTTTTCACCTTGCTGGAAACGTCGCGGCCGCTGTCGCATAACCTGTGACGACGCGGCGAATGATTCGATCTGCCAAATCCCGTCGTCGCTGTGACATGGCGAGATTAACGCGGAGACCGTAGAAGCGCCATGCCAAGTCGCAGCACGGCCAGCCAACTTCTCGGCTTCATTTTGTCCAGCCCCACAAAAATCCTCGAAACGCGGACAAGCTGATCAGCCGGATAATCATCGGGCAGTTTGGCCAATATTTTCGACGCCCGGTCTCGGCCCTTAGGGGCCGTCGCTCGATCGGCGCGCCGGAGCAGCAGCGGTAGTTCGTCGCGCGTCGGGTCGGTGCAATAAGCGGGCTGTCCGGGCTGTTGGCGCCACGATTCCGCGAGAGAACCCGCATCGACGGCGTCGAAACCCAGCTTTTCCACGATCCGCATGATGGCGGCCCGGGCTTTGGGATCGTCACCGGCGACGGGCAACGCAATGCGATTGGGATCGCCTGCGCGCTTGCCACCGGTGGCCAGGATTGACGCGATGATGTTGTTGAACGCCTTGATTACCGCGACGCCGAGTTCCTGGGAAACCCATTGGGACTCTGCCAGGCCGGCCCCGATCGCAGGAATTGCTCCGTCGCGCGGCGGATAGTAATTGCCCGCGTCGATCACGATCGCGCCTGGCGGCAGCGTCGCGATTACGGTCTTCGGTAAGTCGGCGATGCGTGCCATCGGGATTGCGATGATGAGAACGTCCACCCCGAGCGAAATGTCGGCGATGGCGACGGCCTTGGCGCCCGTCCTCTGTGCAAACGTTGCGAGACTGTCTGGGCCCCGGGAGTTCGCGACCTTCACCGTGTAGCCCGTTTCGACGAGGCGACGAGCGAGCGCCTCTCCGACATGCCCTGCTCCGACAATCCCAATATTCTTCACGCTAGTTCCTATGTGTAACCATCGATGGTAACATAACTATACTGGCGTCCTGTCTGCACAAGACGGCACATGGCGGTGCCTTGGTTACATGGAGAGAACTTATGTCGACGATGGTAACGGAGCGCCCCGAGGGGGACTCACGCGGTATCGGAGCCTTATCCTGCGCCCCGCACAATATGCTGACCCACCTCGGAGACAAATGGACCATTCTCGTCATCCTTCTGCTGGCGCAAACGCCGGGCAACAGGCTCAGATTTTCCGGGATAAAACGTGGCGTGGCGGGAATTTCCCAGAGGATGCTGACGCTTACGCTGCGGATGCTGGAGCGAAACGGCTTGGTAGTGCGCCATTACTTCGCCGAGGTCCCCCCGAGGGTCGAATATGAGCTGAGCCTCATGGGAAAAGGAATGCTGCCTCCCCTTGAGTTCTTCGCTCAGTGGATCGGTGAGAACTGGCCGGCCATGGAAGCCGCGCGCCGCGAGTATGATGCGAGATCAGGACAGTGAGACGCTAGGCAGCTATCGTCCCGGTGTTTCCTAAAACCCGTCTGTCTCCAATCCACCC
>NZ_JAHWZX010000003.1 GCF_019351405.1 Stakelama flava
GGCTGTAGTCCGATACCGCGCCAACAACACCACGCCCCCAAAAAGACCGAAGATGCCCGCCATCAGGAGTTGATCCGCTGGTCCGTTCAGGAGGTCCGGCGCATCGCCGTCAAACTCGCTCAACGCCGGATCGAGCCTGCCTGCATCATCGCCTGGTCATGCTGAAGGCGAGCTCATCAAGCCGCAGCAAAACGGGCTCACCTCAAAACCAAATTGCAACTGTAATGATAGAAGGGAGCGCCGACCAAACCCGCCGTCAGGGAGAGGCCACTCGAACGACGCCGCCGCGTTAGCGGCGTCCACGTGAACGCCACGCGATCGTTACCGTGAGGCCGAGACCTGCGCGCAGCCGGGGTTCGGCGGCGACGTGAAACGAGCCGTATAGCGCGGTCGCGCGTCAGCGCGAGGCGCAGTGAATCACCCTTGCGATCCCGATCAGGCCTCCGCTCTGCCCAATTTCGCAATAGCCTGAGCAACGCCCGGACCCGCAATCCAGCGCGCCCTTTCGAGATGTGACCGCCAGCAGCGCTGGCAATCTTGCTGTTTTGGATCCAGTTGCATTAGTGTTGCGGCCGCTTTTGCCCAATCCACCCCGGCTGCGTCGGCATCTAGCAGAGCGGCATAGAGCGCTAGATGGACGCGGTCGTATTCGGTTGCTGCACCTCTTGGCGCAGATCGCTGCAGGGGAATTTGCGGCGGCATGCATTCGGTCTCCAAGTGGCCGACTATAACGAATAGGAACGATCGTTCCTAGAAGGATCGTTCCGGTCCGCTGACCATCGTCTTGATGGAACTGAAGGATGTCTTGGCAATGAATCTCCGCCTGCTTCGGCAGGAAAGAGAAATTACGCAGGAGGAGCTGGCTGATCGGACCGGCCTCAGCTCGCGCTACGTCGACTCAATCGAGCGCGCCAGGCCCGCGATCTTTTTGCCGCCTGAAAATCTGGCCGCAGCACCGTTCCGCCATCACGTAACTGATCGAGATAGTCGGACCAGCGTTGCATCATCGCCACGCGCTCGTCCCAGTATTCGCCACGCGCATAGGCGCGGCGGACCTGATTGGTGTCAACATGCGCGAGCTGTCGTTCGATAGCGTCGGGGTTCCACTCGCCCATTTCGTTGAGCAGCGTCGCTGCCATCGCCCGGAACCCGTGTGCGGTCATCTGATCGGTCGTGTAGCCGAGCTTGCGCAAACCCTGATTGACGGCATTCTCCGACATCGCCTTGCGCGGCTTGCCGAGGCACGGAAACAGGTACTTCCACCAGTGCGTGTGCTCGTGAAGCTCCTTGAGCATCGCGATCACCTGCCGTGACAGCGGCACCCGGTGCGGGCGCCGCATCTTCATCCGCTCGGCCGGAATGAACCAGATCGCTTCGTCGAAATCGATGTCGGTCCATTCCGCCTGCCGCAGCTCGCCGGGGCGCAACAGCACATGGGGTGAGAGCCGCATGGCCATGACCGTTACCTTATGCCCGCTATAGCCGTCGATCGCCCTCAGCAGCGTGCCAACCTCGGATGGTCGCGTGATGGCCGCGAAATGCTTGACCTTCGGCACGGCGATCGCGCCGCGAAGATCGGCAGCGACATCCTTGTCGCAGCGGACGGTCGCCACGCCGTAGCGGAACACACGGCTCAGGACGCTGCGCATGCGGCGTGCGCTCTCATAGGCGCCCGTCGCCTCGATCTTGCGGAGAACGGCAAGCACCTCATGCGGCGTGATCTGCGCGATCGGGATAGTGCCGATCAACGGATAGGCTTTGCCAAGCAACCAGCGGATCTTATCGACGGTCACGGGCGCGAGACCGCCCCGTTCGCATTTGACGAGCCATTCCTTGGCGACCGCCTCGAAGGTGTTGGCAGCGGCGTACTTTGCGGCGATCCGTGCACGCTTTTTCTCCAGCGCCGGATCGATCCCGTCAGCGATCTTCTTCTTCGCTTCGTCACGCCGCACACGAGCGTCGGCGAGGCTTATCGTTGGCCAGCCGCCGAGGTGAAGGGTCTTCTGCTTGTCCAAGAATCGATATTTGAAGCGCCAGAGCTTCGAGCCGTTAGGTTGTATCTGGAGATGGAGGCCCTGAGAGTCGCTCAGGGTCCAAGCCTTCTCCCTCGGCTTGGCGGCATTGATCTGGATGTAGGTCAGCATGGTCGTTTTCCCAGCAAAGCCGGGTCGATCCGAGAGCCCCAAAAAGAGCAACATTTGTGGCTGCTGCTGGTGCTCTTAGCCGGATTTCGCCGGACGGTGTCTGGCGATTCTCGGTCAAGAAATGCTGTGAAACCAGCCGCTTACTGTATGCTGCTGGACGTTTCCAGAGCCAGTAGTGGTGCCCAGAAGAGGACTCGAACCTCCACGGCCTTGCGACCGCCAGCACCTGAAGCTGGTGCGTCTACCAATTCCGCCATCTGGGCACGCAACGGTAGGGGGCGCGAACTAGGGGAGGTGTCGGGGCTTGTCAATCGCCCCGTGCACTTTTCATGACGCGCTTGCCGTTTGGCTTCGCAACGGGCATTTGCGGCAGTTGCGAAAGGAAGACGGTGATGATGAAGAACAAGCTGGTCACGCTGTTCGGCGGTGGCGGCTTTCTGGGCCGCTATGTCGTACAGGAATTGCTGCGCGCCGGTGCGCGCGTGCGCATCGCGCAGCGCGATCCGCGCGATGCCTGGTATCTGAAACCCCAGGGCGGCGTCGGGCAGACCCAGTTCGTTGCCGCCGACATCACCCGCCCCGACACGGTGAAGCGCGCGGTCGAAGGCGCCGACGCGGCGGTCAACCTTGTCGGTATCCTGTCGGGTAATTTCGAGAAGATCCATGTCGAGGGCGCGCGCAACGTGGCGCAGGCCGCGCGTGAGGCGGGTTGCACGTCAATGGTGCAGATATCCGCGATCGGCGCCGATGCCGATTCGCCGTCGGCCTATGGCCGGTCAAAGGCGCAGGGCGAAGCCGCGGTGAAGGAATCGTTTGGCGAGGCCACGATCCTGCGCCCGTCGATCGTCTTCGGGCGTGAGGACGATTTCGTGAACCGCTTCGCACAGATGGTCGCCAGTGCGCCGATCGTGCCGGTGGTCCGCGCCCGGACCCGGTTTCAGCCGATATATGTCGCTGATGTCGCGGCGGCGGTGCTGGCCGCCCTGGACGATCGCGAGGCGCATGGGGGCAAGGCCTATGCGCTCGGCGGACCTGACATCATCAGCATGGGTGAGCTGATCCACTGGATCGCCAAGACGATCGGGCGCGAACGGACCATTGTCGAACTGCCCGATTCGATCGGATCGATGCTGGCGTCGCTTCCTGGCACGCCGATAACGAGCGATCAGTGGCGGATGCTTCAGCGGGACAATGTGGTCGGGGACCTGCCCGGCATTCGCGATCTGGGGGTCGATCCGACGCCGATGGCGACGATCGCGCCGGGCTGGCTGGTGCAATATCGGCGCAACGGACGATTCGGACGCCGGACCCAGGCGGCCTGAAGCAATAATTAGGCGATACCAGCGTGCCGGCGACAGGATGCCGGCGGCCGAGGACAGGAAAACTGCGTGACCGAACTTTTGACCATTCTCCTGCTCGGCATTGTCGAGGGGGTAACCGAATTCCTGCCGGTGTCCTCAACGGGGCACCTGATCCTTGCCGGCCGCCTGTTCGGATTTGGTGGCGAAGGGTCGGGCACGTTTGACATTGTGATCCAGGTGGGCGCTATTCTGGCTGTGGTGGTGCTGTACTGGCAGCGGTTCTGGCATGTGCTTGAAGGGCTGTTGCGCTGGGATCCGGGAGCGGTAGCCTTTACCCGCAATGTCGCGCTTGGCTTCCTGCCCTCCGCCGTGATCGGTATCTTTGTTTACAAGGGGGTGAAGACGCTGCTGACCAGTCCGACGCTCGGTCCCGTCGTGGTGTCGATCGCGCTGATCGTGGGCGGTGTGATTATCCTGTTGGTCGAAAAGTTCGTAAAGCATCCGCCAGAAGGCAGTGTCGAGGCGATGACGTGGCGCACCGCACTCGGCATCGGTTTCGTCCAGTGCCTTGCGATGATTCCGGGGGTCAGCCGGTCGGGGGCGACCATCATGGGCGCGCTCGGGCTGGGCACCGACCGCAAGACGGCCGCGGAGTTCAGCTTCTTTCTGGCAGTGCCGACCATGCTTGCGGCATCCGGCTATGATCTGCTGAAAAGCCATGAGGGGCTGGGGCAGACCGGCTGGACCGCGATCGGCATCGGTTTTGTCGTTTCCTTCGTGGTGGCATTGCTGGTGATTCGATGGTTTCTGGGGATCGTTACCCGGCACGGCTTTGCGCCGTTTGCCTGGTACAGGATTGCGGCGGGCACCATCGCGCTTATCCTACTTGCTGCGATATAGGTCCGGATCGGACCTTGAGGCTATATCGCAGTAGTGGTCGGGCGCTCCGAAGCGCGGACGTAAAATTTATTTAGTAAGCATTACTGTCATAACCGAGCTTTTCCGCGTGACTCGGTGCGCATGGGACGGTATGTGCGCCCCATCCGGAAAAGATGGGAAGCGCAATGGCGGAAAATCCGATGCTGAAATTCGTGACCCGGGAGCAGGCTTATCCTGCCAAGCGCCCTGCCGACTCGCGCGCTTCGGATTTTCAGGAAATTTCCGAACGCTATGCGGTCGATTCTGCGGAAGATCAGGCAGCGCGTTGCTCGCAATGCGGTGTTCCCTATTGTTCGGTTCACTGCCCGCTGCACAATCATATTCCCGACTGGTTGCGCCTGACCGCCGAAGGAAGGCTGCGCGAGGCGTATGAACTTTCGAACGCGACCTCCACCATGCCCGAAATCTGCGGCCGCATCTGCCCGCAGGACCGGCTGTGCGAAGGCAATTGCGTCATCGAATTTTCGGGGCACGGCGCGGTCACCATCGGATCGGTCGAAAAATTCATCACCGACACCGCCTGGGAAAAGGGCTGGGTGGAGCCTTTGGTGCCTGGGCCGGAACGCGGCCAGTCGGTCGGCGTCATCGGTGCGGGGCCGGCCGGGCTGACCGCGGCCGAATATATGCGCCGCTTCGGCTATGAGGTGCATGTGTATGACCGGCATGATCGCGCGGGCGGCCTGCTGACCTATGGCATCCCCGGCTTTAAGCTGGAAAAGGAAGTCGTGATGCGCCGCGTCCAGCGGCTGAAGGACGGCGGCATCACCTTTCACGAAAGTTTCGAGGTCGGCCGCGACGCCACGATGGGCGAACTGTGCGAACGGCACGACGCGCTGCTGGTTTCGACCGGCGTGTACAAAGCGCGCAATATCAAGGCGCCGGGTGTCGGCAGCCCCGGTGTGGTGGAAGCGCTCGACTATCTGATCACGTCGAACCGCAACGGCTTCGGCGACGACGTTCCCGCCTATCGCGACGGCAGCCTGAACGCGAAGGACAAAAATGTCGTCGTTGTGGGCGGCGGCGACACCGCGATGGACTGTGTTCGCACGGCGATCCGGCAGGGGGCGAAATCGGTAAAGTGCCTGTATCGCCGTGACCGGGCCAACATGCCCGGATCGCAGCGCGAAGTCGAAAATGCCGAAGATGAAGGCGTCGAATTCGTCTGGCTCTCCGGCCCCCAAGGGTTCGATTCCGCCGGTGTGGGCGAGCGGGTGTCGGCGGTGCGCGGCACGCGCATGCGGCTTGGCGCACCCGACGCCAGCGGGCGTCGTGCTCCCGAACCCGAACCGGACGGCGATTTCACGCTAGACGCCGATCTGGTGGTGAAGGCGCTGGGGTTCGAGGCGGAGGACCTGCCCACGCTGTTTGGCGCGCCGGAGCTCGGTGTCACCCGCTGGGGCACGCTTCGCGTCGATCACGCAACGATGATGACGAGCATGGAGGGCGTGTTCGCCGCGGGCGATATCGTTCGCGGGGCGAGCCTGGTCGTCTGGGCGATTCGCGACGGCCGCGATGTTGCAGACAAGATGCATGGCTGGCTGAAGCAAAAGGCGAAGGCGACGCGCAAGGCAGCGATGGAGACGGCATGAAGACAATGAAAATTCTTTTGCCCTTACTGGCGCTTCTGGCGCCGCTTCCGCTGCAGGCGCGGCCCGTCGCGCCGGTCGGTCAGACAGCGCCTTCCGACGTGAAGCCCGAGCGGCTTGCCGCCGCGAAAGCACTGATCGACGAATTGATGCCGCCGGATCGGCGCGATGCGATGATGGAGAGCATGCTGCGGCCCCTGATGGCCAATATTCAGAAGGGCATGCTCGATAATCCTGAAATCGCCGGGCAATTGAAAACGGTGCCGCAGGCGCGGTCGATTATTGAAGAGTTCCTGCGAAACCAGACCGAAAGCACGATGACCTTGATTCGTCAGAACATGCCCGGGATGATCGATGCGATGGCGCATGCCTATGCGCGACGTTTTGACACCAAGCAGCTCGGCGAACTTCAACGTTTCTTCGCAACGCCGACGGGACGGGCATATGTGGAACAGTCCATGCAGATAATGGGCGATCCGGATGTCGCCGCCTGGCAGCGCGATCTGATGCAGCAGTCGATGAAGAAAACGCAGAAGGATGCGCAGGAACTGGCCGACAAGCTTGCGGCCGCCGCGCAGGACAAAGGCAACAGCCAGTGAACGAAGCAGAACGCAACCGCCTTGCCCGTGAGGGCATGTACCGTCCCGAATTCGAAAGCGATGCGTGCGGCGTCGGGCTGGTCGCGGCGACGGACGGGCGTTCATCGCGCCGGGTCGTCGCGTCGGCGATCGATGCGTTGCGCGCGGTGTGGCACCGCGGCGCGGTGGACGCCGATGGCAAGACCGGCGACGGGGCCGGGCTGCATGTCGATCTGCCGCACCGTTTTTTCGACGACGCGATCGACCAGTCGGGGCACAAGGTGCTGCCCAACCGGCTGGCGGTCGGGATGATCTTCCTGCCGCGCACCGATCTGGGCGCGCAGGAAAGCTGCCGCACCATCGTCGAAAGCGAACTGATCAACGCGGGCTACACCATCTATGGCTGGCGGCAGGTGCCGGTCGATGTGTCGGTGATCGGGCGCAAGGCGCAGGAGACCCGGCCCGAAATCGAACAGATCATGATCGCCGGGCCGATGCCGGAGGACATGGACGCGGCCGAGTTCGAAAAGGAATTGTACCTTGTCCGCCGCCGCATCGAACGCCGGGTGATCGAATCGCAGGTTCAGGGCTTTTACATCTGCTCGCTTTCCTGCCGGTCGATCATCTACAAGGGGCTGTTCCTCGCCGAGAGCCTGTCGGACTTCTATCCCGACCTGAACGACGACCGGTTCGAAAGCCGCGTGGCGATCTTTCACCAGCGTTATTCGACCAACACTTTCCCGCAATGGTGGCTGGCCCAGCCGTTCCGTTGCATCGCTCATAATGGCGAGATCAACACGATCCGCGGCAACCGGAACTGGATGAAGAGCCACGAGATCAAGATGGCGAGCCTCGCATTCGGCGAGCATTCGGAGGATATCAAGCCGGTGATCCCGGCGGGCGCGAGCGATACCGCCGCGCTGGACGCGGTGTTCGAGGCGATCTGCCGTTCGGGCAAGGACGCGCCGACCACCAAGCTAATGCTGATCCCGGAAGCCTGGGGCATGAACGACGACATGCCAAAGGCGCATCAGGCGCTGTATACCTATCTCGCCAGCGTCATGGAGCCGTGGGACGGTCCCGCCGCGCTCGCCATGACCGATGGCCGCTGGGCAGTCGCGGGGATGGACCGCAACGCGCTTCGTCCGCTGCGCTACACCCGCACCAATGACGGGCTGCTGATCGTCGGATCGGAAACCGGCATGGTCGTGGTGCCCGAGGCGCAGGTCGCCGAGAAGGGCCGGCTTGGACCGGGGCAGATGATCGCGGTCGATCTCGATCAGGGCGAAGTGTTCCACGATCGCGCGATCAAGGACCGGATCGCGGGCGAGCGCGATTATGGCGCGATGATCGACCAGTTCCTGACGGTGGAGGACCTGCCGCCCGCGCCGTCCTATGCCACGGTGCGGTTCGATCGCGCCGATCTGGTCCGTCGTCAGGTGGCGGCCGGGCAGACGCTTGAGGATATGGAGCTGATCCTCGCGCCGATGGTCGAAGGGGCCAAGGAAGCGATCGGATCGATGGGCGATGATACGCCGCTTGCCGTCATTTCGGACAAGCCGCGCCTGATCAGCCAGTTCTTCCGCCAGAATTTCAGCCAGGTGACGAACCCGCCGATCGACAGCTTGCGCGAACGGCATGTGATGAGCCTGAAGACCCGCTTCGGCAATCTGGCCAACATCCTTGAATCCGAAGCGCGGCCGGGCAAGGTGCTGGTGCTCGATTCGCCGGTGCTTACCGGTGCCGAATGGGTCAGGCTGAAGGCGCATTTCGAAGGCCAGGCGGCGGAAATCGATTGCACCTTTGATGCCGAGGGCGGCCCGGATGCGCTGCGCAGCGCGATCGTGCGCATCCGCAACGCGGCCGAACAGGCGGTTCGCGAAGGGCGCAGCGAACTGTTCCTCACCGACGAACATATCGGCAGCGACCGGATCGCGATTCCCGGCGTTCTGGCGGCGGCGGCGGTCCATACGCACCTCGTCCGACGCGGGCTGCGATCTTACGCCAGCGTCAATGTCCGCACCGCCGAATGCCTCGACACCCATTATTATGCGGTGCTGATCGGTGTCGGCGCGACCACGGTGAACGCCTATCTTGCGGAAGCGGCGATCGTCGACCGGCACGAACGCGGCTTGTTCGGCGATCTTGCGCTTGAAGACTGTTTCGAACGCCATCGCACCGCGATCAACGACGGCCTGTTGAAGATCATGTCGAAGATGGGGATCGCGGTGATCTCCAGCTATCGTGGCGGGTATAATTTCGAAGCCGTCGGCCTCAGCCGGGCGATGGTCGACGAACTTTTCCCCGGTATGCCGGCAAAGATTTCGGGAGAAGGCTATGCCTCGCTCCACGTCAACGCCAGCGACCGGCACGCGCTTGCGTTCGACCAGACGGTCGTAAACCTGCCGATCGGCGGCTTCTATCGCCAGCGCGATGGCGGTGAGGCGCATGCCTATTCGGCACAGCTGATGCATCTGCTGCAAACCGCCGTCGGCACCGACAGCTATTCGAGCTATCTGCAATTTTCGCGCGGGGTGCGCGATCTGCCGCCCGTCTATCTGCGCGACCTGATGGAGTTCAACTATCCCGACGAAGGCGTGCCGATCGATCAGGTCGAAGCGATCACCGCCATCCGCAAGCGCTTCGTCACGCCGGGGATGAGCCTTGGCGCGTTGTCGCCCGAAGCGCATGAAACGCTGTCGATCGCGATGAACCGGATCGGCGCGAAGGCGGTGTCGGGCGAAGGCGGTGAGGACAAGAGCCGCTATCAGCCCTATGAAAATGGCGACAACGCCAATTCGGTGATCAAGCAGATCGCGAGCGGGCGCTTCGGCGTGACGGCCGAATATCTCAACGCCTGCGAAGAGATAGAGATCAAGGTGGCGCAGGGCGCGAAGCCGGGCGAGGGCGGTCAGCTCCCCGGGTTCAAGGTGACCGAATTCATCGCCAAGCTGCGCCACGCGACGCCCGGCGTGATGCTGATTTCGCCGCCGCCGCACCATGACATCTATTCGATCGAGGATCTGGCGCAGCTCATCTATGACCTGAAGCAGATCAATCCAAAGGCGCGGGTCTGCGTGAAGCTGGTGTCCAGCGCGGGTATCGGCACGGTGGCGGCCGGCGTTGCGAAGGCGCATGCCGATGTCATCCTGATTTCGGGCAATACCGGCGGTACGGGCGCAAGTCCGCAGACCAGCATTAAATATGCCGGAACGCCATGGGAAATGGGCCTTTCCGAGGTCAATCAGACGCTTACGCTCAACCATTTGCGCGGGCGGGTGCGGCTGCGCACCGATGGCGGGCTGAAGACGGGGCGCGACATCGTGATCGCGGCGATCCTGGGGGCCGAGGAGTTCGGCATCGGTACGCTAAGCCTGGTGGCGATGGGCTGCATCATGGTGCGGCAATGCCATTCGAACACCTGCCCCGTGGGCGTGTGCGTTCAGGATGAGCGGCTGCGCGCCAAATTCACCGGCACGCCCGAAAAGGTCATCAACCTGATGACCTTCATCGCCGAAGAGGTTCGCGAGATTCTCGCCCGGCTTGGGTGCCGGACGTTGGACGAAGTGGTCGGGCGCACCGAATTGCTGCGTCAGGTCAGCCGCGGCGCCGAACATCTCGACGATCTCGACCTCAACCCGATTCTCGCCAAGGTCGATGCCGAAGAGGGCGAGCGGCGCTTCTCGCTCAACACCTTCCGCAACGAAGTGCCCGACAGCCTGGATGCGCAGATGATCGCCGATGCCGCGATGGTGTTCGATCGCGGCGAAAAGATGCAGCTTACCTATACGGTGCGAAACACGCATCGCGCGGTGGGCACACGCCTTTCCAGCGAGATCACCCGCAAGTTCGGCATGGATAAGCTGGCCGACAACCATGTTCATGTCCGCCTGCGCGGATCGGCGGGCCAGTCGCTGGGCGCGTTCCTGTGCAAGGGCATTACGCTGGAGGTGTTCGGCGACGCCAATGACTATGTCGGCAAGGGGCTGTCGGGCGGGACGATCGTGGTGCGGCCGATGGTATCGAGCCCGCTGGTGTCGAACGAAAACACCATCATCGGCAATACCGTGCTGTACGGCGCGACCGCCGGACGGCTGTATGCCGCCGGACATGCGGGCGAACGCTTCGCGGTGCGCAATTCGGGCGCGCATGTCGTGGTCGAGGGCTGCGGCGCGAACGGATGCGAATATATGACGGGCGGCTATGCCGTTGTGCTGGGCGCTGTCGGCGCCAATTTCGGCGCGGGCATGACCGGCGGCATGGCGTTCGTCTATGACGCGGACGGTGCGTTTGAACGGCGCGCCAACGGCGCATCGATCACGTGGCGGCGACTATCTTCGTTGCACTGGGAATCGGTGCTGAAGAATCTGGTTGCCGATCATGCCCGCGCTACCGACAGCAAATGGTCGAACGGGCTGTTGGAGGATTGGGACCGGATCCGGAACAATTTCTGGCAGGTGGTGCCCAGGGAAATGCTGGACCGCCTCGACCATCCGCTCGACGATGCTGAAGAAATTGTGGCGGCGGAATGATGCGAAGCGGGGTGGAAGTGGGCAGGAGCGCCTTCCACCCCGGCCGCTTGGCGGCTAAGAGCGGCTGACGATGTGGCTGCTTTATCAATTTCCGCTCTGCCCCTTTTCCCGCAAGGTTCGCCTGCTGCTCGGCGAAAAGGGCGTTCCTTACGAACCGGTGCGCGAATCGCCATGGGAACGGCGCGACGAATTTCTCGACATGAATCCGGCGGGTCAGACGCCGGTGATGGTCCATTCGGACCGGGGGCCGCTGCGCCCGCTGATCGATTCGATGGCAATCTGCGAATATTTCGAGGAAACAGTCGAAAAGTCCGCGATGATCAGCGGAACGGCGGCAGACCGTGCGGAAATCCGCCGCCTAGTCACGTGGTTCGACACCCATTTCTATCGCGACATCACCGGGCCGCTATTGTTCGAACGAATGGAAAAGCGGCTCGTCCACAAAATGGCGCCCGATTCGAAATTCCTGCGTGAAGCGATGAAGGCGGTGGTCGCGCATCTCGATTATATCGACTATCTGCTCGACAATCGTTCCTGGCTGGCCGGCTCGACGATGAGCCTTGCCGATCTGGCGGCGGCGGCGCAGATTTCGGTCGCGGATTATCTGGGCGGCATCGACTGGAAGAGCCACGAACAGGCCAAGCGCTGGTATATCGGCATGAAGAGCCGCCCCAGTTTTCGCCCGCTGTTGGCCGAGCGGATGGAAATAATCAGCCCGCCGGGCGATTACGAGAAACTGGACCTGTAACCGCGCACCGGGAGTATCGCTATGCTCGAACATGTTCCCCGCTGGCTGGGCCAGGCGATGAAGGGGCTTCGGGCGGGCGCGGACAAGCTGTCCATCGCTCGGCCCGAACTCGGCAGTTTCGAGGCGGTCCGGCTGGCCAGCCCCGCGTTCGCCAATGGTGCGCGCCTGCCTGAACGATTTACGCAGGATGGCGAGGGCGTGTCGCCGCCGCTGTTCTGGACCGGTGTGCCGGACGGCACGGCGCGTATCGCGCTGATCGTCGAGGATGCCGACGCGCCCGCGCCCAGGCCGCTGGTCCATGCGGTGGTGTGGGACCTGCCGGGTGTCGATGGCGAGCTGAAGGAGGGTGAAATCCGCGCCGATGGCGAAGGCGTCCATGGCGATGTCGGACGCAACAGCTATTTCGGCGAAGGCTGGCTGCCGCCCGACCCGCCGACCGGGCACGGCGTCCACACTTATGCTTTTCAGATTTTCGCACTTGATGACGGACCTGATACCGGAACGAATCCCGGCCGGTCCGGCATTTTAAAAGCGATGGCCGGGCATGTGCTGGCGGCGGGGCTGCTCACCGGCACCTATTCGCGCGGCGAACGCGCACCCGCGGGAACGGTAAAGGCTGCAAATGCCGGACTGGCGCGAAGCTGAAATCGCGCCGCTCACTCGGCGTCAGGCATTCACCACCA
Organism: Stakelama flava; assembly: GCF_019351405.1. GTDB lineage: Bacteria > Pseudomonadota > Alphaproteobacteria > Sphingomonadales > Sphingomonadaceae > Sphingomonas > Sphingomonas flava_A. The sequence goes on from NZ_JAHWZX010000003.1 coordinate 12,512, forward strand.
CGCCGCCATTCGGGTGAAGCACCTGTCCGGCCATATAGCTTGAATCCTCGCAGGCGAGGAACAGGAAAGCCGGCGCGACTTCGTTGGGTTGGCCGGGGCGGCCGATCGGCGTGCTTTCGCCAAAATGCTTCAGCTTTTCTTTCGTCGCACCGCCCGAGGGATTGAGCGGGGTCCAGATCGGCCCGGGCGCGACGGCGTTAACCCGAATGCCGTCCTTGATCAGATTCTGCGACAGGCTGCGCGTAAACGCGGTGATCGCGCCCTTGGTCGAGGAATAATCGAGCAATTCGGGCGAACCCTTGTACATGGTGACCGAAGTGCAATTGACGATCGCCGAACCCTTTTTCAGGTGCGGCCGCACGCCTGAACCAGGAAGAACATCGAATAGATGTTCGTCTGAAACGTGCGGCGAAGCTGTTTCTCAGTAATGTCGGTGATCTCAGGGTCGGGATGCTGTTCGCCGGCATTGTTCACCAATATATCGATCCGGCCGAATTCGCCCAGCGTCCTTTCGACGACCGATTTGCAGAAATCCTCTTCGCCCAGATCGCCGCGAAGCGTGATCGCATTGCGCCCTTCGCCCCGGACGATCTCGGCGGTCTTTTCGGCATCGGCATCCTCGCACAAATATACGATGGCGATATCCGCGCCTTCACGGGCATATAGCGCGGCAACCGCGCGGCCAATGCCGCTGTCGGCGCCGGTGACGATCGCCACCTTGTCCGCCAGCCTGCCCGAACCGGGATAGCGCGGTTCCCATTGCGGTTTGGGATCGAGCGTCCGCTCTTCGCCGGGAAGGCCGTCCTCGTGAATCTGGTCGATGGTGTCGGGGTCGCTCATCGTCATTCTCCTCGCGCGGAGCGGTTTGATGCGATCCAATCGCGCGAGGCGGGGGCGGGTTCCGCCCCGTTTTGCGAACGGGTTGTTCGCGGGCGGCTCGGGGGTAGGGCCGTCAGATCAGCCCCTGCCCCTGGGTTGCACTGGCCAGCACCATGACGGCGGTCAACGTGAACGAAACGGCACCGATCATGAACGAACGAAGCATGGCAAATTCCTTTGGTAAAAATCGCGTGAATGCGGTTCAGGCGATCGGAAGGACCGGGGTGGCGGCGGCAACGAGAAGCGCGGTCATGGCGAACGCGCCGACAAAAGCGGTGACGTTGCGCTGAAAGGTTGCGAACTGCGTGGTCATGATAAACTCCCTGTGGTTTCGGCATTGTTCGGGACCATCCCGACGCCGATGCTTGAGCGATTGCAGGGAGCGTGCCAAACGGCTCGGTCTATATAAATCAGCAGGTTGCAGAAAATTGCGAGCAGCACAGCGTGAGATATGCCATGCAAATATGGCAATATACGCCATCACATGGCGTTTATTTCACTTACTACGCGGTTACGCCCGTCCGATTTTGCGCGATAGAGTAGCCGGTCGGCGCGCTGATAGATGCCGGCCCAGTCCTCCCCCGGCGCGGCGCGCGCCAGCCCTGCGGAAAAGGAGATGATGCCGAGTGGCTGGTCGTTTTCGCGCAACCGATAGCGTTTGGCGGCGACAGCATTGCGGGCGCTGTTCAGGATCGCGAACGCGTCCCCGGCATCCGGCCCGGTGAACATCACTGCGAATTCTTCCCCGCCATAGCGGGCGACAAGGTGTCCGGGGCATTGTTCGGTCAGCGTCATGGCGATTGCTTTCAGAACGCGATCTCCCACCGCATGGCCAAAGCGATCATTGACCGCCTTGAAATAATCGATGTCGCATATGGCCACCCACGGCGCTTCCCCCGCAGCGATCCGCGCATCATAGGCATCTTCCATCGCCCGGCGGTTGGGAAGGCGGGTAAGCGGGTCGTGACGGGCGTCGTTTCGCGCTTCCTCCAGCTTGGATCGAAGCTCGCTCGCCTCCCGCGTCGCCTTTTCAAGCTGCGTTTCGGCCTGCTGCACCCGTTCCAGCATGCCCGCGGTGATCCGCACGATCGCTTCCAGTTCAATCGGCGCGGTGTCGCTTTGCGTGTCGCGCAGCGCCGCGGCGCTGGCTTTCAAATCGCGCCCGAAGCCAGCGGTTTCGACGCGGATCGCCTGCATCATATGTTCGAAGCCCTCGACCTGTCCCCGGGTCTGCGCGATCAGGCCCTGGGGCGCTTGCCGATTCACTTCGGCATCGATGTTTGCGCCGAGCGATTCGACGTCACGCGGGTTCAACCGCCCGCCGCCTTTGGTCAGCGCGTCGACGGCGCGGGCGAGCGGGCCTTCGGGATTGACCAAGATGTGGAAGGCGAGGGCGTAATTGGTCGGGCTGGGTTCCATCAGATGATGGAGAAGAAAATCGCCGATCCGGCGAAACAGCCGATCGTCGACGCGCGATCCCGCCGGATTGTCAGATGCTGCCGCGAACATCCCCTTGCCTACCCCCTTTGCAAGACATTTGCGGAGGGCGCTATCGCAAAACTGCTAATATCGGATGATGATCGGTTTCACTTTACGTAAACGATAACCGGTGCTGGCGTTGCCGGCTTCGGTCGCGTCGATCATCGCCCGAGTTTTTCCACCGCGGCAAGCGTGTTGGCGATATGCGCCGCCGGCTGCATCGCGGTATAGCGATAGGCGATCCGTCCATCGCGCGCGATCACATAGCTGGTGCGGTTGGTGTAGCCTGTGTTTTTCGCATTCTCGCCGGTCAGCGCAACGTCATAGGCTTTTACGATGGCGGGTGTTGCCGCGGCGACCGGGAATTTGCCCGAACAATGTTTGGCCGAAAATTCGATCAGCCGGTCGGTATTGCCCGCCGTCATCCCGATGACGGTTGCGCCCGCCGCATGAAACCTGTCGATCGACTGCGCGAACGCCGCTGCTTCCGCATTGCAGCCCGACGTGAACGCCGCGGGGAAGAAATACAGCACCACCGGCCCCTTTTTCAGCGCGCGCGACAGCGTGATGGTAATCGGTTTGCCCGCCATCGCCCCTTTGGCGGTGAAGTCGGGCGCCCTCGCGCCCTGCTCGAGCGCGGCCGATGCAGGCACGGCCATCGCCACGCCGATAATGGCCGGGACCAGGAAAAAGGGGCGCATGCGGGCTGTCCTTTCATTTGCAGGCCGGGCACGGATCAGCGGGTAAAGGATATGCCAATCCGGGCATGGCTGTCGCTGCGATCATAGTCCTCAAGTGACTCGCCATAGCCGCTATATAGCTGGCCGAACATATATATGCCGATCGAATCGTCGATCCGGGTAAGCGGATAGGAAACGAACAGTTCGCCCGCCGCTTTGCCGGTTCCCGGATTGCCGGTCAGGTGTCCGGCGAATTTGATGCCGTCTTCCTGTCCCACCGCCAGGCGCAGCCCGGTATAGCCCAGATAGCGTTTTATCGATCCGCGCGGATGCTTGGTCGAATAATAAAGCCATGCTTCGGGCGCGACTTCGGCATACCAGTCGTGCCCAATATCGAACCGCTTCGCGGCGCGAACGAAGAAGCGGTTGATGTCGACCGATGTCGCCGGACCGCCGCCGTTCGAATCATGGTGATAGCCCGCCGCAATCCGCACCGTATCTTCGGGCGCGATTTCGTAATAGATTTCGGGGCTGTATGTCGTGCTGCGGAACGGCGCGGACTTGCGGTCGATCGCCCAGAACATGGTCTGGGTATAGCCAAAGCGTAAGCCGTCGAGCACGCCCGCGCCTTCGAACGGGCGCACCGCGAAGCTGAATTGAAGTTTCGCGCCGGCATCGCCCGCCCCCGCGACACCGTAAACCGGATCGTGCGGTTCGAGCCGCGACAGCAGCCCGTCATGATGTCCGGTCGCGCTCATCACGCCGCTCTCCCGGTCGGGCGGCGGCGGTGCGGATGCAACTGCGGGCGGCGGGGTCGCCGGTCCGGCAAGCGTATAGCGCACGCGGACGAAACCGCGCGCCGCGACGCCGGACGGCAAGGCATCGGGCGCGTGGAGCGTCAGCGTTTCGCCGTTCGCCGCGGTGACGGACAGTTCGTCGGGAAGGGTCATCGTCTCATCCGCGTCGCCTTCGTTGACCACAAAAACATCCACGCCGCCACGAGCCGCTTGCGCACTTGCGGGTTGTTCGGGAACGATCCGGGTCTGCGCGAACGCGGTCAGCGGCGCGGCGGAAAGAAGCGTGACCAGCATGGCGGAAAGCCGTGGACGGGACGTGGGGCGATGCATGGCGATGCCGACTCCGAATTGCGTTTTTGCTGCCTAGCGGGCCGCGCGTCCAATCGCTAGGCAGTGCGCATGGGTTTCAAAGCTTCCGACATCGCGCTCGCCGGGCGTCTGGCCGACGCGGCGCGCGCCGCCATTCGTCCCTATTACCGCGCCGAACACGGGCTGGAGATGAAAGGCGACGATTCGCCTGTCACGCTGGCCGACAAGGCGGCCGAAGCGGCGATGCGCGCGCTGATCGTCGCCGAATGCCCGATGGATTCGATTGTCGGCGAGGAGGAGGATGCGCGCGAAGGGAGCAGCGGGCGCACCTGGGTGCTCGATCCAATCGACGGAACGCGGGCCTTCATCGCGGGGCGGCCCATTTTCGGCACGCTGATCGCGCTGCTCGACAATGGCTGGCCGGTGCTTGGCGTGATCGACCAGCCGATCATCGGCGAACGCTGGATCGGCGCGACCGGACGCCCGACCGTGCTGAACGGGAAGCCGGCGACGACCCGGCGGTGCAGAGATATCAGCCACGCTTTGCTCGCCACCACATCGCCCGCGCTGTTCGACGACGACCAGCTTCACGCGTTCGAACATCTCGATGCGAAGGTGCGCAGCACCGTTCTGGGCGGCGACTGCTATAATTACGGATGCCTGGCTTCGGGTCATCTCGACATTGTCGTCGAGGCGCAGTTGAAGCTGCACGATTTCGCCGCGCTGATCCCGGTCGTCGAAGGTGCGGGGGGGCGGATGTGTGACTGGCATGGCGATCCGCTGCACGCCGACAGCGTGGGAGAGGTCGTTGCGGTGGGCGATCCGGCGCGGATCGACGATATATTGGAGGCGCTGGCCTGTCGGGGGGCTTAGCGTTGCGAATAACTGCGCGTGCTGGATATTCAGTGCCTTTGCCGGGTGGGGGCGTGAAAGTCGGGCGGTTTATCGGCCACCCAGTCGAGAAAACGCGCCATCGCCGGATCGGCGCGGACGGCATCCATCCCGGCATGGCTTGTCGCCAGTTCCGCATTGCTGAGCGTCCCGTGGATCGCACGGTGGCAGATCGGATGCACAGGCACGGTTTCGCGACCGCCCCGGCTTTTCGGCACGACATGGTGATATTCAATACGAAGGCCCAACACCCGACCGCAAAGTGCGCAACGTTCGGACGATGCAGGCTGGTCCTGCATGCGCCGCAGTCCTTCCACGGCGGCCAGTTTGCGGCGGACGCGGCCGCTCATCGATAACGTCGACACAGCGCCTGAACGAAGCCGACGCGCGATGCGCCGACTTCGATGCGCTTAGCCGTCACTTGTCCTTCATCGCTTCGATCAGGCGCTTGACCTCTTGCGAACGGCCGCGCGGAAGCACCAATATGTCATTGCCGCTCGCCACCACGATCAGGTCGGTTACGCCCAGCACCGCGATACGCGGGCCGTCCGAATGGACGAGGCTGCCCGCCGTATCCAGCGCGACGACGTCGCCGCGGCATACATTGGCGTTGGTGTCGCATTCGCTGATCGCGTGAAGCGCATCCCAACTGCCGACATCGTTCCACCCCATGCTGACGGGAACCACCGCCACCTGCTCGGCGCGCTCCATCACCGCATAGTCGATCGAATCGGACGGCGAACGTTCGAACGCGGCGGCGTCGGGCATGATTCGCACACCGTCGCGCCGCGCGGCGGCCATGGCGGACCGGGCGGCGCTCAGCATATCGGGCGCATAGCGTTGCAGTTCCTCCAGATAGCGATCGGCGCGAAACAGGAAGATGCCGCCGTTCCACACATGGTCCCCGCTACGCACCATGGCTTCGGCCTTTTCGCGTGGCGGTTTTTCGACAAAGCGCTCGACTCGCGAAACGCCCGGCGCGACCTGGCTGCCGGCCTTGATATAACCATAGCCGGTTTCGGGACCGGTCGGGGTAATACCGAACGTGGCCAGCCAGCCGTCGCGAACCAGCGGCAATGCCGTCGCGATCGCCTTGTGAAATGCCGCCTCGTCGACGATCACATGGTCGGACGGCATCACCAGCAACGGAGTCGCGCCACCGCCCGCCGCCAGCGCGGCGAGCGCGATGGCGGGCGCGGTGTTGCGCGCCGCCGGTTCGAGGATGATCGATCCGGGGCTGCACCCCGCTTCGGCGAGCTGCGCCTCCACCATATCGGCGTGCGCCGCGCTGGCCACGACGATCGGCGCGCCATAGTCCGCGCCACACGTTCGCCGCGCCGTCACCTGAAGCATGGTGCTGTCTTCGGTCAGCGCCAGCATCTGTTTGGGCCGTTCGCCCCGCGACATCGGCCAAAGTCGCGTGCCAGCGCCGCCGGACAGGATGACGGGCGTGATGGTTTCGGTCATTGAGCAGTCTTTCCCTCGCATGATGGCACGGCGCTGACCCTTATCAACCGACAAGCGCCCTGCGCAGTGCCCGCGTTCAGTTTTTATTTGCCAATTTCTGCCACATGCTTGCCGGTGTCGGTAATATTTACACCGAAAGGCCGCCGCGGCGTGTTATGATCAGGCTGTTCAAACATTATGTGCCGAACGCCGTGCTGCTGCTCGGCCTGCTCGACATCGTCTTCCTCCTCGCCGCCGCCGAGGCGGGGTGGGTTATGCGCGCACATCAGATCGGCATGACGGTGGGACCGCTGAACGCCCGTATGCCGCAGCTAGCCAGTTTCGCGCTGTGTATGGAACTGGCGATGATCGCGGTGGGAGTCTATGGATCGGACGCCCTGCAATCGCTGCGCTTCGCCACGGCGCGTCTGATCGTCGCGATATCGCTGGGCACGATTTTCCTGTCGGTCATGTATTTCCTGATTCCCGCGATCGCTTTCTGGCGATCGAACCTGCTGTACGCGATGCTGCTGGGCGTCGCGCTGCTGGTGGTGCTTCGCATCTTGCTGGGCAAGACGCTGGGCAGTCAGGCGTTCAAACGGCGCGTGGTGGTGCTGGGCGCTGGCGCTCGCGCGGCGCGGATCAAGGCGCTGGCCCGGATGCCCGGTTCGGGATTCGCGGTTGTCGGTTATGTATCGATGAGCGAAGCCAACCGGGTCATTCCCGAAGCGATCGCGCGCGATGCGATCTACAACCTTGCCGACCATGTCGTACTCCTGAACGCCAGCGAAGTGGTGCTCGCGCTGGAGGAACGACGCAACGCGCTGCCGCTGAAAGACCTGTTGCGGGTCAAGACAACGGGGGTGCATGTCAATGAAATCTCGACCTTCCTCGAACGCGAAACGGGCCGGGTCGATCTCGACAGCGTCAATCCGAGCTGGCTGATCTTCTCCGACGGATTTTCATCGGGGCGGATGCTTTCCGCCATGTCGAAGCGTCTGTTCGACGTCATCGCCAGCATCTGCCTTCTGATAGTCACGCTGCCGATCATCCTTGTCGCGGCGCTGATCGTAAAGGCCGATAGTCGCGGCCCCGCTTTCTATCGCCAGCGGCGTGTCGGATTATATTCGGTCGGTTTCGACATCATCAAACTGCGTTCGATGAGCATCGACGCCGAAGTCGCGGGCAATGCGGTATGGGCCGAAAAGGACGATCCGCGCATAACGCGCGTGGGCCGGATCATCCGCAAGCTCAGGATCGACGAACTGCCCCAGTGCTGGAGCGTGCTGAAGGGGGAGATGAGCTTTGTCGGCCCGCGTCCCGAACGGCCGCAATTCGTCGACGATCTTGAAACCAAGCTGCCCTATTATGCCGAACGGCACATGGTGAAGCCGGGCATCACCGGCTGGGCGCAGATCAACTATCCCTACGGCGCATCGATCGAGGATGCGCGCCAGAAGCTCGAATATGATCTTTACTACGCAAAGAATTATTCGCCCTTTCTCGACCTGCTGATCCTGCTTCAGACGATCCGGGTGATCCTGTGGCCCGAGGGCGCGCGGTGAGCGCCGAACTGATCCTGGTGAGCCATTCGCTCGCCGCGCTGCTGTTCGCGATGCTCGCCCTGTGGTCGGCGCGCGCGCAAGCTGCGGGCTGGCCGCGCATGCCCTTTGCGGTTGGCTTCGGCGCCACTGCGCTATGGGCGCTTGCGATCGCGGGAATCGGGCAGAATCAGGCGCCCGGCCAGATCGGAGAGGGCGTGCGAAACCTTGCCTGGCTGATCGCGCTCTATTGCTTCCATCGCGGCAATGAGCGGCGGCGTGCGCCCTTGGCGCTGCCGTTGGTATACGGAGTGGTCGCGGCGGTGATCGTCGCCGAATGCGGATTGTATCTCGCCGCCGATTCGGGGCGCGCCGCCTTTCCCGCGGCGCAGGTCGTGAGCATCGCGCTGCTGCTTCGCATGATCGCCGGGCTTGCTTCGCTGGTTCTGCTTCGCGCCGCGCATGAAGCAGCATCCACCGCCGGACGCGGCATGCTGCTCGCGCTGGCGGGGATGTGGGTCGCCGACTGCGTGGTGTTCGCCTATGCCTATCTTGGCGCGACATGGCCCGACGGGCTGGCGGTGCTTCGCGGCGTGGTCGCTGTGGCATCCGCCGGTATCTTCGCGCTTTCGATGTACCGGCAAAACGGCTGGGTGGTGCAGCTTTCGCGCACCGTCGCGTACCAATCGCTATCGCTTGTCGCGATTGGCGCCTATTTCGTCGTCATCGCGGTCGCGATCAGCGCCATCGCGGCGATTGGCGGCGATCATGCGCGCATGTGGCAGACGGCGTTCATCTTCGGCTGTACCACGGCGATGCTGACGCTTGTCTCTTCCTCCTGGCTTCGCGCCTGGATCAAGGTGAAGCTCGCCAAGCACCTGTTCCGGCATCGCTACGATTATCGCGCCGAATGGATGCGTTTTACTGAGACGCTGGGCAAGGCGGGCGGCGATGTCGCGCTCGATGCGCGGCTGGTGAAGGCGCTTGCCGATCTGGTCGATTCGCCCGCCGGCATATTGCTGGTGCCCGAAGGCGAGGGGGTGCGCTGCGAAGGCGCATGGAACTGGGACGGCGCCGATTTCTCCGCGACCGGCGGGGGGGCTGCGCTGATCGATCATCTGACGCAAACGCGCCGCATCGTCGAACTCGATAGCGTGCGCGGCGGCGGCGATCCGCTTATTCCCGAAGCGGTGCCGGGGCCGATACTCGCGTCGCGTGAGGCATGGGCGATCATCCCGCTGATCCATTTCGACCAATTGGCAGGCGCGATCCTGCTTGCGCGGCCGCCGCTCGAACGCGCGCTCGACTGGGAGGATTTCGACCTGTTGAAGGTCGCCGGACGTCAGGCGGCAAGCTATCTTGCCGAAGCGCGCGCGACCGCCGCGCTGATGGAGGCGCAGCGGTTCGACGAATTCAACCGTCGCTTCGCCTTCATCCTGCACGATATCAAGAATCTGGTGAGCCAGATGAGCCTGGTCGCGCGCAATGCCGACCGGCATGGCGACAATCCCGAATTCCGCATCGACATGATTGCCACGGTGAAGGAATCGGCCAACCGGATGAACGACCTGATCCAGCGTCTTTCGCAACGCCCCGTGCGCGCCGATCCGGTCAGTGGCGTCGATGTCGGGACCATTGCCGCCACGGTCGCGCGCGGCATCGAATCGCATCATCCGGTGCGGGTTGCCGGGGAGCAGGGTCTGGTGGCAAGGGCCGATCCGGTCGCGCTCAAACAGATGCTTTACCATCTGGTCCGCAACGCCGCCGACGCCAGCGCTGCCGACGATCCGGTTCGAATCGATCTGGCGCGAAGTGGCCAACAGGTGGTCATCGACATCATCGATCGCGGTTGCGGGATGAGCGCGGCATTCATCCGCGATTCGCTTTTCAAACCCTTTATTTCGACGAAGCCCGGCGGCTTCGGCATTGGCGCGTATGAGGCGCGCCAGCTCGCACTGGCGATGGGCGGTTCGCTCGACGTCACGAGCCGGGAGGGCGAGGGCACGCGCTTTCGGATCGAACTGGCGGCGAGCAGCGCCGAAGCGTTGGTGGAGCAGGCAGCATGAACATCCCCCGCAAATTGTTGATCGTAGAGGATGATACAGGTCTGCAGCGCCAGCTTCGCTGGGCCTATGACGGGTATGACATTCTGGTCGCCGCCGATCGCGAAAGCGCGCTCACCCAGCTTCGCGCCGAAGAGCCGCAGGTGGTGACGCTCGACCTTGGCCTGCCGCCCGATCCCGACGGGGTGAAGGAAGGCTTCGCTGCGCTGGAGGATATCCGCCGGCTTGCCCCCGACACGAAAGTGATCGTGGCGACCGGTCATGGCGAGCGCGACAGCGCGTTGCGCGCGATCGCGCAAGGCGCGTGGGATTTCTATCAGAAGCCGATCGACATCGACGCGCTGGGCGTCATCGTCGAACGCGCTTTTCACGTCCACGCGATAGAGGCGGAAAACCGTCGGCTGGCGGCGCGTGCCGGGATCGAAAATCCGCTGGGCGGCATCGTCACGGCGTCGCCCGAAATGCTGAAGGTGACACGCATGATCGAACGCGTGGCGGGCGCCGATGTCTCGGTTCTGCTGCTGGGCGCGAGCGGGACCGGCAAGGAAGTGCTCGCACGCGGGCTTTACGAAGCGAGTGGCCGGATCGGCGGCTTCGTTGCGATCAATTGCGCCGCGATTCCCGAAACGCTGCTCGAAAGCGAATTGTTCGGTCATGAGAAGGGCGCCTTTACCGGCGCGGTGAAAACCACACCGGGCAAGATCGAAATGGCGCATGGCGGCACGCTGTTCCTCGACGAGATTGGCGATGTGCCCCTGCCGCTTCAGGTGAAGCTGCTGCGCTTTCTTCAGGAGCGGGTGGTCGAACGCATCGGTGGGCGAAAGCCGATTGCGGTAGACACGCGGATCGTGTGCGCCACGCATCAGGATATCGACGCGATGGTCGCCGAGGGAAGTTTTCGCGAAGACCTGTATTACCGGCTGGCGGAGATCGTGGTGACCATCCCATCGCTTGCCGAACGGCCGGGCGATTCGGTGTTGCTCGCCCGCCATTTCCTTCGCCATCATGCCGACCGGATGCGCCGCCCGGTGACCGGCTTTACCGCCGACGCGCTTGCCGCGATCGACGGCTGGGGGTGGCCGGGCAATGTCCGCGAACTCGAAAACCGGGTGAAGCGCGCGGTCATCATGGCTGATGGTAAACAGGTGACGGCAGCCGATCTGGACCTGTCCGATGATGCGCAGGACGATCCGATCAACCTGAAAGCGGTGCGCGAGGCGGCCGATCGCAAGGCGATACGCCACGCCCTTTCGCGCGCGCACGGCAATATCTCCGGCACGGCGCGCCTGCTGGGGATCAGCCGGCCGACGCTTTATGACCTGATGAAAAATTATGACCTGCAACCCTGAGCGCGTGGGGAAGACCCGCCGATCCTTCGTCGCGCTGACGCTGTTGTCGATTCTCGCGTTGCTGTTCGTGCTCGCGGGCAATGGCGGCGTTGCGCGCGCCGAAACGGGCGAAGCGCGCATGGCGCTCGCGCGGTCGCTGGCGCTGCTGAAAAAAGGCGATTCGACCGGCGCACGATCGCAGGCGATGAAGGCGGTCAAGGCCGCCGATGGCTGGGGGCTGGCGCATGGCGTGCTGGCGCGCGCGCAACTCGATCTGGGTGACGGCATCGCGGCCGAAGCGGAACTCGATCGCGCGGTTGCGGCGGGGCTGGATCGGGCGCGTGTGCAGCAACTCTATGCCGACGCCTATCTGTTGCAGGGCGACCCGGCGCGCGCGCTTGCCACGCTGGAAAAGGCCGATTCGCGCTATGCGCGCTACACCCTGGCCGTTCGCGGCAGGGCGCTTCAGGCGCAGGGCGACCTTGCGGGCGCGCGGGCAGCGTTCGAAGACGCCGTGGTACGCTATCCGGCGAGCAGCGATGCGTGGCAGGCGCTGGCGCAATTCCGCTTCGACATCGGCGACATGGTCGGCGCGATCAATGCTGCAGGCGAAGCGCTGTCGCGCAATCCGGACAATATCGACGCATTGATTCTGCGCGGGCAGCTGGTGCGCCAGCAATATGGCCTTACCGCCGCGCTGCCATGGTTTGAAAGCGCGCTCGCGCACGACCAGTGGCGGTTCGACGCGCTGATCGAATATGCCGCCACACTGGGCGATGTCGGCCGGACGCGCGATATGCTGGCGGCGGTGCGCAAGGCGATGCTGGTCCGCCCCGGCGCGCCGCAGGGATATTATCTGCAATCGGTGCTCGCCGCGCGGGCGGGCGATTACGATGTCGCGCGATCGGTGTTGGCGCGTGCGGGCGATGCGCTGTCCCGGATGCCCGGCGCGATGCTGCTGAGTGGTTCGCTCGATCTTCAGCAGGGCGACTATGCGCAGGCCGTAACCAGCCTGAACGACCTTGTTACGGTTCAGCCGATGAACCTCACCGCACGCAAGCTGCTCGCGCTTGCCTTTCTTCGATCGGGCGACACGGCGAGCGCGCGTCGGGTGCTGACGCCCATGGTCGCGCGGGCCGATGCCGATTCCTATACGCTCGCCCTTGCGGCGCGCGCGTATGAACGCGATGGGGATCGGGCGACGGCGGCGCGCTTCCTCGACCGGGCGGCGTTGCCTGCGGTTGCCGGATCGACCAGCTTCACCGCTGATGACGACCTGAAGCTGCTGGATATCGACGCCGCGAACGCGCCCGATGCGCCGGGTGCCGTTGTGCCGCTGATCCGCGGCATGCTGCAAGCCGGGCAAAGCGCGCAGGCGCTCGCCCGCGCGCAAAAAATGGCCGCCGACAATCCAGGCGCGCCCGAAGCGCGGCTGATGATTGGCGATGTGCTGGCCGCGACCGGAAAGTGGGACGATGCCGCCGCCGCCTATCGCGACGCCGCTTCGGTGCGGTTCGACGAAGCGACGATGCTGCGCATGGTCGATGCGCTCGACCGGGACGGGCATCGCGATCGGGCGCAACAGGTGCTCGCGCTGTTCCTGCAGCAAAATCCCGCCAATGTCGCCGCGCTTCGCCTTGCCGGCCACTGGCAGATCGCGGCGGGCGATTTCGCCGCGGCGGTCGTGACGCTGGAAGGGTTGCGGTTTCGGCTCGGCGATCGCGACGCAGCGCTGCTCGCCGAACTGGCGGTCGCGCATTCGGGGCTGGGGGAGGACGACATGGCGATGCAATATGGCGCCGCCGCCTATGCGCTTGCGCCCGGCAATCCGGCGGTCGCCGACGCCTATGGCTGGAGCGCGTTTCAGGCAGGCTTTCAGACGGCTGCGCTTCAGCTCCTTGGCAAGGCGGTTGCGCTCGCGCCCGATCATTCCGGGCTTCGCTGGCACTATGCCCAGGCGCTTGCCGCGGGTGGCGACAAGGCGGCGGCGGCGCGCAATACGAAGGCGGCGCTCGGCGATCCCGGTTTTGCTGATCGCGACGCGGCGAAGGATTTGCTCGCCCGCCTCGTTTGAGAAGCGCTGCGCCCCCGCTATAGCGCGTCCCATGACCGATCCGATGACCCGCATCGCCGAAGCGCTCGAACGGCTGGCGCCGCCGCCGCCCGAAGCGGCGGACCCGCAAGCGCATCCCGCCTATCTGTGGCATGGCGAAGCGCTGGTCGCGGCGCGATCCTTCCGCCCCTTGCCACTCGACCTGCTGCGCGGCGTAGATGGCCAGCGCGATGTGCTGCGCGCAAATCTGGACCGGCTGGCGCATCGACACGCGGCGCAGGATGCGTTGTTATGGGGCGCGCGGGGGACCGGCAAATCGGCGCTGGTCAAAAGCGTTGTCGGTGCGCTGCAGGCACAGGGCCGCTCGATCGCGCTGGTCGAGGTGGTGGCACCGCTCGCGACCTTGCCCGCGCTGTTTTCCACGCTGGCCGGTGTCGATCGCGCCTTTGCGGTATTCGTCGACGATCTCGGCTTTGAAGCGGCAAGCGAAGGGCGCGCGCTGCGTTCGATGCTGGAGGGCGGAGCCGACGCACGACCCGACAATGCGCGGCTGATCGTAACGGCGAACCGGCGGCATCTGCTGCCCCGCGACCTTGCCGAACAGGAAAGCGCGATCAATCCGCGCGATTCGATCGACGACAATCTGGCGCTCGCGGACCGGTTCGGGCTTAGCCTTGGGTTCCATGTCGTCGATCAGGATGCGTATCTGGCGATCGTACGCGGATATGTGCAGGCGCACGACCTTCCCTTCGATGCCGACGACGCATTGCAATGGGCGACGCGGCGCGGCAGCCGGTCGGGCCGGGTGGCCTGGCAATATGTCGTCGACCTGGCCGGACGCGCCGGCAAGCCACTCTGATCGAACCGAAAAAGCAACGCTTTGGCGCAATCGGACCAGTATCCGCCGCGTGGGGGCGATATGGTGCGCAATCGCGCTTGACTTGAAGGCGAAGGCCCAGCCACATCCGATTGTGGAGAATCTGGGGGAGCTGGACCTGTCCGAACGGCTGCGGCCGTTCATGCCGCGCTGGGTGGCGCAACTGGGCATCGGACTTGCTTGTGCGGCGATCGCTGCGCTTGTTCGCATGCTTCTTGACGCGGTGGTCCCCGGCGGCGCCGTTTTCGCGCTGATCTTTCCTGCCGCGATGCTGGCGACGTTCTTCGCACGCTGGCAGGCGGGCGCGGTGGCCGGTTTGGTGCTGATCCTCTACACTTGGTTCTTTCTGTACCCGGTGCGCAGTTCGTTTCGCTTTGCTGAAGCTGCCGGATCGCTCAGCGTTGCGTCGGTGGCGATTTCGGTAATCATCACGGTCGCCATCGCCGAACTGTTCCGCGCGGCGGCGCGACGCGCCACGCGCGAGCGCGACCGCCAGATCGCCGAGCGCGACCTGTTCCTTGCCGAATTCGATCATCGCGTGAAGAATAATTTCGCCGTGGTTGCCAGCCTGCTCGACATGCAGCGTCGCCGCGCGCGCGAACCTGCGACGGCCGATGCGCTGGGCGCGGCGCTCAACCGGGTGGACAGCATCGCTCGCGCACATCGTCATCTGTATCGCGGCGACAGCGGGCCGACAGCGGTCGATATGGCGACCTATCTGGGCGAACTGTGCGATGCGCTGTCAAAGGCGCAGATGCTGTATGGCGCGGTCCATCTTGAATGTCACAGCGATACGATCCGCATGCCGCGCGATCGCGCCGTGTCGATCGGGCTGATCGTCAACGAACTCGTCACCAACGCATCGAAACACGCTTTTTCAGGGCGCGCCAGCGGAACGATCGAGGTTTCGCTGCGCAGCGAGGGGGCGGGCTATGTGCTGACGGTCGCGGACGACGGCATCGGCATGCCTACCGGCCCCGTGCGCACGCGCGCCGATGGCGGGTTGGGACAAAAGCTGATCGAGGCGTTTGCGCGCCAAGCACGCGCGACGATGACGATGCAATCAGGCGCGAACGGCACCAAGGCGGTTTTTCACCTCGACCCGTGATCGTTTGCTCAGCCGAGCGATTCGGCCTGTTCAGCAAGTTCCAGCCAGCGGATTTCGGCCGCTTCCTTTTCGGCGCGAAGTTTTTCCAGACCGGCGGTCAGTGCCTGGAACCGCGCGGGGTCGCTGGTGAACAGATCGGGGTCGGCGAGCGCGGTTTCGTCGCGTTCGATCTCGCGATCGATTTCCTCGATCCTGCCGGGCAAACGGTCGTAATCGCGCTGATCCTTGTAACTTAGCTTCGCCGCCTTGGTTCTGGGCGGGCTACCTGTGCCGCCACCGCCTGCTTTCGCCTTCGCCTTTGGCTGCATCTTGGGTTTGCGCTTGGCTTCCCAATCGGCATAGCCGCCGGCGATCACGTCAACCGTGCCCGATCCATCCAGCCCCAGCGTGATCGTAACCGTGCGGTCGAGAAAGTCGCGATCATGGCTGACGATCAACACCGTCCCTTCATAATCGGCGATCACTTCCTGAAGCAGGTCGAGCGTTTCGAGGTCGAGATCGTTGGTCGGTTCGTCGAGTACCAGAAGGTTGGACGACCGGGCGAATTCGCGCGCCAGCAACAGGCGCGACTGTTCGCCGCCCGAAAGCGTGCCGATCTTCGCCTCGATCAGCGAGGGATCGAACAGAAAATCCTTCAGATAGCCCTGAACATGCTTTCGCGTACCGCGCACATCGACCCAGTCGCCGCCCTCGGCCAGCACGTCGCGCACCAGCTTGTCGGGCTGCATCAGGCTGCGCTGTTGATCGATGAAGATGCCGTCGAGCGTCTTCGCGCGCGTGATGGTGCCCGAATCGGGTTCGATCTCACCGGTCAGCAGCTTCAGTAGCGTCGTCTTGCCCGCGCCGTTCGATCCCACCACGCCGATCCGGTCGCCGCGCTGCACACGAAGCGAGAAATCGCGAATGATGGTGCGGTCGCCATAGCCTTTGGTGATCGTATCGGCGTCGATCACGATCTTCGTCTTGCTGTCGTCGCTCTCTACCGCCAGCTTCGCGGTGCCGGCGGGACCGACCATCGCGGCGCGGGTGGCGCGCATCTGATGCAGCTTTTCCAGCCGCCCCTGGTTGCGCTTGCGCCGTGCGGTGACGCCGCGTTCCAGCCAGTGCGCCTCTATCTTCAGCTTCGCGTCGAGCTTTTCGGCCGCGCGCGCCTCTTCGGCATAGACCTGCTCGGTCCAGGCTTCGAACCCGCCAAAGCCCACTTCGTTGCGCCGGATCGACCCGCGATCGAGCCACAGCGTCTGGCGGGTCAGCCGGGTGAGGAAGGTGCGGTCATGGCTGATGACGACGAATGCGCCGGTAAAACGGCCCAGCCAGTCCTCCAGCCAGTCGATCGCGGCAAGGTCGAGATGGTTGGTTGGTTCGTCGAGCAGCAGCACATCGGGTTCCTGCCCCAGCGCGCGCGCGATCGCGGCGCGCCGCCGTTCGCCGCCGCTGGCGGTTTTCGCGTTTCGCGACAGGTCGATGCCAAGCTGGTCGGCAATCGCTTCGGCGGCGTATTTCTCCGGCGCGTCGTCGCCCGACAGCACGAAATCGAGCAGCGTGTCGTATTTCGCGATGGCCGGTTCCTGTTCCAGCATCACCACTTTCGTGCCGGGGCGAATCGTCCGGCGTCCCGCATCGGCTTCAATCTGCCCGGCGATCAGCTTCATCAGCGTGGTCTTGCCCGCGCCGTTGCGGCCGATCAGTGCCAGCCGGTCGCGTTCGCCGATGAACAGGTTGAGATCGCGAAAGAGCCAGCCAGCGCCTTGCTGGAGCCCCAGATTTTCATACGCCAGAACAGGTGCCGCCATGGCGGGTGGAGGTAGGCGGAGCATGGCCGCTGCGCAAGCGGTGTGCTTGCATTCCCCTAACTGCGTCATTCACAGGCTGTTCAACGCGGGCAAGCTATGCCAACCCGATGCGAATGGTCGTCATCGCCCTTATGGCCGCCTGCGTGGTGTTCACAGGCCAGGCCCCCGCCGACGCGCAGTCGCGTCACAGCGACCAGAATGCGGCGCGTGAGGCGCGGCAGGCCGGGCGAATCCTTCCGTTGCGTGAAATTCAGCGCCGCGTCCTGCCGCAAATGCCGGACGCGCAATATCTGGGCTTCGACTTCGAACCGCCCACCGCCACCTATACGTTGAAGTTCCTGCGCGAAGGCGCGGTGATCTGGGTGGATGTCGACGGCCGGTCGGGCCATATTCTGCGCCGAACCGGCGGATGAACCACCGGTTCGGGCACAAGCACAGGGAAAGCATATGCGCGTTCTGATCGTCGAGGACGAACCCAATCTTCGTCAGCAGCTCCAGTCGACGCTGGAAGGGGCGGGCTATGCCGTCGATGCCGCCGCCGATGGCGAGGAAGGGCATTTTCTGGGTTCCACCGAAAGCTATGATGCAATCGTGCTCGACCTCGGCCTGCCCGAAATCGACGGGCTGACCGTGCTAGACCGCTGGCGCAAGGAGGGCAAGACAATGCCGGTGCTGGTGCTTACCGCGCGCGACAGCTGGTCGGACAAGGTTGCGGGGCTGGACGCCGGCGCCGACGATTATGTCGCCAAACCGTTCCAGACCGAGGAACTGATCGCCCGGCTGCGCGCGCTGATCCGCCGCGCCAGCGGCAATGCCTCGGCGGAGCTGACCGCGGGCGACATCCGCCTCGACACCCGGTCGGGCAAGGTGACCAAGGGCGGCGAGCCGGTGAAGCTGACCGCGCAGGAATACAAGCTGCTTTCCTATCTGCTCCATCACAAGGGCAAGGTGGTCAGCCGCACCGAACTGATCGAACATATCTATGACCAGGATTTCGATCGCGATTCGAACACGATCGAAGTGTTCGTGACCCGCATCCGCAAGAAACTGGGCGCCGATACGATCACCACCATTCGCGGGCTGGGCTACAGCCTGGACGAAGAGGGAGAGGCGGCGGCGCAGTAACGTTTCGCCCACCGACGCCCTGACTTCGCGCCCCGCCTTGGCCGCCGACCCCGCCCCCAGCCCGGCACCGCGCCCGCATGTGCGGATCACCGGTTCGCTCAGCCGCCGGATGATCTTCGTCGCGGCGGCGTGGATCATGCTGCTGCTCGCCGGTGGCGGCTTCGCGCTCGATCGGGTGCTGACCAGCGCGGTGACCAAGAATTTCGACGACCAGCTCGAATATCTGCTCAATTCGATGATGGTTTCGGCGGAGATCGGTCCCGATGGGGAGGTGATGTTCAACCGCCCGCTGGGGGATCAGCGGTTCCTTGAACCCTATTCGGGGCTGTATTGGCAGGTGTCGGGTCAGGGCTATGAACCCTTTCCCTCGCGCTCTTTATGGGATCGCCTGCTAAAGACCGACCGGGCGCATCAGGACATGCGCGTCCACGCCTATGACAGTAACCAGTTTGCCGACCAGAAATTGCGCGTGGTCGAGCGCGATCTCAAACTGCCCGGTTCGGAAGTTCTGTGGCGGTTTCAGGTGGCGCAGGATCGCGAAACGCTCGATGCGCAGATCGCGGCGATGCGCCGGACCATTGTGCGCAGCTTCCTGCTGCTGGGGCTTGGCCTGATCTTCATGGCGACGTTGCAGACCTGGTACGGGCTGATCCCATTGCGCAAGCTGAGGATCGCGATCGCACGGCTTCGCGCCGGCGAACTGACCCGGATCGAGGGCGACATGCCCGGCGAAGTCGCGCCGATGGTGGAGGAATTGAACGCGCTGGTGGCGCATAACGATCGCCAGGCGGAAGAGGCGCGGCGCCATGCGGGCAACCTTGCCCATGCGCTGAAGACGCCGCTTACCGTCATCATGAATGCCGCCAGCGCGCAGTCGGGCGAATTGTCCGAAACCGTGGTCCGCGAAGCGCGCACGATGCGGCGGCAGGTCGATCATCACCTTGCGCGCGCGCGCGCCGTCGGGCGACGCGGGTCGTCGCACAGCCGCTGCGACATCGGTGCGGCGGTCGATGCGGTGGAGCGCGCGGTGTCACGGCTCTATCCGCATGTCCGTATCGACGCGGACGCGAGCGAAGGCCTGATCGGGCATATCGAACGGCAGGACCTTGAGGAAATTCTTGGCAATCTGGTCGAGAACGCAGCCAAATACGGCGGCGGCAGCGTCTTCGTGACGGCGCGCGCCGATTCGGGCTTTGTCGAGATTCTGGTCGAGGATGACGGACCCGGTATCGCCGAAGCGGATCGCCAGCGCCTGTTCGAACGCGGCGTCCGGTTGGATACCGGCAAGCCGGGGACCGGGCTGGGTCTCGCCATCGTCCGCGACGTGGCAGAGATTTACGAAGGTTCGGCAAGCCTGGAAGAGAGCGAGGATCTGGGCGGTCTGCTGGTCCGCCTGCGCCTGCCCGCGGCGGGCTGAACGCTTTTCACTCGCGGCTTTGAGCCGACATTTGCGCGAAACATGCGCTGGTCAAAGGCTCGTTCGGCAGGGGGGAGCAGGAGACCGAATCATGCCCCCATTTTTCGACCTTCCTTCCCTGTCGCGGCGCGCCGAACAGGAAGCGATCATGGCGATCGCCTCTCCCTGTTCGGCCGCCGCTGACGCGCATGACAGCATATGTCGAAGCTATTGCGCCCTGTTTCGCAGCGCGATGCGCGCGCCCGCCGATCCGGTGGACGCGATCGCATGAAGCCGCCACGCGACCTGAAAATCGGGCTGCTTTCCTTTTGCGCCATCTGCGTCGCGATGCTGATCGTGCACGCGCTGTGACGACATTCTTCTATTATCTGTCGAGCGCCGCCATTGCCTCGGCGGCGATGGCGAAAGAGCGTTTGCGCTTTTCGGGATCGTGAATGCCGCCGGTCAGCATCAGTTCGTCGGCCCCGGTGCGCTCGATAAAAGCGGCGAGCCCGCGAGTTACGGTATCGCGCGAACCGATCGCTGAACATTCAAGTACCTGATCCAGAATGGCATTTCCCTGCGCGCCCAGTGTGGCGCGATAGTTTTCGACTGGGCGGGGAAGCGGCATGGGGCGGCCGGTGCGGATCGCGACAAAGGCCTGTTGCTGCGAACTGGCGAGATAGTCGGCCTCTTCATCGGTATCGGCGGCGATGACGTTGAAACCCAGCATCACATGCGGTTTGTCCAGCTGCGCCGATGGTTTGAAGTCGCGCCGATACAGCGCGATCGCCTGATCGAGTGCGGCAGGCGCGAAATGCGAGGCGAAGGCATAAGGAAGGCCAAGCGCCGCGGCGAGCTGCGCGCCGAACAGGCTGGACCCCAATATCCAGATCGGAACATTCGCGCCCGCGCCGGGAACCGCGCTGATGCCCGTTTGCCCGTCATCGGCGAAATAGCTTTGCAGTTCCATCACGTCGCGCGGAAACGCCTGCGGATCGCTTTCCAGCGTCCGGCGAAGCGCGCGGGACACCTTCTGGTCCGATCCCGGTGCCCGGCCAAGCCCAAGATCGATCCGGCCGGGATAAAGCGCATCGAGCGTGCCGAACTGTTCGGCGATCACCAGCGGCGAATGATTGGGCAGCATGATGCCGCCTGCGCCGACGCGAATGCTGCTGGTCCGTCCGGCGACATGGCCGATTACGACCGAGGTTGCGGCGCTGGCGATTCCAGGCATGCCGTGATGTTCCGCCACCCAATAGCGGGTATAGCCGCTTGCCTCCGCCTGGCGGGCAAGGTCGGCGGCGTTGGCAAGGGCGCTCGCCGCATCGCCGCCTTCGACGATGGGGACGAGGTCGAGCATGGAATAGGCAGTCATGCGCGTTCAGATGGTGGCGAGATGGCCCGCCTTCCAGTGCGCCGCCGGTCAGAAGTCCACCGAGAAGCGCAGCGCCATCCCGTAATCATCGGGAAGCGTTGCGATATTTCCAGGATCGCGGCGGTAGAAGAAATTGCTGGAAACGGTGCCGCCGATCCATGGCCGAGTATAGCCAAGCTCGGCGTTGACCTCCCGCCCGCGCGGGGCGAGGTTCAGCCGCTGGGTGCGAAACGCATCGACGCTTTCGCTGTCATAATCCCAGTTCGCGGGCAGGGTGAGGTCGATTCCCCCCGATGATACGCGCAGCGGCTGGCTGAGGCGCAGTGCGATCCGGTCGCCGCGGGTCCAGGCATCGCGCCTGCCGATATCGACCGCAAAGCCGCTGGTGCGGATCGTGCCGTCGCCGGCGATCGCGGCGTTCAGGTGCGCGCGGGTCCAGCCACGTCGCATGCTTGCGCCCGCTGACCAGCCTTCGCCCAGATCGGCACGGGCGGAGAGATCGGCGAACCAGCTTGTCGCGCTTGCCCCGCCCAGCGACCCTTCGAAATGCGCGCCGAGCACGGTGTCGCTTTCGTCTAGGCGGGTGATCGCGGCGCTTGCGCGTACCGGCCCGACCGCACGGTCGATCGCCAGCGTAGTGCGGTTATAGTCATAGCGGTCCCATCGCCCGCGCGCGGCTTCGATCGCTTCGTTCGCGCGGTCCAGCGCCGAACCGCGCTCCGCGGCCGCCGTCACGCCCCATTCGCCGAAAACCTGACGAATTGCAGCGGCGGCATCGATATCGGCGGCAAAACCAGCCACGCGCGTCGGATCGTCGGCGATCAGGAAGGCGGGTTGCGCCTGCCCGGCAAGACCGGCGGCAAGCGCCGTCCCGCTTTGCGATGTGGCGATGGCGAAGGACAGGTGCTTGCCCAGCTGCGTACTGACGCTGGCGGCGATGCCGCGCGCGGCGCGCATGTCGCTTTGCGCAAGGCCCAGTGGTTCATAGCCGCTGTTCGACATGCCCGGCGCGATCGTCACCGCAATGCCGGTGGCTCCGGCATCCACGCCGAGCGTACGCCGCCCGGCACCCAATGCGGCGGCAAGCATGGTTTGCGGTCCCGAATTGCGGATCGTGCCCGCAAGGTCGAGCGTATAGGCGCGATCGTATCGGTCGAGCGCCACCGTCTCCAGCGCGCCGGTCGCCGCATCGCCCATCGGCGCGGAAAGCGTCGCATTTACGTCCATCGACGCCACCGCATCGGTGCCCGCGACCGACATGGTTCCCTGCGGCTGGAATGCCTCTGTCAGGTCGAGGACGCCGTTGCCGTATACGCTGTCGACGCCGCTCTCCCCGGCATCGCGCGCGGTGCGAAAAAGCAGGTCGACGATCTGCTTGCCGGTCAGATTGGGGAAGGCCTGGGCGAGAAGCGCGATTGCGCCCGAAATCTGCGGCGCGGAAAAGGAGGTTCCCGCCCATCGATAGGTGGTGCCGTCAAGCCCGGGGGCGAGCACGCCTTCGCCCACGGCGGTCAGATAATGCGCTGCGCTTGCCCCCGCCCGATTGCTGAAGCTGGAAATGGTGTCGGATGAATTGACCGAACCGGCGATGATGATCAGTCCGTTGGACAGCGACGGATCAAGCGCCGGATCGGTAAAGCCGTTCGGATTGGCCTCGCCGTCATTGCCCGCGCTCATCACCAGAATGATTCCGGCCGCGGTGGCATCGGCGATCGCCTGTTTCATCCGCGCGCCGGGCGCATCGCCGCCAAGCGACAGGTTGACCACGCGCGCACCCGCCGCGCGCGCAGCGTCGAGCCCCTTCGCGATATTGCTGTCGAGGAACGAGCAGTCGCCGCCATCGTCATCGCTTTCCGCGGCGCAGCTGGCGGGGGTGTCCGCGCGCACCACGAGCAGCGAAGCATCGAACGCCACGCCCTGGCCCGGCAGCGTCTGGCCATCGCGCCCGCCGGCAAGCGTGAATGCGACCGCAGTGCCATGGCCGTCTTCATCCTCGATCGTCGATCCGCCCGCCACGTTCAGCGAAGCGGAAAGCACCCGGTTGCCGAACTGCGCGCTGTCGGTGTCGATGCCGGTGTCGATGACCCCTGCGATAACGCCGCTTCCCGTCGCTCCCGCCTGATACGCGGCGAGCGCGTTCATCGAGACGGGGCCGGCCGAGCCGCGATATTCGGCGGTGTCGTAATTGGTGGCGGGCGGCGTCGGGGTCGGAGTCGGGGGGGTCGGAGTCGGGCTGGGCGAAGGCGTCGGGACAGGCGCGCTGCTCGCGGGCGGCGGGGTGGTCGATACGCCGCCACCACCACCGCCCCCGCTGCACGCGGCAGTGGCAAGCGCGATGGCCAGTGCGCCCGTGCGCTGAAGCAATATGGTCGCTTGTCGGGTCATCCTGTCGGTCATTATAGGCCGTCCCCCTGTCTGCGGTTCGCGGCCAGCATAGTTTTTAAGCTATTGAATTGGTCTTAATGGACTTTTCGTACGCGCATATGTCGGCCATTGCCGGGCGCGCGATCGCCGCCTAGAGCGCATGTCGCATGATCGACCGCCTGGCCCATATCGACACCTGGATCTTCGATCTGGACAACACGCTGTATCCGGCAAGCGCGAACCTGTTCGCCCGGATCGACGCGCGAATGACCGATTATGTCGCCCGGTTGCTGGGCTGCGATCGGGACGAAGCATTTCGTGTGCAGAAGGAATATTTTCATGCGCATGGCGCGACGCTGTTCGGCCTGATGGCCGATCACGGCGTCGATCCGCACGATTTCCTTGAGTATGTTCATGACGTCGAAATGGACGTGCTCGAACATGACGCGCCGCTCGCCGCTGCTATCGCGAAGCTGCCGGGAAGGAAGCTGGTCTTCACCAATGGCGATGCCCCTTATGCGCGGCGCGTGCTCGACCGGCTGGGGCTTGGCGAAACATTCGAGGCGATCCACGACATTCATGCGACCGGCTATCGTCCCAAGCCCGATCCGTCGGGGTATCGCGGCTTTTGCGACGCCTATGCGGTCAGGCCGGAAACCGCGCTGTTCGCGGAGGATATGGCGCGCAACCTGAAACCGGCAAAGGCGATCGGCATGGCGACCGTGTGGGTGGACAACGGGTCCGAACAGGGCGTGGAGGCCGAACGCGATTTCATCGATTTCACGACCGGCGATCTGCGCCGATGGCTCGAAGCGATTCAGGAGGCATAATTGAGCGAGCAACTGCAAGCGATCATCGATGCGGGCTGGGAAGACCGCGCGTCGATCGGGCTGGGTACCAAGGGCGAAATCCGTGATGCGGTGGATGCGGCGCTGACCCTGCTCGACACCGGGCGCGCACGCGTCGCCGCGCCAGACGGCGCGGACGGCTGGCAGGTGAACCAATGGCTGAAAAAGGCGGTGCTGCTGTCGTTCCGGCTCAACGACAATGTCGAAATGAGCGGTCCGGGCGGTACAAGCTGGTTCGACAAGGTGCCATCCAAATTCGAAGGCTGGGGCACCGACCGGTTCCGCGAAGCGGGGTTCCGCGCGGTGCCCGGCGCAATCGTCCGGCGCGGATCATTCGTCGGCGAGGGCGCGGTGCTGATGCCCAGTTTCGTCAATATCGGCGCCCATGTCGGTGAAGGCACGATGGTCGACACCTGGGCCACGGTGGGCAGCTGCGCGCAAATCGGCCGGAATGTCCATCTGTCGGGCGGTGCCGGCATTGGCGGCGTGCTCGAACCGCTTCAGGCCGATCCCGTCATCATCGGCGATGGCGCGTTTATCGGTGCGCGATCCGAAGTGGCGGAGGGTGTTCGCGTGGGCGAAGGCGCGGTGCTTTCGATGGGCGTGTATCTGGGAAAATCGACCAAGATCATCGACCGCGAGACCGGCGAGGTCACCCGCGGCGAAGTGCCGCCGTTCGCCGTCGTCGTTCCCGGTTCGACCGGCGGTGGCGAGGGCAGGCCCGCGCTGTATTGCGCCGTCATCATCAAGAAGGTGGATGAGGGCACCCGCGCCAAAACCAGCATCAACGAACTGCTGCGCGACTGACCGCAGGCGTCGCGCGGGCGGCAGGCGGCCCGCGCATCCCCGGACCGACAGTTCGGACGGCGACCGCCTTTGGCCGCGCCATCCTATAAAACTATCGGTCCAGGGGAGCAAAGATGACCGATATGACGATCCTGCCGCATGCCTTGCCCGACGCGCTGGATGCGCATGGCGGCGCGAAAATCCTTTCGCTCGACTGTTTCGACACCTTGTTGTGGCGCGATTGTCACGCGCCGCAGGATCTGTTTCACCTGCTCCCCGGCCTCACCCGGCAACAGCGCATCTGGGCGGAACAGCATGCCCGCCGATCGGCGATCCTGCGCCATGGGCGAAACGAAGCGACGATCGAGGAAATCTACGCGCACGCCTTCCCCAATGCGGATGATGGCGCGCGCGCGGCGGGCGTTCGCGCCGAGATCGATATCGAGGCACGCCATTGTTTCGCCTTCGCCCCCACGGTGGCGCTCATGCGCAAGGCGAAGGCGGCAGGGATGAAGGTGGTGATCGTCAGCGACACCTATTTCAGCGCAAGCCAGCTTCGCGACCTGATCGCACGCGCGGCCGGCGAGGCGGTGACCGACCTGATCGACCGTATCTTCGCTTCGTCCGAGCATGGCAGGTCGAAGGGAGAAGGGCTGCTCGGCATCATGCTGAAAGCGATGAAGAGCAAGCCCGGACGCGTGCTGCACATCGGCGATAACCCCAATGCCGACCTGAAAGCGGCCCAGACGCTGGGCATCCCGGCGCTTCATCTTGTCCAGTTTTCGCCCGCAACGGTGCAGCGGCTTCGCCTGGAAGCGGCATCGGGCGGCATCGTCGAATCTGGGCGCGCGCCGTTCCAGCCGCACCGCGCGACGCTGGCCGCGGGCGAACCCGCGATCGACGATCCCGCGGCGGCGCTGGGCTATTCGGTGCTTGGCCCGGTGTTCGCGCCCTTCGCCCGCTGGGTAAAGGCGGAAGGAGAGACGCTGGCGCAGCGCGGCGGGCGCGTTCATCCTCTTTTCCTGATGCGCGACGGGCATTTGCCGCACCGCGTGTTCGATACGCTTTTCCCCGATACGCAAAGCCATGCGATCGAGATGAGCCGCTTCACCGCCATCGCGGCGAGCCTCGACAGCGAAGCGCGGATACGCCGCCATGTCGAGGCAGAGATCGGCAACGGCACCCCCGCCGAGCTGATGAAGCAGTTGCTGTTCACCGAAGCCGAAATTGGCGAGGCGGAAGCTGGTTTGCCGTCCGGTGCGAAGCCGGTGCGCGCCCTCCATCGCCTTGTCCTGTCGCGAGAGCGGATCGCGACCACGATCGCGCGCGCGCGCGCCTTTGGCGACCGCTTGGAGGCGTATCTTCGCCGCGAAGTCGATCTTGCGCCCGGCGACACGCTGATGCTGATCGACCTTGGCTATAACGGCACGGTGCAGAATCAGGTGGAGCCGGTGCTGCGCGAACGGCTTGGCGTCGATGTGGCGGGCCGGTATCTGGTGCTGCGCGAACAGGATGCCAGCGGTCTCGACAAGGCGGGGCTGATCGATGGATCGACGCATGACGCCGATATGCTCGAATCGCTTGCCGCCAATGTCGCGGTGCTCGAACAGCTATGCACCGTCTCGCAAGGATCGGTGATCGATTATGACGATGACGGCGAACCCGTCCGCCGCGCGGCGAGCATCAAGGGACGCCAGAGCGATACGCGCGAGGCGGCGCAGCGCGGGTGCCTCGACTATGCGCGGTGCGATCGCGACGCGGTGCTGCGCACTGACGACAGCGGTTGCAGCGCGCTCGAACGACGCGCCGCCGCTGCGGTTCTGGCGCGGCTGATGTTCCTGCCGCAGTCCGAGGAACTCGCCGTGCTCGAACGGTTCGAACATGACGTCAATCTGGGCGGCGACGATGTCGTCAGGCTGTTCGACCGGGATGTCGCGGCGAGCGGGCTGAAGGAACAGGGGCTGTTCTATCTGAAGGATGCGGATCGCATGTATCTGCCTGCCGAGCTTCGCGGGCACGGGCTGCCGCTCAATCTGACGCTGTTCGCGCAGCGGCGCTTCGGGCTTGATCTGCGTCAGGCGGATTTCTGCGACAGCGGCGTGGATGTGCCGCTGCTACTCGCCGATGGGCGCGACGTCACCCAGTCGAGCGTTCGCGCAAAGCCGACGCATGACGGCCATTTCGTCGCCACCGTGCCAGTGGGCGCTGGGCAGTTCGCAGTCGGCCTGCAATTCGGCAAGGCATATGAATGGCTTCAGATCGTGTCGGCGCGCTTTCTGCCGGTCGAATATTTCGACAGCGGACGCGACGCAGGGCCGGCAAAGCCGGTCGATGCGGTGCCCACGCTGGAAGGCATGACCCAGGTCGCGCCCTATCTGTTCAGTTGCGAGGCGGAGGGCTTCCTGATGGTTCCGCCGGTCGCAGAGATCGTCGGAGGGTCGCCAATGGTGCTGTGCGTTGCGTTCCGCCCGCTGGTCGAGCGGGAATGCGCGCCAGTGCCGGTCGAGCAGGCAACGCATATATTGGCTACTGAGCGCCGCTAATCCGGCTGCCCCGGCGGTTCAGGCGACGGCGGCGATGCCCAGCCGCGCAATCTCTATCTTGGGGCAGCGGTCCATGACGACTTTAAGGCCCGCCGCCTCGGCGCGTGCGGCGGCGGCTTCGTTGATGACGCCAAGCTGCATCCACACCGATTTCGCGCCATGGGCGATCGCCTGGTCGACCGCTTCGCCGGCGGCGTCCGAATTGCGGAAAATATCGACCATATCCACATTTTCGACCTGATCGAGTTCGCGAAACACGAATTCGCCATGGATATGTTCGCCGGTGATCGACGGGTTGATCGGAATTACGCGATAGCCGTATCCCTGAAGAAATTTCATCACGCCGTTCGATGCCCGGTCGGGCCGGTCGGACGCACCGATCATGGCGATGGTGCGCGTTTCTTCCAGCAGCGTCCTGATATCCTCGTCGCGGGTCAGCGGCATATCCCTTATCCTTTCAGCGTGCCCAGCCAGTCGGCGACCTTTTCGCCTATTTTTCCGAACGCCCGCGCCTGCGGCCCGTTCCCGCTTGCCGGTGGCGTGCCCGCGTCCGACTGGGTGCGAATCGCGATGTCGAGGGGAATGCGGCCAAGAAAAGGGACACCCATTTCCTGCGCCGCCGCTTCGGCACCGCCGCGTCCGAACGGATCGGATATCGCGCCGCATTCGGGACAGGCATAGCCCGCCATATTCTCGACAATGCCGATGATCGGGACATCGGTCTTCGCGAACAGGTCGATCGCACGGCGCGCATCGATCAGCGCAAGGTCCTGCGGCGTGCACACGATCACCGCACCGGCAGGCTTGTGCTTTTGCACCATGGTGAGCTGAACGTCGCCGGTGCCCGGCGGCAGGTCGAGGACAAGCGTATCGATCTCGCCCCAGTCGGCGTCGATCAACTGGCCGAGCGCGCCTCCGGCCATCGGCCCGCGCCAGGCGAGCGCCTTGCCCGGATCGACGAGCTGGCCCATCGACAGCAGCGGCACGTCATAGGCGGTGGGCACCGGGATCAACGTCTTGTCGCGCGCTTGCGGCCGGGTGCCCGCCACGCCCATCAGCACCGGTTGCGAAGGTCCATAGATATCGGCATCGACCAGCCCGGTCGCACGGCCGCCCTTTGCCAGCGCGACCGCCAGATTCGCCGATACGGTCGATTTGCCCACGCCGCCCTTGCCGCTGGCGACCGCGATCAGCTTTCGCCGCACCCGGCTCTGGGTGCGCGCGATGCGCACTTCGGCCACCCCGGCCACGGCGGCAGCCGCCGAGCGGACATCTTGTTCCAGCGCGTCGCGCGTGGCTTCGGGCAGGCCGGTCACATCGAGAATGATATCGACGCGCCCTTCCTTGGCCCGCGTGCTCGCCCGACCCGCCGCCACGGGGGCGAGCGCGGCGTCCAGATGCTTGGTATCGATCATGCCGGGCCAGATAGGAGGAAATCGCATTCTCGCCACTATAAATCGGCGCGCATCTGCCTATAAAGGCATGCATGGCCTATTGGACGGGGTGGATGACGCGCATCGGCGCGATCCTGAAGAGCGACAGCAAGGGTCCCTGGGGAAACGGGGGCAATGGTGACGGCGGCGAATCCGGCGGCAACGGGGGCGGTCCGCGCAATCCGTGGCAATTCCCGCCGGAGGGGCGCAGGCGCGGCGGCGGCAGCGTCACCTCGCTTGACGACTTCCTGAAACGCGCGCGGCGCGGCGGCGGCGGTCCCGGCGATACCGGCGGCGGCGGCGGATTTCAGGCGCCGGGCGGGCGCGGAATCTGGCTGATCGGGATCGGGCTGATCCTGCTCGTCTGGCTGGTTTTCACCAGCTTTCACGTCATCGGTCCGCAGCAGCGCGGCGTGGTGACCATGTTCGGCAATTATTCGCGCACGCTCAGCCCCGGCATCCAGCCCACGCTGCCCGCCCCGATCAATTCGGTCCAGAAGGTCGATGTCGAAAAGATTCGCGAAGACAGCTTCCCGCAGGGCGGTGGCGAGAATCTGGTGCTCACGGGCGATCAGAATATCGTCGATCTGAGCTATCAGGTCCGCTGGAACGTTTCCAATCCGCAGAATTTCGTGTTTCAGATTCGTAATCCCGAAGACACGGTGCGCGCCGTGGCGGAAAGCGCCATGCGCGAGGTGCTGGCCGAAGTGACGCTGGATGAGGCGATCGGTGCCGGCCGTTCGGAGATTGAGGGCCGTGTCGCGCAGCGCATGCAGCAATTGCTGAACGAATATCAGGCCGGCGTCGCCATTCAGGGCGTGGCGATCAAGAATTCGTCGCCCCCCAGCGAAGTGGACGAAGCGTTCAAGAAGGTGACCGCGGCGCAGCAGGATGCACAGGCAAACATCAATCAGGCGCGCGCCTATGCCCAGCAGATTCTCGCCGGTGCGCAGGGCGAGGCGGCCGAGTTCGACAAGATATACGCCCAGTACAAGCTGGCCCCCGATGTGACCCGGCGGCGGCTTTATTATGAAACGATGGAGAAGGTTCTGGCGAAGTCCGACAAGACGATCGTCGAACCCAAGGGCGTTGTTCCCTATCTCCCGATGGCGCAGGGCGGGAAAGCCAATACCGCCCCCGCGACCCAGGCGCAGGGAGACGGCCAATGAACCGAGGTTTCTGGCGTAATCCGATGACCCTTGCCGTCGCGGCGCTGGTCGTCGTGATCATCCTGCTCAACACCTTCACGATCGTCCCCGAATACCGGCAGGCGGTGGTGTTCCGTTTCCAGCAGCCGATCAAGACGGTGAACCGCTGGAAGCCCAATACGCCGCTGGGACGCAGCGGTGCGGGCGTGATCGCCAAAATTCCGTTCGTCGATCGCGTGGTATGGGTGGACAAGCGAGTCCTCGACCTCGAACTCGACAATCAGCCGGTGCTCTCGACCGACCAGCTCCGGCTGGAAGTCGACGCGTTCGCGCGGTTTCGAATCACCGATCCGCTGCGCATGGTCGTGACCGCCGGTTCGGAAGACGCGGTGCGAACCGCGCTTTCACCGCTCCTTGGTTCGGCGCTTCGCAACGAACTGGGCAAGCGCGAATTCGCGGCACTGCTCAGCCCCGAACGCGGCCAGGTGATGGAAAATATCCAGGTCGGACTGAACCGGGTCGCCAGGCAATATGGCGTCCAGATCGTCGATGTGCGGATCAAGCATGCCGATCTGCCGTCAGGAAGTCCGCTCGACAGCGCGTTCCAGCGGATGCGCACCGCGCGTGAGCAGGAGGCGCTGACGATTCGCGCGCAGGGGCTGAAAACGGCACAGATCATTCGCGCCGATGCCGATGCGCAGGCGGCGAAAATCTATGCCGACAGTTTCGGAAAAGACCCGAAATTCTATGACTTCTGGCGTGCGATGCAGTCCTATCGCCATACCTTCGGCGTGGACGGCACGAACCCGGAAGGCAAATCGACGATCATCCTTTCCCCTGATAATGAGTATCTGAAAGAATTCATGGGGCAGTAAGGCGCTGTCGTTTCGTTCATATTCAATCGAGGTTCAGCATTTTTGCGGCATAGGGCGGCATCAATGCTCCCCATGTAACTGAGAGGACCGATATCCGTGCGCTACGCTTACGCGATCACCACCGCACTTCTCCTCGGCGGCGCTGCCGCGTCCATGACGCTTCAGCAGCCCGCGGGCGCCCAGACGGCGCAGAATGACGACAGCAATATGGCGCAGGTCGCGCCTCGCAACGGCGCGCCCTCCAGCTTCGCCGACATGGTAGAAAAGCTGCAGCCCGCCGTGGTGAACATCTCTACCACGCAAAAGGTGAAGGTGCAGGCCAACCCGTTCGCAGGCACGCCGTTCGAACAGTTTTTCGGTCAGCAGGGCGGGGGCGGGCGTCCGATCACGCGCGAAGCCGAATCGCTCGGATCGGGCTTCCTGATCTCGCCCGATGGCTATGTCGTCACCAATAACCATGTCATCGCGGCGGGAAGCGCCAACGCGGTCGTTCAGACGATCACCGTGACGCTGACCAATGGCAAGGAATACAAGGCGAAGCTGATCGGAAACGATCAGGCGTCCGACCTTGCGGTGCTGAAGATCGAGGGCAACAACCTGCCCTTCGTGAAGTTCGGCAATTCCGATTCGGCGCGGGTGGGCGACTGGATCATCGCGATCGGTCAGCCCTTCGGCATCGGCTCTTCGGTCACCGCCGGTATCATCTCCGCTGTGCACCGCGTCACCGGTGGTGGCCCCTATGACCGCTTCATTCAGACCGATGCCGCGATCAATCGCGGCAATTCGGGCGGCCCGATGTTCGACATGCAGGGCAATGTGATCGGCATCAATTCGCAGATTCTCTCGCCGTCGGGCGGCAATGTCGGAATCGGTTTCGCGATTCCCGCGACCGAGGCGAAGCCGATCGTCGACACGCTGATGAAGGGCGGCACCGTCAAGCGCGGCTATCTGGGCGTCCAGATTCAGCCGATGACCGACGATATCTACGATGCGCTTGGCGTCGAAAAGGGCAAGGGCGAACTGCTCGCCGCCGTCGAACCGGGCGGCGCCGCCGCCAAGGCGGGCATGAAGCAGGGCGACCTGGTCCTGAAGGTCGATGGCAAGGACGTCACCCCCGACCAGTCGCTCAGCTATCTGGTCGCCAATGTGAAGCCGGGCCAGACGGTTCCGTTCGAACTGCTTCGCGACGGCAAGCATATGACGGTGCGCGCGACGCTGGATCAGCGGCCGCCCGAGGACGAGCTGACCCCGCTCAATCAGGACGATGACAGCGGCATTCCTCAGGGTCCCGATTCGCAGGCCGAAAGCCCGACCGCGTCGCTGGGCATCAGCGTGACCCAGCTGACCCCGCGCATTGCGCGCCAGCTTGGTGTTTCGGCCGATACCAAGGCGGTTGTCGTCCTGGGCGCCGACCCTTCGAGCGACGCGGCGCAAAAGGGCCTTAGCCGCGGTGACCTGATCTATTCGGCCAATCGTCAGCCGGTCACGTCTGCCGAGGAACTCGGCCGCGTAGTGGCGCAGGCCAAGGTCGCAGGGCGTAGCCAGGTGCTGCTGTACGTGCGGCACGATACGGTCAGCCGCTACATCGCGATCGGCATCGATAACGACGACGAATAAGAAGCGTTTTTTCAGCGCTTCGCATCGAAAAACTCCCGTCCGGATGACCGGGCGGGAGTTTTTTTACAGCGGCAAGCCGGGTTGAACCTCTGCTTCCCCCTCGCCGGGACGGAAGATTCCCGACAGCGTCAGTCCGAGCAGACGGATGCCGAGCCGGGTAGGCAGGAACTGGTCGAGAAGCTGTTCGCCGATCGCCAGAAAGGTCGCGCTGCCGTCCACTTCCTGCGCGAAGCTGATCGCGCGGGTGCGGGTGGTGAAATCGGCGAAACGGATTTTCAGCGTCACCGTGCGTCCGCGCGTATCGCTGCGTTCGACCCGTTCCCATGCCGCGTCCGCCACCCGTGCCAATGCGTCGCGCAGCGCCGCACGGTCGCGCAAATCCTCTCCGAACGTGCGCTCGGCACCCACCGACTTTCGCGGCCGGTCCGGACGCACGGGCCGGTGGTCCTCCCCCCGCGCCGCGCCATACAGATAGTCCGCGCTTGAACGGAAATGGGCTTTCAGAAAATCCAGGCTCTTGCCCGCAAGGTCCGCGCCGGTACGGATGCCCAGCCGCTCCATCTTCGTCGCGGTCACCGGCCCGACGCCATGGAAGCGTCGGATCGGCAGCGTGGCGACGAAAGCAGCGCCCTTTGCGGGCGGAATGATGCACATGCCATCGGGCTTGTTCTGGTCGGACGCCAGCTTCGCGATGAACTTGTTGTACGACACCCCGGCCGAAGCGGTGAGGTGCGTTTCTTCGCGGATGCGGGCACGGATCTGCTGCGCGATCGCGCTTGCCGAACCAAGGCTGTGCCGGTCCTCCGTCACGTCCAGATACGCTTCGTCGAGCGAGAGCGGTTCGATCAGGTCGGTATAGTCAGCGAAGATATCGCGAATCTGCTGCGACACCGCGCGATAGACGTCGAAGCGCGAGGAAACGAAGATCAGGCCGGGACAGCGGCGCTGTGCGGTGACCGACGGCATCGCCGACTTCACCCCGTATTTGCGCGCTTCGTAACTCGCCGCCGCCACCACGCCGCGCGCCTTTGCGCTGCCCACCGCCACCGGGCGCCCGCGAAGCGCGGGATTGTCGCGTTGTTCGACGCTGGCGAAAAACGCATCCATATCGACATGGATGATTTTGCGGATGGGGGGCGGATCGTCGGCCATGCTGCTATATGTTTCCGCCATAGCGCGGCTAGCGCGAACATGCCATGAACGCCTGCAGGATTGCGGCAGTAAAGCGGGGAACGGGATGAGCGACACGAAGCGGGCCGGGACGGCCAGCGGATCACCGGCGGAACTGACGCTACGCGGTATCTTGCTGGGCGGGGTCATCACGCTGCTGTTCACCGCCGCCAATGTCTATCTGGGGCTGAAGGTCGGGCTGACCTTCGCCACGTCGATCCCCGCCGCCGTCATTTCGATGGCGATCCTGCGCGGGTTCAAGGATTCGACCATCTGGGAAAACAATATCGTCCAGACGGTGGCGAGCGCCGCCGGAACGCTCGCCGCGATCATCTTCGTGCTCCCCGGCCTCGTCATGATCGGCTGGTGGCAGGGCTTTCCCTATTGGACGACCGCGGCGATCACGGGCACCGGCGGCATATTGGGGGTGCTGTTCTCGGTGCCGCTTCGCCGCGCGCTCGTCGTCGATACCGACCTTCCCTATCCCGAAGGCAAGGCGGCGGCAGAGGTGCTGAAAGTCGGGTCCGAATCGCGTGAGGGCGCTGCGGAAAGCGCCAAGGGATTGTCGGTGCTGCTGTGGAACGGGCTTGCCAGCGCCGGCTATGCGATATTGACGCAAACGCGGCTGTTCGCAGGCGAAGCGGCGACCTGGTTCCGCGTCGGTGGCGGCGCGACGGGGGGTGGATTCACGCTATCCTTCGCGCTGCTGGGCGTAGGCCATCTGGTCGGTATTTCGGTTGGCCTCGCCATGTTCGTCGGCGTGATCGTCAGTTCGGGTATCCTGCTTCCCATCCTCACTGCACAGAACCCGCTTCCCGGCGGTCCCGAAGCCTGGGCGGGGCAGATTTTCGGCGACGATGTCCGCTTTTTCGGCGCAGGGGTTATCGGCGTCGCCGCGATCTGGACGCTGCTTCGGATCGCAGGGCCGGTAATCGGCGGGGTGCGCTCCGCGATGGCAGCAAGCCGCGCGCGCCATGCGGGCGAAGCGCTGTCGGTCGAGGAGCGTGATCTGCCGATCGCGATCGTGGGCGCGGGGTCGCTTGTCATGCTGCTGGCGATCGGGTGGCTGCTCTATTCGGTGATCGCGTCGGGACCGCTTGCCGGGTCGGAGGTGTCGCTGATCGCGGGCGCAGTCATTTTCGTGGGCGTCATCGGCCTGCTGATCGCGGCGGTTACCGGTTATATGGCGGGGCTGATCGGCGCATCAAATTCGCCGGTTTCGGGAATCGGCATCCTGTCGGTGGTTGCCGCCGCGCTGATGCTCGCCGGGATGTTCGGCCGTGACACTGGCCCCGACACCACCGCCGCGCTGGTCGCCTATGCGCTGATCGTCACAGGCGTGGTGTTCGGCGTTGCGACGATTTCGAACGATAATCTTCAGGATCTGAAGACCGGGCAACTGGTTGGCGCGACGCCATGGAAGCAGCAGGTGGCGCTGGTGATCGGGGTGGTGTTCGGTTCGATCATCATCCCGCCCGTGCTCGACCTGCTCAACACCGCGTTCGGGTTTGCAGGCGCACCGGGGGCGGGGCCGAATGCGCTGCCCGCCCCGCAGGCCGCGCTGATTTCGGCACTGGCCAAGGGCGTGCTGGGCGGCGACCTCAACTGGGCGATGATCGGCTGGGGCGCGGTCGCAGGCGTGATCTTCGTGATGCTGGACGAAGTGCTTGGCGCGGCGGGGCGGATGCGCCTGCCGCCGCTCGCGGTTGGG
This sequence comes from Stakelama flava, assembly GCF_019351405.1. Lineage (GTDB taxonomy): Bacteria > Pseudomonadota > Alphaproteobacteria > Sphingomonadales > Sphingomonadaceae > Sphingomonas > Sphingomonas flava_A. The sequence continues at coordinate 48,150 of NZ_JAHWZX010000003.1, forward strand.
ATCGGCGTGTACCTACCGATGTCGCTGATGCTGCCGGTATCAACCGGCGCGCTGATCGGCTGGTTCTACGATCGCTGGGCGGAGAAGCGGCGCGACAGCGAATTCGCGCTTCGCATGGGCGTGCTCACCGCGACCGGCATGATCGTTGGCGAAAGCCTGTGGGGCGTGGTGTTTGCCGGGATTGTAGCGGGGTCGGGTAGCAGCGGCGCGATGGCGCTGGCGGGCGATGGCTTCCAAACCCCCGCGCTGCTGCTCGGCGTCCTGCTTTTCGCGGGCCTTCTCGCCTTCCTCTACCGCCGCACCCGGCGATTGGTGGTGAGCGACTGAGCCACCGTTGTTCTCTCTTGTTGTCAGAAAGAAAGACCACCCTTCGACAAGCTCAGGGTGAACGGGGGTAAGAAATGACAGTGTCGGCTTACCCCCGCCCGCGATATCCCGGCACGCCCTGATCGGGCAGCCATAGCCCCTCGGGCGGCGGGCCGCTCTGCCAGAACACGTCGATCGGGATGCCGCCGCGCGGATACCAATACCCGCCGATGCGCAGCCAGTGCGGCGCCATTTCGGAGAACAGCCGCTCACCGATGCCGACCGTGCAATCCTCGTGAAATGCCGCATGGTTGCGGAATGCGCCGAGGAACAGCTTGAGCGACTTCGATTCGACGATCGTTTCCTTCGGCGCGTAATCGATCACCAGATGCGCGAAATCGGGCTGTCCCGTCACCGGGCAGAGCGAGGTGAATTCGGGCGCGGTGAAGCGCACCAGATACGGCTTTCCGGTGCGCGGATTGGGAACATAATCGAGCTCCGCCGCTTCGGGAGAGGCGGGTAGCGGGCTTTCCTTGCCAAGATGCTTGGGTGTCATGTCCCGCGATGTAGGGATGAAAGGCGGCCAAGGGAATAATGACGACAACGCTCATCCCCATTCTTGGCGACCAGCTTACCCCTGATATCTCCTCGCTCGACGGCGCTGACCCCGATACCAGCGTCGTGCTGATGATGGAGGTTGCGGACGAAACGACGTATGTCAGTCATCACAAGGCGAAGATCGCGTTCATCCTGTCCGCCATGCGCCACCATGCCGCGCGGCTTCGCCAACTCGGCTGGACGGTCGAATATGTGAAGCTCGACGATCCCGACAATTCGGGCAGCTTCACCGGCGAAGTCGCGCGCGCGGTGGAACGCCATTCACCGGACCGCATCGTCGTGACGGAAGCCGGCGAATGGCGGGTCGCCGCAATGCTCGACCAATGGGAAACGCGGTTCGAGGCGGAGGTGGAGATACGGCCCGACACCCGCTTCATCGCCACCCATGCCGATTTCGACGACTGGGCAGAGGGGCGCAGTCAGCTTCGCATGGAATATTTCTACCGCGAGATGCGGCGCAAGACCGGGCTGCTGATGGATGGCGACAAGCCTGAAGGCGACAAATGGAATTATGACAAGGCGAACCGCAAGCCGCCGCCGGGCGGCACGCTCGACATGCCGCGCCCGATCGAGTTCCAGCCAGATGACGTGACGCGTGAGGTGATAGACATGGTCGCGAAACGTTTCGCCGACCATCCCGGAAGCCTCGATTCCTTCCATTTCGCGGTCACGCATGAAGAGGCGATGCGCGCCAAACGTCAGTTTCTCGATCACGCGCTGCCGTGTTTCGGCGACTATCAGGATGCGATGCTGACCGGCGAACCGTTTCTGTGGCACTCGATCCTGTCGCCCTATATCAACTGCGGCCTGCTCGATCCGCTCGACCTGTGCCGCGACGTTGCCGAGCGATATGCCGACGGCAAGGTGCCGCTCAATTCAGCCGAAGGGTTCATCCGACAGATCATCGGATGGCGTGAATATGTGCGCGGCATCTATTGGCGCGAAGGCCCCGATTATGTGGCCCGCAACTTCCTGAACGCGAAGCGCGACCTGCCCGGTGTCTATTGGACCGGCGACACCGACATGCACTGCCTGTCCCAGGCGATCGGCCAGACGCTCGATCACGCCTATGCCCACCATATCCAGCGGCTGATGATCACCGGCAATTTCGCGCTGCTGATCGGTGCGGACCCCAAACAGGTGCATGAATGGTATCTGGAAGTGTATGCCGACGCCTATGAATGGGTCGAGCTTCCCAACACGCTGGGCATGACGCAGTTTGGCGATGGCGGGCTTCTCGCATCCAAACCCTATGCGTCGTCGGGCAGCTATATCGACCGGATGTCGGACTATTGCACGCACTGCCGCTATGACGTGAAGCAGCGCACGGGCGAGGATGCCTGCCCGTTCAACGCGCTGTACTGGGATTTCCTTGCGCGCAACGAGGACAAGCTGGGCGACAATCGTCGCCTTTCCATGCCCTATCGCAGCTGGGAAAAAATGGATGCCGACACGAAACGCAGCTTGCGGGCTTCGGCGCGCGCGTTTCTCGACCGGCTCGACGGCGCGTCCGGCGCAGATTAGAACTGTTCCCGACTGCGGCGGGGCGAACGGGTTTCACAGCATGGAGGAAGCGGTCATGGAATCACTTGTGTCGCCGCAATGGCTTGCGGACGAAACGGGCGCAGCGGATCTGCGCATCGTCGATGCCAGCTGGTTCCTGCCCGATATGGGCCGCGATGCGCGCGCTGAATATGAGCGGCGGCATATTCCCGGTGCGGTGTTCCTGAACCTTGCCGATGTCAGCGACAGCGAAAGCAGCCTGCCGATGATGCTGTCGTCCGCCGATATGTTCGCGGATCGCATGAGCGCGCTTGGGCTGGGCGATGGCTGCCGGATCGTGGTCTATGACAATTCGCCCTTGCATACTGCGGCGCGCGCATGGTGGATGCTTCGCCTGTACGGCGCGCAGCGGGTCGCGATCCTCGACGGTGGCCTTGCCCGATGGGAGGCGGAGGGCCGCCCGCTGGAAAGCGGAGCCGATACCCTGCCGCCGCGCCGCTTCGCCGGGGCGAGGGACGATCGCGGCGTTCGCGATCTGGCCGCGATGAAAGCCAATCTTTCCAGCGGGGCGGAGCAAGTGGTCGATGCCCGCTCGCCCGCGCGGTTTGCCGGAGCCGAAGCGGAAAGCCGCCCCGGCGTCGAACCGGGTCACATACCGGGCGCGAAAAATGTCTATTACGCCGATCTGTTCCGCGAAGACGGCACATGGAAGCGCGGCGCGGACCTGCGCCAGGCGTTTGAAGATGCGGGGGTGGAAATTGATCGGCCGGTCGTCACCACCTGCGGTTCGGGCGTGACGGCGGCGGTGCTGCTTTTCGGCCTGCACCTGCTTGGCAACGAAGCGGCGCTGTACGATGGAAGCTGGACCGAATGGGGTGCGGACCCCGACACGCCCAAACAGACGGGGATCATGTGAGCAGCGAACACGCGAAGAATATCGAAACGGCGACGCGGCTGGTAACGGCGGGGCGGCGCAAGGAATGGACGCAGGGTATCGTCAATCCGCCGGTCTGGCGCGCATCGACGATCCTGTACGACAGCGTCGCCGATATGCGTGCCAACGCCGCGCGCGACACCCATCATCGCCTGTTCTACGGCCGGCGCGGAACGCCCACCCAATGGGCGCTTGCCGACGCGCTGACCGAGCTGGAACCCGGCGCGGAGGCGACGTTCCTGTATCCCAGCGGCGTTGCGGCGATTTCAGCGGCGCTGCTGTCGGTGCTGTCGCCCGGCGACGAATTGCTGCTTCCCGACAGCGTGTATGATCCCACCCGCGGCTTCGCGACCGGCATGCTGAAGCGGTTCGGGATCGAAACGCGTTTCTACGACCCGCTGATCGGGGCGGGCATCGCCGATATGATCGGGGAAAATACCCGCGCCATCTTTATGGAAAGCCCGGGCAGCCTGACGTTCGAGGTGCAGGACATTCCAGCGATCGTCGCGGCCGCGAAGGCGCGGGGGATCGTGACGCTGCTCGACAATACCTGGGCGACGCCGCTTTATTTTCCGGCGATCGAAAAGGGCATCGACCTGACCATCCTTGCCTGCACCAAATATGTCGTGGGCCATTCCGACGCGATGCTGGGTTCGGTGACGACGACCGCGCAATATTGGCACCAGCTTCGTTCGACCAGCTTCGCGCTGGGGCAGGTGGTGAGCGCCGACGACGCCTATCTCGGCTCGCGCGGGTTGCGCACCATGGGGGTGCGGCTCGCGCATCACGGCAAAAGCGCGCTGGAAATCGCCCAATGGCTGAAAACCCGGCCGGAGGTTGCGCGCGTCCTTCACCCCGCGCTCGACGATTGTCCGGGAAGCGATATCTTCCATCGCGATTTCAAGGGCGCGTCGGGGCTGTTCGCGTTCGTGCTGAACGGCGGCGACGATGCCGGGCGGGTGGCGTTGCTCGACGGGCTGGAATTGTTCGGAATGGGATATAGCTGGGGCGGTTTCGAAAGCCTTGCCACGCCAATGGATCCCGACCGCATCCGCACCGCCACGACATGGCAGGCCGAAGGGCCGGCGATCCGGCTGCAGATCGGGCTGGAGGACACCGGCGATCTGATCGCGGACCTTGCCGCCGGGCTGGACCGGTTCGCGGCGGCCGGCGGATGACGCGCCAGGCGCTCGACTGGCTGGCGCAATACGGCATCACCCTGCCGCCGACGCCGTATCTGATCGAGGCAGGGGTCGCCTGCATCTTCGCGATCGCCGGACTGGTCGCCGGGTGGTATATCGGTCGCCGCTTCGGCCCGCGTCTCAGCGAATTCTGGAAGGAGCGCGTGGGCGGTGCCGAAGGGCTGGGCGACCGGATGGGCGTCATCCTTCGTCACGGGTCGGCGGCGCTGATCCTGTCGTTCGTTTCAGCACTCTGGCCCTGGCACCTGCTGGCGGCGACAGGCGTGGGACTGGCGCTGGGTGCGGCGACGGCGCTGGTCGCGATAGAGGTGCTGCGCGGGCTCAGCCTGCCGCGCTGGGCGGCGTGGATCGTCGGCGCGGTGTTGTTCGTCGCGATCTTCTCCAACGCCATTGGCGGGCTGGAGGTCATTACCGCGGCGATGGAGCGGATCGGCTTCGCGGTCGGATCACGCCGCTTCACGCTGATGTCGCTGGTGACGATCATTCTGGTTTCGACACTGCTGTTCGCCGGTGTCCGTCTTGCCAACCGGGTCATCGGCCATTCGGTGCAACGGACGAAAGGGTTCGATCCGGCGCAAAAGCTGCTGGTGCAGAAATTGTCGGGCATCGCGGTACTGGTCGCAGCGTTCTTTATCGGCGTCGATTTCCTCGACATCGACCTCACTACCTTCGCGGTGTTTTCGGGCGGCCTCGGCCTCGCCATCGGTTTCGGGTTGCAGAAGACGGTGGGCAATCTGTTCGCCGGAATCATCCTGCTGATGGACCGTTCGATAAAGCCGGGCGACGTGATCGTAGTGGGCGACAGCTTCGGCTGGGTGAACAAGATCGGCGTGCGCGCGGTCAGCGTCATCACCCGCGATGGCAAGGAGCATCTGATCCCGAACGAAAACCTGATGACGCAGGAGGTGGAGAACTGGTCCTACTCCGATCGCAACGTGCGCGTGCGCATCCCGGTGGGGGTTTCGTATAACGCCGACCTTAAACTGGCGCAGGAACTGATGCTGAAAGCGGCGCAGGACAGTCCCCGCGTGCTGAAGACGCCGAAACCCAATGTGTGGCTGGCCGGCTATGGCGAAAGCTCGGTCGATCATGAAATCCTCGCCTGGATCAACGATCCCGAAGGCGGGGTGGGCAATGTCCGTTCGGATGTTCTCAACCGGCTGTGGCATTTGTTCAAGGAAAACGGCATTGAAATCCCGTTCCCGCAGCGCGACGTGCATGTGAAGAGCTGGGCGGACGCGGCGAAGCCGGGAATGGATCGCGCCTGACCTTTCCCCCGGCCAGATCGCGTCCTACATTGCCCGGGTGAATTCGCAGCCGATCACTGCCCGCATCGCCGAGGGCGTCCAGTCCGTCCCCGCCGCCGACTGGGACGCGTGCGCCGGGCCGGACAATCCGTTTTTGTCGCACGCCTTTCTTTCGATCCTTGAAAAATCGGGATCGGCGAACGCGCAAACCGGGTGGCAGCCGCTTCCGGTGATCGTCGACGGACCGGATGGAAAGCCGGCGGGAATCGCGCCCGCCTATGCCAAGGGGCACAGCCAGGGCGAATATGTGTTCGACCATGCCTGGGCGGATGCATGGGAGCGGGCAGGCGGCGACTATTATCCCAAATTGCAGGTCGCGGTCCCCTTCACCCCGGTGCCGGGACCGCGCCTGTTGCTGCGCGAGCGCGATTCGGCACCCGCGCTGATCGCCGCGCTGGAGGCGGTGACCGATAATAACGGGCTATCCTCTGCGCATGCCACGTTTATCGCCCCCGATCAGGTCGGCGCGTTTCGAGATGCCGGCTGGCTGATCCGCCGTGGCAACCAGTTTCACTGGGCGAATGACGGCTATTCCTGCTTCGACGATTTCCTCGGCGCGCTCGCGAGCCGCAAGCGCAAGGCGATCCGCAAGGAACGTGCGCGCGCCGTAGAGGGGCTGACCATCCGGCATTTGACGGGCACGGCTATTACCGAGGCGCATTGGGACGCCTTCTGGCAATTCTATCAGGATACGGGCGCGCGCAAATGGGGGCGGCCCTATCTGACCCGGCCTTTCTTCTCGATGCTGGGCGAAGCGATGGCCGACAAGGTGCTGCTGCTCTTTGCCGAGCGCGACGGCGCGCCGATCGCGGGCGCGCTCAACCTGATCGGCGCCGACGCGCTATATGGCCGCTATTGGGGCTGTATTGAGGACGTGCCGTTCCTGCATTTCGAACTGTGCTATTATCAAGCGATCGATGCTGCGATCGAACGCGGGCTGGCGCGGGTTGAGGCGGGCGCGCAGGGGGAGCACAAGCTGGCGCGCGGCTATGTCCCGGTGCCCACCTGGTCGGCGCATTACATCCCCGACCCTGGCTTTCGCCGCGCGGTTGCCGACTATCTGGTTCGCGAGCGCGAGGCGGTCGAGCAGGAACAGGATTATCTGGGCGAACTAGCGCCCTTCAAACGTTCGGGCTGAGGCGCGTCGCCGACAAGCATGGCAGCGCTCTTCACGCCGTCGCCGGGAAGCGGGTTGCCATATCCCGCCAGCATGCGCGCGATCCGGCGGCTGTGCCGGGCGCGGGCGAACATTTCGGGGCCATAGGGGCCAAGGTCCTTCATCCGGATGCGCGGCGCTGCGGCGTCATGATCTACGCGGAACAGCGCGCTGGTGCCGCTGCGCCAAACCGGCGTCAGCCCCTGTTCCAGATGGTGGTCGTATTTCGGCGGGTCGACGATCCACACATAATCGAACGCCGAGCGCGGGAAACCGGCCAGCGCGCCGGCGATCGGCCGCCACCATTCGCGCGGGCATTTGACGTCGCTGACGATCTGCGACGGATCGTGGCGATAGCCGCGTCCTTCGGGAAAGCGCACGGTGAGCAACTGACCGCCCTCCATCGACCATTGGTCGTTGGCGAAGGCGAGGCGGCGTTCCAGTGCGATGCCCGGCAGATGCTGAAGCCGCGTCATCTTCCATTCGTTATAGCAGGTTTCGCCGATAAAGGTGACGAGCCGCGCGCCCACCGGCACATGGTCGAGCGCGGCGAGATTGCGGTCATATGTCTTGTCGTAGAGGTAGAAGCTGGCCGTTGTCGCGGCCATGCGCACGCCGAAAAAGGCAAGGCCGATTGCCGCGATCACGCCCGCCCGGCGGATTGGAAGTCCGGGGCGCGGCCGGATCGCGATCAGCGCGATCATGAAGATGAACGGCACGAGCCGCATATCGGCATAGGCGGAGCCGAACACCACGCGCGGCAGCAGCAGATAGACCGCGAGCAGCAGCAGGGCCGAAAGCGTCAGGTTGCGCGAATATTGAATGTTGGGATCGCGAACGCCCTTGAACAATATCAGGTACAGCACCGCCAGACAGGCAAGATCGAACAGCTGCCAGCGGTCGCGAAAGACCTGGGTCACCCACAGCATCTTCGCGCGAAAATTGAACCAGTCAAAGGTCTGTCCCGAAACATGGCCGGTTCGCCACGCCACCATCAATATCGCCGGCGCGGCGAGCACCAGACAGTGAAGACCGGCGTAGATCGCAGCGAGAAGCCAGTTGTACCACGAGCCGCCCAGACGGTCGCGCTGGCGCACCAGTTCGCCCGAAAAGGCGAGCAGGCCAAGCAGTCCCCAGCCATAGGTGTGCGTTACCCATATAATGAAAGATAGCGGCACGAAGATCGCGGCGCGCAGGCCGATGCGTTCCAGCCGCCCAAGCCGCAGCCACAGCGCGAAGGCGTTGAGCGCCAGCGCCATGGCGAGCGCGAAATTGACAAAGCCGAAATGAAACGGGAAGCTGTAGACCAGCGGCAACGCGAACAGCGCGGTTGCGGGGATTTTTCCGTGCACCTCGCGCGCAATCCACAACAGGCCGATCGCGGTGAGCATCGGGATCGCGATGACGATCAGCTTTACTGCCGCTTCCAGCCCCAGCAGCGCGCCAAGCGGGATGATGAGCAGATCGATGCCGAGATTGCCGATCAGGCTCCAGTGAAAATCGTACCAGTCCTTGAGCCAGGGAACGCTGCCATAGGCCTGTTGCACGCGATACCGGCCCATATGCCCCGGCAGGTCGACCAGCGGCGGAATATCGGGCCAGATCAGCGGCACAATGGCCAGCAGGGCCATGGCAAGCACAAACCAGCGCGTTTGCCACCAGAATTTTTGGTTCGATCGGTCGTCCTGCATCGAACCGCGTTTAGAATGGCGTTGCCGCAGCGCACAAGTCGATAATGGCGAAGCGACCTGAACTCAGGCGATGGCCGGTCGTAGCCCCTTTACGATGAAGACGGGACGTTCCATCCTGGTCGCGATCCTCCCCGCGACATGCCACAGACCGATCTCTGCGGCCTGCCGCTCGCCATCGCTTTGTGCATCGCGCTTTGCCCTGCGCGGCCATCAGGTCCTGGACGAGCGCGTCACGGCGATCGGGCGAGAGCGCAGGATTGCTCATCCGCCACAACCGGCCACGCACGACGAAATAGCGTCCGTCGGGCGTGACCGGGTGGCCGCCGGCGGTGCCGGTCGGCGCGGTTTGCGGCATCAGAAGGTGTAGGTAAGTCCGGCGCCTACCGTAAACTGATCGGCATCGCCGACGTCCGAAACGATCGGGCTGTCCTTATATTTGCCCAGCATGCGCGTGTAGAACACACCGCCACCAATGCCGAACCCGTGGAGCAGGTCGCCGCTGATGCTCTGTATACCGTACAGGCCGAACGAAGCGCTTTTGAACCCGCTGTCGCTAATGTCGTACGTGCGCAGGCCGCTCACCACCGAACCCTCCGGCGTCACCGAGAAATAGGTGCGGCCATAGCCCTTGCCCACATAATCGGCTGAAGCCGACAGGCCGACCAGTGTTTGGCGCGAAAGCGGCGTGGTGTAGCTGATCTGCGGCGTGACAACATAGCTGTCATACGCCCCTGCGACATCGGCCACGACGGCGACGCGCGCCGAAAGCGTGTCGTAATCGCTCGTGATCACGCCGGTGCGCGAAATGCCGACGAACCCGCCCAGTTCATACGCGGTGTCGAGCTTGCCCAGTGCCGCAACCTGCGGATTGTCGATATCGCCGGTACGGTTCAGGCGAACGCCGGCGATCGGTCCGGCGCTGAAATTGGTGCCCGGTCCGGGCGCGTCGGGGACGAGGTCGACATAAAGTTGCGTGCCGCGCGACCAGAAATCAATCCCGCTGACCTTCCCGTTGACGAGCGCCGCCGGATTCCAGTTGTTGGTATCCGCGCCTTCATAATCGGGAACCGACGCAGCCCCGATCCCGACGGTCACCCGGTCGCCCGCAAGACTGTCCGCCGGATCGGCGGTTTGCGCGAGCGCCGGGTGAAGGGTCGCCGCGGCAAGTCCGGCAGCGCAGAAAAGACGAATCAGCACGAAATTAAACCTTTCGGTATGGAGATTGGCGGCCCAACGCACCGGTGACATTTCGGGTCCCGCAATATCGCAGCAACATGGCGTTGTCACAGAATATATTGGATCTTTATGTCCTGATTTGCCGTATCCGCACCGAGCACGAACCGGACGGCGGCGAAACGCGGCGGGCCGAAATGCACCGCCGGATTGCGCGAAAATCCAAAGCCTTCGCGCGGAATGCCGGCAAAGGTATCGAGCCGCGAATTGCCGTTTTCGTCATGGATTACCGACACTGCATAGGTGCCGGGGGCGAGCGCGTCGAACCGGATGACGTGCTGCGCCGCGGGGACCGAGCGCCGGATCGCATTCGGATCATCCGCACAATCGGGGAAATGCGCGGCGCTTGCGGTCAGGCACAGCAGCACCTGTCCTTTTTGCGAACGAAGATTATCGATCCGAACCGTTAGCGGCGAAGGGGCGGACGGTGCCGCCGCGCCGGTCAGCGCCGCCACCACGATCAGCGCCACCCCCAGCCGCCGCAGAAACCGTTGGACCGGCCCGGCGCTGGAAACTTCCAAGGCCATCGTCCGTGCGGCATAGGCGATCCCAGAACCGGAAATAGAGGCCATAATTGCATCCATAGCGTTCGTGATGGCGTTGATGGTGGCTGGCAGTGATTAGCCAGCGCCCCAATGGCCCGTCCCAGATGAACCGCGGGAAAACCTCCCACCCCATATGGTTGGTGACCCCCATAACCGTCATCACGGCAAGCACAAAGCCGAGCGCGCCGATATGGATCGGAAGGATGAAAACCAGCGCCGGGATGACGATCGCGCCGGTAAGCGCCTCGATCGGGTGAAAGCTCATCGCCGCCCATGCGGTCGGCGGGCGGCTGGCATGATGGACGGCGTGTGCGATGCGAAACCATCTGGGGACATGCATCCAGCGATGCGTCCAGTAGAACCAGGTGTCGTGCGCGAAGAGATAGGCGAAGACGCTGACGGGAATGTACCAGATCGGCATGGCGTGGATATCGGCATAGATCCGCGTCCAGCCGCGATTATGCCACCCCCATGCGACGATCCCGGCAGGCACGCCATAGATCGCGGCCGAATACAGGCTCCAGCGGATTTCGCGCAGCATCTGTTTGTCGAGCCCGGCATATAGCCCCGGATGCCTGATCCGCGTGGCAAGCGCGAACCCGCCGCTGGCGATCAGATAGCGCACGCCCACGATCAGCGTCATGGCGATGGCCGAGACAAGAATGGCAAGCGCAATGGTCACGGTCCGGGTTTAGCGGATCGCGCGGGCGGTGGCGAGATGGGTTACGGGGCGGGTATAGGGGAGACGGTATCGTCAGGTATTGGCGATAGCCGGTTTCTTGTCTGCAAATAAAGCGGAGTTGCGGATAGTGATCAGCGAACCTTTGGCAATTTCGGTTCGAGCGGCGGGCAATATGATGCGCGCTGCGCACGAACCGTGGTGGATTATCGCTGGTGCCGCGGTTGCGCTGCACGGGGCGGATGCGGGGCAAGTTTCGGATGTTGATGTCCTGTTAAGCGTTGGCGATGCCGAGCGCCTTTTCCCGACTTTCGGATTGGAGCTCCGGCGCGGACCAAGCCATGCGAATTTCCGATCGGGTATTTTCGGGACTTTTACCGAGGCACCGCTCCAAATCGAATTTATGGCGAATTTTCGCTATCGCGTCGGCGGCAATTGGTTGCCGGCCAACCCGCGGACCCGGGAAGCCGTCGAATTTGGCGAGACAACTGTTTTCGTTCCCGGTTGTATAGAGTTGCAACAGATGCTGCGCGGCTTCGGCAGGCCGAAGGATATCGAACGCGCTGAACAACTCTCTGTGCTTCAGAGCTAAACCCTTCAGCTTTGCGGCGACCATGTTTAAAGCCCCCCCCCCCGGCAAGTCGTCATCCCAGCGAAAGTTGGGATCGGCTTCCGTTGAACGAGACATCGAATATCAAATAGCCGCAAGTGTGACTCGCTCACTGTATCGTCATCGCGAGGAGCGCAGCGGCGCGGCGATCCAGCAGTCATCGGCATGATGCGCACATCTGCATCGTCGCGCCCTGCGGGGCTCGCAATGACGATATTGCCATGGGTTCCGATGACGCGGGGCTGGGGCGACCGAAACGGTCGTCCTTTAACGCTGGGCCGCCCCGTCAGCGGTGGAACAGCGCCCTTGCGTCTGCCTTGAAGCTCGCGCCGCTGTCGGAGCGCGAATAGAACATATGGCCGCCGGGATAGACGTCGAGCTTCACCCGGTCGGCCATGCCGAAATCGGGCATTTGATCGACGATCAGGCGCGATGCCATGAATGGGCAGGACAGATCGTCCCAGCCATGCGCGATCATCACCGCCATGTTGGGATCGTTCGCAATCGCCTTGCGCAAATCCTGCACCGGGGTGTCGTCGGGCTTTCCCCGGTCCCATGCCTGATTCACTTCATAGGACAGCGCGTGATAGCGCGCGGTCGTCTTCCACCCCACGGTGCGGGTGACGAAATCGACCATCGCGCTGGTCGTCGGCGCGATCAGCGCGTCGAGGATCGGATCGTTCGACTGGCGCTCGGCCGACCAGGGAAAGGGATCATAGGCGGTGACATTGCTGTCATAGACGCTGCCGATCTTTCCTTCGGCGCGGTGCACTTCGCGCAAATAGGTGCCGGCATCGACCCGCCCGCCCAGCTTCGCGACCAGATCGCGGTCAAGTCCGGTAAGTTCGGTCACATGATCGACCAGTCGGTTGACCGCCGCCGGGTCCGACCGCCCCTGAAGCAGATCGGTCGCGAACTGGCCGCGCGTATAGGCGACGACGTCCTGCATCGCCTGCGGGGTCAGCCGCCCTTGGCGTTCCATATGCGCCGCCGCCATCGAGGGCAGGTCGATCATCCAGGGAAGCGGCGAAAGCGCGGTCGACCCCGCGCCCGACGCCGGGTCGAGATAGGGCGAGACGAGCACGATGCCGCTGACGCCAACGCCGATTTGCGACTGAAGCTCGTACGCGATGCGCGGCACGCGATACCCGCCATAGCTTTCGCCGACCAGATATTTGGGCGAGCGCAGCCGCCCTTCCTTCACCAGCCAGTCGAACACCACCTTCGACAGATATTCGATGTCGGGATCGTTGGCATAGAAATGCTTCTTCGTTTCGTCGGGATCGACAAGGCTGCGCGAAAAGCCGGTTCCGACGGGATCGATGAACACCAGATCGGTGAAGTCGAGCCAGCTATTGGCATTGTCGGTGGTGACCGGCGAATCGGACGGCGCATTGCCCTGCGCGCCGAACTGAACGCGCTTCGGCCCGATCGCGCCCATGTTGAGATAGACCGACGAAGCGCCGGGGCCGCCGTTGAAGGCAAAGGTTACCGGCCGGTCCGTCCCGCCGCCGGGCACGGTATAGGCGGTATAGACGACCTGGCCGATCTCCTTGCCCTTGTCGTCGCGCACGGAAATGGTTCCGACCGTTGCCTTGTACCGGATGGTGCGGCCGCCGATATTTGCGCTCTGATCGATGCTTTTGTCGTCGGGCAGTGGGGGAAACTTGCTGTCATCCTCGCTCTTCTTCTCGCTGGTCGTCGTGGTGACCTGCTTGTCCTGCGCGATGGCTGGCGTGGCGGCGAGTGCGATGGCGAACGCGGCGAACAGCGGTTTCAGCTGCAAGAATATTCCCCCGATGATATGTTGCCACATCAGCCTTAGGGTGGCGGGCAGGTGCGCGCAATAGCGCTTGTCCGCCATGCTCGACCCGCGACCTTGCAAGGCGTAAGGCGGTGCGCATGACGACGTATCGCACCCTCTATCCGTCCATCGAACCCTATGACAGCGGCATGCTGGACACCGGCGAGGGGCACAGCGTCTATTGGGAGCGGGCGGGCACGCCCGGCGCGAAACCTGCGGTTTTCCTGCATGGCGGCCCCGGCGGCGGATGTTCCCCCGCGCACCGGCAATTGTTCGACCCGGATCGGTACGACGTCCTGCTGTTCGATCAGCGCGGGTGCGGGCGTTCAACGCCGCATGCCTCGCTGGAGGCCAACACCACCTGGCATCTGGTCGCCGATATCGAAGCGCTGCGCGAAATGGCGGGCGTCGAACGATGGCAGGTGTTCGGCGGGTCGTGGGGATCGACACTGGCGCTCGCTTATGCCCAGACGCATCCCCGCCGGGTGAGTGAACTGGTGCTGCGCGGTATCTATACGCTGACGAAGCGCGAAATGGACTGGTATTATCAGTTCGGGGTGAGCGAGATGTTTCCCGAAAAGTTCGCGCGGTTCCTGGCGCCGATCGCCCCGGAAGCGCGCGGCGACATGATCGCGGCGTATCACGCGCTGCTGACCGGCGATGACGAGGCGGCGAAGCTGGAAGCGGCAAAGGCATGGTCTGTCTGGGAGGGTGAAACGATCACCCTGCTCCCCGAACCGGGAACGTCGGACCAGTTCCATGACGGCCATTTCGCGCTCGCCTTTGCCCGCATCGAAAACCATTTCTTTTATAACAAGGGCTGGCTGGAAGAGGGGCAGCTGCTCCGCGACGCGCCGAAGCTGAACGGGATTCCCGGCGTAATCGTGCATGGCCGGTACGACATGCCCTGCCCGGCGCGCACCGCGTTCGAGTTGAACGAGCGCTGGGCGGACGGCGAATTGATGCTGATCGACGGCGCTGGCCATGCCTATAGCGAGCCGGGCATTCTGGATGCGCTGATTCGCGCAACGGACCGTTTCGCACAATGACCGGAACCGCCGGGTGCATCCGGCGATTTTGTCCCCATGACAGGCGAATCCGCGTGCCCGCCAGTGCTTTTCGGCGGACCTGACCGACCCGAACGTTTCCTTCGCGACACATTGGCGATGCTGGTGGACCAGGCTCCGGCCGGTTCCTCAATCGCGTGGGCGACCTATTATTTCCGCGATCTCGACCTTGCAGAGGCGTTGATCCGCGCATCGGATCGCGGCGTCGATGTGCGGTTGGTGCTGGAAGGCGACACGCGAAGACCCCATGTCAATGACGCGGTGATCGCGCGGCTGGGCGCGCATGGCTTGAACGGCGGGCTGACGGTGCGCCGCCGGGGGCATGGGTTGGGCCATCTGCACGCCAAAATCTATGCTTTCAGTTCGCCCGGTGTTGCGCTGGTCGGATCGTTCAACCCGTCGGGGAATGATCCTGAGGACCCGGAGGTAATCGCAGAGATCGGCGATCAGGATCGCGGCTATAACCTGCTATATCCCATTCGCGACAGGGCGGCGGTAAAAGCGCTGGGACGCCATGTCCGGCGGCTGGCATCGACGCGGCCGTCGCTGCTCGACCGCTTCCGGCGCGGGTTTCGCACGCCGGTCCTGTCGGGCAATGTGGGGCTGTGGTTCTTTCCGCGCACCGATACGCTGCTGGTCGAGCACGACCTTGCCGGGGTTGGGCGCGGGGACGAGGTTCTGGCAGCGGTATCGCATCTCAAATCCGGCACGTTCCTGTCTGCGCTGGAAGGCGCGGCGACGCGCGGAGCCGACGTGCATCTGTTGTTGAGCGCGACCGAACGGCGGGTTCCGCAACGGGTTGTCGACCGGCTTGCCGCGCATGGCGTCGATGCCCGGCGGATCGGCGATGGCGGCGGGGTGCCGATGCACAACAAATTCACCGTGGTGCGCGGCGGCGAAGGGCCACATGCGTGGTTGGGAAGTTACAACCACAATCTGAAATCGCGCCTGCTGAACGATGAAATACTGGTGCGCACCGGCGAAGCTGCGGCGGTGGAAGCGCTGGCCGGGCGGTTTCATGCGATGCAGGCCGCCGCCTGAAGAGTAAGGCGGGGTCGCCTGTAAAATGGCCGCGAAGCCACGGGACGTCGATCGCTTCGATATCCGCCGGCGAAATACTTGCCTGTGCGGAAGGCCTTTGCGCGAACTTGAGGAAGAGGGGCCGGTCGTACGCAAGGTCTACGCTCAGGTCCCCCCAAAGGTCGAATACAGCGGGTCTCCGCTTGAGCGCTCGCTTGCGCCGAGCCTTGCCGCCCTGATCAATCGCACATTCCCAGGTCCAGGCGATCGAAGCTCAGATTGATACAGGTAGCGAGCGATGATCCGCCCTCGCCTGCCCTCCAGTCGTCTAAGGCCAGCCGGACTGCGCCCATGGCGACCATTGCGGCGGTTCGTAAGACACCTGTCTTCTCCAAGTCGGGCCACAGCTCTGCCATGGCATCCGCCAGCGCCTTTTCCATTTCGACGAACAGAGCCGCCTTTCGCAGCCGAAGAGCTTCGGTCGATCGCAAGAGCCGGTCGGCGGCTATGGCGTCAGGCCCCTCGTATTGAGGCGCCAGTTCCAGAATGCATTTCCGGACGGCCATCAACGGCGGTTGTCCTGGCGACTGGCGAAGCATTGCGGGCCGCAATGCCTTGGCGAAGTCACCACCTTCATGTGCAAGAAGCACATCTTCCTTTGACTCGAAATAGTAGAAGAACGTCCTGCGCGAGATGCCCGCTGCCTCGGCGATCTCGTCCAAGGTCGTCGCGTCAAAGCCTTTTTCGATGAAAAGCCGCAATCCGACTTTTGCGATGCGCTTCAGTGTCTCACGGCGCTTTACCGCGCGCTTGCCATCCGATGGGCCGACGTCTGGGGATTCGTCTGCTGCGCTTGTCAATTTACACCGAGTGTAATAAATATTTTGCACTGAGTGTGATTTTACAGGACAGAATGCAATGTCTCAAGACCGGGTTTGGTTCATCACAGGAGCGTCGCGGGGTTTCGGGCGCATCTGGACCGAGGCCGCGCTCAAGCGCGGCGAGAGGGTGGCGGCGACAGTACGAGACCCGAGCAGCATGAAAGATCTCGCTTCGGCCTATCCGGACACGTTGCTGGTCCTGACGCTCGACGTCACCGACCGAAAGGCCGTGTTCGAAGCGGTTGGCCGGGCTCACGATCATTTCGGTCGACTGGATGTCGTCATATGCAATGCAGGCTACGCCTATATGGGGGCGGTTGAAGAACTGGATTTCGCAGCAGCGAAGGCGAATTTCGAGACCAATGTCTTTGGCACGCTTTCCGTCATCCAAGCCGTGCTGCCCCTGCTTCGGGCGCAGGGGAGCGGTCATATTATTACATTGTCCAGCATTGGCGGCGTGGTCGGCTTTCCTACCGGCGGAAGCTATGTCGCTAGCAAGTTCGCGGTTGAAGCCTTCACCGAGGCGCTGGCCGGTGAAGTTGGGAGTTTTGGTATCAAGGTGACGATGCTTGAACCTGGCAGCTATGCAACCAGCTTTCGCTCATCGACGACCGCAGCGCCCGCCATGGTGGAATACGATACGCTGCGCCAGTCCATGCGCGCCGGTTTCAAGCCCGAAGACACGGGTAATCCGCTGGCGACGGCCGACGTGATCGCCCGTCTTGTTGATACTCCGGAACCGCCGCTTCGCCTGGTGCTCGGTTCAACCACGATCCCGGTCTTCCGATCCGCTTACGAACAACGGCTGAAGGATTGGGATGAATGGACGGAACTTTCCAACGCCGCCCAAGGATAGCGCAATTTGTTTGCAAGGCCGCGACTGCGGCCCGCCCTTTCAGCCGCCCCATGGGAGCCGTGAGGGAAGCAAACCGGCGTGAGATCAAAAAATGGCGGAGCGGGAGGGAGGCAAACTAGCACGCAAAACATGGGTTAAATGGCCAAAGTCGGGTGAAGGCTGCGGTTTATCCCCCGAGACGACAGCCTAGGCCCTCCATCAACGCATCACAACGGTGGCGCTCGATTTGAGAGGACGATACACAACGAGAATGAGCACGGCTGCAATAAAGAAGCGCGCCGCAGAGATGCGGCTACGTAAACTGCTACGTCGCGGTTATCTGCCAGCCGAGTTGCCACCACCATTCACTTCGGACGATTTCGCTGCTTCGGCTGTATCGTTTGCAGGGAAATGGGATGCGGTTCAAATACGCAAATATTGGACCGCGCCCGAGGCTTATAGCATTCCTCGCTACGGAGACGCTCGACGAAAGCTTGCGCTAGTTAACCCAGTAAACCAGCTCTACGTTTCTCATATAATCGCTGAAAACTGGCGCGATATTCGCGCTCGCGTAGCACGTTCTAAAACAAGCGAATTCAAACCAGAATTCTCAACGCATAGCGGTGGACGAGCTATCACTGGGGTTGATTTCGACGGTGTCGCGCGCCGTCGCGCCCGCCTGCTCTCGACCTTCGGGCGATATGTGAAGACCGACATCACCCGTTTCTATCCTTCGATCTATACGCATTCGATTGCTTGGGCGATCTTGGGAAAGGCTCACGTCAAGACGAATCATCACTCCATGGCATTCAAATCCCACTTCGCTAACCATTTGGACAAGGCTGTGGGAGCCGGACAAGAAGGTCAAACGATAGGAATTCCCATCGGACCAGACACCTCCCGGATTATTGCGGAATTGATCGCTGTAGAGGTCGAGGAGATAGCGAAGCTTCACATCCCGGATTTTGAGAACCGCGCCGTCCGTTATGTTGATGACATGCTAATCGGTCTGGACGAACACGAAACATCTGCAGCCGTTCTGTCCGGTCTGTCGCTCGCCTTATACGAATATCAGCTTGAACTGAATGCAGACAAGACTGGCACATTCGGCTTGGGGTGTCCGCATACGCCCGAATGGATCCATTTTGTGCGGACGTTCTCGCTTACGACTCGCGCAAGTCAGCAGCGGGATGATTTGGACTCGTTTTTTGAGCATGCGATCTTTTTAGCGGATCAGAACAAACGAGAGAATGCACTACTATTTGCTGTCAAACGCGCAGCAAGCTTCAACTTACAGTCTCAGAACACCGAGCACCTGGTGAGGTGGATGCTTTACTGCGCGCGTCGATCCGCAACATGTCTCAGCTTCGTCGCGGAGCATTTGGCGGCGGTTCATGGCTCAACACCCCTACCTGACGCGGAAATTCATGCCTACATTCTGCAACAAATTCCGATCAAGGCAGCAGCGGGCCATACCAACGAACTAGCGTGGCTGCTTTTTTGGGCGCGAGAGATCAGTCTTACCGTGCCCGCTTCGGCCATGACCCATGTGATGGCGCTGCGAAGCTCGGTCGTTGGTATGCTTACTCTAGACCTGTGGCACAAGAGCCTAATCAGTGGTGCATTGGATTTCTCATTCTGGCAGGGTTTTGCCAATGAAGCAGGGCTGAAATCGGAGATGTGGCTGATAGCCTATGAAGCCACGCGCAAGGGGTGGTGGCCGAAGTCGCAAAATACGGACTTCATAACGACGCACCAGTTCTTTGCCGATCTCTGGAATGCGAATGTGGAATTCTACGATCCGAGTAAGAAGGCTAGGAAGCGTGTCACTCCGTCTGTGCTCGCGGCAAGTTTCGATCAAGGGCAGAGCCTAGGATCGTCCGAATACCCTTTCTGATTGCCTCCCTGCCACCAGCGCTGGCCAACGGCCACAATAAGAAGGGCGAGCGTCCGTTGATGCTGGACGCCCGCCCTCACGCTTCTCTGGCCACCGTAGCCGTTAGGCGGCGACCCGCATCAGCCGGATGGCGAACGGGTCGAGCACACCCGCGCCCACCCGCTTCGTCGCGTAGAACATGATGAACGGCTTATTGGTGTAGGGATCACGAAGGATGCGCGTCCCGATGCGGTCATTGATGAGGTAGCCCGCCTTGAAATCACCGAAGGCGATTGCGGTGTTGCCAGCCACCGGCGTCGGCATCCCCTCGTCAATCTCCACCGGACGCCCCAGCAGCGTGGGCGGCTGATCCGCGATCAACGCTTCGCGCCACAAAGGACGCCCATCGGCATCCTTGAGCTTGGCGATAACGGCGGCGGTGAGGCTCGACATCAGCCAAGACGAATTCTGGCGATAGGGCGCGTCGAGCGAATAGAGGAAATCGACCAGCCCGTCATAGTCGATGTCGCCTTCCACCACGGTCAGCGGCCCGCCGGGATGCCGCGTCTCGTTCACCGCGCCGGGAGCGTAGGTGAGGAGGCCGTGCGGCTTCGATACGCCGTTGCCCGAAAGGAAGGCGATGTTTTCCTGCCGGTTGAACTCGCGTTCCAGCGACTCAGCAAGCCACTGGTCGATGTTGACGGCGGAGTCATCGAGCAGGCGCTGCGTGATCGCCGCGTTGGCGTAAATTTCGCCCGAAGCGAACGGCACCTGTGCCAGCGTCGGCGTGGTGGTCTGCGGACGGGCGGCGGTTTCGCCCACCCAGCCGGTGCCCCATTCGTCGCCGTTCCAGACAGTCGTGTATTCGCCCACCGACGTAACCTGCACCGTCGCGAGGCGACGCATGGGCGACGTGAGGCGCTGCCGCTGGTGCAGCTTGCGATCCCATTCGACCGGCGCGAGATAGCCGCCGTCCGTGGCCGATCCGCTCGACATGGCCGCCTGAACCGTGGCCCGCTCACCCGTCGCGTTCGCGCCCTTGAGCACATCGACCGCATCGCCGCGCCGCGCGTAGGAGGCGAAGGCGCGAGTGTATTCAGCGTCCACCGGCAGCGGCATGGCGCGATCCTGGGTGATGCCACCGTCCACCTGCCGCTGGATGGCGTCCACCGACGCAGTGAGGTTGCCGATCGTCTCGTTGATGTCGGCCACGCGGCGGTCCTGCCGCTCGGTGAAGCCCGCGAATTCCGAATGCACCTTGCGGATGAGCGCATTGGTGTCGTCGTCGCCCGCGTTGCGGAGCGGCAAACCGGCGCGTTCCAGCGCGCGCGGAGTGGCGGCGAATACCGTGCCAGCGAGGGCGCGGGGGAAAGTGGTATGCTTCATAGGGAACCTCCTTATTGACGGAGGGAGGTTCGCGCTTCCTGACTGCCCGTTACCGGGTTTAGAACATCAGAAAGAAAAAAGATGGCGGATGAGCGCCGCTAGATCGTCTGCAATGCCCAATGCGAAGGCGGCAACGGTTCCCCAAGCAGTCGCCCTTACCGTCGCCTTGATTGTTTCATCGACCGCCAAGTCTAGCTTTGCGCCGATCCATTTCGCGATTGCGGTGCCGACGCGACGAAAGGCGCTTTCTGCTTCGGCTAGAACAGGTTCGCTAGGCTCGGTTTTGCCGACCTCCGCGCGGGTTTGCCGGATGGCAACTTCAAGTTCTTGCCTACTTTCATTATCATATGGCGGCAGCCCCACGTCATCGGGAGGACTGTTGTGGCCAATAGACGCGGGGGCAGAAGGCAGATCAGCTAAGCGTGCTTCGAGATCATCCAGTCGTTGCAGAATTCTGCTGGAAATTTCCTCTTTTGAGAAATCTGACGGATTAGCATGCTCTTCGTCGCGCTCCGGGTGTTCGTAGTAGTCGCTACCCGTTCTAGGGGCCCATTCAAAAATTCCGGTCGCTTGAAGCTGCTCCACCGCAGCCTCGATCCACTCCTGCTTGTAGTCCGAGCTGAACTGATCGCCTAGTACTTCACCTGCGTCAAACGGCCCTCCAAAAACATACACATATTCCCCATCCTCTGAATCGAATGGGGTTTCATTCTGTGGGTCTTCGAATTGTTCTTCGAACCAGGTGACCATGCTCTCGATAGCATCTTCACGGTTGGAGGCTTCCTCTTCTTCAGCCTGCCGCTGCCGATATTCATCCTCCGCATACCACGCCTCTTCCTCTTGGGCGGCAAGCGCCGCCCTTCGGCGGCTTTCCTTTTCGTCGTCAGTGAGTTCAGCCATCAATCGATTATGATTGGTTATGCAAGCAGAGTGAATATTAAATCAGCGCAACGCTTTGAGGTAGCGGCGCCAAAGAGTTTTCTGCACCCCGGCCCATAGCTCGCCGCATTCCGCTTCATCATCTTGAGACGGGATCATCCGGCCCTGCCGCGCCTGCAAGCGTTGGACGCGCGCCGCGACGAAAAGGCCCAATGTATCAATCGTCGCGTCGGTCGCGAGCGTGTCGAAGGGGCACCCTTCCAACCGCCGCTGCGCCTCTTTGAGCGCCGCCACGAATGGATCCATTTCCTCATCGAGATAGGCTCGCGCCGCTTCCACCACGCGCCGCGCGATGATCGAGGCGACCGGATCGGCGGCGGTGAGGCCGGTTTCGGCGCGCACCGCGTCCGCCGCCTCTCGAACCGCCGCCGTCTCCTCGCGGGGGCGAGCCGGTCGCGCCATCGCCATGACGGGGGAGCGGAGAGCGCGGGGGATCATTTCCGCACCAGCGCCACGACATACAGGTGCTTGAGCGCAAGCGTCATGCGCCGCGCCTGCGACCGGGTGAAGCCTTCGCCCTGAAAGGCGCTGTCCAGCTCACGCGCGTTCATGGGACTGCTGATCTCGTCCAGAAGCTCCAGCACGTGCGCGCGCACTGGCGGCGCGGCGGCGAGGCGTTCCTGCGCGGTCATTACATGGTCTCCATGATGCGCGCTTCCATCTGGTCGAGATGGGTGCGGAGGAATTCGATGGCGTTCGCGCCGTTGCCCGTCACACCCTCGGCAATGTCGAAGGCGCTGTAGATCGCGGCGGTGGCGATCTGTTCGGCGGGGACGCCCTGTTCGGCGTATTTGATCGCCGCCGAACGGTTGATCTGGCGGCACAGGTCGATTGCAGTGGTGCGCGGATCGTCGGTCATGTCAGCCTCCTCAATGGATTTGGGGCTTGGCAATCAGCCCCTCGTCATCGTCCAGCCCATTGCCTTCGTTCTCGCGCTGGATTTCGCGGCGGCGGGACAGGACGCGGTTGTCCATGCCCGCCTTCGCCCGGCAGTGGATCGACAGCGAGCGCCGGGTGGCGAGGATGCGGCGCAATAGTGCGCTGGTGATGGTGACGCGGGGGTTCTGGACGGGACCGCCGCCCGCGCCAGACACCACGCCCCCTTCGTCGCACAGGCTCGCCATTTCGCGGGCGTAGGCTTCCATGTCGCGCGCCAGCCCCGCCGCGACGCGGATCATGTGTGGAGTCCATTCGCCGCGCGGAAGCTCGATGACGATTTCATCGAACGCGACAAGCTCCGCCGCCGTGAGCATGAAGTCGGCGGGCGGGTGAATATCACGCTCGGCATTGAGCATGTCCTGTACCGCTGCCTCCTTGCTGTCGGCACGGCGACGGCGCGGCTTTTTCATTTCATCAGTGGCCATAACTGCCTCCAAAATGGGTGTTTGCATTTTTATTCGATGCCGCCGCCGATCTGGGAGGGTGGGCCACAAATACTTTTTCACCCCCCGTCCGAGTCATTGGCTATCCTGCTCAAGAAGTGTTCCACGGATGATTGGGATCGACCGGGAAGCCGTCACCGTCGCAGCCCCGGATGCGCCCGCCTTTCTCTTGCGATTGCTTGAGGCTGTTGTGGTGGTGGTCGCACAACGTCTGTAGCTCGCTACCGAAGAACAGGGTTTCGTCGCCGCCATGAGGCTTGACGTGATCGGCCACGCGACCGGATCGCGTCTTTCCTTCACCCAGGCACATCACGCACAGCGGGTTCGCGGCGATGTGGGCGGCGCGATGCTTCTGCCAGCGGTGCGTCTTGTAGAGCTTCTGCGACGCTCGCCCGGTGGCGCTGCGGCTGTCGGCGCGGCGGGTCATAGCGCATCGCCCTGAGAGCGCTTGCGCCGACGATAGCAGTGATTGTCGGCGTCCCATTCGAGCGCCGGGTCAACGGCTGCGGCCTGCCGATCCTCGCGGCTGAGCTGCACAGCGGGGCGGGAAGTGACGAAGTAACGGAACTGCGCCACGGCGTTGATCGGCCCGGTGTTCGCCATGAAGCCGCGCGGGTAGTGGCGCTGTCCTGCGGGATGGTCGGGGTATCTCACGTGAAACTCCTTCGGTTCGGGAAGGAGGGGCGGCGGGCCTACGGGCCGCCCCTACCTTTCTTTAGAAAGGGGGAGGTCTGAGGCGAGGCTCGGGCGAAGCGAAATCAATAACTTAGCCCCCTCTCGGGCGACCTCGGGCGAAGCTGAGGCGAGGGGTCTCGGGCTAAGCGTTTTCAATGACTTAGCTGGAACTCCGGGGGTCTCGGGCGAAGCTGGGGCGAGGCTGAGGCGAGTGTGAATACCGCGATCAGAAAGGCTCATCGCTGACCTCCACCGTTCCGATTTTTGCCAGCCCTTCGGCCTTGTGACCGGGTGAATTCGGCTTGTCGTATGGCAACCCGACTTGCCCGATCACCCCTGCCGCCAGCAGGCGCTCCATCGCTTCCTCAAATTGGTCTTTGGTCATCCCCTTCGCCTGCGGCATTTTGGCGAAAGCGAGCGGTGCATAGGTGGCGCGAGCTTGCGTGTGCATCGACACCGGACGCTCGGCCTCATTCCGCGCATCGAGGCACGCAAGGAAGCGTTGATCTTCAAGCTGCGCACGACCGCTTGCCTCGCGATCTTCTTCCGGCACCATCGCGTCGAGGCGGAAAGCGCCCCGGTGCCAGCGCAACCGCAATGGTTCCTCCAGCCGCGCATAATTGGCCTTCGCTAAGGTGAGTTCTCTCGCGTCGGGATCGTTCGAGTCGGTTTCCAGATGGATGTGGGACCGAACCTGGTTCTGAAAGGCAGTCGAGCCGGAATAGCTGTCGCCATTCTTGTTCGGGTGGCTGATGAGGATAATCGCGCAGGCGGTTTCGAGCGCGAGCGCGTTCAGCAACCCGAGGAAAGCGGCCACGTGTGCGCGGATATTCTCGTTGCCCTCGAACAGATGCGCGACGTTGTCGAGCACCACGAAGCGCGCGCCGACTTGCAGGATGCTCGCCCGAAGTTCGTGGAACAGCGGCAGCACGACCATCTTATTCGTGTTCAGGTCAATGCGGACCAGCCCCTTGTCGCGCCGGTCAACGAGAGACACTAAATAGAGCTTTCTCCCGAATGCTTCGAGGCCAACGCCGTGCGCGTTCGCAACCCCGATGAGGCGGCGATGATTTTCGGCATCATTGTCCTCTGCCGTCGCGTAGATCGCCGGAGCCTGCGTCGTGGCGAAGCCGTAGGCCCGCGCACCCAGCGCAACACTGGCAGCCATCGAAAGCGAGATGTAGGACTTACCGCCGCCGCCCCGCGCCGTGAACAGCGTCACGAGATTGGCGGGTGCGAGCTTGGCGATGGCGAACTCCATCGGTTCGACCGCCTTGCCCGCGAGCGTTCCCGCGTCGATCAGTGCGAGACCAGCCGCTTCCGTGGCCGCCTGTGGCCCAGGAGCGCAATCAGCGCCGTCGCCAGCGTTAGACCCTGCGCCGTAGTCCTCCGCCTCCCGCACTGCCGCTAGAAGATCGTCGCGTGTGTGTCCCGCTTCGAGGTAATCGGTGACGTCGCCATTTTCCGGCAGGTTCGGGAGCATGACCGCCTTGACCGTCGCGTATCGCGACAGCGCGGCGCGAACGATACCGGCGCGAGCACGTCCGTTCGGATCGTTGTCGAGCAGCGCGACGACATTGCGGCGCGTGAAATAGCGGGCGATTTCGGACGGGAAGTGCTTCGCGCCGTTCGCGGCGGTTGTCGCGATCAGGCCGAGCGCACGGAGGCTTTCAGTGTCCTTCTCGCCTTCCGTCAGAAAAACCGGATCGTCGGGCCGCGCCGCCATGTCGGCGAGCAATTCGGGCAGTCGGTAGGGAACGTGGGGCGCGTTGCCTTTGCCTTTCCGATAGAACTTGAGCGGCTCCCAGCCGTAGAACTCGTGCGGGTTGTCGCGTCGGTCGCGGTCGATCAGGTCTAGGCTTCCTTCGGGTTGATGCCCGAGGACGAAAGTCTTGCGATTGTCGGCCCGCCTACCTTTGATGACGGTGAATAGCGTGCGACCCCGTTCGTCCTGATAGTCATATTCGGCTTCGATGCGCGTGGACGCATCCCAAACCGGGCGGTCGGGATCGTCCTCGCTAGAAGAGCCTAGGTTTTGGATTGGATCGGTCCCAGACGGGGGAAGCTGACTCATCGGTATCTCCGGCACCGGTCACGATCCTTCCGCGACCGGTGCTTTTGTTTTCTGGGATCAGTCGGCGATCACGCGCGGCGCGTCGGCAATCGCTCGCTCCACCCGCTCGGCATACAACCGCAGGTCGATCACCAGCGCGAACGCGAGACGCGCACCGCTGATGAAGCCCGAACGAAGCTCGGTGCTGTTGTAGGGGAGCGTGGAGACGTTGCCGTTTTCCAGCACGACGATGGACCACTGTTCGACGCTGGCGTCACGATGGTGGGCGTCCATGACCCGGCGCGCGATCCTCGCGGCCAGCGGCCCCTTCACCCCCGAACCCATAAGGTCCGCCAGAAGGCAGAACATGCCGAACTGGAGGCCGCTGAACAGGCGCGGCTTTCCGGTATGCTCCGGCTTCTCCGGCAAGATCGCGAGCGTGTGTTCGTCGGTGCGGTGATAAATGTCGGTGACTTGATTGTCGCTCAAGCGCGCTTCGGCAGCGACGATCTTGGTTGGCACAAGAATATTTTGAAACATTGGGCTTCTCCTTTACTGGCGAAGCGTCTTCTCCTCTGCGCTTCCTTCACTAGAAACAGGAAAGCGCGCGGCTTATTCTTCGGCGAATTTCTTGGCGTTGTGGTTGCCGAAGTGGCCTTCGGTTTCGTCGCGAAAGGGCAAGCGCAGGTCCGTCCACAGCGCGCGAGCCGCGCCCCAGCCGCTATCCTTGTCGCTATAGGTGCCGGAACGATCCGCGCCGTCCGCTAGAGGCGGCTCCACCGTGACGAGATAGGCGAGGCCGACAGGGCGCAGCACGACGAAGCTGCCGGCGTTGGGTGGCCCATAGTCGTGCGGATCAGGCCGCATCTCGCGCGGCCTTGCGCTGCTCGACCCAATCCTCAATCTCGCTGACCAACCAGCCGCGAGCCTTCGGCCCCAGCGGGATCGGCTTGGGGAATGTCCCGGCGCGCATCGCATCTTCGCGAGCCTTTCGCGAAAGGCTCGTAACGGCTTGAAGATGGCGCTCGCGATAGATCAGCGGCTTGGGAAGCTCGCGGCGCGGTTCAACATTCGGGCTGGCCACTTTCGTCTCCTGTGCGTTGTTCGACGCACGCAAGGAGACTGGAAAAAGCGAATAGGATCGCCGCCCGAATATCAGCGACTATTGGGCGGCTTTTCTGTCCATGCGGCGCTCATTGGAACGCTTCATCTGCTCATCAAGCACTTGGCGGCTCACGCCGTGCCGTTCGGCAGCGATTTGGTGCGGGTGGAGTGGAGGGCGGGAGCGGGGGGTGTCGGTGTGGTTATCGCGCCACCAATCCTTGATTCGATCGGCATCTTTTGCGGCTTTCCACAACGGTTCGGCTGCGCGTGTAGTAACGGATCGCTTCGGCCTACCCCGTTGCCCCTGTCGGCTTCGCTTTGCCTCAAGCTGGCCAAACTCCTCCCACGTCATGCCGGGGAATGCTTCTCGCGCATGGAGCCAGCGGACGTGGGCCGCCGCAAACCATTCGGCATCAGGTTGTTCGCGCGCCCATTGTTCTATGTCGCGCTCGTCGCACTGTTCAAGATGCGCGGGCGCAGCAGCTTTGAATTCGTCCTCCGTCACTCGCCTGCACTCCGACAATAGTCAGCCCACCGCTCCATGAGCGACCGGCGAATGTTGAAGTAGTCGCCGCGCTGATATGCGCCTTCGACGCCGCCAACCGTATGCGCCAGCGCCGCTTCGGCAATTTCGCGCGGAACGTCCAAACACTTCTCCGCAACCCAGGTACGGAAGGTTGAGCGGAAACCGTGGATGGTGGCGCCTTCTTTCCGGCCCATGCGCTTGAGCACGGCGGTCATCGCCATGTTGGACATCGGCTCGCCGCTACGCCCACCAATGAACACGAACCCATCATCGCGGTCGCGCGGCATCGCTTTCAAGATCGCGACTGCATCCGGCGATAGGGGGACGCGGTGCGGGCGACCGGCCTTCATGATTTCCTCCGGGGCGTTCCACACGCTTTCGTCCAGATCCATTTGATCCCACTTCGCCATGCAGACTTCTTGCTGACGGGCGGCGGTGAGGATGAGAAAATCGAGCGCGGCGGCAGCTGTGCCTTCGCGCTGACGAAGCTCCGGCACGAACTCGGGTATCTGCTGGAACGGCATCGAGTCATGCCCCTTCACAACGTGCACACGCTTCGCCTTTGGCAAGAGCTTGTCGAGCTTCCCTCCGGTTCGCGTGAGGTCCACATCAGGGCGCAGATCGAGTGCGGCGGCGTAGGCGAGCACAGCGCCGATCCGCCATCTGATCTTCTTGGCGGTCGGATGCTTGCTCAACCAGATCGGACTGAGGACGGCATGAACGTCCTTCACGTCGATGTCCTTCACATCCTTTTCGCCAATGATCGTATAGGCGTGGTCCCGAAGGCTGTTGCGCCAGAGGCTTTCGGCCTTGGCCGGGTTGCGCCAACTATCCTTGTGCTCGGCTAGATAACGTTCATTGAGCTGCGCAAACGTCCGGCCTTCGTCCTTCTTTTTCACCGCCCCACGACTCACTGGCGGCTCGATCCCTTGACGGAGCATCGCGCGAAACTCTGCGGCCTTCTCCCGCGCTTCATCGAGGCTCACGTGCCGATAGGAGCCTAGCCCACGCATCTTGTCCTTGCCCAAGCGCCGGTAGATGAACAGCCAACTTTTCGAGCCGTTTGCCCCCACATGGAGATACAGATTGCGCCCGTCGCTGTATTTTCCCGGCTCCTTTAGCCGGTCGATCATCTTGACGTTCAGGCCATCACGCTTCGCCATCGCCGTTCCTCACTCATCTATCACCCGAGTATCCCCCGAGATGGACAAAAAAGGAACAGAAATCTCACAGGAGCGAATAGGGGCCATCGAGCCTGCTTAGTCGGCCCGTAACACCAGCATTTCTGCCGTTTTGAAGAAGCGCGAAGGCACGCAAAAAAGCCGGTCAGAAAGGTGTGGTGGCGGAGCGGGAGGGATTCGAACCCTCGATACGGTTTTGCCGTATACTCACTTTCCAGGCGAGCGCCTTCGACCACTCGGCCACCGCTCCGCATATCCTGGCAAGGGGCGATCCCCTAAGCCGGAATGCATGGCTTAGCAAGCCGTTGCGCGACAAAGCATTGCCACCCCCATTGCACTGTGCCAGCTTGCGGCGATGTCGATCCTGTTTTCGCTGGCACTCGCGCTTGCCCAGACATCGCCTGCTCCGGCGGCACCGGCGGTGCACGCGGAACCTTCGGACGCGATTGCCGCCGACTGGAAAGCGATACCGGCGGACGAATTGCTGGTGATGCGGCTTGCCGATGGCGGAAGCGTGGTCATCCGGCTCGCGCCGCAATATGCGCCGCGCCACGTCGCGAATATCCGCGCGCTGGCACAGACGCACTGGTGGGACGGGACCAGCGTCTACCGGGTGCAGGACGGCTATGTCACCCAATGGGGGGATGTCAGCGAGAAAAAGCCGTTGCCGCACGGTGTCGCCGATGATCTGCCGCCGGAATATGAATGGCGAGCGACACCATTGGCGGCGACGCTCTCGCGCGGCGATCCGTATGCGCGCGTTGCCGGCTTCAGCGCGGATGGCTGGCCGCTGGCAAGCGACGGGACCGCGCAATGGCTGCCGCATTGCTATGCCATGGTCGGCGTCGCGCGCGACCTTGCGCCGAGCACGGGCAGCGGTGCCGAACTCTATACGGTCATCGGGCACGCTCCGCGCCATCTTGATCGCAACATCGCGCTGGTCGGACGCGTGATCGACGGGATGGAATATCTTTCGTCGCTGCCGCGCGGGCGTGGGGAAATGGGCTTTTACACCGATGCGCAGCATCCCACCGGCATCGTCAGCGTTCGGCTGGCTTCGGACATGCCGGCGGGCGAACGGCCGGCATATCAGTATCGCGCGACCGACAATGCCCGTTTCGCCGCCTATATCAGCGCGAAGGAGAACCGGCAGCCGCCCTTCTTCACCGTTCCCGCGGATGGCGCCGATATCTGCAACGTCCCGGCGCCGGTGCGAAAGACGCCGGGCAAATAATTATCGGCCCACCCAATCGGCGACCTGCGTCGCGACCTGATTTGCCGCCTGGTTGAGCGCGGGGCCGACACTGTCGCTGGCGATCGCCGACACCGGCACGCGCGCTTCGAAACGGCGGGTCTCCACCGTTTGCGTATCGCCGCGGATCAGCGATGCGTCATAGGTCACCACCGCTTCCATCGTGGCGGCGTCAATGGTGAAGTTGCGCAAATTTCCGGCCAGCATCGCACCGGGATTTATCGCCGCCTGACCGCCCAGCACCACACGCCCGGTGCGCGCGGCGATCGTATCGCCCAGCAGCCGGGCGAACAGATTTGCCGGCGGTTCGACCCATTGCGCGTCCTTTACATAGGCGATCGAGGTATCGCTGGAGCGGACAGGAACGCGCTGCACAGCTATTTCCTGGCTCGCAAGCGGTGTCGCGACCGCGATCGTCGGACTGGTCGCAGAGCTTTGCGTGTCGCCGACTGTTACCGCAGCGCTACTGTCGAGTACCAGCAGCGACGGCGGCGGTTTGCTTCCGAAGCTGACGCACCCGGCCAGAAGGGCAGCGGCGGCGATGGCGGGCAGGGTCTTCATGGCGCGCACTGGCCTTACTCCTTGGGTTTCGCTGAACGGTCGGGATTGTAATCGGGCAGTTTCTGCCCGCCGATAATCGATCCGGCACCCTGCCGGTCGACCTTTTGCGCGACCGAACTGAGCGCCTCTGTCATGTTGCGAAGATCATGGACCAGCTGGTTGACCTGCGGCACCGTCTGCTTCGAAAAGGTCTTCAGCCCCGGACGCGCATCGCCGATCGCGTCGTCCAGTGTATTCATGCTGTGCTTGGCCGAATCGATTGCCTGGTTCAGGTTGGCCATCGCCGGCTGGACATCCTTGTCAATCACCCGATTGGTGGTGTCGGCCAGTTCGCCGATCTGCTGCGCCGCGGTGCCCGCCTTTTCGATGGCGATGCGCGTTTCGGCCAGCGTCGCGGCGATTTCAGGCCCGCGATCGGCCAGCGCATCGGTCAGCCGGTTGGTGTTTTCCAGGATGCCGGCGATCGAGGCCTGGTTCTTGTCCGACAGCAATTCGGTCAACCGCTCGGTAAGCGTCGTCAGCCGTTCGAGCAGCTTCGGCGCGGAACTCAGCAGCGCACCCAGCCCACCCTGTTTGGTGGGGATAACCGGGACGCCCAGGGGACAGGCGCTTCGCGAATTCTGTTCGGGGCAGGTGATCGGCGGCGCGCCCTTGACCGCGCCGTCAAGCTGGATCTGGCTGACCCCGGTGAACCCGATCCCCTCGATCGTGGCGGTCGTGCCCTGCAATACGGGGACGTCGTTCTTTACCGTCACGCGCACCCGGACGAATTCGGGATCGGGCTTGAACAGCGCGATTTCGCTTACCTGTCCGACCGGAACGCCCGCAAAGGCCACGGGCGAACCTTTGTTCACCCCGTCGACCGCTTCCTTGAAAAAGATGTCATACTGCTTTTCCGACCCGCCGTTCAGGCGTGCCAGCCACACGGTGAACAGCGCGAGTACGGCAAGCAGGATCAGCACGACGGCGCCTACCAGCACATGGTTTGATCTGGTTTCCATCGTTAGACCTTCATTTCCTTGTTCGCGTTGGCGGTTGCCACCGCCGCCCGCCCGCGCGGTCCGTTGAAATATTCCTGTATCCACGGATGATCCGTGGCGAGCAATTCATCGATCGTGCCCACTGCGGTAACCTTTTTGTCGGCAAGCACCGCCACCCGGTCGCAGATCGCGTATAGCGTATCGAGGTCGTGGGTGATCAGAAATACCGTGAGGCCAAGCGTTCGCTGCAGCGATTTGATCAGTTCGTCGAATGCCGCGGCACCGACGGGATCGAGCCCTGCGGTCGGTTCGTCAAGAAACAGCAGATCGGGATCGAGCGCCAGCGCGCGCGCCAGCCCGGCGCGCTTTTTCATGCCGCCCGACAATTCGGCGGGATATTTGGGGCCTGCGTCGGGCGACAGGCCCGTCATCACGACCTTGTAATTGGCGATTTCGTCCATCAGGTTCAGGTCGAGATCGGGATAGAATTCGCGCAGCGGAACCTGAACATTTTCGGCGACGGTCAGCGTGGAAAACAGCGCGCCGCCCTGAAACAATACGCCCCAGCGTTTGCGGATATCGACCGTATCGTCCTCCGAACGGCCAAGGACATGCTCGCCGAAAACCTCGACCTCCCCCTCGGTCGGCGGCTGGAGGCCAATGATGGAGCGCATCAGCACCGATTTGCCCGTGCCCGAACCGCCGACGACGCCCAGAATCTCACCACGGCGCACATCAAGGTCGAGGTCTTCGTGCACCACCTGTTCGCCGAAAGCGTTCTTCAGTCCGCGGACCTGAATGATCGGACTATCGCTCATATCCATCCGATCCATGTGAAGAAGACCGCGAAAAAGGCATCGAGCACGATGACGAGGAAAATCGCCTGAACCACCGCCGCCGTGGTGCGCAGGCCCACCTGTTCGGCATCGCTTTCCACCAGCATTCCCTGAAAACAGCCGGCGATCGCGATGATCGCGCCGAATACCGGCGCCTTTACCAGCCCGACATACAGATCGGTCAGCGGGACGACTTCGTGCAGCCGCTGGATGAAGGTGACGGGCGGAATGTCGAGCGACACCCAACATAGCAGGCCGCCGCCGATGATGGCGATGATCGAAGCGTAAAAACCCAATAGCGGCATCAGCATCACCGCGGCGAACACGCGCGGCAGCACCAGCGCCTCCATCGGCGATACGCCGATCGTGCGCATCGCATCGATTTCCTCGGTCAGTTTCATCGTGCCGAGCTGCGCGGCAAAGGCGCTGCCCGAACGGCCCGCGACCATGATCGCGGTCATCAGCACGCCCAGTTCGCGCAAGGTGATTCGGCCGACCAGATTGATCGTGAAGACTTCGGCGCCGAACTGGCGAAGCTGCACCGCGCCCTGTTGTGCGATGACGATTCCGATCAGGAAGCTCATCAGCCCGATAATGGCGAGCGCCGACACGCCGACCACTTCGAAACGGTGCACGGTGGCATTGAAGCGAAACCGGCTTGGGTGGCGAAGCACCTTCAGAAAGGCCAGCGTCGTACCGCCCAGAAAGCCGAGCAGGCCAAGCAGGGTGGTGCCCGCCGCCGCGGTGGCTTCGCCGATTTCGGCCAGTACCCGCGTAAAGGCCGATCCGGGACGCGGCGGCTTGGCCACCGGGCGGTCGGCTTCGCGTACCTGACCGAACAGGCGTTGCTGATCTTCGTTCAGGCCAGTGATTTCAGCGTCATGTTTGTCGGCGAAACGGTAGACGACCCATGCGCCGATCGTGTCCATTCGATCGACATCGCTCAAATCGATGGTGCGCACACCGTCTTCCACCGCATCCAGCGAATCGGGAAGATCGCCGAGATGCGCCAGGACCAGTGCGCCAGTCAGGTGAAGCGTATCCCCTTGACGGGAAAAGTCGGCCGCGTCGTTCATCACATACGCCCATCCCGCATTTGGACTGGAACAGCAAGGGTGTTGGCGATTAGATGCTTCAATGCGTTACCTCGCCATTTACGACATGGACCGCACGATCACGCGCGAGCCCACCTGGACACCGTTTCTGATTCATGCCGCCCGGCGAATCGCGCCGTGGCGGCTTGCCCTGGCGCCGTTCGTCGTCGGTGGAGGAATCGCCTATAAGCTGAACCTGATCAGTCGCGGACAATTGAAGCAATTCACCCAGCGGCTGATTCTGGGAACCTCGATCGAACCGGGAACGCGAACCCGGCTTGCCGAGGCGTTCGCCGACACGATCGACGAAAGCGGAATCCTGAAAGGCGCGCGCGAGAGGATCGCCGAGGATCGGCAGGCTGGCTATGAACTCGTCCTCGCAACAGCCTCGTACCGTTTCTACGCCTCTGCGATCGCCGGAAAGCTGGGTTTCGACGCGGTTATCGCCACCGAATCGCGCTTTGCCGAGGATGGCGACCTGCTTCCCAAGATCGAGGGAGAGAATTGCTACGGGGAAGCGAAGCTGACCATGATCAAGGCATGGATGGCGCGCGAAGACATTCGGCGTGAAGAGGCGCATGTCCGCTTTTACAGCGACCATGTGTCGGATGCGCCTGCACTGGAATGGGCGGACGAACCGTTTGCGGCGAACCCGCATGATGCGCTTCGGCGGCTGGCGGCGCGGCGCGAATGGCCGGTGCTCGACTGGCGCGGATAGTGCGTCACAACAGCCGGTCGACCAGGTGGATGGCAAGTCCCACCATGCCGCCGACCAGTGTGCCGTTGATCCGGATATATTGCAGATCGCGCCCGACCGCGTTTTCCAGCCGCCGGGTGATCGTATCGGCGTCCCACCCCTTTACCGTATCGGACACCAGCCGGACGATGCCGTCGCCATAATCGGCGGCCGCCCCCACGGCGGTTCTGCGCGCGAACCGGTTGATCGTCCGCTTCAATGACGGGTCGCGCTGCAACGTGTCGCCAAGCTGGCGCAGGGCTTCGCCAAATTGCCCGGCCAGCGCATCGCCTGGATCGCGCACCAGCCGCAGCATCCCGCGCCGCATCTGTTCCCACACGCCCATCCACCAATGTTCGATCGCGGGATTGTCGAGTAATTCTGCCTTTAGCGCGAATACCCGCGCGCGCATTTCCGGATCGTTCTGCAGATCGTCGGCCAGCCGCTCCAGCCCCTCCTCCGCACGCAGACGAAGCGGGTGGTCGGGCTGGTCTATCATATCGACGAGCAGCCGGTGAAGGCCGTCGATGATCTTGTTGGCCAGCGTTTCGTCGAGGCCCGTCCAGCGCATCAGCTTGCCCGCCCGGTCGTGGATCATCTGCCGCATCAGTGGTTCGTTCGACGCCAGCGTGGCGCTTGCCCAGCGGATCGCCGAATCGAGCAGTGGCGCGTGTCGTCCCTCGGCAAGCGCGGCGCGCAACGCCTGACCCAGCATCGGCGCGATGTCCAGGTCGCGCAGCCGCTTCGCCAGCGCACCCTTCACCATGCCGCCCAGCCGGTCCTGATCGAGCGATTCGAGCATGTCGGCGGCAAGGCGCGAGGCACCGCGCCACAACCGGCCGCGTTCGGGCGGATTGGCGAGGAAGTGGCCCATTGCGCCCGCGACATCGACGCGCGCCATGCGCCGGGCGACCACGGCGGGTATAAGGAAATTGTCGCGCAGGAAGTTGGCCAGGGTGGTGCCGATCCGGTCCTTGTTGCGCGGAATGATCGCGGTGTGGGGGATGGGCAGGGCAAGCGGATGGCGGAACAGCGCCGTTACCGCGAACCAGTCGGCCAGCCCGCCGACCATCGCGGCTTCCGCGAATGCTTGCACATAGCCCCAGCCGGGATGCGCCGGGGCCATTACGCGCGCGACGAGGAAGAGCGCCGCCATCGCGAGCAGCAGCCCGGTCGCAAACCTGCGCATCCGGCGAAGCGCTTCGGGAACGGCGTCACCCGT
Organism: Stakelama flava; assembly: GCF_019351405.1. GTDB lineage: Bacteria > Pseudomonadota > Alphaproteobacteria > Sphingomonadales > Sphingomonadaceae > Sphingomonas > Sphingomonas flava_A. The sequence continues at coordinate 83,344 of NZ_JAHWZX010000003.1, forward strand.
TGGGGATTGCCGGGCAAATGGGTTCATAGCCGGAACAATCCGCGAGCGCTGCGAAGGTTCACTCCGCCGGCTGCGCCGAATCTCCGTCGGGATCGTATCCGATACGGCCGCCGTGCTGATGCTCGATCGCCGCGGTGTCGTCGCCGGGACGATAGGTCAGCAGGCGGCGCGACAGCCGCGGCCCGATCCAGCGTTCCAGACCGACCGCAAGGCTGAACCCGGCCGGTACGATCAGCAGGGTAAGCGCGGTCGAAAGGATCAGGCCTCCGATCACCACGATGCCCATTGGTGCGCGCCACGACGAATCGCCGCCGCTCAGCGACAATGCGGTCGGCACCATGCCCGCCACCATCGCGATGGTGGTCATCAGGATCGGTTGCGCGCGCTTGTGGCCGGCATCGATGATCGCGACCGTTTTCTCGACACCGTTGGCCATTTCCTCCAGCGCGAAATCGACCAGCAGGATCGAGTTCTTGGCAACGATGCCGAGCAGCATCAGCAGGCCGATGAATACGGGCAGCGAGAGTGGATTGCCGGTGACGAGCAGCGCCAGCCCGCCGCCCAGCGGCGCAAGCGCCAACGAGCCGAGATTGACGAAGGGCGGCATCACCCGCTTGTACAGCAGCACCAGCACCGCGAAGACCAGCATGATCCCCGATGCCACGGCGATGAAGAAATTCTGAAGCATTTCGGCCTGCCATTTGGCTTGGCCCAGCGTCATTTCATGCACGCCCAGCGGCAGGTTCTTCATCGCGGGCAGGTTGTGGATCTGCTCCATCGCCTGGCTGGAAACTACCCCTTCGGCAAGGTCGGCGCCAAGCGACAGCTTGCGTTCCAGATTGGTGCGCTCGATCTTGGTCGGCCCCGCGCCGAAGCTGATCTTCGCGACCACGCCCAGCGGCACCGATCCGCCGCTCTGGGTAGGGACGGGAAGGTTCTCGATGGTCGAAAGGCTGCTGCGCGAACTTTCGGCCAGCGCCACCCGGATCGGAATCTGGCGATCGCTCAGCGAAAAGCGCGCGCTGTTCTGATCGATATCGCCCAGCGTCGCGACGCGGATTGCACTGGACAGCGCGGCGGTCGTCACGCCCAGATCGGCGGCAAGGTCCATATTGGGCTGGATGACGATTTCGGGGCGCTGCAAATCGCCGCTGATCCGCGGCGCTACCAGCGATTTCAGGCCCTGCATCTGTTCGATGATCTTGAACGCGGTACTTTGCAGCAATGCGGGGTCTTCGCCGCCCAGCGTGATGGTAAGGTCACGTCCGCTCGACCCCCAGCCCTGATTGCTGTTGAACGATACGCGCGCGTCCGGGATTTTATTGAGTTCGCCTGCCATCGACCGCTGGAACGTGTTGCTGTCGACTTTGCGGTCATCTTTCAGCATCGCGACGACGCGACCATTGCCGACATAGGTGCGAGCATAGGTGTTTTCGACGATCGGCTGCGCGCTCAGAATCTTGTCGACCCGGTCGACCACCGCCTGCGTCTGTTGCAGCGTGGTACCCGGCACCATGTCGATCGACGCGGTGACCGAATCCGAATCATTCTCGGGCGAAAAGGTCATGTTCAGGCTGCCGAACGTCACCACCGTCGCCACCATCGCCAGGACGCCGCACCCCATGATCCACATGCGGTGATCGAGAAATTTCGCCACCACGCGGCGCCAGCCGCCCTTCGCCGCAACCGTCTTCGCGCGGCGATTGTCGAGCGACCAGTGCAGCAGGCGAAGATACAGGTTCATCGCCCGGCCGCCGCCATGTTCGGCATGGCCCTTCGCTTCCAGAAAATAGGCGGCGATCATCGGCGTGATAAGGCGCGCCACGGCAAGGCTCATCAGCACCGCCGCAACCACGGTCAGCCCGAAATTCTTGAAGAATTCGCCCGAAATGCCCGGCATCAGCCCGACCGGCAGGAATACCGCAACGATCGACATGGTGGTGGCCAGCACCGCCACGCCGATTTCGTCAGCGGCGTCGATCGCTGCCTGATAGGCGGATTTGCCCATCCGCATATGGCGAACGATATTTTCGATCTCCACGATGGCATCATCCACGAGCACGCCCGCGACGAGGCTCAATGCCAGCAGCGTCATCTGGTTCAGCGTGAACCCCATCATGTCCATGAACCAGAAGCTGGGAATCGCCGATAACGGGATCGCGAGCGACGAAATGATCGTCGCACGCCAGTCACGCAGGAAGAAGAAGACGACCACCACCGCCAGGAACGCACCCTCGATCATCGCGTCGATCGCGGTATGATACTGTTCCTCTGCATATTTGGACCGGTTGACCAGCAGTTCGAAATGCACCTTCGGATTGCGTTTTTCGAGCTTCTCCAACTCATCCTTTGCGGCGTGATATACGGTGACGTCCGACGCGCCTTTCGTCCGCTTGATGTCGAACGAAAGCACTTCGCGGCCGTTATATTTCGCCGAAGAGCGTTTCTCGGCATAGAGGTCCTTCACCGTCGCGATGGAGTCGAGCCGGACGGTGCGGCCGTTGCCGATCGCGATCTGCTGTGCGCCGAGATCGCGTGCGCTCGCCGCGTTGCCCAGCACGCGGACCGCCTGTTCGGAACCGGCGATTTCCGCCCGCCCGCCCGCGGCGTTCAGATTCACCTGGCGAAGCTGCTGGTTCACTGCGCTTGCTGTCAGGCCATAGGCCTGCAGCTTGGCGGGGTTCAGGATCACGCGGATTTCGCGATCGACGCCGCCGCCGCGATCGACCGAGGAAAGCCCCGGAATCGTCAGCAGGTCCTTGGCAACGGTATTGTCGACATACCAGCTGAGATCCTCCAGCGTCATGTCGCTGCCGATCGCGGTGAAGCTGGCTATATCGCTGTCGGACGTGTTGGCGCGGCCGACCTGCGGCTCCAGAATGCCGTCCGGAAGGTCGCCCCTGATCTGGCTCACCGCCTCGCGCACGTCGTTTACCGCGCGGTCGATCGGCGTGCCTAGGTCAAGCTGCACGATCGTCTGCGAATTGCCCTCGGTCACCGTGGAATCGATCTGGTCGATCCCCTGAATATCGCGCACGGCCGCTTCGACCCGGCGGGTGATCTGGGTTTCCAGTTCGCTGGGCGCTGCGCCCGGCTGCGTGATCGAAACCCAGACGATCGGGAATTCGATGTCCGGGTCCTGATTGACGTCCATCCGCGAAAAGCTCACCAGCCCGGCGATGGTCAGCGCCAGGAACAGGACAATCGGCGGCACCGGGTTGCGGATCGCCCAGGCGGAGATTCTGCGGAAGCTCATCGCGTCATTTTCCTAACGTCTTGAGGACGGGATCGACCTTCTGTCCCGGGTTGAGGAACGCGCCCGCGCTCAACACCACCCGCTCGCTGCCATTCAGGCCATTTGCGATCGAAACGCCTTCGTCGGACACGTCGCCGACCTTCACATTGCGGCGCACCGCCTCGTTCTTGTCGTTGAGGACATATACGAAGTTACCGGTATTGTCGCTCATCACCGCTGATTCGGGAAGCAGCGGCAGGCTGTTCGCCCCGGCCATGATCCGCGCCGAGGCAAATCCGCCCGGCCGCAGCGCCGCGTTGTAGGACAGCGCGATACGCGCAATGCCCTGGCGCGTCTGTGGATCGATCACGGGTGAAACCTGCCACACCTCACCCTTGAAGCTCTCATCGCTGCCGACGGGCGTCACCTGTGCCGGCACGCCGACCGAAACCTTGTCGAGATCGCCCTCGCCCATTTGCGCCAGCATTTCCATCTCGCCGCCCTTGGCGATGCGGAACAGCACGCCGCTTCCCGAACTGATGATTTGTCCCGGTTCGACGCCGCGGGTCAGCACCAGACCCGCCTCGGGCGCCTGAATGTCCAGCCGTGCGTTGCGCGCGCGGGTTTCCTGAAGCTGTGCCTGCGCCACGCGGACGCGGGCCTGCGCCGATTCGGCGGCGGAGCGTTTCTGTTCGATATCCGCCTTTGAAATGAACCCGCGATCGACAAGCTGTTCGGCACGGTCGAGTTGCGATTTCGCCAGGTCGGCATCGGCCTGCGCCGCGCGGACCTGCGCCGCCAGCGATTCCGCCGTCTGCTGCTGCACCGAATTGTCGACGGCGGCGAGCACCTGCCCCTTTTTGACCCAGTCGCCCGGTTCGACCAGCACCCGCGTAACCCGGCCGCCCTCTCCGGCAACGCCGACCGGCATTTCGCGACGTGCGGCGAGCGATCCGGTGGCGCTGATCACGTCGCGCACCGTGCCGCGCCCCGGTACGGCGACCGAAACAGTCGGTATCTGAGAACCGGACTGGGCGGCCGCCTGTTCCGGCGCAGGATTGTGGCCACCCCTGAAGAACCAGAGCGCGATTGCGATCGCGCCGGCAATCACCAGTGCGGCGATGATCCAGCGCCGGCGCGATGAACGCGGCTCGCTGCCATCTTCCAGCAAATAGGTATCGCCGCGGTCCGCGCCGCCGGGTTCGTAGTTCATGTTCGGCACTTTCGGTCCTGGCCCCTGTAAAGAGCAGCGTTGCTTTCGCTGTGTTATAGGAATAACTCACCTGCGGCAAGCTATCCTTTTCTTTGAACTTCCTGCCCGTTTTGGCCGGGGCGGGCAAGCAAGGCTGTGCGGTTTGCGTGCGCGATGCAAAGACTTGTAATCGGACGATTTCGCAGCGACGGTCGCGTCGCGCTGTGCTTCATGTTCGACAGGAGAGACCGATGCCCGAACGCTCCATTCTCGGCTGGCTGCTTATCGGCCTCGTCGCCGGCGTGCTGGGCAAGGTCATCATGCCGGGTCGCGATCCCGGCGGGGTGATCGTCACCATGCTGATCGGTATCGCGGGCGCACTGCTGGCAGGATTCGTCGCGCGATCGATGGGTTTTGCCATGGAAAGCGCCTGGGCAAGCTATGGCGCGGCGACTCTGGGCGCGGTGGTCCTGCTGGCGCTGTACCGGGTGGTGGTCGCGCGCCGCATCGGTTGAACGCCGCTCGTTCATTTCGCGTTCGCATCGGTGCTGCTACGGCAGGTGGCACCGTTCACCAGCCAGGGAGAGGCTGAATGCGAAACATTCTGATTACCGCCGGCGCGGCCGCCGCACTTGCCGCGATTGCACCGGCCATGCCCGCTTGCGCGCAGGAACTGACGACGCCGGTGCCGCTGCCGGCGGGAGCAACCATCCTCGATATCAGTGCGCAGGGCAGCGTCACACGCACGCCGGACATCGCAACGATCCGCGCGGGCGTCGTGACCGAAGCGAACGACGCGGCGGGCGCGCTGTCGGCCAATGCCACGCGGATGAACGCGGTGCTGGCTGCACTGAAGAAAGCGGGGATTGCCGAGCGCGATATTCAGACGGCTGCGATCTCGCTCAACCCCAAATATCAGCATGATGACGACCAGCCGCCCCGCATCACCGGCTATCAGGCGACCAACACGGTCACGATCCGGTTTCGCGATATAAAGCGCAGCGGGGCCATACTCGATGCGCTGGTGGGCGAGGGCGCGAATCAGATTCAGGGGCCTGACCTGTCGGTCGACGATATGGAAGCGGCGCAGGACGAAGCGCGAAGCGATGCCGTGAAAAAGGCGCGGGCGCGCGCAGAGCTATACGCCAGGGCCGCCGGCCTTTCGGTCGACCGGATCGTATGGATTCGCGAAAGCGGTGTCGTCAGCGCACCGCGCCCGGTGATGGCGATGCGCACGATGGCGGTAAGTGATTCCACCCAGATTCGGCCCGGCGAACAGGATGTCAGCATCAACGTGGATGTACGCTTCCTGCTGAAATAGGCTGGTCCGGCATTGCACATGAAAAAGGGGCCGTCCTTGCGGGCGGCCCCTTTTTTAATGTCTGGCATCAATGGGGCGTTAACGCACCGAACCGCGCCGCACCAGATTAACGATCGCGAGCAGAATGATCGCGCCGACCAGCGAGGTGATGAAGGTCATCACGGTAATGCCGTTGTTGATCGATCCGCCGAACAACAGGCCGCCGATAAAGGCGCCGACGATACCCACGACGATGTTTAGGAGAATACCCTGCTGCGCATCGGTGCGCATGACGAGGCTGGCAAGCCAGCCGACGATGCCGCCGACGATGAGCCAGATGATGAAACCGACAATGCCCATTATTACGTCCCTCCGTTGACTGGACCCGTCTGCTGGGCCGTGCCGGAAAGACTCGCGAGAGGCGGAGTTTGTTCCGCCTGCGATGCGATCGGCGCGGCTGCATCAGCCGCGCCTCGCGGTGTCAATAGCGCTGCTGGCGTTCGTACAGCGAACGATAATGCTGAATGCGGGTCACGCGCAGGCCCGGCATGCCCGACCGGTCGATCGCGCGCTGCCACCCGGCGAATTCCTCCACGGTAAGGCCGTAGCGTTCGCACACTTCCTCGATTGTGAGCAATCCGCCGTTGACGGCAGCGACGACTTCCGCCTTGCGCCGGACGACCCAGCGCGTGGTATCGGGCGGAGGGAGGGTATCCAGCGTGAGCGGCTCTCCCAACGGGCCGATCACCTTTTCAGGGCGGATTTTCTGGTTCTCAATCATTGCCATCCTCGATCGGGGCGCGGCCCCCCTCTCAAACACTGTCCCGGCAAATGGCAGCGGGGGTTGAACATCCTATAAAATGGGAGGGTAAACATCCCGTTCACTCCCCCAGCCATGCGGTCAGCGCAGCCGCGACGCCGCCGTTGAACGCGCCGTCGGCGGGCGTGGTCAGCGCATCGCCCGCGTCGGTCCTGATCAGAAGCGCGTTGATTTGCGCGGTGCGGCTGGCGGCCTGGCGCGCCACGAACACCGCCATTAGCACCGCCAATGCGGTCGGCAGTGCGGTAACGACCGCGCCGTGTTCCTGCGATGCGTAACTCAGGTCCAAAATACACGCCCTTGCGTCAATGCGAACTTGCTTCAGATCAATGACGCTAGAGGGTAAAGTTGAAGGCGCGGTAAAGGCGGCGGGGATTTTTTGCATCGCGCGCGCAAAGCCACTATCTGCGCGTACGATCATGAACGAAGCCGATTTTCAACTTCGCGCGCCGATCGGGCAGCGCCGGATCGTCGTTGCCATGTCGGGCGGCGTCGACAGTTCCGTGGTGGCCGCGCTTGCCGCACGCAGCGGCGCGGAGGTTATCGGCGTTACGCTTCAGCTATACGATCATGGCGAAGCGGTGGGCCGCGCGGGTGCATGCTGCGCGGGACGCGACATTCGTGACGCGCGCGCGGTGTGCGACCGGCTGGGCATCGCGCATTATGTTTTCGACCATGAAAGCCGGTTTCGCGACAGCGTAATCGACGATTTCGCCGACGAATATATGGCGGGACGAACCCCGATCCCTTGCGTCAAATGCAATATGGGGGTGAAATTCACCGATCTGTTTCGACTCGCCCGCGAACTGGGCGCCGATTGTCTGGCGACCGGTCATTATGTCCGCCGGGTAGAGGGGGCGGGCGGTCCCGAACTGCACCGCGCCGCCGACCCCGCGCGCGACCAGAGCTATTTCCTGTTCGCGACAACCGACGAGCAGCTGGCGTTCCTGCGCTTTCCATTGGGCGGGATGCCCAAAACGCGGGTCCGCGAAATCGCGAAGGAACTGGGCCTGATCGTTGCGGGCAAGCCCGACAGTCAGGATATCTGCTTCGTGCCCGACGGGGATTATGCGTCGCTGGTGAAGAAGCTGCGCCCCGAAGCCGGAACGGTCGGCGACATCGTCGATGAAGCGGGCGCCAAGCTGGGCGAGCATAAAGGCCTGATCCATTTCACCGTGGGCCAGCGGCGCGGGCTGGAAATCGGCGGGCAGGCCGAGCCGCTTTACGTCATCCGGCTCGATCCCGAACGGCAGCAGGTGGTGGTCGGCCCAAAGCGGGCGCTTGCCGTGAAAGCGGCACGGATCGAGGGGCTGAATCGAATCGGCGTCGCGTATTCGGGACCGCTGACCGCGAAGGTGCGCTCGCTTGCCAGGCCGGTCCCCGCGCGGCTGGAGGGCGACCGGGTAGTGTTCGAAACGCCTGAATATGGCGTCGCGCCGGGGCAGGCGGCGGTGCTGTATGCGGGTGACCGCGTGCTGGGCGGCGGCTGGATCGCCGAGACGGAGCGCGCCGAAACTGCGCTTGCCGCCTGATTCGCTGCGAATCGGCGGATCGGCCGAACCTGCTTAGGTTCGCACGTTTCGCGTAAATCGCGAAAGAAAGTTTCGTGTCCGCGTATCGATAATACGCGAAATGTGTGACGGCGGACGATGCGAAAAAGCGGCTCGGATCATGGCAGGGCAGCCCGGCGTAGGACAGCGTTTTTTGCTTGCGCCCGGTGTTCCGGTGCTCGCCCGCGATGTGCGAAATCGTCGCCGCGATCAGTCCGGCAATAGCAACGCACCCTCGATCACGGTGATGCAGTTCCCGGTCAGCACGACGTGCCCGCCATCGAGTCGGCAGCCCAGAAAGCCGCCCCGCTTGCTCGCCTGATACGCAGTCAGCGTTTCGCGGCCCAGCCGCTTTGCCCAGTAAGTGACGAGCAGCGAATGCGCCGATCCGGTCACCGGGTCTTCGGTGATTCCCGCCCCGACGGCGAAAACGCGGCTAATGATGTCGGTTTCGGTGCCCGGCGCGGTGACGATGGTAATAATCTCACCGGTGGCGGCGAGCGCGCGGAAGCTGGGGTCGAGGGCGGTGACGATCGCGGGGTTCTCCACCACGACCAGCGCATAGCCGCTCGAATGGCGCAAGGTAGCAGTGACATCCGCCGGCGACAGGCCAAGCGCCTCAACGGTATCGGTTATCGCGGCATGCTCCCCCCACCATGCAGGCAACGTCATGGCGTATCCCGCGCCGCTGCGCGCGACCGTCAGCACGCCAGCGCGGCGAGTGCGGAAGCGGACTTCCTGCCGGTCCGGTTGGCGCGACAGGATGTAATGCCCGGTCGCCATCGTGGCGTAGCCGCACAGTTCGACCTCGACTGTAGGACTGAACCAGCGCAGTTCGAAATCCGCATCGTCACCGCTGTCGGATACGAAAAAGGCGGTTTCCGACAGATGATTTTCCATTGCGATATTCTGAAGCAGCGAATCGTCGGGCCACCCGCTCAGCGGCACCACCGCCGCCGGGTTGCCGCTAAAGGGCCGGCGAGCGAAAGCATCGATCTGAATGATCGGAATGCGTCGTGCCATCGGCGGTGTCCTTTTATACCTGTTCGATACCAGCGGAGCGGGCGGCGGTGGTTGGTTCAAACGAGTTCATCGGCAAATCGATCAATCCGGCAGCAGGAAATCACCCTTCAGCACTGTAATGCAGCCGCCGGAGAGCGTCACCGATTCACCGTCGATCCGGCAGTCCAGATACCCGCCGCGCTCGCTCGCCTGATAGGCGGAGAAGGCGTCGCGGCCCAGCAGTTCGGCCCAATAGGGGGCGAGCACGGCATGGGCCGAACCGGTCACCGGATCCTCCTCCAGCCCCGCCCCCGTCGCGAAAACGCGGCTGACGATGTCGGTTTCGCCGCCCGGTGCGGTGACGATGGTCACTATGTCACCGGTTTCGCGGAGCGCGCGGAAGTCGGGGGCAAGCCCGGTGACGAGCGAGGCATCCTCCACCACGACCATGGTATAGCCGCTGGCATGGCCGAACCCGGCCGAAACCTGATCGGGCGACAGGCCCAGCGCGGCAAGGCATGGCGTCATGTCCTTCGGCTCGGCGCGCCATGCGGGAAGCGTCATGGCGTAGCGATCGCCATCGCGCGCAACCCGAAGCACGCCCGCGCGGCGGGTGCGAAACGTCACCGCGTCCAGCGCGGGATCGCGCGACAACAGATAATGACCGGTCGCCAGCGTGGCATGTCCGCACAGTTCAACCTCGCTTGCGGGGGTGAACCAGCGCAGTTCATAGTCCGCCTCGCCGCTGTCGTCGGGAAGGAAAAAGGCGGTTTCGGAAAGGTTGTTCTCCTTCGCGATGCTTTGAAGCAGCGAATCGTCGGGCCATGCGTCGAGCGCGACCACTGCCGCCGGATTGCCGGTGAACGGTGCGTGCGCAAAGGCATCGATCTGTGCGAAGGGGCAGGGGCGGGTCATTGGCGGTTTTCCTTGAACTGTTCGATCAAGTCGGTCTCGACCATCGGATTGTCGGGCTGATCCACCTGTCCTTCGGGGTCGATATGGATCAGGATGTCGGCACCGGGAAATTCGCGGCGAAGCTCGTCTTCAAGCCGTTCGACCACGTCATGCGCCTGCGCTACCGTCATCGCCGGGTCCATCCAGATATGGAACTGGACGAAATCGTTCGCGCCACTGGTTCGTGTGCGAAGATCGTGCAGGCTTTTTAGTTCGGGATGGCGGCTGGCGACCTCGACAAAGCGCATGCGCTTTTCCTCCGGCCATTCCTTGTCCATCAACTGATCGATCGCGGCGATCGAGGCGCGCCACGCGCCGAAGAGCAGCCACAACGCGATTCCGACGCCGAGCACCGGATCGGCCCCCGCCAGCCCGACATATTGTTCGAGCGCGAGCGCGACGATCACCGCGGCGTTGAGCAGCAGGTCGGACTGGTAATGCACGCGGTCCGCGCCGATCGCTACCGATCGCGTGCGTTCGACCACGAAGCGCTGATAGCGGGTGAGTGCGAATGTAACCGCGATGGCAACGCCCGATATGGCGATTCCGTATTCGGCATTGGCGCTGACATCGCCGACAGTGAGTCGGCGTATCGCCTGCACCAGAATGGCGATTGCCGATGCGGTGATGACCGCGACCTGGAACAGCGCGGCGAGCGATTCCGCCTTGCCGTGTCCGAACCTATGATCCTCATCTGCCGGTTGCGCCGCGATATAGACGCCGAACAGCGTGACCAGCGATGCGACGAGATCGAGAATGCTGTCGGCGAGCGACCCCAGCATCGCGACCGAGCCGGTTTTCCACGCGGCATAGCCCTTCAACGCGCCGAGCAGCAGCGCGGTGGAAACGCCGGCGATCGCGGCGTTGCGGGTCAGCCGGGCGGCGCGGTTCACGGGTACAGCATGCCTTCGCGCCAGCCATCGCCGTCGCGATCGAAAACATGCCGTTCGTGCAGGCGGTGCGCGCGATCCTGCCAGAATTCGATGCGAAGTGGCGTGACGCGATAGCCGCCCCAGTGCGGCGGGCGATCGACATCGCGGCCTTCGAAGCGTGCCTTCACATCCTCGAACCGTGCTTCGAAAGTGGCGCGCGCGTCGAGCGGGCGCGATTGTTCGGATGCCCATGCGCCAAGTTGCGAATCGCGGCTGCGCGAGGCGAAATAGCGGTCCGATTCCGCTTCCGACACGCGGCTCACCGGGCCTTCGATGCGAATCTGGCGGCGCAGTGATTTCCAGTGAAAGAGCAGCGCGGCGCGGGGGTTCTGCGCAAGTTCGCCCGCCTTGCGGCTTTCCCCGTTGGTATAGAACACGAAACCGTCGGGGTCGTGCCCCTTCAACAGCACCATGCGCACGGAAGGCTGCCCTGCCGCATCGGCGGTGGCTAGCGCCATCGCGTTCGAGTCATTGGGTTCGCTGTCGCGCGCCTGCGCATACCAGCGGTCGAACAGGGTGAAGGGATCGTCTGCCATGGCCGTGCGATTTAGGGCGGACGGCGGCGGGTGTCGAGCGCGCGGGAACGAGTTGCACCTCCAGGGATTGAATCGGCTCCGCAACGAGGAAGATGGGCATGGCCGCACGCGCATATTGGCAAGGGCAGATTCGGCTGGCGCTGGTGTCGATTCCGGTGGAAATCTATCCGGCGGTCAAATCGGGCGCGCAGATATCCTTTCGCCAGATTCACGAACCATCGGGCAAGCGGATCAAATATGAAAAGGTCGTTCCCGGCATCGGTCCGGTCGATACTGATGAGATCGTCAAGGGATATGAGGTCGAAAAGGGCAGCTATGTCCTGCTCGAACCCGACGAGATCGATGCGGTGAAGCTGGAATCGAAAAAGACGCTGGAACTGACCCAGTTCGTCGACGCGCATGAAATCGACGTGCTGTATTACGAAAAGCCCTATTTCGTGGTGCCTGCCGACGACCTGGCCGAAGAGGCGTTCATCGTGCTGCGCGAGGCGCTTCGCAAAACGAAAAAGGTGGGGCTGGGACAGCTTGCGCTGCGCGGGCGTGAATATGTCGTCAGCCTGAAACCGTGCGGGCGCGGGCTGATCCTGGAGACGCTGCGCTATGCCGACGAGGTGCGCCGGGCACAGGGTTATTTTCGCGACATCCCTGACGATACGCCCGATGCGGAATTGCTCGACCTTGCCGAAAGCCTGATCGAGAAAAAGACCGCCCCATTCGATGCGAGCGAATTTCACGACCGCTATGTCGATGCGCTGACCGCGTTGATCGAGAAGAAACGCAAGGCGAAGGGCAAGAAAATCATCGAGGAGGAAGACAGTGATGCGCCGGCGGGCGGATCGAACGTCGTCGACCTGATGAGCGCGCTGAAAAAATCGCTCGAAAAGCCCGAGGGCGGTAAAGCCAAGGCCCCGGCGAAGAAATCGTCGGCGGGCGCGAAGAAGCGCGCGTGATGGCGAAGGCCGCCGATCCGCTTGCCGAATATAACGCGAAGCGCAACTTCGCGAAAACGCTCGAACCGGCGGGAACGCTGGCGCCGGGGCACGGCAACCGCTTTGTCGTGCAAAAGCATGACGCGACGCGGCTTCACTGGGACTTTCGGCTGGAAATGGACGGGGTGCTTAAAAGCTGGGCAGTGACGCGCGGACCGAGCCTGAACCCCGATGACAAAAGGCTGGCGGTCAGGACCGAGGACCATCCGCTGGATTACGGCGATTTCGAGGGGACGATCCCGCAAAAGGAATATGGCGGCGGGACGGTGATGCTGTGGGACAGCGGCACATGGTCGCCGATCAAGGGCAAGAAGGCGAGCGACGTCGAGAAAGGGCATTTGCACTTCGTGCTCGATGGCGAGCGAATGAAGGGCGAATGGTCGCTGATCCGGCTTCGGGGGAAGAAGAATGACAAACGCGAGAACTGGCTGCTGCGCAAGATCGACGATACTTTTTCGGGCGGGTCGGACCTGCTTGTCGAAACCGCGCTGACCAGCGTGAAGACCGGGCGATCGATGCAGCAGATCGCGAACGGTGAAAAGGGCGAGACGCCCAGGCCAAAGCGGCCTGCGCCGAAGCTGACCAAGGCCGCGCCGAAGTTTCGCGACGTTCAGCTCGCGACGCTGGTCGATAGCGTGCCGTCGGGGCGGCAATGGCTGCACGAGGTAAAATATGACGGCTACCGCGCGCTGATTTCCACCGGCAAGGGCGGCGCGCGGGTGTTCACCCGGTCGGGCCTCGACTGGAGCGAAAAATTTCCGGGCGTCGTCGAGGCGGCGAACGCGATCCCCCATGCCGCGCTGATCGATGGCGAAATCGTCGCGTTCAAGGACGGCAAGCCCGATTTCTCGACGCTTCAGGCGGCGATCTCGGACGGCGGCGATATGACCTGTTTCGCGTTCGACCTGCTGGAGCGCGACGGCGAGGACCTGACCGGCCTGCCACAGGTCGGCCGCAAGGAGGAACTCGCCACGCTGCTGTCGGGCATTGCCGACGAACGCATCCGCTATGCCGAGCATGTGCTTGGTGCGGGCGAAAAGCTGTTCGAGGCGATGTGCGCAGAAGGGCTGGAAGGCGTGGTGTCGAAAAAGGTCGACGCGCCCTATCGCGGTACGCGCTCCAAAAACTGGCTGAAGATCAAATGCACGAAGCGGCAGGAATTCGTCATCGTCGGCTGGTCGCAAAGCAGCGCGAAGGGGCGGCCCTTTTCTTCGCTGCTGCTCGCGGTGAACGCGGGCGGTGACCTTCGCTATGCGGGCCGTGTCGGCACGGGGTTCGATGCGGACACGCTGGACGACCTGTCCACGAAGATGGAGCGGATCGGACGCAAGACACCGGCGGTCGAGGTTCCGAAAGCGGCGGCGAAGGGCGCGCATTGGGTGACGCCGAAGCTGGTCGCCGAAATCGCTTTTGCCGAGTTCACGGCGGAAAATGTGGTTCGGCACGCGAGCTTTTTGGGGCTGCGCGGGGACAAGGACGCGGAAGATGTGGTTGCCGAAACCCCGGCGAAATCCCCCGGCGGCAGCGAAGCTACCGGCGTGAAAATAAGCCATCCCGACCGGGTGACTTTCCCCGATTCGCAGATCACTAAGGGCGAGCTTGCCGATTATTATGCCGATGTCGCGGGGCTGATGCTGCCATGGATCGCGCGCCGTCCGATCAGCCTTGTCCGCTGCCCGCAGGGACGCGCCAGGCAATGTTTCTTCCAAAAGCATGATGCGGGCAGCTTCGGCAAGGCGGTCCATGCGGTAGATATCGAGGAGAAGGACGGCAGGACCGAGGCATATCTGTACATCGATGATGCCACGGGCCTGCTGCAATGCGTGCAGATGGGAACGATCGAGTTTCACGGCTGGGGAAGTCTTGCCGAGCAGGTTGAAACGCCCGACCGCATGGTGTTCGACCTCGATCCCGACGAGGGACTTGATTTCGGCGACGTCAAAAAGGCGGCGGAGGATATCAAACAGCATCTGGCCGATATCGGGCTGACCAGCTTTGCGATGCTGACGGGCGGCAAGGGTATCCATGTCATCGCGCCGATGAGCCCCGGGGCCGAATGGCCCGAAGTCAAATCCTTCGCCGAACGCTTTTCGCGCGCGCTGGCGCAAGCAGAGCCTGATCGTTTCACCGCCACCATGTCCAAGGCGAAGCGCAAGGGGCGCATCTTCATCGACTGGCTGCGCAACCAGCGCGGCGCGACCGCGGTGATGCCCTATGTCGCGCGCGCTCGCGAAGGCGCGCCGGTGGCGGCACCGATAAGCTGGACCGAGTTGAAGGATATCAAGCGCGCGAACCGATGGCATATCGGTGACGTCGACACGCTGATCGAACGCGCCAATGGGCGCGCGCTGGCCGGATGGGGCGTCGCCGATCAGGTGCTGCCGGACGTTTGACGGTGCGAAAGGCAGGTGCTTCTTTAACTTGCTGGTAGCAATGCCAAAAAGAACGGCACTTCGACTTCGCTCCGCGCAAACGGAATGAGGCGACAGGGCGGATTTGCCCGGCCGTCAGAATTGAAAATGAACCTTCTGCGTGGTTCGCCGGTTTTCGCGTCCGGCCAACTTTTGGGTGACAAGCAGCGATGGTTGGCGGCAGAGACGGGGCAATGATGTTTCGATTCCATGGCTAGTCGGGCGCAATCCGCGACGTCCGATCCGACCGCGATCGCGCAGCGGTGGATCGCGGAATATTGCGCGCATTCGCCGGCAGCGGACAGCCTGTGCGCGGCGCGCGGAGAGGCGCACACCGCATGGCAGGCGATGTTCGAGGAACTGGCCGCGATCAACGGCGACAGCCTGAACCGCGCACATGAACGCGCGCAGCGTCAGGCCGACGATATCGGCACGGGATATCGCATCGCGGGCGAAAGCGAGGAACGCCCCTGGCCGCTGTCGCCAATCCCGCTGATGATCGACGGGGCGGAATGGGAGACGATCGCGCAAGGCGTGGCGCAGCGCGCGGCGCTGATGGAAACCATCCTGTTCGATATTTACGGCGAGGCGCGGCTGGTCGAGGGCGGGCACATCCCGGCGTCGCTGGTCACCGGCAGCCCGTTCTTTCTGCGCGCGATGACCCATCTCGACCCGCCGGGTGGATATCAACTGCATTTCTTCGCTGTCGATCTTTGCCGCGGGCCGACCGGCGAATGGCGCGTGCTGGCGGACCATCTGCGCGCGCCGACGGGCGCGGGCTATGCGCTGGAAAACCGGCTGGCCATGTCGCGCGCGCTTGGCGGATTGCAATCGCGGCTGAATGTCGAGCGGCACGCGCCGTTCTTCGCCGCGCTTCGCGACGGGCTGACCACGCTGTGCCGCCGTGCCGATCCGCGGATCGGCCTGCTGACCGCCGGTCGGTTCAACCCCAGCTATCCCGAACAGGCGCATCTGGCGCGCTATCTGGGCTTTCTGCTGGTCGAGGGGGCCGATCTGGCGGTGATCGAGGACCAGCTTTACGTACGCACCATTGCGGGGCTGAAGCGGATCGATGCATTGTGGCGGCGGCTCGATCCGCGCCTGCTCGACCCGCTGGCGTTCGATTCGGCATCGCAGATCGGCGTGCCGGGCCTCGCCGATGCGATGGCGGCGGGCAATGTCGTCATTTCTAACGCCCCCGGTGCGGGCGCGGCGGAGGCGGCGGCGTTTTCAGCCTTTCTGCCGCGCCTGTCGGTTCGCCTGACCGGCAGCGAGCTTCGCCTTCCCAATATCGCCACCTGGTGGGCGGGGCAGGACGATGCACGCGATTATGTGCGCGACAATCTGGATCGGCTGGTCATCGCCCCCGCCTTTGGCGGCGCACCGCTGGGCCTGCCCGGCGGCAAGCCGGTGCTGGGCGCGGATATGACGCCGGGCGAGCGCGACGCGCTGATCGCCGAACTGGAGCGGCGCCCGCAGGATTATGTCGGGCAGGAGATCGTGAAGCTGTCGACCATGCCGGTGGTCGCCGACGACGCGCTGACCCCGCGCCCGTTCACGCTGCGCGTATTCGCCGCGCGCGGGCCGGACGGGGACTGGACGGTGCTGCCCGGCGGGTTCGCGCGGATCGGCGAGCATCCCGATCCGCGCGCCGCGCTGATGGGACAGGGAAGCTGGTCGGCTGATGTGTGCGTGACGAGTTCGCGTGCGGTCGAACCGGTGACGTTGCTGCCGCGCACCGACGCGGTTCGGCTTCGCCGCAATCCGGGCACGCTACCCAGCCGCGCGGCAGACAATCTGTTCTGGCTGGGCCGCTATCTGGAACGCGGGGAGGCGCTGCTGGCCGTGCTTCGCGTGCTCTTGGGCAATTCGATCAGCGCTGATACCGGCGCTGCGTTGCCGCAGGCGACGCTCGACCGGCTGATCGCCCTGGTGACGTCGGGCAATGCCGCTCCGCCGCCGCCGGGAACCGGCCGGTCCGACCTGATCGCTTTTGCCCGTACGGCGCTGGAGGACGAAGGCGGGTGGTATTCGGTGCGCGCGATCAACCGGCAGGCGCGCGCGATCGGCGATGTCATGCGCGACCGTCTGGCCGCCGATATGATGCGCCTGCTCGATGCGCCGTTTCCGGCCACCGGTGGGTTGCTGGAGCGGGCGGGCATGTTGCAGCGCCGCTATGCCGCGATCGCGGGGCTTAGCGCCGAGCACATGGCGCGCACCGACGCTTGGCGCTTCGTCGATCTGGGGCGGCGGCTTGAGCGGGCGATGGCGGTCAGCCGGACGCTGCGCGCGTTCATCGATGACGATGCGAGCGGCGACGACCTTTCCACGCTGCTCGACCTTGCCGACAGCCAGATCAGCTATCGCCAGCGATACATGGCGGGACTGGCGCGCGTACCGGTGATCGACCTGATCGCGTTCGATCCGGGCAATCCGCGCGGGCTGGCGTTCCAGATCGCGTGCATCGCCGAGCATGTATGGGCGCTTCCGATATTGTCCGACGACGGGCTGGCCGAACCGCAACAGGCGCGCGCGGACGAAATCGCGGCGATCGTGAAAACGGTGAACGCGGCCGATCTGGATGCCGCGAAGCTGGACGAGATCGATGCGCGGCTGGCGGGCGTTTCGGACGCCATCGCGCGCCGCTATTTCCTGCATGGCGGCGAACCGCTGCGTTCGGGGGGGCTGACGCTGGGATGATGCGCTATGCGATACGCCACGTCACCCGGTTCGAATATGGCGATGCGGCAGCGTTTGCGCGCTGCAACCTGCGCCTGAAGCCGATCCTGTGGTCGGGCCAGACGCTGGAGGAATATGACCTTTCGGTTGAGCCAGGGGGGCATTTCGTCCCCGCCCGCGCGCCTGCCGGCCTTGCCAATGTCGTGCGGTTAGTGGTCGATGAACCGACACGCATGCTGACCATCGACAGCAGGGCGCGGGTCAGCGTCGACCGCCCGGTGCCCGTGCCCGGCGACGACGATCCGACGCTGGAGGACGTAGCCGCGATGGCGCGCGCGAGCCGCGACCTGTCGCCAGCCGGGCCTGCCGCGTATCTCTACCCCTCGCCGCGCATTCCGGTGGACGGCGCGATCGCCCGCTGGTGCGCCGAACAGCTTGACCCGGCGAGTGGGGTAATGGCCGCGGGAATCGCGCTTGCCCGCCGGATTCAGCGCGATTTCGCCTTCGATCCTTCGGCGACGCTGGTCGATACCGCGCCCGCCGACGCCTTCGCCAAGCGCGGGGGGGTGTGTCAGGATTTCGCGCAGATCATGATTTCGGGGCTGCGCGCGGCGGGGCTTCCGGCGGCCTATGCCTCCGGCTATCTGCGCACGCTGCCGCCGCCGGGCGAGGAACGGCTGGTCGGCGCGGACGCCACCCATGCCTGGGTATTGCTTTGGTGCGGCCCGCAAAAAGGGTGGGTGGGCGTCGATCCGACCAACGGAATCTGGATGGCGCAGGACCATATCGTCGTGGCGATCGGGCGCGATTACAGCGATGTCGCGCCGATCGACGGCGTGATGCTGGGATCGGGGGCGCAGCGGCTGGACGTATCGGTCGATGTCGAGCCGCTGGACGAGGCGGGGTGACGCGCCACTTGCGCCCGCGCGCTTCGAAGCCGATGTAGCGGGCCAAGGTTTTTGAGAATTTCGGGATAGCAATGGCCGATCCATATGCAACATTGGGCGTCGCGCGCGGTGCGGGCGAGGCTGAGATCAAAAAGGCGTATCGCAAGCTCGCCAAGGAGCTTCACCCCGATCGCAACCAGGACAATCCAAAGGCGGCCGAGCGGTTCAGCCAGGTTACCCAGGCCTATGACCTGCTGACCGACAAGGACAAGCGCGCCCGGTTCGACCGCGGCGAGATCGATGCCGAGGGCAATCCGACATCGCCCTTCGGCTTTGGCGGCGGCGGTGCCGGCGGTCCGGGCGGCGGCGGGTTCCGTTCGGGCGGGTCGCAGTTCGATTTCGGCGGCGGTGAAAACGGCGACCTTGGCGATATTTTCGAAGGGCTGTTCGGCATGGGCGGCGGGCGCAGCCAGGGCGGCGGGGGATTTCGCAGCGGCTTTGGCGGTGGCGGCTTCGGCCGGCGTCAACAGCCCCAGCCAAAGGGCGCGAACGTCGCCTATCGCCTGCGCGTGCCGTTCGAAGACGCCGCCGCGCTGAAGCCGCAGCGCATCACGCTGTCCGATGGCAAGACGATCGACCTGAAACTGCCCGCCGGGGTGGAGGACGGGACGCAGATGCGCCTGTCGGGCAAGGGGCAGCCGGGACCCGGCGGCAATGGCGACGGCATCGTCACGATCGAGGTTGCGCCGCATTCGTTTTATACGCGTGAGGGCGACAATATCCGCCTCGACCTGCCGATCACGCTGAAAGAGGCGGTGCTGGGCGCGAAGGTGCGCGTGCCCACCGTCGACGGCGCGGTGATGCTGACGGTTCCGGCGGGGTCGAGTTCGGGCAAGGTGCTTCGCCTGAAAGCGCGCGGTTTTCATAAAAAGGGCGGCGGGCGCGGCGACCAGCTCGTCACGCTGATGGTGGAGATTCCGGCGAACGATGCCGGGCTGAAACAGTTCGTCGAAAACTGGGACGGGGCAGGCGCCGACCCGCGTTCGGGACTGGGCGTTTAGGGCAAGGGCGTGACGGACGACGTCTCCCCCGAATCGCCAGAGGCCCGGCGCAAGGGGCTGGGCGGGCGAATCCATCGGCGGCTCGACGATCTGGGGATCAGCGATCGCGCGGTGGAGGTGACTAAGCGCGTGGTGATCGGCGTGTGGAACGACGGGTTCATGCATGCCGGCAACCTTGCCTATCTGTCGCTGCTGACGCTGTTTCCTTTTTTCATCGTCGCAGCCGCCATCGCGCAGCTGGTGGGGCAGACGGGTGACGGGCTGAACGCGCTCAACGCCTTTTTGCGCACTGTGCCGCCCGATGTCGCGAGCGTGCTGCAAAAACCGATCAGCGACGTGCTGGCCGCGCGGTCGGGCGCATTGCTGTGGCTGGGCGCGCTGGTCGGCCTGTGGACCACGGCGAGCTTCATCGAGACGGTGCGTTCGATCCTTCGCCGCGCCTATGGCACGTCGTCGAGCCGTCCCTTCTGGGAAGACCGGCTGGGGTCGATCGGGCTGATCATCGCATCGGTGGTGCTGGTGATGGCCGCGTTCAGTTTTCAGGTCGTGCTGACCGGCGTCGAACAGTTCATCCTGCGCGTGCTTCCGTTTGCCACCGGCTGGGCGCAGGCGGTGTCACTGACCCGGATCGCGCCGGGGATCGCGCTGTTCGGCGCGCTGTACATGCTGTTCTATACGCTGACCCCCGGCCGATATCGGCGCAGCCACTGCCCGAAATGGCCCGGACCGCTGTTCACCACGATCTGGTGGCTCAGCGTGACCGCGCTGTTGCCGGTCACGATCAGCCAGCTGGGCGGATACGATCTGACCTATGGCAGTCTGGCGGGCGTGATGATCGCGCTTATCTTCTTCTACATCGTCGGGCTTGGCCTGGTGATCGGCGCCGAATTGAACGCGGCACTGGCGGAAGTGCCGCTTGAAGAGCTAGACGACCTGGCAAGGCCGGAACGGCAGGAATAACAAGGAGCAAGTCGGACGTGACGGGATTGATGCAGGGCAAGCGGGGGCTGATCATGGGCCTGGCCAACGACAAGTCGCTGGCCTGGGGCATCGCCAGGCAGCTTGCCGAACAGGGGGCCGAACTTGCCTTCACCTATCAGGGCGAAGCGCTGGCCAAGCGCGTCCGGCCGCTTGCCGAACAACTGGGCAGCGACCGGCTGATCGAATGCGACGTTTCCGACATGGACCGGCTGGACCAGGCGTTCGCGACGCTGGCGCAAGATTGGCCGACGATCGATTTCGTCGTTCACGCCATCGGCTTTTCGGACAAGAGCCAGCTTCGCGGGCGCTATTACGACACCAGCCTCGACAATTTCCTGATGACCATGAATATCTCGGTCTACAGCTTCACCGCCGTCGCCAAGCGTGCACAGGCGATGATGCCGAACGGCGGCAGCCTGCTCACCCTGACCTATTACGGGTCGGAAAAGGTCGTGCCGCATTACAATGTCATGGGCGTCGCCAAATCGGCGCTCGATACGTCGGTTCAGTATCTGGCGGTCGATCTGGGGCGCGACAATATCCGGGTGAACGCGATTTCGGCCGGGCCGATCAAGACGCTGGCTGCGAGCGGGATCGGCGATTTTCGCTACATCCTGAAATGGAACGAACTGAACAGTCCGCTGAAGCGCAACGTGACGATCGATGATGTTGGCGGGGCCGGGCTGTATCTGCTTTCCGACCTTTCGCGCGGGGTAACCGGCGAAATCCACCATGTCGATGCGGGCTATAATGTGATCGGCATGAAGGCCGAGGACGCGCCCGATATCGCGCTGAGCTGAACTGCGGCGTGGCAATAGCGATTCAGCCCGCGCGCCCCGCCGATGCGGCCGACATCGACCATGTGCTGACGACCTGCTTCCCGCGTCCGGCAGAGGCGAAGCTGGTCAGGCAACTGGCGATCGACGGCGAACTGGTGCTGGTGCTGATCGCGCGCGATGAAGCAACGAATGCGGTTCAGGGGCTGGTCGCGATCAGCCGGATGGACGTGGCGATCGGCGGCGACCCCGCCCCGGCGGTCGCGCTGGCGCCATTGGCGGTGCTGCCCGACCATCGCGGCGGCGGCGTGGCCGAGGCGCTGGTCACTGCGGCGATCGACCATATGCGACGGGCGGGCGCGCTGCTGATGTTCGTTCTTGGCGAACCGGGGTTTTATCAGCGGTTCGGTTTCACCACTGATGCGGCGCAGGGATTCGATTCGCCCTATGCCGGGCCGTTTTTCATGGCGCTGGAACTGCAGGGCGGCCTGCCATGCGGCCCACGCGGGGTCGCGCACCATGCCGAAGCCTTTGCGGCATTGGCGCAGGGCGCGTGATGGCAAGCCCTGCCGCCAACTTTATTGATGGCATTGTTCGCCCGATGCTGCGCTGCTTCGGCATTGTCGCGATCTGTTTTGCGGTGGCGCTCCTGATAGGCATGTGCACCGGGAACGACCGCTTTGTCGCTTGGACGCTGATTGCGGCGATACCGCCGATGATCTGGATCGAAAACAGGCGTAAAAAGGCGCGCAGCCGAGAGCAGCGCGCGCGCAACGCGTTGTTCGGTTTGGGAAAATCATGAATTTCAGCACGTTCGGGCGGGGGGGGTGCGTAATGCCGGTCGTGTTTCGCGAAGCTGGATTCCGGTTTCACTTCTATTCCAGTGAAGGAGACCCGCTGGAACCCGCGCACATTCACGTGGCAAGACCCGGCGGCGATGCCAAGCTATGGCTGTATCCCGACGTTCGGATCGCTTATAACCGGCGTCTGAACCCGCGAGAATTGCGGTTGGTGCAGGAAATCGTGATACGACGCCGACAGGAAATCAAAGATGCATGGGACGCCTTTTTCTCCGGAAGCCACTGATGTTGAATTTGACGAAGATTCGATGTGGGTGAAGCTTGAGGACGGCCGCACGATCGGCGTTCCGCTTGCCTGGTTCCCACGACTGCTGAACGGTAGCGAAGCCGAGCGCAGGGCGTTTTTCCTGTCGCCGAGCGGTATTCACTGGGAAGCGCTGGATGAGGATATCGCGATCGCGACGCTGCTTGCCGACCGGATGGAAACCGCTTCGCCGGCGCAAGCCGCATGAGTTTCAACACGTTCGGGCGGGTTTTTCGTTTCACCACCTGGGGAGAGAGTCACGGGCGGGCGCTGGGCGCGGTGGTTGACGGGTGCCCGCCGGGGCTGACCCTTTCCGAGGGCGATATTCAGCCGTTTCTCGACGCGCGGCGTCCGGGCACGTCGCGCTTCACGACTCAGCGGCGCGAACCCGATGCGGTGCGCATCCTGTCTGGCGTGTTCGAAGGGCGCACCACCGGTACGCCGATTTCACTGATGATCGAAAACACCGACCAGCGATCAAAGGATTATTCAGAGGTCGCAAAGGCATATCGCCCCGGTCATGCCGATTATGTCTATGACGCCAAATACGGCTTTCGCGACTATCGCGGCGGCGGGCGCAGCAGCGCGCGTGAAACCGCGGCGCGGGTCGCAGCCGGTGCGGTGGCGCGGGCGGTTATCCCCGAAGTTACGATCACCGCGTGGGTAGAGGCGATCGGCGGCGATTTCATCGATCCCGCGAAGTTCGATGCTAACGAAATCGGTGGAAATCCCTTTTTCTGCCCCGATGCCGATGCGGCGAAACGCTGGGAAACATTGGTCGACAATGCGCGCAAGGCGGGGTCGTCGCTGGGCGCGGTGGTGGCGTGTGAGGCGGTCGGCGTTCCGGCGGGATGGGGCGCGCCGCTCTATGCCAAGCTCGATAGCGAACTGGCGGCGGCGTGCATGAGCATCAATGCGGTGAAGGGCGTGGAGATCGGCGACGGCTTCGGTGCGGCTTCGCTGTCGGGCGAAGGCAATGCCGATCCGATGCGCCCCGGCGATGCTGGACCCGAATTCCTCGCCAACCATGCGGGCGGGATCGCGGGCGGCATTTCGACCGGCCAGCCGCTGCGGCTGCGCGTCGCGTTCAAACCGACCAGCTCGATCCTGACGCCCGTGGAAACCATCACGCGCGAGGGCGAGGCGACGACGCTGGCCACTAAAGGGCGGCACGATCCCTGTGTCGGCATCCGCGGCGTGCCCGTTGTGGCGGCGATGGTGGCGCTGGTGCTCGCCGACCAGAAACTGCTCCACCGCGCGCAATGCGGGTGAGGCCGTCCCAGCAGGTGCGCGCAATGCAGCGTAATGCCGGCATCCTTATTGAACGGCGTTGGCCAGCCGCATGGATCCGGACGGACGGCATTTGCCGCCGTCGCCTTTCCGGTTGCGCGACGGCCCACTAGGCAATTTTTTCCTACCTCGCCGCCGGGCCAGGCCCGCGCCTTCTATAATGCCCCTGACGATGTCGCGCTTATCCGGCGGCATCGCCTTGCAACCAAGCGAGCTGGGGCAATCGGTGCGCATACTTTTCTACCTGCCGGTCATCACGCCATGGTGGTTCGACGCCATCGTTGCGCCGATGGTCGAACGGCTCGCCGAGGGGCATGAAGTGCACATACTTGCCCCGGTGCCGTGGAGCGGCACGGGGGTCGGCCCGGATCAGATCGGTCGTTGTGCGCATCTCTCGCAATTGCACTGGCATATCGTCGACGGCCCGGATCATCCGACAATGCGATGCGAACCTGCGGACCGGGCGGGGATAATCGAATTCGTTCACACGCTCGCCCCCGATTATGTGCTGTGCCGTTCCGCCGATTGCGAAACGGTACAGGCCTTTCCCGGAACCGTCCGCCATATCATGGAGGGCGGCGCCGCCCCGCTTTCGATCCCGCCCGAATGGGTGATCTTTCAGCAAGCGCCGTTCGATCACGGCCTGTTGCCCGATCTGACCGAAGCAGAGGCGGCGCGGCTCGATGTGCTGTTCGCGCCCGAATGGGAGCGGCTCTCCGCAGAGCGCCGGACAAGCCGCCACATGCGCAAGGCGTTTCGCGAATGGGCGGAACTTCCCAAGGATCGCGCGGTCCTCACAATCCCGCTGGAATATGAGCATGAAGAGAATTTCTTCGCCATGCACCGGATCGGCGCGCGCCCCAATGCGGCACTCGTCGCAGAGCTGGCGGAGCGCATCGACGATCGCTTTTTCCTCGCCTTCACCAACCATCCGCTGAACGAGAAGCATGTCGATAACAGTGCGGTGATTGCCGCTATCGCCGCGCATCCGGAGCGAATGCGACTGCTGCCGGGTATCGATCCCGAAGACGCAAGCACCACGATGACACTCGCCCGCGATGCCGATGGCATGATGATCGGGGATACAAAGGCGTTCGCGCTTGGCGCCTTTTACGGCACGCCGATGTTGCGCCGGACGCATTTTCGGACTGGTGAATGGCTGAACGCGTATAATGATATGGATGATTTCCTGCGCGCGGTTGAGGAAGGTCGGGCAGCGGTGCCGGACGATGATTACGCGCGGCGCTGGTTCGCCTATCACGTCGCGAACAACGTGTTCGATCCGAATGATCCGGACCTGATGGGCGCTGACATCCTCGCGCGGATCGACATGCCGCACGATCCGGCGCGCTGGGAAAACGGTATCGCCCGCTATCGTGCCGCGATGGAGGTGGATGCATGAACGTCCTTGCTGCAATCACCGCCGCGCCCGATCCGGCAATCGCATGGTTTCGCGACGTCATCGAGGCGGAGCGCGACGCGCTTTCGGCGTTTCTCGACGGACCGCTGCCCGGAATATCCGAAGCGATCGCGCTTCTTGCGCAGCAGGAACGCCAGATCATCCTGATCGGCGTGGGCAAATCGGGCCATGTCGCGGCAAAGCTGGCCGCTACCTTTTCCAGCCTCGGCACGCCCGCATTGTTCGTCAATGCAGGGGAGGCGGCGCATGGCGATCTGGGCGCTGTCCCCCCCGGCAGTGCGGTGCTGCTGCTGTCGAACAGCGGGGCTACCGAGGAGATCGTTCGCATCCTGCCGCTGCTAAAGGCGCGCGGCTGTATGCTGATCGGCATTATTGGCCGCGCCGATTCGCCGCTTGCCCGCGCCGTCGATCACCTGATCCTGGCGGAGGTCGAGTGTGAGGCGGACCATATCGGCATGGCACCGACGTCCAGCACCACGCTGCACCTGACCATAGGCGACGCGCTTGCCGTCGCGGTCAGCCGCAGCCGCGGATTCACCCGCGCCGATTTTCTGCGCCACCATCCCGCCGGACTGCTGGGGCGGCAGATGATTCCGGTCGCCAGCATCATGCGTCAGGGCGACGACCTGCCGCGCGTCGAACCGGCGACGCCGCTGGTCGAGGTGCTGACCGTGATGTCGCGAAAGCGGCTGGGCGCGGCGTGCGTGGTCGATGGCAATGACAGGTTGATCGGCCTGATCGTCGATGGCGATGTTCGCCGCCACCTTCAGTCCCATGGTGCGCAGGAAGCCACCGCCGGCGTGATGATGCGCCGCGATCCGCAGGTGGCGGCGGCGGATGCGACGATCGGCGATATTCTGCTGATGCGCAATACGAAGGGCGGCGCGTGGCTGGTCCTTCCCGTCGTCGACAGCGCCGGGCGTTTGCTCGGCATGATTCACACCAATGATCTGTTTCAGGGCTGAATATTTTGAAAATCGTCGCATTCGTACCGGCCAAGGGGCATAGCGAACGGGTTCCGGGGAAGAATCTCGCCGTGCTGGACGGGGAGCATCTGTTCAAACGCAAGCTGCGTCAGGCATTGGATTGCCCAGAAGTGAGTGAGGTCTGTCTAGACACTGAAAGCGAAGAGATCGCCGCAATGGCGAGCGACCTTCCCGTCGCGCACCTTGTTCGCCCTGCCGCGCTCGCCAGCAATGCGACCGATGGGCACGAGATGTTCGCATGGGAATGCAGCCAGCGTCCCGATGCCGATATGTGGGTGCAATTGTTGTGCACCGCGCCCTTTGTGTCGGCGCAGACGATCGGCCGCGCGATCGACGCGCTGCTTGCCGATCCGGACGCCGACAGCCTGATCGGGGTCAGCCGGGCGAAGCAATATTGCTGGGAGGGGCAGGTTCCGGCCTATGGCACCGGACGCATTCCCAACAGCGTAGACCTGCCCGAAACGGTGATCGAGGCGATGAGCCTGTATATCGTGCGCCGTCCGCAATCGGGTGCGACGCCGACGCGGCGTTTCGGCATCCGGCCGATCCTGTTCGACCTCGACCCGATCGAGCAGATCGATATCAATCGCGGTTCCGATCTGGTGATCGCGGAAACCGTCGCCGCCGGGCAACGCGCGGCGGAGGTGACGCGGTTTCGCGCGATGATTTCGCACCTGTCCTCGACCGTGCTTGCCGACATCTGCAAGGAAAAGGGGATTGCGGCGGTCCTGCCGCCCGCGCTGCGTCCGACCAGCGGCGGCAAGCTGCTGGGCCGTGCGAAGACGCTAGAACTGGGCGCGATCGGCCCGAACGATCCGCCCGATGCGTGGAAGGGGATTTACGACGCGCTGCAATCCTATCGCTTCGTGCGCCCCGGTGATGTCATCATGGTCGCGACCGATGTGCCGGATCGCGCCTATTTCGGCGATCTCAACGCCAATCTGGCGATCCGGTCGGGCGCGGTCGGCGCAGTGATCGACGGTACGACGCGCGATACCGCCGATGTTCGCGGGCTTGGCTTTCCCGTGTACGCGCGGGTCAGCCATTGCAACGATATCAAATTCGACGGCACGATGCGCGCGATGAACCGGCCCGTTACGATGGGCGGTGTCACCGTGTGCAACGACGATGTAGTCTTTGCCGATGAAGACGGCGTGATCGTCGTTCCCCGCGCGCGCTGGGCAGAGGTGGAGACCGCCGCCTGGGACGTGATGGGCAATGAAGCGCGCATTCGCATGTACGCCGCGCGCGGCCGCGGCGTGTCGGAAATCCTCGCCGAATGCGGTGCGTTTTAAAGGGCTATGGCTATGAAAACCGTTTCGATCGGCCCGCTGGAAATCGCCAATGACCGGCCCTTCGTACTGATCGCGGGGCCCTGCGCGATGGAAAGCCGCGACCATGCGATGGAGATGGCGGCGGCGCTTACCGAAATGTGCGGGTCGCTGGGCATCGGGCTGATCTACAAATCATCCTACGACAAGGGCAATCGCACCTCGATCGACGCGCCGCGCGGCATCGGCATGGCAAAGGCGCTCGACGTGTTCGCCGAGATCCGCGAACGGTTCGGCTGCCCGGTCATCACCGATGTGCATGCGGCGGAGCAGTGCGCGCCGGTCGCCGAAGTCGCCGATGTTCTGCAAATCCCCGCCTTTCTGTGCCGCCAGACCGACCTTCTGGTCGCCGCCGCGAAGACGGGCCGCGCGATCAATGTCAAAAAGGGCCAGTTCCTTGCCCCCTGGGACATGAAGAATGTCGCGACAAAGCTGGTGGCGAGCGGCAATGACCGGGTGATGCTGTGCGAACGCGGGGCGAGCTTCGGCTATAATATGCTGATCAGCGATATGCGCTCGATTCCGATCATGGCCGAAACCGGCTTTCCGATCGTTTTCGATGCGACCCATTCGGTGCAGCAGCCCGGGGGTCAGGGCGACCGGTCGGGCGGTCAGCGCGAATTTGTCCCCGTGCTTGCCCGTGCGGCGATGGCGGTGGGCATTGCCGCGCTGTTCGTCGAAACGCATGAAGACCCCGATCGCGCGCCGAGCGATGGCCCCAATATGGTCCCGCTGCGTGATATGCCCGCGCTGCTGAAGACGCTTCAGGCGTTCGATCGGCTCGCCAAGGGCTGAACCTGCCCGGCGAGCGTCGCCTTCGCAGAAGTGCCTCGATCAACGGAAAGACGCTTCGGAACCTGTCGCGCCCAGCCTTTGCACGGACGACAACCATCGTGGGCGAAGATGCCATGATGTTCGCCGCCGCACCTCGCAAAGGTCATGCGGAAAGAAGGCGCAGCTCCGGGGGGTTCCGGCGCTGGAATACCCTCACTCCCCTGCGGGGACGTAAAGGTTGCCGCCTTCCTTTTTGAACTTCTCGCTCATTTCCTCCATGCCTTCGCGGGCGTCTTCTCGCTCCGCCGGCGGGGTTTCGCGGCGGATGTTTTCGGATGCCAGATAGCTGTCGCTGTTCTGCTTTGCGGCGAAGTCGCGCACTTCCTGCGTGATCTTCATCGAGCAGAACTTTGGCCCGCACATTGAACAGAAATGCGCGGTCTTTGCGCCTTCCGCCGGGAGCGTCTGGTCGTGGTACTGCTCCGCCGTGTCGGGGTCGAGCGACAGGTTGAACTGATCGCGCCAGCGGAATTCGAAGCGGGCGCGGGACAAGGCGTCGTCGCGCAACTTGGCCGCCGGGTGCCCCTTTGCCAGGTCGGCGGCATGGGCGGCGAGTTTGTAGGTGACGACGCCGACCTTCACATCGTCGCGGTCGGGAAGGCCCAGATGCTCCTTTGGCGTGACGTAGCAAAGCATCGCGGTGCCGTACCAGCCGATCATCGCGGCGCCGATGCCGCTGGTGATATGATCGTATCCCGGCGCGATGTCGGTGGTTAGCGGCCCCAGCGTGTAGAAGGGGGCTTCGCCGCAGCTTTCTAGCTGCTTGTCCATATTCTCCTTGATCTTGTGCATCGGCACATGGCCGGGGCCTTCGATCATCACCTGAACGTCCTGATCCCACGCCTTTTTGGTGAGCTCGCCCAGCGTGTAGAGTTCGGCGAACTGCGCCTCGTCATTGGCGTCGGCGATCGAACCGGGGCGCAGGCCGTCGCCCAGCGAATAGGCGACGTCATAGGCCTTCATGATCTCGGTAATCTCGTCGAACTTCTCGTACAGGAAGCTCTCCTTGTGGTGCGCAAGGCACCATTTGGCCATGATCGACCCGCCGCGCGACACGATGCCGGTGACGCGCTTTGCGGTCATCGGGACATAGGGCAGACGGACGCCGGCATGGATGGTGAAATAATCAACGCCCTGCTCCGCCTGTTCGATCAGCGTGTCGCGGAAGATTTCCCAGGTCAGGTCTTCGGCCACGCCGCCGACCTTTTCGAGCGCCTGATAGATGGGAACGGTGCCGATGGGGACGGGCGAATTGCGCAGCAGCCATTCGCGCGTGTCGTGGATGTTGCGGCCCGTCGACAGGTCCATGATGGTGTCGGCGCCCCAGCGGGTGGCCCAGACCATCTTGTCGACTTCGGCCGCGACGTCGCTCGCCACCGCGGAATTGCCGATATTGGCGTTGATCTTCACCAGGAAGTTGCGGCCGATCGCCATCGGTTCGGATTCGGGGTGGTTGATATTGTTGGGGATGATCGCGCGGCCACGGGCGATTTCGTCGCGGACGAATTCGGGGGTGACGTGATCGGGGATCGCCGCGCCCCAGCTGTTGCCGTCGCGGGTTGCGGCTTCGTGCATCGCATCGCGGCCCATATTTTCGCGGATCGCGACATATTCCATTTCGGGGGTGATGATGCCTTTGCGGGCATAGTGCATCTGGCTGACATTCGCGCCGGGACGCGCGCGCAGCACTTTCTTGCGCACGTTCGGGAAGGGCTGGACGCCGCCACTACGGTCGGGGCCGGACATGCCGTTGTCTTCGGGCTTTACCTCGCGCTGGTCGACTTCTTCCACGTCGCCGCGGCCGCGAATCCAGTCGCGGCGAAGTTCGGGCAGGCCCGCCATGATGTCGATCTTCGCATCGGGGTCGGTATAGGGGCCGGAGGGATCGTAAACGCGCAAGGGCGGTTCGCCGCAGCCGGGTTCGAGGTCGATTTCGCGCATCGCGACATTCAGCGGGCCGACATGGACCTTTCGGCTCCCACGGATCGGGCCGGTGGTGACTTTCATTTCGGTACGTGCGGGAATGTCGGCCATGGAAACGTGCCTTTCTTTGCGCTTCATCGCGGAGAGGCCACGGATTTCGGGTGAAAGCCGCCCTCCCTACGCCGGTTTCAACCGGATCAGGTTCTGCGGGTCGAAGGCTGCCTGCCTTCCTCTCAAGCGCGGATCGGTAAAGCGCTCCCCCGGGGATATGGCGGCGAGTCTAACCGGTTTGGCGACCGGGCGAAAGAGGGGGGCGTGAAAGCGGGCTTGCGTCAGGCTCGGCCCATGGCGGAACTGCTCATCATCCGAAGGCGGCGTTGGCCCGGCATCAGGCGGACGCGCACGAGGTGGCCCCCCCTTGATCGAACCATTGTCGTAGACCGGCAGCGGTTTGGAAGGAGTGAAGTCCGCGGATATTTCGGTTCTCTGAGATGGTCTTCGCGTCAATCCGCCGTCCTTAGCAATATTTTGCCGACAACCTGCCCGCTTTCCTGTGCGGCATGGGCCTGCGCTATCTTTTCCAAAGGCAATTCCAGGCCGATATGCGGTTCATAGGCGCCCGCGCCCAGACATGCGGTCAGGTCCTTTATCGCGAGCCGGAAAGCCGCATCCGGAATGACGGTGAAGAATATGAAGCGAAAGGCGTAGCCGCCCATCATCGTCGCGCGAAACGGCATGACGAGCTTCGCGTCGGCGTCTTCGGTGGCATAGGCCGCGACGGCACCATTGGGCGCCAGACAGGCGATATCGACCGCGAAATTGGTCACCAGATCGACCTCGATGATCCTGTCGACTCCGCTGCCCTTCGTCGCCTGCCGGATGGTCGCGGCGACGTCCTCGTCATGGCGGTTTATGACGAGGTCGGCTCCGGCGGCGGACGCCACCTTTGCCTGTTCGGGGCGGCCGACCGTCGCGGCAACCCAGGCGCCGGCCCATTTGGCGAGAAGGATGGCCGCCGTCCCGACGGCGCCCGCCCCGCCCTGGACGAGGATGCGCTGGCCGCGGATGTCGCCGTCAGCGAAGAGGCAGCGATGCGC
This sequence comes from Stakelama flava, assembly GCF_019351405.1. Taxonomy (GTDB): domain Bacteria; phylum Pseudomonadota; class Alphaproteobacteria; order Sphingomonadales; family Sphingomonadaceae; genus Sphingomonas; species Sphingomonas flava_A. The sequence continues at coordinate 114,634 of NZ_JAHWZX010000003.1, forward strand.
CGTCATGCCTGCAATGCCAAGGGTCGCACCGACAGGGAAGGATGCGTTGTCAGGAAGCGGAACCGCAAGATCGGCGGGTATCACCGCATATTCCGCCGCCGTACCGAAGGCCCGTCCATATTGCGCCTTGTAGAGCCAGACCCGTTCGCCGATCCGATCCGGCGAAACGCCGGGACCGACCTTTTCAATGGTTCCGGCGCCATCCTGATGCGGGATGACGCGCGGAAAGGGCATCGCCATCCCGGCAAAGCCGCTTCTCGCCTTGATGTCGGTCGGATTGAGACCGGAAATCGCGATCCTGACCTTGACCTCGCCGGGGCCTGGTTCGCAATCCGGGACGTTTCCGACGATAAGCACGTCGTCGGCCGACCCCTGGCGATCATAATAGGCTGCTCGCATTTCAACGCTCTTTCGATACCGATTGTGAATTTCGGGACATGTCGGTTTGACGCCGGGCAAGACGGCTGAGGGCCACCGACCAGTCTTCCCTTCCCAACCCGTTGTCCCGGGCCAGTGACAGGTTGCCGAGCATGGCCCGGAGCAGCCCCGTCGGAACGTTCCGCCTGTCCGCAACATGCGCCAGCAGCTCCAGGTCCTTCAAGGGAAGGTCCAGTCCGCTCGCGGGAAGCGGACGGACGCCAAGGATCGACGGCGCGTAGTTGCTATAGATGGGCGAAGAAAACAGCGTCTGCGTCATCATCGCCAGAAAAGCCTCTGCATCGCCCTGCTCGGCGGCCATGATGCCCGCTGTCTCGGCCATGGCGCCGATCGCCGCCCCGATCATGAAATTACCGCACAGCTTGGCGACGCTGGCCAGTCGCGGATCCTCTCCGATATTCCAGACGCGACCGAAGCTTTCGAGCGCGGCGCGACCCGTTTCAATATGCGATCGGTCGCCAGCGACGCAGATATTCGCTGCCCCGGCCGCGACCGCTTCGGGCCTGCCGAAGAGCGGCGCTGCGACGTAACCCGCCCCCGCATCCCTGTGCGCCGCGGCCAGCTCCTGCGTCAGACCGGGGCTGAGCGTCGAAAGGCATATATGCAACGCGCCGTTGCGACCGAGGAGCGAAATGGCGTCCGGCGTGACGATATCGCGCACGGCAGCGTCATCGAACAGCGCCGTCAGCACAATGTCAGCGGCGAAGGCCTTAGCGGCGTTCTTGACCGGATGCGCGCCCAGCGCCGCCGCCCTTTCCATCGCGTCTGACGACCGGTTCCAGACTGTGATCTCTTGATTCAGGCAAAGAAGGCGCGGGACGAGGGCCGATCCGATTTTTCCAAGGCCGACAACTGAAACTGACATAGATCTCTCCTGCTTGCAGAAGAGGTAATCACCGCTTTATGGTGTTGCTATATGACTTTTATCCTGTTGCCAAAGTAACCTTTTCAGGACCCGGCGATGACCACGAAACGATTGGCGCGCACGGCCGAGCGGCAGGAATTGTCCGATTTCGTTCGCCACTGCCGGCAACAGGCTTCGCCGGAGAGTTTTGGGCTTCAGGCAACCGGACGCCGTCGCACCAGCGGCCTGCGGCGCGAAGAGGTCGCCACGCTCGCGGGGGTGGGCCTGACCTGGTACACCTGGTTCGAACAGGGCCGTGCGATCAACGTGTCGGACGACTTTCTGAGCCGCCTGGCGCGCGGGTTGAGGCTTGATCGCGCGGAACGGGAGCATCTGTACGCGCTTGCGGGGCACGTTCCCCTTTCCCGAGGCGAGGAGCAGGGCGGCGCGCCCCCGGCTGTCGTTTCGATGATCCGCACCCTGCCGGACCCGGCCTATGTCATGAATTCGCGATGGGATGTGCTGGCGTTCAATGACGCGGCCGCGCGGCTGTTCCCCGCCATGCGAGAAGACGATCCGAACATGCTGCGGATCGTCTTCTTCTCAGCCCGCTACCGCGAGATCGTTCGCGACTGGCGGCATTCCGCGAAGCTTATGTTCCTGAAGGCGAGGCACGACTATCTGACCGGCGGGCGGGACCCGCTGCTGCGATGCCTTCTGGACCGGATCATGGACGATTTTCCGGTAGCGCGCGACTGGTGGAGAGAGCCGGAAATCGTAAGGATCGGCAACACCGAAAAGGAATTGTCGCAAGCATCGGGCGGCTGGCGCCGATACGACCTCAGCGTGCTCCTCTACGAAGGGCGGCCGGAGATTCGGATCATCGTTTACGCCCGAAAAGATACCGATGCTGTATTGATGTCCTGAACTGGAAATCGCGGTATCCGGGGCTCGCCGAACTCAGCCGCATGATGACGGCTCGGCGTGGGTTTGCGCATTTTTCATCGCGTCCTTCCCGCGTTCTTCCTCACCCGGCCTCGCCCATCTTCCCGGCAGCCGCCTGCGCCAGCACCATCTTCGCGCGTAGCCGCCCCATCAGGCGCAACGCGCGAGCCTGCCCCGGCAGGATTTCGTCGCGGTCCTGCTCCATCCCCCTGATTGCCGCCTCGGCCACCTTTTCGGGGCTCATGCGATTGGCGGTGTTCATGTCCTCCTGCCCCTTGTTGAATTCGGTGTCGGTGGCAGGCGGCGCCAGTTCGAACACCCTGACGCTGCTACGCGCCAGTTGTGCCCGCAAGGTCATCGAATAGCTGTGCATCGCGACCTTGGTGGCGGAATAAAGCGGTTTGAGTGCCAGCGGCACGAAAGCCAGCCCCGAGGTGACGTTGACGATCGCCGCGGCCTTCTGACGCTTCAGCGTCGGCAGGAACTGGTGGTTCAGCTGGATCGGTCCGATCAGGTTGGTGCGGATTTCGCGTTCCAGATCCTCGATCGGCACGGAAGCGTCATTCAGGTTGCGCTTCAGCCCGATCCCGGCATTGTTGATCAGCATGTTCAGATCGGGAAAGCTGTGCACCATATCGTCGTGCAGCCGGGCGATGGCGTCGGGATCGGACTGATCGCATACAAAGCAATGAACGCCGGGCAGGTCCGCCCGGGCTGCATCCAGCCGCGCCTGTGTGCGCCCCGTGATGATAACGGTGTTGCCGAGCGCAAGCAGCTGGGCAGCCAGCGCCTTTCCGATGCCGCTTGTGCCGCCGGTAATCAGGATCGTGTTGCCGGTCATGTCCATATCAGGTCTTCTCCGTGCTGGAGGGATGCCCGGATCAGCACGGAAACGGGCTTCCCGTAAAAAGAGCATCAGCCGATGATGCGGAGCGCAGTCCGGTTTCAGCTTATGGCCGCCGGTTTGCGCAAATATGTGGACCGATCTCGACAAATTGAATGTCCGAACCTGTCGATTTCCTGCCTGATCCTGTCGCGGGTCGCGACGCGATCGGCAGAGGTTACAGCATTGCCCGATCCGCCATTATCGTGCGCATATCCCGTTTCGGAGGGGCGCCGAACAAGCGCGCATATTCGCGGCTGAACTGGGATGCGCTTTCATACCCCACTTCATACGCCGCCGTCTCGACCTTCAGCGCATTCACAGCCATAAGCCTGCGCGCTTCGAGAAGCCTCAGCCGCTTGAGATACTGCATCGGCGAAAGCGCCGTCAGTTCCTTGAAATTGCGATGGAAGACCGACGCGCTCATCTGGGCAATTTCTGCAAGTTCCTCCACCAGCATCGTCTTCTGGTAATTGGCGCGCATTGCATGCAGCGCGGCAATTACCCCCCGTGACGGATTCGCGGTGGCCAGTCGTGCGACTTCATCGCCTTGCGGACCCGCCAGCAACCAGAAACAGATTTCCTGAAGGATCAGCGGGTGGACGACAGGGATCGCCCCGGGCCGGTCGAGAAGATTCACAAGACGCAGCGCGCATTCGGCGAGTGGATCGTCGACATTGGCGATGAACACTCCGCGCCCGCGCACGCCGCCGGGCACGGGCGGGGCGGGCATGCGTTCCAGCACGCTGCGCAGCACCGCCAGGTCAAGCTCCATGGCCAGCACGAGGCAGGGCGCATCCGGGCTGGCCATCCGGACCCGCCCCACCGACGGCGTCTCGATACCGACCAGCAGCGCCTGCCCGGCCCGGTATTCCAGCCGGGTATTCCCGATGCTTGCCCATTTCGCGCCCTGGGCGACGATGCAGAGCGATGGACGGGAGATCATGTGCAAGGGTGGTCTGGGATGATCGGAGCGGAGTATCCCGACGCCCTCTATCGCCGTCAGATAGGGGCTGTGGCCCTGCTGGCGCTGCGTATATTGCAGAAGCGCGTCCGCCAGTCGCGCAATCATTTCCCATCTCCGGCCTTGGCGCGCCCGGACCGGCAGGCGGCGCCGGACATATAAAGAGCAAGCTTTAGCGCCGGATCGTCATTGGCCTGAAACGTGGCGTAATCGTAGCGAACCAGCCCTTGCGTCGGATGGTGAAGCCATTTGACGCCCGATATCGGCGCGCCGATTCCGTGCTCGGTCCACCACCCCTCGAATTCCGGACAACGTTCGCGGACCTGATCGACAAGCGCAATGAATGTCGGATCGCCTGGCCAGAGATCGTAGGAAGCACGAAACAGGGACACGATGCGATGCGCCTCATCCGGCCAGCTTTGCCCGAAAACCTTTTTTGCCGCCGGATCGGTTAGCATCCAGTGCATGACGTTGCGATCGTCGTGCGCGATTCTGCCGAAATCGCCGAAAAGCGCGGTAGTGGCATCGTTCCAGGCGAGAATGTCGAAGCGCTGGCCGGTAATATAGGCGGGACCCGGCATGTCAGAGACGATGGCGCGCAATATATCGGGCGCTTCCTCCCGCCGAAATGGCTGCCTGCCGCCCGCCACGGCAAGCGAATGCAAATGCGCGCGTTCTATCCGGTCGAGGCGAAGCGCATCCCCGAGCGCCTCGACCGTTTCGCGCGACGGCGTAACCGCGCGTCCCTGTTCCAGTTTGACGTACCATTCGACGCTGATGCCCGCGCGCTGGGCGACTTCCTCGCGCTTCAGGCCGGAGGTCCGTCGCCGCTTGCGCGCTTCGTCCGACAGATTTTCGGGGCACAGGCGCGTGCGACGCGACCGCAGAAAATTTCCAAATGGACGATTGCTTGCCATGCGGTGCTCAATGGGTGGTAGTGCACAAGGCTGGTATCGTACCAGCTCTTCCGGCGTCGGCGAAGGGTAAATATCTTCGGCTTTTGGCCATGGGAGTTGCCGTATGAAAGCTGCCGTTTTGCCCGAATTCGGTTCGGCGTTGCGCGTCGAGGACGTTGCCGACCCGGACATCGGCACCGGTGAAGTGCTGGTCGACGTCGTTGCAGCGCCGGTTTTGTCCTACACCGGCGAGGTCCTGAGCGGTGCGCGGCGCTATCTGCTGCCGACGCCGGTGGTGCCGGGCGCCGGTGCGATCGGCCGGGTTCGCGCGGTCGGTCCCGATGCCACGCGGCTGCAGCCGGGCGACTGGGTATACTGCGATCCCACGGTGCGTTCGCGCGATGGCGGCAATATTCCCGACATCACCTTGCAGGGCGCGAGCGCCAGGGGCGAAGGCGGGCAGAAGCTGCAGCGCTATTTCCGCGACGGCACATTCGCAGAGCAGGTTCGCATTCCGACCGAGAACGCTGCCGCGATCGGCCCGATCAAGCCGGAGGACGCGGGCAAGTGGTGCGCGATCGGCACGCTGTTGATCGCCTATGGCGGTTTGCTGGCGATGAACTTTCAACCCGGCGAGACATTGCTGGTGAGCGGCGCGACCGGCAATTTCGGTTCGGCGACGGCGGCGTTGGCATTGGCGATGGGCGCGCGGCGCGTCGTGGCTGCAGGGCGCAATACGAAGGTGTTGAATGATCTGCGCCGGCGTTTCGGCGACAGGCTGGTTCCCGTTACGCTATCGGGCGATGCCGCTGCCGATACCGAGGCGATGAAACGAACCGCCGGCGTGCCGATCGACGCGGTGCAGGATTTTCTGCCGCCCGAAGCAAGCGCCGGTGTCGCGCGCGCCGCCATCATGACGCTGCGGCAGGGCGGAAGGGCTGTGCTGATGGGGGGTGTCGGCATGCTGGGCGGGGAAGACCTTGCGCTGCCCTATCCATGGATCATGCGCAATCTGATCACGGTTCGCGGACAGTGGATGTACGACGCCGAAGCCATTTCAGGCCTTTTGGGGCTGATCCGAAGCGGCCTTATCGATCTGGGGCTCTGGACGGTCAGCGAATTTCCGCTGGCAAACGCCAATGAAGCGGTCGCGCATGCCGCGGACAATGCGGGAGCGTTCAAGATGACGGTGCTCAAGCCATAGTCGGACCGTCATTTGGGTGAGCAGTGCCTAATTTGATGCGTCATATGCCGATCGCGCCGCCTTTATGGCGGCGTGCTTTTCATCCGCCCATTGTACCAGCGCCCCAAGCGGTTCGAGGATCGTGAAGCCGAGTGGGGTGAGCCGATATTCGACGCTGGGCGGTTTTGTCGGGAACACTGCGCGCGCGATCAGGCCGTCACGCTCCAGGCCGCGCAATGTCTGCGTCAGCATCCGCTTCGAAATATCGGGGATAGCGCGCTGAACCACACTGAATCGATGCGGTCCCGAAGCAAGGGTTCCAAGGGTCAGCGTCGACCATTTATCGCCGATACGATCAAGCACGTCGCGCAAGGGGCAATCCGAAGCCGGCGGACGCCCGGCCAGGTCGGGCGCCGTCGCGCGAACGATCGCGCTATCCGACGTCCGGGTGGTTACCGCTGCCTCACCTTGTCCCAAAATACTGCCTCCTTCACGACGCCTATGGTCTCTTTTAGTAACCTTGTAGCAGTCAAATCCACAATATTGAGACAGATCATGAATGAGACACCAAAACTGTTCGTTACCGGCGCTACCGGCCATCTGGGCGGGCTTGTCATCGACGAATTGATCGCGATGGTGCCTTCGGCCCGCATTGTGGCGGGGGTTCGGGATACGGCCGGCGAAAATGCGATCGCGCTTCGCGACAAGGGCATCGAAATCCGGATTGCCGATTATTCCGATCCGCAGACGCTGACAAAGGCGTTCAAGAGTGTGGATCGGCTGTTGTTCATCTCCGGCAGCGAGATCGGGAAGCGAGTCACGCAACACCGCAATGTGATAAATGCGGCCCGGGATGCCGGTATCGGTTCGATTGCTTATACCAGTATTCTACACGCCGACACATCGCCATTGTTCCTGGCGCAGGAACATCGCGATACGGAGGCCGCCCTGGCAGAAGCGAACATCCCCCACACGCTGCTGCGCAACGGATGGTATACGGAGGTGTATACATGGCGTCTGCCGCTTGCTCTGAAGCATAATGTCCTGATCGGCGCGGCGGGGGCGGGGCGCGTGTCGTCAGCCGCGCGTGTTGATTATGCGAAAGCTGCGGCGACGGTTCTGACAAGCGACGACCATATCGGCAAAACGTACGAACTGGCCGGAGATGATTCCTTTACGATGGCGCAGCTTGCCAATGTCGTCGCTGATGCCACAGGTGCGCCCATGGAATATCAGGACATGGCGGCGGAGGATTTCCGAAATGCGGCTATCGAAGCCGGGGTGCCCGAAATGTTCGCCAGCGTCCTGTCGGATACCGATGCAGGCGTAGCGCAGGGCGCCTTGTCCGAAAATGGCGGCGACCTAGCCAAACTGATCGGGCGGCCGACCACGCCTTTCTGGACAACCATCACCGACTTCCTCCGACAATCAGCATAATCCGGCACGCGATGTGCGATTCGGCGTGGCCGGATCGCACACGCTATGCCAACACGCCAGCATATGCTTTTCGCTCGGAAGGGGCATCCATAGCCGGTCTCATCCGGCAATAATCACGCGGCGAACACCCGACGATCCGCTTGAACGCGGTGCTGAAGGCGCTTTCGGATTCATATCCCGTCCCGATGGCGACGCTGGAAACGCTGGCGCCTTCATTTTCGAGCCGGTCGCAGGCGAGCATCATTCGCCACCGGGTCAGATATTGCATCGGCGTTTCGCCCACGATTTCCCTGAACCTCTGGGCGAAGAGCGAGCGGGACATGCCTGCGCGTTCAGCCAGTTCCTTCAAGGTCCAGCGCCGATCAGGCTCATCGTGGATTGCACTGATCGCCCCGTTCAATCGCGGGTCAGCCAGCGCGAAGAACCATCCCGCGCCCTTGCCGACACCTTCTGCAAGCCGCACCCGCAGCGCCTGAATCAGCATCATATGGGCCAGATGCTGTGCGATCAGATCCCCGCCGGGTTGCGCGTCACGCAATTCCTGCATCATCCGGTCGACCGACCATCGGATCGCCTCGCGCTCTTTCTCACCCCGCAAATGCACGATCGGCGGGAGTAGTCCCAGCAGCATGGCCGACTGATTGCCGCGTACCGCGAACCGGCTTCCGATAAGACTGAACGAGCCGCCGCCATTTACCGTCACCATGCCGCCATCGCGTGCGCCGGGAAAAATGGTCGAAGCCGGGATGGGTGTCAGGGCGAGATTGCTGGCAAGGCGAAACGGGCGGCCGCGCGGCAGGACGAAGCAATCGCCCGCCTGAAGCAGCACCGGGCTTTCGACGCCTTCGACCGCAAGCCAGCACTGGCCGCTGGAAATCGCATAGCATTTGATCTGCTTGCGCTGATCGTCAAACGCGATCGCCCAGTCGCCGCCGGCGTCGAAGCCCGAGGAAATGGTGGCCGCAGGTTTGAGCAGGGTAAAGAGCTGGGAAAGGGGATCCATGGGGCCTTTTCGGACGATTGCGAAGATATATCGGACCCTACAGCATGGTTCGTCCAACGCGCAAGCTTTAGCACGCCCCTTACTGACGCGTTCGCCGGATCTTGCTGCAGATGCAGCGCTTGCGGGCAGCAAAGGAGTATCGAATGATTGTTATCAGCGCGCCCACAAGCGGCATCGGAAGCCGGCTTCTCGACCATCTGCTGGAGGCGGGCGAGACCGTTCGCGTGATTGCCCGCGATTCATCCGGTCTCCCCGCGGCGACCCGCGAAAAGGTCGAGGTGATCGAAGGCTCGCATTCGGATGCGGAAATCATCACCCGTGCCCTGGAGGGCGCCGACGCCCTGTTCTGGCTGGTCCCGGCCAATCCCAAGGCTTCGAGCGTGATGGAGGCCTATGTCGAATTTTCACGCCCGGCAGTCGATGCGATCAAGGCGCAGGGTGTGGGCCGGGTCGTGAACATCTCGGCGCTTGGCCGGACCACATCGCTTGCCGATCATGCCGGATATGTCACTGGATCGCTTGCGGTCGATGACATGTTCGCAGACACCGGCGTCAATTTTCGCGCGCTGACCATGCCGTCCTATATGGACAATATGCTGATGCAGGCCGACCCGATCCGCGAAAAGGGCATGTTCTTCTCCCCGATTTCCGGCGATCTGAAACTGCCGAGTTGCGCGCGCAGGGACATCGCGGCGGTTGCTGCGCGGTTTTTGCGGGATACGCAGTGGACGGGGCAGCAGGAACAAGCCGTTCTGGGGCCTGAAAACATTTCATTCAATGACATGGCGGAAATCATGTCGGCGACACTCGGCAAGACGGTCCGGTTCCAGCAGATCCCGCTGGACGCATACAAGGATCAGTTCCTTGGTTTCGGTTTTTCCGACGCGATGGCGCAAGGCATGACCGACATGGCCGACGCCAAGAACGAGGGCCTGGACCTTGGCGTCGAGCGGACGCCGGACAACACCACCCCGACCAGTTTTGCAGATTGGTGCGAGACGGTGCTGAAGCCCGCCCTTGCGAATTGAGTCAAGGCACGCCCGTCCTATGTGGCATGATGTCGCATAGGACGGGCAATTGCACCGGCGAGCGCTGTCTTCATCGTCAGCATCGCCGTCGCCCTGTCTGGCTTCACTGGCCCTGGATGCTCTTGCCCATCGCCGTGATGTGCATCAGCGGCACGTGGATATGGACCCGGCCGGAACGGTGACCGATCACTCCGCCGCCTGCACCTCAAGCGTGGGATAATCGGTATAGCCTTCGGGGCCGGGGGCGTACCACGTAGCCATATCGTCCTCGTTCAACGCGGTGTTTTTCGCGAAACGCGCGGGCAGGTCGGGATTGGCCAGGAAAGGACGGCCGAACGCGATCGCGTCGGCGACGCCCGAATCGAGTGCTGCCTGCGCGCTTTCCCTGTCATATTCCTGATTGAGCACGAGCGGGTTGGTGAACACGTTGCGAATCTTCGGGCTGAGCTTGGGAACGTCGGTGCTGCCGAAAGTGTCGTTCGGACCGACTTCGCGTAGTTCGAGGAAGGCGATGCCGAGGTCGTTCAGCGCCATTGCCGCAGGCAGGAAGACCGATTCGGGATCGCTGTCATCGCACCCTTGCGTTTCGCCGTTGGGCGACAAGCGCACGCCGACCCGGTCCTTGCCCGCCACCGCGACCAGCCGCTCGGTCGCTTCGCGCAACAGGCGGATCCGGTTTTCGGGCGCGCCGCCATATTCATCCTCGCGCTTGTTGGTGCCGTCGCGCAGGAACTGGTCGATCAGATAGCCGTTCGCGGCATGCAGCTGAACCCCGTCGAATCCGGCGTCGAGCGCGTTTTTGGTCGCTGCCGAATAGTCGTCCAGCACGCGGGCGATATCGTCTTTCGTCGCGGGCCGCGCCTCGACATAGGGGTTGCGCCCGCTGTTGTTGCCGCGCGGGGGCGCCAGCGTCGCTGACGCGGAAATCGGCTGCATCCCGATGATATCGGGTGGGCAGAGCCGCCCCATGTGCCAGATTTGCGCAACGATGCGCCCTCCGGCCCGATGCACCGCCTCGGTCACGGGCTTCCATGCCTCGATCTGCTCGTTCGTCCACAATCCCGGTGCCGAGGGCCAGCCAAGCCCTTCGCGGCTGATGCCGGTGGCTTCGGTGATGATCAGACCTGCAGAGGCGCGCTGCGCATAATATTGCGCCATGATCGGCGTCGGTACATGTTCCGGCGTCGCGCGACCGCGGGTCAGCGGCGCCATCAATATGCGGTTGGGGGGGTGAATTGCGCCCAAGTCGATCGGATCGAACAGGCTCGGCATGATGTGCTTTCCTCAGCTTTTTCGTGTTGGCCGCGAGATAGGAGCCGAAGGCGGTGCGTGCACGGCCCTGGCGGGACAGGAAAAACTTTATGCCCGCAAAGCATCCTGTACCGGTGTCGCCGCCAGGGCGGTGAGCGATCTTCGCCAACGCTTGCGTGTGCGGGCGAGGACATTAGATCGGACAGGTGAAGGAGAGGCGTGATGGCCGCAAAGATTGCCGACGATGCGACGCTTGATGAAATCCGCGCAGGGCTTGCCGCCGAACTACCGATGAATGCGGCGTTCGACGGGTGGAACGATACCGCGCTTGCCGCTGCGGCGCAGGCGGCCGGGATCGATCTTGACGTGGCGAAGCTGGCCTTTCCGGGCGGTGCGGTCGATATGATCGATGCCTGGTTCGCGCATGTCGACGCCGAGATGGCGACAGCGCTGCCGCCGGAAAAGCTTTCCGCCATGAAGATACGCGAACGGATCACCGCGCTTGTCGAACAAAGGCTGGCGACGCTGGCCGGTGAGCGCGAGGCGCTTCGCCGTGCGCTGGCCGTGCTCGCCATGCCGCAAAACGCGTTGAAGGCGGCACGACTTGGCTGGCGCTCCGCCGACCGCATGTGGCGGCTGGCGGGCGATACCGCGACCGATTACAACCACTATACCAAGCGCGCGATGCTGGCGGGGATTTACGGCGCGACCATCACGGTTTTCCTCGACGATGAGACGCCCGAATGGGCCGATACCCGTGCGTTTCTGTCTCGCCGGATCGATGGGATCATGCGATTTGAAAAGGCAAAGGCGAAGCTGACCGGGCGAATGGGCAGCGAAAACCGGCTCAGCCTGTCGCGTTTCATCGGTCGGCTGCGGTATCCCGCCACCTGACCGGTTCGCCCGCTCGCGACCGCGACGCCCAATCGGTTTTTTACGCATCCGCGGGAGATTAGTCCTAGAATTGCCTCCCGCTTATTGCTATTCACTTGCAATATGAACGCTCCAGCAACCGTGTCCGTACCGCTTTGCCTCTCCGAAATGCCCCGCCGCAAAAGCGGACGCGTTGCGGGCGTTGACTGGGACACGCTGGCGTTGCCCGAGGCGCGGCGCTTGCGCGAACTGGGTCTGGATGAAGGCGTAACGGTCGAACTGCTTCATCAGGCGACATTCGGTCGTGGTCCGCTGGCCTGTCGGATCGGCCGGATGACGGTGGCGCTTCGCCGCCATGTGGCCGGCGCGATTCACGTTATGCCCGACGCCGCCTGAACCAGGGGCCGGATCGAGCGATGAATCAGGCGCCTCTCGTCGCATTGGTCGGAAATCCCAATGCCGGTAAGAGCGCGCTTTTCAATGCATTGACCGGCGCGCGGCAAAAGGTCGGCAATTATCCCGGCGTTACCGTCGAACGCCATGCCGGGCGGCTGGCGCTGGACGACGGGCGTCCGGTCGAACTGGTCGATCTGCCCGGCGCGTATAGTCTTGATCCATCCAGTCCCGATGAACAGGTCACTCGCGACGTAGTGACCGGATCGCAGGCGGGAGAGCGGCTGCCCGATGCGCTGGTCGTCGTGGTCGACGCCGCCAATCTCGACAATCATCTGCGTTTCACGCTCCAGCTCGTGTCGCTGGGGCTGCCGGTGATCGTCGCGCTCAACATGATCGATCTTGCCAGGCGCGATGGACTGGAACTCGATCCGGCTATCCTTTCGCAAGAACTTGGCGTGCCGGTCATCCCGACAGTGGCTGTTCGCCGGCGGGGACTCGACGAATTGAAAAAGGCGCTGACCGCGACGCTTCAGGCGGGGCCGGTCGTTCGGCCGGGCGGCGGCGTGGTAGAAGATATCGTGACGTTGCAACGGCGCGCGCGGGTTATTTCGGAAAAGGCGACGATATCCGAAACGGCGGTGCGGCGCTGGACGCATCGGCTCGACGCCGTCGCGCTTCACCCGGTGTTCGGCTCGCTATTGCTGCTGGGGCTGTTGTTCCTGATGTTTCAGGCGGTGTTCGCCTGGTCCGAAGCCCCGATCGGCTGGATCGAAACCGGGGTGGCGGCAATCGGCGACCTTGCCACGTCGGCGCTGCCGCCCGGATTCGTCCGGTCGCTGATCGTCGACGGGCTGATCGCCGGGGTCGGCGCGGTGATCGTCTTCCTGCCGCAGATACTGATCCTGTTCCTGTTCATCCTGCTGCTTGAGGCGTCGGGATATATGGTCCGCGCCGCGTTCCTGATGGACCGGCTGATGGCCACGGCGGGGCTTTCGGGGCGCGCGTTCATCCCGCTGCTGTCCTCGTTCGCCTGCGCGGTGCCGGGCATCATGGCGACTCGCACGATCGATGACGAAAAGGACCGGCTGACCACCATCCTGATCGCGCCGCTGATGACCTGTTCGGCGCGCCTGCCGGTCTATTCGATCATGATCGGTGCATTTATTCCCGCGCGGCAGGTGCTGCCGGGGGTGGGGTTGCAGGGGCTGGTGCTCTTTTCATTGTACGTCGCCGGCATCGTCGGTGCGTTCGTGGCGGCCATCGTTCTTCGGCGGACGGTGACGAAGGGCGAATCGTCGGGCTTCATGATGGAAATGCCCAAATATCAATGGCCGCGGCTGAACGACGTTCTGCTTGGGCTGTGGCAGCGCGCGCTGATCTTCCTGAAACGCGCCGGGACGATCATTGCTTTCACCACCATCGTGCTTTGGGCATTGCTGAGCTTTCCCAAACCGCCCGCCGGGTCGGACGCTTCGCCGGTCGATTATTCGGTCGCCGGGCGGATCGGCCATCAGATCGAAAAGGTCGTCGCGCCGATCGGGTTCAACCGCGACATTGCGCTCGCGCTGCTGCCCGCGATGTCGGCGCGCGAAGTCGCTGTCGCGGCGATCGGCACCGTGTATTCGATCGACAATCCCGATGAGGATTCGGGCGAGAACCGGCTGGTCGACAAGCTGCGTTCGCGATGGACCCTGCCGACCGCACTCGCTTTTCTGATGTGGTTCGTGTTCGCGCCGCAATGCATTTCGACGATCGCGATTACCCGGCGAGAGACGAATGGATGGAAATGGCCCGCCTTCATGGTTGGCTATTTGTTCGCACTCGCCTACATCGCCGCAGGGGCGACATACTGGATCGCCATAGCAATCGGATTGTAGGGAGAAACGGCGATGGCCGGCAGCGTCAACAAGGTGATCCTGGTCGGGAATCTGGGCCGCGATCCCGAAAGCCGCAGTTTTCAAAATGGTGGGAAGGTGTGCAATCTGCGCATCGCCACGTCGGAAAACTGGAAGGATCGCAACACCGGCGAGCGGCGCGAAAAGACCGAATGGCATTCGGTTGCGATCTTTAACGAAGGCCTTGCCAACATCGCCGAACGCTATCTGCGCAAGGGATCGAAAGTTTATATCGAGGGTCAGCTTCAGACCCGCAAATGGCAGGACCAGTCTGGCAACGACCGCTATTCGACCGAAGTCGTGCTGCAAGGCTTCAACGCGGTGCTGACCATGCTCGATTCGCCCGGTGGCAGCCAGGGCGGCGGCATGGGCGGCTCGCGCGGTGGCGATGACTGGGGCGGTGGCGGCGATGATTTCGCCGGTCAGTCCTCGGGCCGTGGCGGCGGCTTCAACTCCGGCGGCGGTCGGTCGGGCGGGGTGAAATCGGGCAATGACGATTTCGGGGGCTTTGCCGACGATCTGGACGACGACGTCCCGTTCTGACACCGGAACAAGCGGGGGCGTCGCGCGCTGGACCGGTTCAACGGTCGGGAGGAAGCGCGTGGAACGATTGGCAAGATTGGAATATTTCGCCCGGGCGGGATATCTGGCCCGGGCGATCGTCTATTTCCTGCTCGGCTATCTGACCTTCGTCACCAGTCGCGCCGAAGGCACGGCGAGCGTGCTGGAGGATATTCAGGACCTGCCCGCGGGCACCATCGTGCTGGCAGTTACGGGACTGGGGCTGGCCGGATACGGTTTCTTCCGCATCTATGGCGCGCTGATCGATATTCAGGACGATGGGCATGGCGCGAAGGGTCTGGGCAAGCGGTGCGGCCATGTCGCCAGCGGCATCGCGCACCTGATCCTCACCTATCTCGCGTTCAAGGTCGCGTTCATGGGCGGTTCCTCCGGTGGTGGCGGCGGCAACGAAGCGACTCAGAAAATATTGTCCTTCCCCGGCGGATCGATCGTCATCGCGATCGTCGCGATCGGCTTTCTGCTCGCCGGGTTCAACCAGGCGCTGAAGGCGATCACCGGCAAATTCGAACGCCTGCTCGATCCCGACGTGCCGCATTGGGGCGTGCTGATGGGCCGGGTCGGCTATGCCGCGCGGTCGGTGGTGTTTCTCGTACTCGGCTGGCACCTGCTTACCTCCGCCTGGTCGAACAATGCCAATCAGGTGGGGTTTCAGGCGGCGCTCGACGCGCTTGGCGAAACGCCGTGGCTGTACGACGCGGTGGCATTGGGGCTTCTGATCTTCGGATTGTTCAGCCTGGTGATGGCGCGATATCGCACGATCCGCGACGGCGCGCTGAAGGATCGTATCCGCGCGGGGAAGGTGAAGCTGCTTTTCTAACGGTGGAGCAGAAAGACGGCGTGTTCGGCGAAGATATTCGCCCCCGCCGGCCGCGCACGCTTGTCGCCCGATAAAAACCATTCGGCATCGATTGCAATGCCGCGTTCGGCCACCATCGCACGGAAATCGTCGATCGTTACATGGTGAATGTTGGGCGTGTCGTACCAGCGTTCGGGCAGCAGCCGGTTGACCGGCATCCGTCCGCCGAACAACAACGATGCGCGCACCCGCCAATGCGCGAAATTGGGGAAGGAAACAAAAGCCTGACGCCCGATGCGCAGCAGATGGTCGAGCACGCGGTCCGGCCTGCGCGTCGTCTGCAGCGTGCGGCTCAATATCGCATAGTCAAACGCCTGATCGGGATAGCCGGCAAGATCTGTGTCGGCATCGCCCTGAACCACCGAAAGGCCGCGCGCGACGGCGGCGGAGACATTGGCGGGATCGATCTCCAGCCCGCGCGCATCGACGCCGTGCCGGTCGCGAAGCGCGGCCATCAACGCGCCGTCACCGCACCCGATATCGAGCACCCGCGAATCGGGCGCGACATTGCGCGCGATGATCGCCAGATCGGGCCGAAGGTCGATCATCGTCCGTTCCCCAGAAAACCCGCGACCACGGCGTTCAGCTGGGGCGATTCGAGCAGAAACGCGTCATGGCCAAAAGGACTCGACAATTCGACGAAACTGACCCGCTTCGCCGCGGCATTCAGCGCCTGAACGATCGCGCGCGATTCGGATGTGGGATACAGCCAGTCTGTGTCGAAACTCACGACGCAAAAACGCGCGTCGGTGGCACGAAACGCGTTGGCGAGCAGCCCGCCATGCTCTTCGCCAAGATCGAAATAATCCATCGCGCGGGTGATGTAGAGATAGGCGTTGGCATCGAACCGGTCGGTAAAGCTCAACCCCTGATAGCGAAGATAGCTTTCAACCTGGAAATCGGCATCGAATCCGAAGGTCTTGGCTTCGCGCGCCTGTAGTTTGCGGCCGAACTTCTCGGTCAGGCCGGCTTCGGAAAGATAGGTGATGTGCGCCGCCATGCGCGCCACGGCCAGCCCGGCCGCGGGCGGATCGGCGGCGGCGTAATAATCGCCCTCGCGCCATTTGGGATCGGCCATGATCGCCTGGCGTCCGACCTCGTGAAAGGCGATGTTCTGCGCCGAATGCCGCGCGGTCGAGGCGATGACGACGACCGCCTCTATCCGCTGTGGAAAGGTCGCGGCCCAGCTCAGCGCCTGCATGCCGCCCATCGAGCCGCCAACTACGGCGTGCAGCCGCGAAACGCCCAGATGGTCGAGCAGCATCGCCTGCGCGCGGACCATGTCGCGCACCGTGATGACGGGGAAGTGCATCGCAAAGGGCGCGCCGGTTGCCGGGTCGATCGTCGCCGGGCCGGACGATCCCATGCAGCTTCCCAGCACATTGGTGCAGATGATGAAGTGGCGATCGGGGTCGATCGGCTTGCCGGGGCCGACCATGCGGCTCCACCAGCCCGGCTTCCCCGTCACGGGATGATCGGACGCGACATACTGATCGCCGGTCAGCGCGTGGCAGATCAGGATGGCGTTGGACGCATCGGCATTGGGCACGCCATAGGTTTCATAGCCGAATTCGACCGGCGTCAGCGCCGCACCGCTGTCGAGCGAAAGCGGCCCGGACAGGGTGACATGGCGCCTGAGGCCGTAACGCGCATCGTCGGGCATGGCGCGCTGGTTACGGCCGGGCGGGCGCTGGTTCAAGCCGGTTGGCTGCGTCGGCGTCGCCAATCTCCTTGCCAATCGCCAATCTCCTTGCCAATCGACTGCCGCTGCGTCATTTCGCGGGGCCATGAGCGCACCCGAACCCAAATCCTGGGTCATGGACATCGCCCCCTATATTCCGGGCAAGTCCACGACCGACAGCGGCGCAAAGGCCGCCAAATTGTCGTCGAACGAAAATCCGCTCGGCACGTCGCCCGCCGCGCGTGAGGCGTTTGCGAGCGCTGCCGGCGAACTGGAGCGCTATCCCGACGCGTCGGGCGCGATCGTTCGCGAAGCGATTGCGAAGAAATACGACCTTGATCCGCAGCGCATCATCTACGGCACCGGTTCGGATGAAGTGCTGCACATGGCTGCCAGCGCCTTTGCCGGGCCGGGGGATGAGGTGATCTTCGTTCGGTACGGCTTCGCGGTGTACGAAATCGCGACCCGGCGCGTGGGCGCGACCCCCGTGGTGGCTTCCGATAGCGACTATGCGAGCGATGTCGACGCGATCCTGGCCGCAGTCACCGATCGGACGCGCATCGTGTACGTCGCCAATCCGAACAATCCCACGGGCACCTATGCCGGCCGTGAAGCGATAGCGCGGCTCCATGCCGGACTGCCCGGCCATGTGCTGCTCGTCCTCGACCATGCCTATGCCGAATATCTGCAACCGGGCGAGAACGATGGCGGCATGGCGCTGGCCAAAACGGCGCCCAATGTGCTCGTCACGCGCACCTTTTCGAAAATCTATGGTCTTGCGGCCGAACGGATCGGCTGGGGCTATGGCGCGATGGATCTGATCGCGGCGATGCATCGCATCCGTCAGCCGTTCAACATCACCATCGCGGGGCAGCGCGCCGCCGTCGCCGCGCTGGAGGATGAAAATTTCGTCGCGAAAAGTCGCGCGCACAACGCCGAATGGCGCGGCTGGTTCGTCGATCAAATCGCGGCGCTTGGTAATGCGGGGCTGCGCGCCGTACCGTCAAAGGCCAATTTCGTGCTGGTGCTGTTCGAAGGACAGGTGAGCGCCGAACAGGCGTACAAGGCGCTTCAGGATCGTGGCTATATCACGCGCTGGCTGCCGGGACAGGGGCTGGGCAACGGGCTTCGCATCTCGATCGGGACCGAAGCCGAAATGCGCGGTCTGGTCGCGGCGCTGCGAGAGGTGGTCGCGGCCTGATGCTTCCTTTTTCGCGCGTCGCCATTATCGGACTGGGCCTGATCGGCTCGTCGATCGCGCGCGCGGTGAAGGACGCGATGCCGGGTGTCGCGCTTTCCGGCTTCGACGCCGATGCGGATGTGCGCGAACGGGCGCGCGCGCTTCGCCTGTGTGATGACATCGCCGACAGCGCGGGCGCGGCCGTGACCGATGCCGATTTCGTCATCCTGTGCGTTCCGGTGGGGGCGATGGCGGCGGCGGCGCGCGATATCGCCCACGACCTGCCCGATGATGCGGTGATCAGCGATGTCGGGTCGAGCAAGGGAAGCGTCGTCGCGGCGCTGCGCGAAGCCTTGCCCGATGCCGCCATCGTCCCCGCCCACCCCGTCGCGGGGACCGAGCGCAGCGGGCCGGAGGCGGGCTTTGCCGCGCTGTTCCGCAACCGTTGGTGTATTCTTACCCCTCCCGAAGGAACAGACCCGCTCGCGATCGAGCGGGTGGGCGAATTCTGGAAGCGGCTGGGCGCGAAGATCGAGACGATGGAACCGGCGCATCACGACCGGGTGCTGGCGGTGACCAGTCATTTGCCGCACCTTATCGCCTATACCATCGTCGGCACCGCGTCGGACCTTGAAGAGGTGACGAGCAGCGACGTCATCAAATATTCGGCCGGCGGGTTTCGTGACTTTACCCGGATCGCCGCATCCGATCCGACCATGTGGCGCGATGTCTTCCTGTCGAACCGCGAAGCGGTGCTCGACATGCTGCAACGTTTTTCGGAGGACCTGTCCGCGCTGCAACGTGCCATCCGCTGGGGCAAGGGCGACGAGCTGTTCGATCTGTTCACCCGGACGCGCGCGGTGCGCCGGTCGATCGTCGAACAGGGGCAGGACGATGCGCGAGAGGATTTCGGCCGGTCGCACGAATAACGGTTGCGAACCGAACGGGGCTCAGCCGGGTTCCATCGCGTTGATCGCGCGATGCACCGCCGCTTCGATTTCCTTGCGCGGCAACCCCGGCGCGATCGGATCGCCGAAGCGAATGGTAATCGTGCCCGGTCGCTTCGCGCCGTGGCGCGGACACAGATGCCCGCTGTCGAGCGCGATCGGAACGACCGGCAGGGCAAGGCTGCGATACAGGCCAGCAAAGCCGGGGCGCAGCGGCGGCGTTTCGCCGGGTGTCACCCGCGTTCCTTCGGGAAAGATCAGCACCGGCCGCCCTTCGGCCTGCGCAGCCTTTGCATCGCGCATCATCGCGCGCAATGCGGTGGCAGATGCGGCGCGGTCGATCGCGATCACGCCATAGCGCTGCGCCGCCCAGCCCCAGACGGGGATTTGCGCCAGTTCGCGCTTCATCACGACCGCCGGTGAATCGAGCAATCGCGCCAGTTCAAGCGTTTCGAACATCGCCTGATGCTTGGCGGCGTACAGCACCGGCTGCGCGCTCGGCATGCCCTCCACGCGAACATGGATGTTCAGAAATATGCGCGCGCACCAGGCGTGAAACGCGGCCCAGCGGCGGGTGTAGCCGCGCAGCGCGCTGCGTCCGAACAGCGACACCAGCGGGGCAAGCGCGACAATGACCACCGACGCGCCGTAAAAAACCACGCTGAACAGGAAAGAGCGTAGCCGGTTCATCACCAACCCAGCCAAAGCGCCACGCGGCGCACCAGATATTTGTTATATTCGCGAAACAACATGCCCAGCCCGGCTTCGCTGGGCACCGGATCGCCGACCAGCGCGACATCGTCGTTCAGCGCATGGCCAAGTTCCATCCGTGCGCGCGGCATGTGCCAGCTCGATGTGACCAGCCGGACGCTGTGATAGCCGTGGGCCGCGACCCACCGGGCGGTTTCCTCTCCGTTCGACCGGGTATCCACCGCTTCGCGCCCCAGATCGACGCAGCAGGTGAACAGGCGCGGCGACACACGATATTCGATCGCCAGTTCGATCGGGCGAACGTCGCGGTCCACCCCGGTGATCAGCATCCGCTTCGCCGCGTTGCGCTGCATCAGCGCCAGTCCGCGATCGATCCGGCCCGCGCCGCCCGTCGGCACGACGATGGCGTCGGTATGCGCCGTCCGGTCGTGTGAGCCGCCGAGCGAAAGCATGAACACGGCAAAGCCAAGCGCATAAACGAGCACGGCAAGTGCCAGAAGGCGGCGGAAAATCACAGCGTTCGCCCCAATGCCCGCTGAACCGAAAGGCGTGCCGCCAGCATGGCGAGAAGGGCGAAAAGAAACGGTATCGCGGCAAGGATCAGCCAGTCGCGCGGCTCCAGCACCATCCCGGAAATCGCGCCGCTGCCCAGCAGAGCGAGCCGCATCTGAAGGAACCAGCACAGCGCGAGTGCAGCGAGCGTCCCGATGACCCCGCCGATCAGCGTTTCGAGCGCAATCCTGCGCTGGAACAGGCGGGCGACCTGAATATCGGTGGAGCCGAGCATGTGCAGCACTTCGATCGTATCGCGATGCGTGTCCAGCCCGGTGCGCGCGGCGAGCAGCACCACCGCCCCCGTCGCGATCAGCATCAGGATAATCAGCGCAAGCGCGAGCAGCATCAGCGTCGTCAGAAAATCGCGCACCGGTGAAAGCCAAGTGGCGTGCCGATCGACCACCGCATGATCGCTTGCCTGCCGGGCGATGGCCGATATTCGCGCCACCATGGCGTCGCTTGCATCCGAAAGATCGACATCGATCATGGTCGGCATCGGCAGGTCGGCGTCCAGCCCCGCTTCGCCGAGCCAGGGTTTCAGCAGCGCGTTCAGCCGTTCGGGCGGCACCTGTTCCACCCGTTTCACGCCCGGAAATCCTTCAAGTCGGTCGAGGATCGCCGCGGTGGCGGCATCGCGCGCGGCGGTGTCAGCCTCAACCACCTGCACCGTCAATCGGCCGGCCAGTTCGTTGTCCAGCGATGTCGCGGCGTGAACGGTGCCGAGGCCAAGCCCGGCGGCAAGTACGGTCAGGAAGATCATGATCGCCATGATCCAGACCATGACCAGCGTGCGCCGGTTATCGTCGAGCAGGCGGCGGGCGGGAGCGGAGGGGCCGAGTGCCATTGCGGTTATTCCTCGACCCGGCGCGGGGGGTGGCGCAGCAATCCGGTGGGATCGCTGATCCGTCCGTTGTCGAGCCGCATCATCTGCGCATGGCCGACGCGGTTGATCAGGTGAAAATCATGCGTCGCGACGACGATCGTCGTGCCGAGCCGGTTGAGCGATTCGAACAGGTGGAGAAGCCGCTCCGCCATGGCGGGATCGACGTTGCCGGTCGGTTCGTCAGCGACCAGAATTTCAGGGCGGCCGATCACGGCGCGCGCGATCGCGATGCGCTGCTGCTCGCCGCCCGACAGGGTGGGTGGTTTGGCGCGGCCGCGTTCGGTCAGGCCGACCCAGGCGAGCATTTCGCGCACCGGCGCCTCGATCTCGCTTTCGGGCATGCCGGCGATGCGCAGCGGAAGCGCGATATTGTCATAGGCCGAAAGATGCGGGACAAGGCGGAAATCCTGGAACACCACGCCGATTCGGCGGCGAAAGCCGGGCAGCCGTTTGCGCGGCAGCGTCACCGCATCCTCCCCGAACAGGCGGATCACGCCGCGCGTCGGGCGCCGTGCGAGATAAAGCAGCTTCAGAAGCGATGTCTTGCCCGCACCCGACGCGCCGGTAAGGAAATAGAACGCGCCGGCCGCCAGCGTAAAGCTGACATCCGACAGCGTTTCCGGTCCCGTGCCATAACGCAGGCCGACATTTTCGAATTGAACGATATTCGCCATTCGCGGCTCTCGGCGCGCTTTCCCGTGACCTGTGCTACCCGCGACATGCCTTCGCACGTCCGGCCCGCGCGCTCAAGCAATGGCCGACAACTCTTGCCAGCACAGCCCTTTGCGTGCTTAGAATCATCGCACCCGCCCCCTGCCAGAACTTCTGCCCGCGAAAAGACCGGTTCGATGATCCTCGAATGCGCCGAGTGCCACACCCGCTATCAGGTTCCCGACAATGCGATCGGTCCCGAAGGGCGCACCGTGCGCTGCGCCAGTTGCAAGCATAGCTGGTTTCAGCCGCCGCCGCTTGTCACCGACCGGGTGGCCGTGCCGGAAAAGCGCGTTGCCGCGCCTGCCTCTGCTCCCGCGCCGGTTCCGGCCGCTCCCGCTTCGCCGGCGCCGGTGCATCGCTTCGTCGATGACGCGGTCGCGCCGCGTGGTCCCGGTTCGTCGGTCGGCTATGATCCCTTTGCGCAGGAACCGCTGTTGCGCGCGCGGCGCAATCCGGCGCGGCGCTGGACGGCGGCGGCGCTGCTGGCGGGGATCGTGATGCTGCTTGCGACCGGCGCGCTCTTCTATTTCGACGCGCCGGGAATAGCGGCGCAGCTCGGCCTGTCGACCGGCGATGCGCAGACCCCGCTTCGCTTCAGCGGCACGAAGATCGATCGCGGCATGCTGTCGAGCGGCAACGAATTGTTCGCCGTGTCGGGCCGGATCGAAAACCCAAGTGCGCAGCGCCAGCGCGTCCCCGACATCCGGGCGGAACTTCGCGACGATCAGGGCGATCAGGGGCGGCTTGTCTATAGCTGGACGATCACCCCGCCGCAGCGGACGCTGGGTCCGGGGCAGAACCTGTCGTTCAACAGCGCGAAGCTGGACGTGCCGGCGGCATCCAAGACGCTGGAGCTGAGCTTCGTCGGTGAAAACGGGCAATAGCGCGCAAGATCGGCGGCAACGTTGCGGCTGGCGGACCGTGCCGAGCCCGACAGACCGATTGATCTGCGCTCCGGCTTGGCTAAAGGTCGAACGCGAAACGAAAATGCCGAGGAAAGTTGATGTCGCAGGTCAATCTCAAGACTGTGTTGAATATCTTGCAGGACGAACGCAACGCGGTTCTTCGCGAATGGGTTGAACAGGCGGGCGAAGACGGCGGCAAGCGCAGCGACCTTTTTTCCGAAAAGGAAGAACGCGATCAGGCGGATACGCTGTTGCGCGCCTTTGCCAGCGGGGTGCGCGACGGGTATCGCGACGGCAATTTCGATCTTCAGGACGAATATTGGACCGACCTGCGCGGCATCCTGTCCGAAATAACGCATGAGCGTGTCGAGCGCGGCGTGCTTCCCGGTGAAATGGCCGCGCTGGTCCTCGCGCTGAAAACGCCGTTGTTCGAACGGTTGAAGACCCGGCTGGGGGACGAACCCGACCGGCTGGTCGATGAAATCCTGCTGATCACCAAGGCGATCGACGCCTTCGCCATTTATACGAGCGAGGTGTTCATCGCCGAGCGCGATGCGGTGATCGAGCGCCAGCGCGACGAGATGCTGGAACTGTCCACGCCGGTGGTCGAGCTGTGGGACAAGGTGCTCACCCTTCCGCTGATCGGAACGCTCGACAGCCTGCGCGCGCAGGAAGTCATGGAAAGCCTGTTGCAGGCGATCGTCGACCGGCAGGCGGAGGTCGTCATCGTTGACATCACCGGTGTGAAGACGGTCGACACGCAGGTCGCGCAGCACCTGTTGCGCACGGCGGCTGCGGTCCGCCTGATGGGCGCGCAATGCCTGGTGAGCGGCATCAGCCCGAAAATCGCGCAGACCATGGTGCAGCTCGGCGTCGATGTCGGAGAGGTTCGCACGCGCTCGTCGATCCGCAACGCGCTGACCGATGCGCTGACCGCGGTAGGTGTCGAAATCCGGCCGATCGAATCGCATGGCGGACGGCGCGGATGATGAATCCCGCGTCGATCTATCTGGTTGAAGGGATATTGCTGGTTTCGATCCGGCAGGATGTCACCGATACCGACATCATCGATCTGCAGGACGTGCTTGCCGGCCGGATCGCCGAAACCGGCGCTGCCGGCGTCGTGATCGATATTTCCGAACTGGAAATCGTCGATACCTTTGTCGGCCGGGTGCTGGCGCAGGTCACCGGCATCGCACGACTGCTGGATGCGGAGACATTCGTGGTGGGAATGCGCCCGGCCGTCGCGATGACGCTGGTCGAACTGGGCATGTACCTGCCCGAAAACCGTACCGCGCTGACGCTCACCCATGCGCTGGAAATCATGAAAAGGGCGCGGCCTGGTGATCCTGACGGGCGGGCGTAAGGTTTTTTCGGTGGAACTGCGATCGGACCGCGACGTCGCTATCGCCAGGCGCAGGGTTGGCGATTTCATGAAGGAACAGGGCAGCCGCGAACTGATGCAGGCTCGCTTCGTCACCGCCGTCAGCGAAGTCGCGCGCAACGCCGTCGTGCATGGTGGCGGCGGTTCGCTTGGCGTCTTTTCATTTCCCGACAGGCGGCTTGTCGGGGTCGAATGCCGCGATTCGGGACGTGGCATCGCTGATATCGACGCGGCGATGGTGGACGGCTTTTCGACGCGCAACAGCCTGGGCCGTGGCCTGGGCGGTGCGAAGCGGCTTTCCGATGCGTTCGAGATCGAAAGCAGGCCCGGCACCGGCACCGTCGTCCGCCTGACCGGCCTGTTGCAGACGCGGCGATGATCGGCTGGCTGAAGATCGGCGATCCCAGCGCCGTGGCGGAGGCGCGCCGCCGCGCGCGGCGCACCGCTTCGCTGCTCGGTTTCGATCCCTACAGGCTGGAAAATATCGCCATCGTCGCAACGGAGATCGCGCAGAATATTTTGCGGCACGGCGGCGGCGGCAAGATGCTGGTGCAGCTGTTCGGCCCGCCGGGCGACGAAAAACTCTATCTGATCGGCATTGATGAAGGCCCCGGCATCCGGCGGGTGGACCGGATGCTGGAGGACGGGGTGAGTACCGGGGGATCGGCGGGCACCGGTCTCGGCGCGATCCGGCGTCTGTCCGACCGGATGGATATCGACACCGCGCCCGGTGCGGGGACGGTGGTGACCGCCGAATTCACAAGCGACAGCGCCGATCCGGCATGGGACCATACCGGCCTGCGCATTCCCTATCCGGGCGAACAGAAATGCGGCGATGCCGTGGCGGCGCGCGTCGCGGGCGCAAAGGCCTGGTATCTGGTGTGCGACGGGCTGGGCCATGGCGTGAAGGCGGCAAGCGCTGCTTCGGCGGCGAAGGCGCGCTTTCTGGAAACACCGGCGGATGATCCGGTCGCCATCCTCGACACCATGAACGAGGCGCTGGAGGGAACGCGCGGCGCGGTTGCGGCGGTGGTCCGCATCGACCGGGCGAGCGCGCGGCTCGATTACGCCGCGATCGGCAATATCACGACCATGATCGTTCAGGATCGGGTGTCGCGGCGTCTGGCGGTGCGCGACGGTCTGTTGGGCGGGCGTCGCACCTCTCCACATGAAGAATCGGCGGAAATCGGGGCCGATGCGATGGTTTTGATGCATTCGGACGGACTGGCGACCCTGCGGCGGGTGTCGGAACGTCCCACGCTTATGCAGCGAAGCAGTACGGTAGTCGCGGCGCGATTGCTTGCCGAGGCGACGCGCGGGCGCGATGATTCGAGCATATTGGTGACGAGAATGCGGGCGGCGAGGGCGCTTTGACACTGGAAATCGTCACGATCCGTATCGGCGTTGAATCGGATATTCCGCGCGTCCGCCAGGTTGCGGACCTGATCGCCCGCTCGCTGGGACGCGACCGGTTCGCCCACACCCGCCTGGTGACCGCGGTTCTGGAAATCGCCCGCAACGCTTTGCAATATGCAGGGGGCGGGCAGGCCAAATTCTCGGTCGCACAGGAGCGGGGAAAAGCGATCCTGACCGTTCGGATCATCGATCAGGGCGCCGGCATTGACGACAGGGACGCTGCCCGCGATTCGCGCCGCGACCGGGGCATGGCGAGCGGCGGTCTGGGCCTGGGGCTGAGCGGGGTGAAGCGTCTTGCCGACCGGTTCGACATTACCTCTTCGCAGGAGGGAACGCGCGTCGATCTGGGGTTTTTCGTGCCTGTCGACCCCGATACGCTTGCCGATCATGTCGCGAAAATCGACAGGGAACTCGTCGCGCTCAGCGCGGTCGATCCGGTCGCCGAACTGGCCCGGCAGAACCGCGAACTGGCCGAAGCGATGGCCGAGCGCGAATTGCTGATCGACGAAATTCACCACCGGACGGGAAACAATCTCGCGCTGATCGCCAGCTTCATCCAGATGAGCAGCCGCACCGCGCAGCTTCCCGAAACGAAACAGGCGATGGCCGAACTGGAAGCGCGCGTACATGCCGTCGCGCGCGTTCATCAGGAATTGCAGCGTTCGCATCGCGCCGATCGCGTCGACCTGATCCCCTTGCTCGAAAATGTCGCGCGGCATGCCAAGGATGCGTTCAGCACCGATGCGCGCAACATCGCCATCGATGTCGATGGCGCGCCTGCGATGGTGGCGAGCAACACCGCGATCGATCTTGGCCTGATCACCGGCGAACTGATCACCAATTCGTTCAAGCATGCGTTCAGGGACCGGCGCGAGGGGAAGATCACCATCCGGTTCGCGCAAATCGACGAACGGGACCGAACCTCCGGGTGGCGACTGACCGTAGGGGACGACGGCGCGGGCTTTACCGGCGCGGAGCGGCCGGAGCGTCCCGAATCGCTGGGCTGGCGCATGATCCGGGCGATGAGCGCGCGCCATGGCGGTACGATCGCCACCGATGGTTCGGCGGGATTCGTCACCACGTTGACGTTCCCGCCCGAATTGGTGGTCGCCGGCGACTGATCGGGATCCATGGGGCGATACGTCGCTCGCCGCCAAACCGCCGACCGGTTCGGCGCGATGCCGGTATGCGTCAGGCGCGGCCCGGCGTTGTGGGGCCGAGCGCCGCGAAATAGTCGCGCATCGCCCGGCTGGCCTTCGGCGTCAGCGCGATGAAGACGCGCCGACGATCGAGCGGATCGGCTTCGCGGCGCAGCAGCCCCGCCTCGGTCAGGTTCGTGATCCAGCGCAGCGCGGTGGTCGGCGGCACGGCGGCGGCGATGCACAGGCTGGACACCGATACCTGATTTGCGTCGAGTTCGGCGGCGAACAGGTCGAGCAGCATGTCCCATGCCGGATCGGCGAACAGTCCGTTGACGAAAAACCGGTCGCGCAACCGTCGCGTGCGAATGACGTCGCGCACCCGCGCTGCATCGACTTCGGGTTCGTGCGTCGGTTTTTGCAGCGGTGGCGCGTCATAGGCGGTGCTGCGATCGCCCACCGCGCCGTTGTTGCCGCCCGAATCGTTGCGCGTCAGCCGCGAAAGCGTTTCGGCGATCCGCGCCACTTCCTGATTGAGTCGGGCGAGTCGCTGGCTTTCCGAATCGCGCGCGGCGTCGTGAAATGCCATTGGCATGCGGCGTCCGGCAACCGCCAGCGCGGATACCTGTTCGGCGAGCGAGGGGTCGCACAGCAGATGCGCGCCATGGCCGAACAGGCGGGCGGCGATGATGTCGATCTGATCGGGCGTGAACACGGCAACGATCTGCGCGCCCGTTTCCTCGGCACAGCGGACCGCCGCGTCCAGCGTAGGTTCCAGCGCCCCGTGGGCGACCTCCTGCGCGTCGATCAGGATGACATCGAGCGTCGCCTGACGCGCCAGCCTTTCCTCCGCATCGGTGAAAGCAAGCATTGCACTTATCCGCGCGCCTGCCAGCGTCGCAGCCTCACGCGCGCGCCGTTCGGCCGCGCCGCAGCCGCACACCGCCACGACAGCGGCGGAAATCCGTCGTCCCTCATCCCCTTCGAAACTCGCGCCCGGCATGCCGTACTCCAGGTTCATTTCCCGCTTCCTGTTGCCTGATTAATCCATTCCGGGGCAGTCAATTCGTATCCGATCCGGACCATTCCGGTCATCGCCATATTTCCTCCAGCGCTTCTTCGCTGTCGGGCGCCAGTTGCAGCGCGGCACTGGCCAGCCCGCATGCCGAAAGCGCGACCCAGAACGTGCCGGTGATTCCGCTGGCGATCCAGCCGAGGATCATAAACACGGTGATGCCGTTCGCCTGACGCGCGAGCTGCTGCTCTCCCAACTGGCGCAGTCGGTCGGGGTCGAACAGGCCGCCCATCGCCCCCATGCCGCCGCCGGTGATCAGGCTAACCATCACCGCTGCGATCATATAGATCAGGAATACGACGATGAAGGCGCCCAGCATTGCCCAGAAATGGCCTCGCGACAGGCGCCATGCATCCCCGATGACGATCTTGCGGCGAAGCACCGTCAGCGGCATGGCGAGTGCGAAGCGGACCGACAGGAAAATCCACAGCGCGAAAAAGCCGAGCCCGAGCAGCCCGAAAAGCGCGATGCTGCCTGGGCCGGGCGTCCCGCTTCCTCGTCCGGGACCGAAGGCCATGCCGACGCCCGCCACCATTGCGATGATCATGCCGAGCACCGCAAAGACGATCACGAACAACAGGCCGAGCGCGAACACCCGCAATTCGTCCATCCCCAGACGCAGATACGCGGCCCTCGAATCCGCGGGCCGCAGGATCGCGCGGAATGCCGCATTGTTCAGGATCAGCAGCGCCAGCATCAGCAGCGGGTAAAACAGCGCCATTCCGCCAAGCCGGGCGAAAACCGCCTCCGGCGCGGCACCGGTCTCCTGCGCGGTCATCAGACCCTGCAGATCGGGCATGAACAACAGGCCCATCGCCACCGTGACCACGATATAGACCGCCGCCCAGACGGCGAACGCGCCCGGACGTTCGCGGATGACGCGAAAGCCCGCGCCGATAACGGCACCCATGTCCATATGATTTCCCCCAATCTTACGGGGTGGAAGCTGCCATGGCGCGGCTGCCATTACCAGCCCCGCAGGGAGTGGGCGATGCTATGTCAGTCGATCGCCTTGACGATGTCCTCTACCATCTTCTTGGCATCGGCGAGCAGCATCATGGTGTTGTCGGCATAGAATAGTTCGTTGTCTACCCCGGCATAGCCTACCCCGCCCATCGACCGTTTGCAGAACAATACGGTTTTCGCCTTGCCGACATCCAGAATCGGCATGCCGTAAATGGGGGAGGACTTGTCGGTCTTTGCTGCCGGGTTGGTGACGTCGTTCGCGCCGATGACGAAGGCGACATCGGTCTGAGCGAACTCGCTGTTGATGTCTTCCAGCTCGAACACCTCGTCATACGGCACGTTCGCTTCGGCAAGCAGCACGTTCATATGCCCCGGCATGCGCCCCGCGACCGGGTGGATGGCGTATTTTACGCGCACGCCCTCCGCCTTCAGCTTGTCGGCCATTTCCCGAAGCACATGCTGCGCCTGCGCGACCGCCATGCCATAGCCAGGGACGATAATGACCTGTTCGGCCTGGCTCATCAGGAATGCGGCATCCTCCGCCGATCCGCGCTTCCACGGTCGGTCGATCTTTTCGCCGCCCGCACCGCCGGCCGAATCCTCCGCGCCGAATCCCCCCGCGATCACCGAAAGGAAGCTGCGGTTCATCGCATTGCACATGATATAGGACAGGATCGCGCCCGATGAACCGACCAGCGCGCCGGTGATGATCATCGCCGTATTGTGCAGCGTGAAGCCCATCGCGGCCGCTGCCCAGCCCGAATAGCTGTTCAGCATCGACACGACGACCGGCATGTCCGCGCCGCCGATCGGGATGATGAGCAAAAAGCCGATCGCGAAGGAAAGGACGGTGATCGTCCAGAATATCCACGGCGCCTGATCCTGAGTGAAATACGCGACCAGCGCGATAATCGCGGCCAGCGTGCCGAGGTTGATGACATGGCGTCCGGGCAGCATGATCGGCTTGCCCGACATATTGCCGTTCAGCTTGGCAAAGGCGATCACCGATCCCGAAAAGGTGATCGCGCCGATCGCGATGCCCAGCCCCATCTCGATCCGGCTCACCGGGAAGATGATGCCCGCCTCTGCAATACCGAACGCCGCGGGGTTCAGATACGCCGCGCACCCCACCAGCACCGCGGCAAGCCCGACCAGCGAATGGAACGCGGCGACAAGCTGCGGCATTGCGGTCATCGCGATACGCCGGGCAATGACGAAACCGACCCCCCCGCCGATGAGGATCGCAATCGCTATTTCGGGCAGGCTGGCGATTTCATGCGTCACCAGCGTCGTGATGATGGCCAGCCCCATGCCGATCATGCCGAAGCGGTTGCCCCGGCGGCTCGTCTCCGGGCTGGAAAGTCCGCGCAGCGCGAGGATGAAGCAGATGCCCGCGACCAGATAGGCCAGCGCCACCCATGGATTTACCGGTGCTGCCTCGTGCATCTGCTATCCTTCCCCCGCTATCGTCATCGCGAGCGAAGCGAAGCAATCCAGCGACGCGGCCCGCAACATGGATTGCTTCGTCGCTGCGCTCCTCGCAATGACGGCAACCTCCATCATTTCTTCGCCGCTGCCGGGCGTTCCTTCTTCTTGTACATCGCCAGCATCCGCTCGGTAACGGCAAAGCCGCCGAAGATGTTGATGCTCGCCAGCACCACGGCGGCAAGGCCGAGCCATTTTGCGGTCGCTTCTCCTGCGGCGGCGCTTGCGATCAGCGCACCGACGATGATGACGCTCGATATCGCATTGGTCACCGCCATCAGCGGCGTGTGCAGCGCGGGCGTGACCGACCAGACGACATAATAGCCGATGAAACAGGCCAGCACGAAAACCGACAGGATGCTGATAAAGTCCATCGTGCGTCTTCCCCTATCCGGCTGCGAGCAGCCTTTCGTTCACCACCTTGCCGTCTTTCGTCACGCGCACCGCATCGCCAATTTCCGTGTCCAGCACCGGTTTGCCGGCGTCCTTGTCCCAGAAGGCGGAAAGGAAATTGAACAGGTTGCGCGCGAAAAGCGCGGAAGTGTCGGCGGCCAGACGACTCGGCACGTTGCGATGCCCCATGATCTTCACGCCGTGGACGGTCACGATCTCTCCGGGCACCGCGCCTTCGACATTGCCGCCCTGTTCGACGGCCAGATCGACGATGATGCCGCCCGGGCGCATCGTCGCGATCTGCGCATCTGATATCAGGCGCGGCGCGGGTTTGCCGGGGATCAACGCGGTGGTGATGACAATGTCCTGTTTGGCGATGTGGCTGGAGACGAGTTCGGCCTGCGCCTTTTTATATTCGTCGGACATTTCGGTGGCATAGCCGCCGGTGCCCTCACCCTCGATGCCCTTCACGTCTTCAACGAAGATCGGCTTCGCGCCCAGCGACTGTATCTGCTCTTTGGTCGCGGCGCGGACATCGGTGGCCGAAACCTGCGCGCCCAGTCGCCGCGCGGTCGCGATCGCCTGAAGCCCGGCCACGCCGACGCCCATTATGAAGACGCGCGCAGCCGACACGGTGCCCGCGGCGGTCATCATCATCGGAAAAGCGCGGCCATATTCCGCCGCGGCGTCAATCACCGCCTTGTACCCCGACAGGTTCGACTGGCTCGACAAAATGTCCATCGATTGCGCGCGCGTGATGCGCGGCATGAATTCCATCGCCAGCGCCTCGATCCCCATTTCAGCATAGCGATCCATGCGCGCGCGCTCGCCAAAGGGGTTCAGCCCGGCGACAAGCCATGACCCCGGTTCGATGCCGTTCAGGCTGTCGGGGTCCGGCCCCTGTACGGCCAGCACGATTCCCGCACCGGCAAGGACATCGGCGCGCGAGCCGACATTCGCGCCCGCATCGCGATACGCCGCATCGGAACAGCATGCCGCCTCGCCCGCGCTTTGCTCGACCGCGACATCGGCGCCCAGCGCAACGAATTTCTTCACGGTTTCGGGGGTTGCGGCGACGCGGCGTTCGCCCGCCGCCTGCTCTTTCAGGACGGCGATCTTCATATCAGGAGATCATCCACACGACCGCGACGACGATAATCACCACCGCCAGCAGGCCCCATCTGAACAGCTTCGTGAAGACATTATATGTCCCCATATGCGCTTTCATGTCGCTGCTGTCGGTCATGGCGAAGACATCCCCCGATCCTGTTTTTACAAATACTAGCCGCCTGCCGCGCCACGCTCAAGCATGATCGCGGATAGGGGCTTTAAGCGCGCCTTTACCCATTACCGCTAAAGCACTGACCTGATTTGGGACAGCCAGGGACTTGCGGGATGACGCGAAACGGCCAGCGCCTGTTGATGCTGATCGACGACGAACCGGCGCAGCGCCGTCTGGTCGCGGCGATCGCGGCACGGCGACAATGGCGCACGGTGCATGCGGGCGACGCCGAAACCGCCTTGGCGACGCTGGGCACCAATGACGGCATGGCGCTCGACGCCATCGTCATCGATCACTGGGCGCCTGATTCGGACGCCGCCGCGCTGATCGGTGAGCTTCGCTGCAACCGGCCCCGGCTTCCCATCCTGATGCTGACCGCCAACAGTTCGGTCGCCGCCGCGGTCAGTGCGATGCGCGCGGGTGCGACCGATTTTCTTGTCAAGCCGCTTGCCCCCGAACGCCTGCTCGCCGCGCTGGAAGCCGCAGTGGGTGAGGAGGGCAAGGGCGAACTTCGCCCATTGAGCGAAAAGATGTCGCAACCGCTTGGCTTTGACGAAGTGGTCGGATCGGCACCCAAATTCCGCGCCGCGCTGGCGATCGCGGCAAAGGCGGCGCGCGCGCGCGTCCCTGTCCTGATCGAAGGCGAAAGCGGGGTGGGCAAGGAAGTGCTCGCCGAGGCCATTCACGCCGCCTCGCCACGACACGCCAAGCCGATGGTCCGCGTCAATTGCGGTGCGATCCCCGCCAACCTCGTCGAATCGGAATTGTTCGGCCACGAAAAAGGTGCCTTTACCGGCGCTTTCGAACGCAAGGTCGGTCGTTTCCGCGAAGCGGACGGCGGCACGCTGTTCCTCGACGAAGTCGACGAAATGCCGCTCGATGCGCAGGTGAAGCTGTTGCGCGTCCTGCAATCGGGTGAAATCCATCCGCTGGGCGCACGCCATTTTCATGGCGTCGATGTCCGCGTGATCGCGGCGACCAACAAGCGGCTGACCGACGAGATAGAGGCGGGGCGGTTTCGCGAGGATCTGTATTACCGGCTGAACGTGGTGCAGGTCGCGGTGCCGCCGCTGCGCGACCGGACGGGCGATGTCGCGCCGCTGGCCCGCCACCTTCTGGCGCGGATCGCACGGCAGCCGGGGCTGCGCCCGCTTGGCATCACCGAAGAGGCGCTGTCGCTGCTCGGCGGCTATGACTGGCCCGGCAATGTCCGCCAGTTGCACAACGCGCTGTTTCGCGCCTCGGTACTTTGTGAGGGCGATGCGCTGACCCGGTCCGATTTTCCGCAGATCGCCGAACTCGCCAGCCGGGGCGGCAAAAGCACGGCCCCGCCGCCGCCGTCCACCGGGCATGCCGGGGTCACGCTGTTCCATGCCGACGGCAATCTGCGCGCGCTTGCCGATATTGAAGCCGACGTCATCCGGCTGGCGATCGGGCATTATCGCGGCCGCATGACGGAGGTCGCCCGACGGTTGGGGATCGGCCGTTCGACCCTGTACCGCAAGCTGAGCGAACTGGGCATCGATCAACACGCCGCATAACCCGTCGCCCCCATGGAACGCCTCGCTTTGCCGCGCTTTGAAGAGGCATGCGACCCATGGCGATTTTATTCGTGGCGGCGATCGCTGGATCGACCGTCGCGTGCAACCAATCGACTTCCGGTCCCGCCTCTGGTGGGCAGGGGACGAAATCGGCCATGTCCGGAGCGGCGGCGTCTGGATCGGAATGGATATCCTATACCAATACGCGCTTTGGCTATCTGATCCGGGTGCCGCCGGGATTCGTTTCGGAAAAGGCGCCGCAGAACAAGGACGGTCGCGTTTTTCGAGATAAGAACGCGGCACTGCGCATCTTCGGCAGGCACAATGTGCTCGACACCAACTTTGCCGATCAGATCGCCCAGACGCGGGAAGATATGAGCGATGTCGCGGTAACGTTTCGCAGTGCCACGATGTGGCGGGCAAAGGCGCATACCAGCGATGGCTGGATGGTTCATGTCCTGCTGATCCGTGCCCCGCCCGACGATCTGATCGTGGCGCGTTTCAGCTATCCGGGGCGGAAGGAAGAAGCGTTCGGCGATGCTGCGCAGCGGGCGCTGGATTCGGTCCGTCTGACGGGCGCGGCAGGGCCGGTCGCCTATCGCTACCGTCCCGACCGCCTGACGGCGGTGCGCACCACGATATCGCTTCCGCCTGACCATGACCGGGCGCTGCCCGCCACCAAATTGGTTCCGGTCGAACGCGCCGCCCGGATCGGGAAACCGGGATGCTCTTACGGTCTGTCGGGGCAGGCAGAAACCTGCAGCGCCGACAGGGAAGCCGGCCTTGCCTTTGCGCTGGTTTCCCGGCCAATCGCCAATTTGCGGAATTCGTTCGACGCGCAGCGGATCGAGGCGAGCCAGCTTGCCGGACGCCCCGGTTTCCGCATCACCCAAAGTGCCGAAGGGGAGGGGGCAACGTACAGTTTCATTCCCGCCGGCAAGGATACGGTGGTGGTCGAGAGGCTTTGGCGTTCGAACAGCGATTGCACTGCCTGTCGCGCGGTGCTGAAAAACCTGACCGTCACGCCCGATGCCTGATCCGCGTTTCAGCCGCGCTGCCCGATCAGCGCCGCATCCTTCATGCCGCGCCAGACGCGCAGTGCCTGCACCGTTTCAGGCACATCGTGGACGCGCAGGATTTGCGCGCCCAGTTCCGCGCCGCGAAGCGCCAGCGCAATGCTGCCGCCCAGCCGCTGATAGGCGGGCGCTTCGTTCGACAGCGCGCCGATCAGCCGCTTGCGACTCGCTCCCAGCACGATCGGGCATCCCAGTGCATGGAACAGCGCAAGCCCGTTGAGCAGCGCCAGATTATGCTGCATCGATTTGCCGAAGCCGATGCCCGGATCGATCAGGATGCGTGCACGCTCCACCCCCGCCGCTGTCACCGCCGCGATCCGCTGTTCCAGCCAGTCGAACACTTCGATCAACGGATCGGCATATCCCGTGCCGCCGTGCGGGCCAGACCTGGGATCGGGCGAATGCATCAGCACTACCGGGCACGCCGCCTTCGCGACCACTGGCAAAGCACGTTCGTCCCAGGCGAGCGCCGCGACATCGTTGACGATATGCGCGCCGGCGGCCAGCGCCGCCTCCATCACCGCCGCCTTGCGCGTGTCGATTGAAATCGGCGTACCGGAAGCCGACAGCCGTTCAATTACCGGGACGACGCGCTTTACTTCATCGCCTTCCCACACCGCCTCTGCACCCGGCCGAGTCGATTCGCCGCCGATATCGATGATGCTTGCCCCGGCCGCACCCATGTCGAAGCCGGCGCTGGCCGCCGCCCCATCGTCATCGATATGCCTGCCGCCGTCCGAAAAACTGTCGGGCGTCCGGTTGAGGATGCCCATGACAAGCGGCTGATCGAGGCGAAGCGTGCGTTCGCCCGCGACGATCGGCGCGCGCGGCGAAGCGATATGTTCGGCCAGCCCGTATAGCCGTTCCGCCTGTGGCGCAGGCAAGGCTTCGGCAAATGCGCGCAGTTCGGAAACCGCCAGCGTCGTCTGTGCGATTCGCGCGCCACGCGCAACCGCGATCAGTTCATAGGCGCTGAACCACAACAACCCGCCGGCCAGCCGCGTGACCTCGCCATCGCGCTCGATCGGCGAATCGGCGAATTGCACGGGACGAAGATACAGCCGCGCATCGGCGGGGATGGCGGCGGAGTCGATCAAGGTTGCGTGGCGAGCAGATAGGTCTGGCGCAGCGTGTCGATCGGCTGCAGCGCGCCCTCGCTCTCGATATGCCAGAAGGTCCAACCGTTGCACGACGGCGCGTTCTGCACCGTCGACCCGACCTTGTGGATCGATCCCGAAACCGTATCGCAGGTGAGCGATCCGTCGGCGCCGACCACCGCCCGCCAGCGCCGCTTGGTGTCGGTCAACATCGTGCCGGGGGCAAGATAGCCGTTTTCGACAAGCTGGCCGAAGGCGACGCGTGGCGGTTTTTTCGTATTCGCCTGCATCGTTTTGAGCTGCGATTCGTCGAGCGGGAGCGCGGCCTCGATCCGTTCTTGCGCCGCCTCGACATAATTTCCCTCACGCTCGATGCCGATCCAGTGGCGGCCCAGCCGCTTGGCGACCGCGCCGGTCGTGCCGGTGCCAAAAAACGGATCGAGGATCACATCACCCGGCTTAGATGCCGCCAGCATCACGCGATACAGAAGCGCTTCGGGCTTTTGCGTCGGGTGAACCTTGTGCCCGTCCTTTTTCAGCCGCTCCGGTCCGCCGCAGATCGGGAATTCCCAGTCGGATCGCATCTGAAGCTCGTCGTTCAGCGTCTTCATGCTGCGATAGTTGAAGGTGTATTTCGCCTTTTCGCCCATCGACGCCCAGATCAGCGTTTCGTGTGCGTTGGTGAAGCGCGTGCCGCGGAAATTGGGCATCGGGTTGGCCTTGCGCCACACAATGTCGTTGAGGATCCAAAAGCCGGTATCCTGAATCGCGGTGCCGACACGAAAGATGTTGTGATAGCTGCCGATCACCCAGATCGAGCCATTGTCCTTCAGGATGCGGCGCGCTTCTTTCAGCCATGCCTTGGTGAATGTGTCATAGGCGGCGAAGCTGTCGAACTTGTCCCAGTCGTCGGTAACGGCATCGACCTGACTGCCATCGGGGCGGGCGAGGTCGCCCCCGAGCTGAAGGTTGTAGGGCGGATCTGCGAAGATCATGTCGATCGATTTGGCGGGTAGCGACTTCATCGCTGCGATGCAGTCATCCATCAGGATCGTGTCGAGCGGGAGCGGCGCCTGCGGCTTCGCCTTTGCCACGCGCGGACGCGCCGCGACCTTTTCCAATACCCCCATTTACCATCCCCTTTCATCAAGAGCGGCGGATTTCTGCGGATTCCAGCGAATCCGTCAAGCGCTGAATAGTTAATGCGCGTCGCTTAACATCGGGTAAGCGTCCGGAACATTCGGGCATCGGGGAAGATGTAGAGTCCTGAAGTTATCCACAGGCACTAGGGATGGGGTGTGGCGCAAAAGACTCACTTTTTTCGTTCATGCCCGCGCCATTTGCGCTGGGCGAAGTCGAAGCGACCAAAGAACTCCCTCACGATGCGGGTTCAACCACCACCTGCCAGCGGCAGTTCGGCCTGCGCTACGGGAGCGAAGCTGCGGCGGTGCAGCGGGGTGGGGCCGTGTTCTCGCAGCGCGCGGAGATGGTGCGGGCAGCCATAGCCCTTGTTCGAATGCCAGTTGTAGTGCGGGTGCGCCTCGGCATGGGCAATCATGATCGTGTCGCGGGTGTGCTTGGCGATGATCGAGGCCGCGGCGATGCACATGGCATGGCCGTCGCCGCCGACAATGGCGGTGGCGGGGTAGGTCCAGCGCGGCAGACGGTTGCCGTCGACCAGCACATGGCCGGGCGGACATCCCAACGCGTCCACCGCGAGCGTCATCGCCTTCATCGTCGCCCAATAGATGTTGAGCCGGTCGATCTCTTCGGGCTCGACGATGCCGATGCCGACGATCGCGCGCTCGCGGATACGCTCGTACAGCGTGGCGCGGGTCGCCGCGTTCAGCTTTTTCGAATCGTTCAGGCCGCGCGGGCAGCCGCGTTCGGGCAGGATAACCGCAGCGGCCACCACCGGACCGGCCAGCGGGCCGCGCCCCGCTTCATCCACGCCGCACACGGGCGCGGGGTAGAGTTTTTCATGTTTGCGGCTGGGCATGGTTGGGCAACTATATCGGGATGGCGCAGGTGGCGAAAGCGCTTAAGCATCGGGGTCTTTCTCCGGCAGCCGCCAGGGCGGGTAACGGCGCATCTCGCCAGCCTGATAGAGGCAGACCATGTTTCCGCACGGGTCGCTCAGCCGCGCCTCGCGCCAGCCCCATTTTTCATCGCGCGGTCCGGAAGCGAATTTCAACCCGAGCAGCTTGAGCGTTTCGACCGTGACGTCAAGGTCTCCGCATTCGAGATAGACGACCGGTTTGCCGTCGATTTCCTGTGCCGCCTCGATCGACAGGGTCGCGCCGCCTTCGCTTTCGAACCGGGCATAGCGGGGCGAGGATCGCACGATCTGTTTGAGGCCGAGCAGGCGGTAGAAATGTTCGGATGCGGCGAAATCGCTGGTCGGCACCGTCACCTGATTGAGCATCGGCGCCCAGCGCGTTTGATTGAGGTCGAGGCGCACCGCCTGTTGCCCCATCGGGCCATGGCCGGTGCCAATACCGGGTGCCTCGCGCATCGCAAGGCGGACAAAGGCGCGCGCTCGCCCGATTGCTTCAGGAAGCGTCCAGTCGCCGGCAAGTTCGGTCGCGATCGCGGTGGACAGGGTGCAGCCGGTGCCATGGTTCTGATCGGTGTCGATGCGCGGGTCTTCCCACGCTATTTCCGGCGGATGATCGGGGTTGGTGCCGAACAGCCGGTCGGTGACCGTGTCGCCCGTGCCATGCCCGCCCTTGACCAGAATGGGACAGCCAAGCTGGTCGGCAAGCGCGCGCGCGGCTTTCGACCGTGCGGTGGCGGACGCGGTCTTCTGGCCCGACAATGCCGCGAGTTCGGGAAGGTTCGGCGTTGTCAGGCTCGCGACGCGGATCAGCCGTTCGAACGCCGCGATTGCTGCGTCATCGGCAAGCGCGGCACCGCTCGACGCCACCATGACGGGATCGAACACGATCGGCAGGTCGGGCAGCGTTTCCAGCCGGTCGGCGAGCGCGTTGGCCGTCCGGAACGATCCGATCATCCCGATCTTGATCGCATCGACGCCGATATCGTCAAGGACAGCGTCGATCTGCGCCATCACGATGTCGGTGGGTACGGCATGAACATGGGTTACCGCGCGCGTATTCTGCGCGGTGATCGCGGTAATCGCCGTCATCGCATGGCCGCCGAGCATGGTCGCGGTCTTGATATCGGCCTGAATCCCCGCGCCACCGCCCGAATCGGACCCCGCGATGATCAGGATGCGCGGCACGGTCATGGCGCGGCCCGCATGGAGGGAGCGTTTGGAACGTCGCTCCGCCCGTCGCGCAAAACGGGGCGGGCAGACGGGAGCGCGGCGACCATGCGAACGATCATGCCGCCGAGCGGACCGCGTCGCAAATGCGGTCGACCACCGCCTCCACCTGACGCTTGTCGTCGCCTTCGGCCATCACGCGGATGACGGGTTCGGTGCCCGAGGGGCGGATGACGAGGCGTCCCGATCCGTTCAGTTCTTCCTCGGCCTTTGCAATCACCGATTTCACATCGTCGTTTTCTAGCGGCCTGCCGCCCGAAAAACGGACATTCTTCAACAATTGCGGGACGGGGGCGAAGCGGTGGAGCACCTCGCTCGCCAGGGCGTTCGCGCGGACCAGTTCGGCAAGCACCTGAAGCGCGGCGATCAGGCCGTCGCCGGTGGTGGCGTAATCCGAGAGGATGATATGGCCCGATTGTTCGCCGCCGACATTGTGCCGCCCCTCGCGCATCGCTTCCAGGACATAGCGGTCGCCCACCCTGGTACGCACCAGATCGAGGCCGAGTCCTGACAGATGCCGCTCCAGCCCGAGATTGGACATGACCGTCGCGACCAGCCCGGCCCGGTTGAGCCGTCCCGAATTCGACCAGCCTTCGGCAATCACCGCCATCAACTGGTCACCGTCGACCACGCGGCCGGTTTCATCGGCGACGATCAGTCGGTCGGCGTCACCGTCCAGCGCGACGCCGATATGCGCGCCGCTCGCCACCACGGTTTCGCACATCGCCTCAGGCGCGGTGGAGCCGCAGCGATCATTGATATTCTTGCCGTTTGGCGTGACGCCCAGCGTGACGACCTCCGCCCCCAATTCCCAAAGTGCGGTCGGCGCGACCTGATAGGCGGCGCCGTTCGCGCAATCGACGACGATTTTCAGACCTTCCAGCGTCAGGTCGTCGGGAAAGGTCGTTTTTGCAGCGTGGATATAGCGGCCGCGCGCATCCTCAACCCGGCGCGCGCGGCCGATATCGGCGGCGGCGGAAAGCACCGGCTCGTTTTCGATCAGCGCTTCGATGGCGTGTTCGTCGGCATCCGACAATTTATAGCCGTCTGGGCCGAACAGCTTGATCCCGTTATCGGCGAACGGATTGTGGCTGGCGGAGATCATCACGCCCAGATCGGCGCGCATCGACCGGGTCAGCATCGCGACCGCGGGGGTGGGCATCGGGCCGACCAATGTCACGTCCATTCCCATCGATGTGAAGCCGGCAACCAGCGCATTTTCAAGCATATAGCCCGAAAGCCGCGTATCCTTGCCGATCACCACACGGTGGCGATGGTCGCCGCGGCGGAAATGCGCGCCGGCCGCCATTCCCACCTTCATCGCCATATCGGCGGTCATCGGATGCAGGTTGGTCGCCCCGCGAATTCCGTCGGTGCCGAAATATTTCCTTGTCATCGCGTAGTCCATGGTCACGTTGTCAGGTCGGTTCGGAGCGTGTGATAGCGCCGAAAGCAACAAAGGGCGAGCATGTCACAAGCAACGCGTATCCTTCTTTCGCTGATTGTGGGCCTTATCATCGGCGTCGGAGCGGCAGCTCTTGCGCCCGATCGTGCGCAGGGCGCTATCGGATGGGTTCAGCCGATCGGAACGGCCTGGCTGAACGGCCTTCGCATGACGATCGTGCCGCTGGTCGTCTCGTTGCTCATCACCGGCATCGGTCAGACGGCGGCGATCGCGCGGGCAAGCACGCTGGCGACGCGAACGATCCTGCTGTTCATCGCGCTTTTGTGGCTTTCCTCTGCGCTGGGCGCGATACTCACCCCGACCTTGCTCGCCTGGTTCCCGCTGCCTGCGGATTCGGCGGCGGCGCTGCGCGACACCTTTTCGGCGGCCAAACCGGTCGGCGACATTCCGCCATTCGCCGATTTTCTGGTCGCGATGGTGCCCACCAATCCGCTGGCATCGGCGGCGCATGACGATTTCCTGCCGCTGATCGTGTTTACCACCGTTTTCGCCTTTGCCGTGACCCGGCTTCCCGAAGGGCCGCGCGACACGCTGCTCGCCTTTTTCCAGGCGCTGGCCGACGCGATGCTGGTGGTCATCAACTGGGTGTTGCTGCTCGCGCCGATCGGGGTTCTGGCGCTCGCCTATGTCGTGGGGGCGAAGACGGGGACCGCGGCGGTGGGTGCGCTGTTCCACTATATCCTGATAATCGCCGGGGTCGGCGCGCTGCTTTCGCTGCTTGCCTATCCGCTGGCGCTGATCGGCGGGCGGGTGCCGCTGGGCATGTTCGCGCGCGCAACCGCGCCGTCGCAGGCGGTGGCGATTTCGACGCAATCCTCGCTCGCCTCACTGCCCGCGATGCTGCGCGGGGTGGAGAAAGTGGGGCTGCCGGTTTCGACGAGCGGCGTGGTGCTGCCCATGGCGGTGGCGATCTTTCGCTTCACCGGCCCGTGCATGAACGTTGGGGTTGCGATCTATATCGCGCACGTCTTCGGCATCCATCTCGGCCCCGCCCAATATGCCGCAGGAATCGCGGCCGCGGCGATCACGACGATGGGCGCGGTAAGTTTGCCGGGGCAGATCAGCTATGTCAGTTCGATCGCGCCGATCGCCATAGCGATGGGGGTGCCGATCGAGCCGCTGGCATTGCTCGTCGCGGTGGAAACCATGCCCGATCTGGTTCGCACCATCGGAAACGTGACGATGAATGTCGCGGTAACGACGGTGGTAAGCGAACGGATCGGGGGCACGCGAAGCGAAGCCGACGAATTGCTGGACCACGGCGCGTGAGGTGCAGGGTTTGACCATCCGCGGCATGCGCTGGGCGCTGCTGGTC
Organism: Stakelama flava; assembly: GCF_019351405.1. Classification (GTDB taxonomy): domain Bacteria; phylum Pseudomonadota; class Alphaproteobacteria; order Sphingomonadales; family Sphingomonadaceae; genus Sphingomonas; species Sphingomonas flava_A. Next base: position 156,604 of record NZ_JAHWZX010000003.1, read on the forward strand.
GCGCTGTCGGTGCTGCTTGCCGCCGGCTTCGAACTGGCCGGACTTTCCGCGGGATTGCTGCTCGGCCCGATGGTCGCTGCGATTATCTTCGCACTGCGCGGATCGGCGATGAAGGTCCATACCCGCCTGTTCCAGGCGGCGCAGGCGCTGATCGGGATATTGATCGCGCATTCGATCACCGGTGACATCGCCGCGACCGTGATCGCCGACTGGCCGATATTCCTGGGCTGCACGGTCGCGACATTGTCGGCCAGCGCGTGCCTGGGCTATCTGCTCAGCCGGTGGCAGGTGCTGCCCGATACGACCGCGATCTGGGGATCGATGCCTGGCGCGGCGTCGGCAATGACGATCATGGCCGACAGCTTCGGCGCGGATTCGCGGCTGGTCGCGTTCATGACCTATACCCGCGTGGTGTGCGTGGCGGGCGTCGCCTCGGTGCTTGCCGCGCTGTTGACCGGAACCGCCCATGGCAATGTGGTGGCCGAACTGTTCGCGCCGGTTTCCTGGACGGTGACCGTCGTTTCGCTGGGCGTCGCGATAGTCGGCGCGGTGGGCGGCGTCGCGCTCGGTGTGCCGGCGGGGGCGCTGGTCGGAACGCTGCTACTGGGCGCAGCGCTCAACCTGGCCGGGCTGGCGGCGGTGGCGCTGCCCGGCTGGTTGCTCGCGATCGGCTATGCGCTGGTGGGATGGCGCATCGGGCTGAACTTCACCCGCGAAACAGTGCGCATGGCGAAGCGGGCGCTGCCGCGCGTACTGATGGCGGTGGCCGCGCTGCTGTGCTTCGCATTCGCGATCGCGTTGGCGCTCACCCGGCTTGCCGATATCGACCTTTTGACCGCCTATCTGGCGGTCAGTCCCGGGGGGATGGATTCGGTGGCGATCATCGCCGCTTCGATCAAGGTCGACCTGCCCTTCGTCATGGCGATGCAGTTTCTTCGCTTCGCCGTGGTGTTGATTGCGGGGCCGGCGGTGGCGCGCATCGCCGCCCGCCGCTTTGTCGGCGAATAGGCCTGCCGGTCCGCCACTTATTTCAGCAGCACAAGCTCCTCGGCCATGCTGGGATGCAGCGCGACCGTCGCGTCGAAATCGGCCTTGGTCAGCCCCGCCTTCACCGCCACGGCCGCCGCTTGCAGGATTTCGGGCGAATCGGGGCCGATCATGTGAAGACCGACAACCTTGTCGGTCTCGCCGTCGCACACCATTTTGTAGAGCGCGCGTTCGTTGCGCTGCGCCAGCACGTTCTTCATCGCGCGAAAATCGCTGGTATAGATTTTCACCGACCCAAGTTTCCGCTTCGCCTCGCTTTCGGTCATGCCGACCGAGGCGATCGGGGGGTGGCTGAACACCGCGCTGGGGATGCAGGCGTAATCGACCGTTGTCGGTTTGTCGCCGAAGACGCTGTCGGCAAATGCCTGGCCTTCGCGGATGGCCACGGGAGTGAGTTGCACCCGGTTGGTGACATCGCCCACCGCATAGATCGATTCGCAGGTCGAGCGGCTGTGTTCGTCCACCTTCACCGCGCCCTTTTCATCAAGCTCGACGCCTGCATTTTCAACGCTCAGCGAATGCGTGTTCGGCACGCGTCCGGTGGCGAACAGGACGCAGTCGACATCGATCGGTTCATGTTCGGACATCGCGACTTTCAGCGACCCGTCGTCATTCTTTTCGATGCGTTCGAATTCGGCGTGAAAGCGGAATTCGATCCCCTTCATCGTCGAAATCTGCAGCAGCCGGTCGCGCACCGAATGGTCATAGCCGCGCAGGATGACGTCGGTGCGGTTGATCAGCGTCACCTGACTGCCGAATTCGTTGAAGATACCCGCGAATTCGTTAGCGATATAGCCGCCGCCCGCGATCAGGATGCGCCGGGGCAGGGTGTCGAGGTGGAATACCTCGTTCGAGGTGATGCCCAGTTCGTGTCCGGCAAATTGCGGAATATGCGGCGTCGCGCCGACGGCGATCAGGATTTTGCCGGCGCTCACCGTCTTTCCGCCCGCCAGCTTGACCTCGTTCGGGCCGGCGATGGTCGCGCGTTCGTGGATGATCTCCACCCCGTGATTGGTCAGCGTCTCCTGATACGCACCGTTCAGCCGGTCGACCTCGCCCAGCACATTGTCGCGCAGGCACTGCCAGTCGAACTGGCAATGTTCGGGCACTTTCCACCCGAACCGGATCGCATCGCGAAGGTCCTCGGCGAAATGCGCGCCGTATACCAGCAGCTTTTTGGGCACACAGCCGCGAATGACGCACGTGCCCCCGACGCGATGCTCCTCGGCGATGGCGACCTTTGCCCCGTGCGCTGCCGATACGCGCGCGGCGCGCACGCCGCCCGATCCGGCGCCGATGACGAACAGGTCGTAGTCGTAGCTGGTCATTGAAATCTCCGTGGCGCTGAAATGAGGTCGAAGCGCCGTCGCTTATCATGCGCTGAAGGAAGTACCGACAGGCGGGCTTCAGTCCGATCCGAAGGCGCGGGCGATCAGGTCGTTCGTCGAAGCGTCGAAATCCTGACCGCCCTGATCGGCGGCCTTCGCCATTTCCTTGCCCAGTTCGACGCCGAACTGGTCGAACGAATTGATGCCCAGCAGCACGCCGTTCACAAAGGTGCGATGTTCGTAAAACGCGATCAGCGCGCCCAGCGTGCGCGGATCGAGCGTGTCGAGCAGCAGCGTCGAGGACGGGCGATCACCGGGATAGGCGCGCGCCGGATCGTCATTCGCGCGCCCCTTCATCAGCGCGGCCCCTTGCGCGAAGGCGTTGATGAGCAACTGGCGATGATGATCGGGGTCGAGCACGTCGCCCGGTTCGATCACGGCAAGGAATTCGACCGGCACGATATGCGTGCCCTGATGAAGCAACTGGAACACCGCATGCTGGGCATCGGTGCCGACCCCGCCCCAGGTGATCGGCGCGGTGGGATAATCGATCGCTTCTCCGGTGTCCGTCACCCGCTTGCCGTTCGATTCCATTTCGAGCTGCTGGAGGTAGCTCGGCAGCAGCCGCAGCCGTTCGTCATAGGCAAAGACCGCCCGCGTTTCGCACCGCCGTGCCTGAGTATAATACAAGTCGGCAAAGGCGGCGAGCACAGGGGCGTTGGCATTGAAATCGGTGAAGCGGAAATGGCGGTCCATTTCGGCCGCGCCCTCCAGCATTTCCTCGAACACATCCCAGCCGAGGCCGAGTGCTGCGGGAAAGCCGATCGAGGACCAGAGCGAATAGCGCCCGCCTACGCTTTCGTTGAACGGAAGGATGCGGGTTTCATCGACGCCCCATTCGGTCGCCTTGTCGGGCGAGGCGGTGAGCGCCACCACCTGACCATAGGGGTCTTCGACGCCGCCTTCGGTCATCCACTGGATCGCGCTGTTGGCGTTCAGCATGGTTTCGGTGGTGGTGAAGGTCTTTGACGCAATGACAAGCAGTGTCGCGGCGGGGTCGAACCCCTTAATCGCCTCTTCCATCGCCACGCCATCGACATTCGATACGATTGCGACGTCATAGCGGTCCGAATCGCGGCCCAGCGCATCGACCAGAAGGTCGGGGCCAAGCGCCGACCCACCGATCCCGACATGCAGGATGTGGCGAATCGGCCCCAGCGCCTCCGCCTCGATCGCGTCGATCAGCGCGCGCATACGGGCGTGGAAGTTTTTGGCCATCGCCACACTGTCCGATGCGCCTTCGCCGCGCTCGGCGGTATGTTCGACCGCGCGTCCTTCGGTGACGTTGATCGCTTCGCCCGCGAACATCGCTTCGCGCTTTCCGGCAAGGCCGGCATCGCCCGCCAGCTTAACGAATGCGTCGAGGGCATCGGCGGTGAGATGCGTTTTCGACCAGTCGAAATGGATGCCCGCCACGTCGAGGCTGAGCAGCGAGACGCGCTCGGCATCGACGGCGAACAGATCGCCCAGCGACTTCGTTTCAAGGGATCGGATCGCGCTCCAGTCACATGCTGCCATCATTTCGCTCCATTATTGCCCTCGGCGGGTGCTGATATGTCCCCTATCGTGCCGATGTCGGGATCGCCAGCGCCAACGCGCGGCTTGACGGGCAGGTCCCCCCGCCGCACAGGAAGATGCCATGGACGACAGCGCGACGCACGATAACGAATCCGGTAAACCGATCGGCAGCAGACAGGGTGAAGCAAAGGGTGGCGGCGCGGCTTCGGAAGTGCGCGAAACGCTGTCCTTCCTGCTGAAACTGGCGCTTGCGGTGTTCATCATCCGCAGCTTCCTGATCTCCCCGTTCGTCATCCCTTCCGAATCGATGCTGCCGCGCCTGCTGGTCGGCGACTATATCTTCATCACCAAATGGAATTACGGCTATTCCAAGCATTCGCTGCCCTGGAGTCTGCCGCTGATTCCCGGCCGCATCTTCGCGGGCACGCCCGCGCGCGGCGACGTGGTGGTGTTCAAGGCGCCGCCGACCAATGATCAGGACTGGATCAAGCGGGTGATCGGCCTGCCCGGCGACACGGTGCAGATGAAGAACGGCCAGCTTTTCCTGAACGACAAGCCGGTGCCCAAACAGCGGATCGCCGATTTCATCGAACCGGTATCGCCCAACACCCATTGCGAGCCGGCGTATCAGGATACTGCCGACGATGGCAGTGCGATCTGCCGCTATCCGCAATATCGCGAAACGCTGCCCAACGGGAAAAGCTACAACGTCCTCGACCTTGGTCAGACGATCGCCGACGATACGCAGGTGTTCAAAGTACCCGAAGGGCATGTGTTCCTGATGGGCGACAATCGCGACAATTCCGAAGACAGCCGTTTCCCGCAAATGGCGGGCGGCGGCATCGGCTTCGTTCCGATCGGCAATCTGGAAGGCAAGGCGGTGGTCAATTTCTGGTCCACCGACGGCAGCGCAAGCTGGGTCCTGCCCTGGACCTGGTTCAGCGCGGCGCGCTGGGAACGGATCGGGGAAGGCTTTTGAGTTCGGATGGCCTTGCCGACTGGATCAGCGAAACCTTCGGCCATACGCCAGACGATATCGAACCCTATGCCCGCGCGTTGACGCATGGCAGCCAGACGGCGGCCAATTATGAACGGCTGGAATTTCTGGGCGACCGGGTTCTGGGCCTGATCATTGCCGGCTGGCTGTACGAACGCTTTGCGAACGAAGCGGAGGGCGCGCTTTCGAAGCGGCTCAACGCGCTGGTCGCGGGCACGGTATGCGCCGATGTCGCCCGCGAAATCGGGGTCGCGCCCTATCTGCGTCTTGGCAAGCAGGCGCGCGAAGACGGCGCGGCGCAAAGCGACAATGTGCTGGGCGATGTGATGGAGGCGCTGCTCGGTGCGCTGTACCTCGACGCTGGGCTGGATGCGGCGCGCGCGTTCGTCAGGCGCGCCTGGGGGGAACGGATCGACAGCCAGACAAAAGCACCTCAGCATCCCAAATCCGCGCTTCAGGAATGGGCCGCCGCGCACAATCGCCGCCCGCCCGAATATTTAGTGATTGACCGCAGCGGCCCGCAACATGCGCCGCGTTTCACCGTGAAGGTCACGATCGGTAAGCTCGCCGAAGCGACCGGCGAGGGCGCATCGAAACAGGAAGCCGAAACCGCCGCGGCGAGAGCGCTGCTGGCCGCAGTGAAGGCGTAGGGGGTAGGCGCGGCCAGATAGGGTCGTTGCGGCGTCCCCTTATCTCCGTTTGCACTGAGCTTGTCGAAGTGCGGTCTTTCTTGTCTACCGGTTCGAATGACCTTCTGGGCCTATATGCTTCATTGCCGTGGCGGCGCATTTTATGTCGGCCACACCGATAATCTGGAACGGCGAATCAGTGAGTATGAAAGCGGATCGATCGCCGGCTTTACCGCCGATCGCTTGCCGGTTTCGCTGGTATGGAGCGAGGTCTTCCAGACCCGCGATGATGCGTTGGCGACGGAACGTCGAATCAAGGGATGGGGCCGTGCGAAAAAGCTGGCGCTGATCCGTGGTGATTGGAATGCGATCAAGTGCCTTGCGAAAAAGAAGGGCGGGCCTTCGACAAGCTCAGGCCAATCGGGGTAGGGGCGGAATATCGGTTTTGGCGCTGCGGCGCGAATTTGGTTTGTACGGGACAAATGGCAGAAGAATCTGAAATGAAATGCGGGCTTGTCGCGGTGGTCGGCGCGCCCAATGCGGGCAAATCGACGCTGGTCAATGCGCTGGTGGGGCAGAAGGTCGCGATCGTCAGTCCCAAGGCGCAGACGACGCGTGCCCGGTTGATGGGCATTGCGATGGCGGACGAAGTGCAGCTTCTGCTGGTCGACACGCCGGGTATTTTCGATCCGCGCCGCCGGCTGGACCGCGCGATGGTCGCCGCCGCTTGGGAAGGCACCGACGGTGCCGATGCCGTCGCGCTGGTCATCGACGGACGGCGCGGGCTGGGTCCGAAAGTGATGGACGTGGTCGAAAGCCTGAAAGGTCGCAGCGAACCGCTGATCGCGATTTTCAACAAGGTCGATATCGCCGACAAACCGCGCCTGCTCGACCATGCGGCGAAGCTGAACGACGCGCTTTCCTTCGCCGAAACCTTTTTCGTTTCAGCGCAGACCGGCGACGGCGTGGCCGAACTGAAGGCGGCTCTTGCCGCGCGGATGCCCGAAGGGCCGTGGCATTTTCCCGAAGATCAGGTGTCCGACGCGACTGACCGGATGCTCGCCGCCGAAGTGACCCGCGAACAGCTATATCATCAACTCCACGCCGAACTGCCCTATGCCAGCGCGATCGAGACCGAAAAATATACCGAGCGTGAGGACGGATCGGTCGAAATCCATCAGCAGATACTGGTCGAACGCGACACCCAGCGCGCGATTGTGCTGGGCAAGGGCGGCAGCCGAATCAAGGAGATCGGCGCGAAGGCGCGGGCCGAGCTGCAGGAACTGATGGGCGTGCGCGTGCACCTGTATCTGCATGTAAAGGTCCGTCCCAATTGGGAGGAAGATAGCGACCTGTACCGCGAAATCGGGCTCGATTGGGTGCAGTGACGGCAGGGGCGCGGGCGGCCCGGCGAATGTATCGAAAGGATAGGCGATGAGCGACGACGACAGCTATGTGTATGACGAGGCGAGCGGCGAATGGATCAGCGCCGCCGAAGCCGCCGCAAAGGCGGAAGGCGGCGAGGCTGTCGAGGTGCGCGACGCGGTCGGCAATGTGCTGAGCGACGGGGATCAGGTTACGCTGATCAAGGACCTGACGGTAAAGGGCGCTGGCCAGACGCTGAAGCGCGGCACGTTGATCAAATCGATCCGGCTGACCGGCGATGCCCAGGAAATCGATTGCAAATATGAAGGGATCAAGGGGCTGGTTCTGCGCGCCGAGTTCGTGAAGAAACGCTAGCCGTTGGAGGGTAACGGCCGGATTCAGCCATGCTGCCGGCCGTATCGTCCCCGCTTCAGTCCGCGAAAGGATCGCGGACCAGGATCGTGTCTTCCCGTTCTGGGCTGGTCGAGACCAGCGCGACGGGGCACTGGATCAATTCCTCGACGCGGCGAATATATTTGATCGCCTGTGCGGGAAGGTCGGCCCAACTGCGCGCCCCGGCGGTCGATTCGCTCCAGCCCTCAATCTCTTCATAGATCGGTTCGACGCCCGCCTGATCGGCAGCATGGGCGGGGAAATAGTCGTATTCGTCCCCGTTCAGGCGATAGCCGGTGCAGATTTTCACTGTTTCGAACCCGTCAAGCACGTCGAGCTTGGTGAGCGCGATTCCAGTCACGCCCGATACCGCGACCGATTGGCGCACCAGCACCGAATCGAACCAGCCGCAGCGGCGCTTGCGTCCCGTCACCGTGCCGAATTCATGGCCGCGCTCGCCCAGCCGCTGGCCGGTTTCGTCGTCGAGTTCGGTGGGGAAGGGGCCGGAGCCAACGCGCGTGGTGTACGCCTTTGCAATGCCGAGTACGAAGCCGACCGCGCTGGGGCCGAGACCCGATCCGCCCGCTGCCGTGCCCGCGATCGTGTTCGACGACGTTACGAACGGATAGGTGCCGTGATCAATGTCGAGCAGCACGCCCTGCGCGCCTTCGAACAGGATGCGCCGCCCGCGCGCGCGCGCTTCGTTCAGCGTGCGCCATACTGGCTGCGCGAAGGGCAGGACGAAGCCCGCGATTTCGCGCAATTCGGCGATCAGCGCGTCGCGATCGATCGGTGCTTCGCCGAACCCGGCGCGCAGCGCGTCGTGATGCGCGCTAAGCCGGTCGAGCTGCGGCCCCAGATCGTCGAGATGCGCAAGATCGCACACCCGGATCGCGCGGCGGCCGACCTTGTCCTCATAAGCGGGGCCGATGCCGCGCCGGGTGGTGCCGATCTTGCCCTGGCCGCTCGCATCCTCGCGCAGGCCGTCGAGATCGCGATGGAAGGGCAGGATAAGCGCGCAGTTCTCAGCGATCATCAGCGTATCCGGGGTGACATCGACGCCTTGTTCGCGCAGCCGGGCGATCTCCGCCTTCAGCGCCCAGGGATCAAGCACCACGCCGTTGCCGATAACCGACGGCGTTCCGCGCACGATGCCCGACGGGAGCAGCGACAGCTTGTAGACGGTATCACCCACGACCAGCGTATGGCCGGCATTGTGACCGCCCTGAAACCGGACGACCATGTCGGCGCGCTCGGCCAGCCAGTCGACAATCTTTCCCTTGCCCTCATCGCCCCATTGGGCGCCGATCACCGCAACATTGGCCACCTTAGACTATCTCCCGCGTTCAGGGTGCGAGGGGGCACTAGTCGTCCAGCGCCTCCGCGTCCACGCTCTTGTTGACCGGCGCTTCGTCAAGCGCATGGCGGATCGCGCGGGCAAGGTCGTTCACCCCGAACGGTTTGGGCAGCACCAGTGCGGCGGGTTCGATGCTGCGCGCCTGATCCATCGCGTCGCGGGTATAGCCGCTGGTGTAGAGCAGTTTCAGGCCGGGAAGCCTGCGGTGCGCCTGTTCGGCGAGCGCGCGGCCGGTCATCCCCGGCATGATGACGTCGGTGAAAAGCAGGTCCGGCTCCGCACCGCCTGCGATGATACGCAGCGCCTCTCCGCCATCGCCCGCCTCCAGGACAGTATAGCCCAGATCGCGCAATGCTTCGGCCGAATAGGCGCGGACCCGGTCTTCGTCCTCGACCAGCAGCACGGTTTCGCTGCCGCCCGTCGCGGGGCCGGGTTGCACGCGCGCATCACCGCCGCGATGCGCGGCGCGCCGGTCGCGCGGCAGGAGCAGGCGGATGCTGGTGCCTTCGCCCGGTTCGCTGTCGATGCGGACATCGCCGCCCGACTGGCGCGCGAAACCGAAAATCTGGCTGAGGCCAAGGCCGGTCCCCTTGCCTACTTCCTTGGTCGTGAAAAAGGGATCGAACGCGCGCGCCGCCACCGCTTCGGCCATGCCGCAGCCGGTGTCGGACACACAGATTTCGACATAATCGCCGGGCGGCAGATCGCGTCCGGCGCATTGCGTCTCGTCCATCCGGCAATTGGTCGCGGCGATGCGCACCAGGCCGCCCAGCGGCATCGCGTCCCGAGCATTCACCGCCAGGTTGACGATGCTGTTTTCAAGCTGGCTGGGATCGGCGATCACCGACCAACTGTCGGCATCTATGGCGGTTTCGACCCGGATCGATTCGCCCAGCGTCCGGGTGAGCAGGTCGGCCATACCGTCAACCATCGCCGCCACGTCGATCGATTGCGGGGCAAGCGGCGACTGGCGCGAAAAGGCAAGCAGCCGCCGGGTCAGCGACGCCGCGCGCTCCGCGCCGTCCTGCGCCGCCGCGACATAGCGCCGGACATCGCCTTCGCCGCGTTCGATCCGACGTTGCATCAGGTCGAGCGCACCGATGACGACCGCGAGCATGTTGTTGAAGTCATGCGCGATCCCGCCGGTAAGCTGACCAACCGCCTCCATCTTCTGCGCCTGGCGCAGCTTGGCTTCGGCATCCATCAACTGGCGTGTACGTTCGCCGATCGCTTCTTCCAGTTCCTCGCGCGAGCGGGCGAGCACTTCGCGCGCATCGACGATTTCCTGAATGTCGGTGCATGTCCCGAACCAGCGGGTGATCGCGCCGCTGTCGTCGCGCATCGGCTGGGCGCGGCCGAGCACCCAGCGATACTCGCCATCGTGATGCCGCAACCGATATTCGATGTGATACGGTTCGCCCGTTTCAAGGCAGTGCTGCCATAACCGCCATGCGCGCGGCTGATCTTCGGGGTGGAAGACGCCGTTCCAGCGTTCGCCATCGGTAGAGCCATAGGGGACGCCGGTAAATTCGTACCAGCGGTCGTTATAAAAGTCGTGATAGCCGTCGGGACGGGTGGACCAGACCATATGGTCGATCGAATTCGTGATTGCGCGGAATTTCGATTCGCTTTCGCGCAGCGCCTTCACCGCTTCGACGCGCTCGACCGAATCCCACGTGGTTTCGGCCACCGCCTCGACCAGCGCGATTTCGTCCTGCCGCCATTCGCGCGGTGCCGCCTGGCTGACATACAGGCTGGCCACCCAGCGGCCGCCGCGCATCAGCGGCACCGCGATGCCCGCAGGCGACAGGCCAAGGCGCGCCCGGCCCACCAGGTCGCTCTGCCGTTCGACATCATGCACGACCAGCGTGTCGCCGCGGCGAAACCGCCCCAGCGCGAGCGGGCTGATCGAATCGGCGGCGACCGAGCCGGCCAGTACGGGCAGCCGTTCGTTGGTCCAGCCGGCGGGAAAATCGAGCTGTTCGTCCGGTTCGGTCACGCGCAGAAACCCGGCGCGGTCCGCGCCGATCTGACGTGCGATCGCGCGCGCGGTGAAGTCCATCACCGTTTCGGCGCTGTCGAGGTCGCGCTGATGTTCGGACAGGGCATGGACGAAGCGTTGCGTTTCGTTCGCTTCGCGCAGCGCCTCGACCGCCTCGATCTTCTCGGTCACGTCATTGGCTTCGATAAAGATATCGGTGACCTTACCGCTCGAATCGATCAGCGGCTGGTAGAGGAAGTCGAGGATGCGGCGTTCGGGCGGGCGGTCGGGGCCGCGATCGAACTCAATCGGAACCGAATCGCCGCGATATGCTTCACCAGTGCTGATGACCCGGTCGAGCAGGTCGACGAACCCCTGCCGTTTTGTTTCGGGCAGAACCTCTCCCACGCTTCGCCCGATAAGGTCGTGGCGACCGGTCAGTTCGCAATATGCCTCGTTGGCGAGTTCGAAAACATGTCCCGGTTCGTGGAGCAGCGCGATCGCGCCCGGCGCCTGATCGACGAGCTCGCGAAATCGTTCGATCTCAGCCACCCGGAGTTGCTGGGAGACGACCGTCTGCGTCGTTTCGTTGCCCTGATGCAGGATGCCGACGACCTTGCCATATTCGTCGCGGATGGGCGTGAAGCTGTAATTCCAATAGGTTTCGCGCGGCTCTCCGCCGCTTTGTATCGGCAGCATCCGGTTATAGGCCGAAAAGCCCTGGCCCGTTTCCATGACGCCGGACAGTTGCGACCCGATGATGTTCCAGATATCGGCCCATATCGCCTGTGCCGGACGGCCCAGCGCGTCGGGATGCCGATCGGCAAGCACCCGCGCCCAGGGGTCGTTGTACAACATGATGAGTTCCGGTCCCCAATAGATTGCGGTGGGGATATTTGACCCGAGGCACAGATTGAGGGCAAAACGCAGCGGCTGCGACCAGCCCTTTATCGGGCCGAGCGGATGACCGCGCCAGTCGGCCGCGCGGACCAGCTGTGCCATTTCGCCGGGATGATCAAGAAAGCGTAAGCCAGAGAACATGAATCCGATGCGATGCGTGGGGTTGTGATGGCTGTCAACCGCGCAGCCGCTTGCCGTGTTCCCTGTTATGTGGGAGCGAGGAAACAAACAGAAAGAGGATGCCGCAATGAAGCTCGCCAGCCTGAAACAGGGACGCGACGGTCGATTGGTCGTCGTTTCGGATGATCTGGCGTGGTACGCCGATGCTGGCCATATCGCGCCCACGCTTCAGGCGGCGCTCGATGATTGGGACAGGCACGAACCGGCGCTTCGCAATCTGGCAACCGATCTGGCGCATGAGGTTATCCCGCGTGAGCGGTTTCACGAACATGAGGCGGCGTCGCCACTGCCGCGTGCCTATCAATGGGCGGACGGGTCCGCCTATGTGAACCATGTCGCGCTGGTCCGGCAGGCGCGCGGGGCGCAGATGCCCGAAAGTTTCTGGACCGACCCGCTGATGTATCAGGGCGGATCCGACGCGTTTCTGGGCCCGCGCGACGCAATCCCGCTGAGCGATGAAGGCTGGGGCGCTGATTTCGAGGGCGAGGTCGTGGTCGTGACCGGCGACGTGGCGATGGGGGCAACCCGGGAAGAGGCGCTTTCGGCGGTCCGGCTGGTCGGGCTGACCAACGATGTGTCGCTGCGCGGGCTGATTCCGGGCGAGCTTTCCAAGGGGTTCGGCTTTTTTCATTCGAAACCTGCCAGCGCCTTTTCTCCCGTATTCGTCACCCCTGATTCGCTGGGCGAGTGGTGGCGGGAGGGCAAGCTCGCCCGCCGCATGATGATCGAATTCAACGGCGAACCGTTCGGCCATCCGCTGGCGAGCGAGGACATGACCTTCGATTTCGGCATGCTGATCGCGCATGCCGCAAAAACGCGCAGGCTGGGTGCGGGTACGATCGTGGGATCGGGAACGGTATCGAACCGTGACAGCGATGGCGGGCCGGGGCGCCCGGTCGGCGAAGGCGGGGTCGGCTATACCTGTCTTGCCGAGTTGCGCACCGTCGAAACGATTCGCGGGGGCAGCGCAAAGACAGGCTTCCTGAAACCAGGCGACAGCGTGCGAATATGGATGGAGGATGACCGGCATCATCCGATTTTCGGCGTGATCGAACAGCAGGTCGTCTCTGCCTGAATACGAGCGCGGATCACTGCGCCGCCCGGCATTGCCGCTTTGCCGATCGACATGGGTCTCGCCAAGTCGTTTGAAATTTTATAACAAGCGCAGGAACCGAGTCCGGGGCACCGCTTTGAAGGACTCGCACATAAGTTTGGAGAGACGATGACCGGCGACCATCAGCGCGCCAACCGACCGCAGCTATCGCTGCACGTTCCTGAGCCGAAATTCCGGCCCGGCGATGATGTCGATTTTTCGGATATTGCGGTTCCCGCCGCCGGAACCGCGCGGCGCCCCGAACCGGGCGATTCGCCCGACGGGTTTCACGAGCTTGCCTATGGCCTGGTCCGCGTGCTCGATGAAGACGGCAGGGCGGTGGGGGCGTGGGACCCGCGTCTCGACCCTGACCGGCTTCGCGTAATGTTGCGCAACATGGCGATGACGCGCGCCTTTGACGAGCGGATGTTCCGCGCGCAGCGTCAGGGCAAGACCAGCTTCTATATGAAGTCGACCGGCGAAGAAGCGGTGTCGGTTGCCGCCGCGATGGCGCTGGCGCGCGACGATATGTGTTTCCCCAGCTATCGCCAGCAGGGCATTTTGATCACGCGCGACTATCCGCTGATCGAAATGATGAATCAGATCTATTCGAACAAGGGCGACAAGCTGCAAGGCAAGCAGTTGCCGATCATGTATTCGTCACGCGAGGACGGGTTCTTCTCGATCTCGGGCAATCTCACCACCCAATATCCGCAGGCCGTGGGATGGGCGATGGCGAGCGCCGCGAAGGGCGACAGCCGGATCGCCGCGACTTGGTGCGGCGAAGGATCGACGGCGGAGGGCGATTTTCATTCGGCCTGCACCTTTGCCAGCGTCTATCGCGCGCCGGTCATCCTGAACGTCGTCAACAACCAATGGGCGATTTCAAGCTTTTCGGGATTTGCGGGTGCTGAGGCCACGACCTTTGCCGCGCGCGCCATCGGATACGGCATTGCCGGGCTTCGCGTCGACGGCAACGATCCGCTCGCCGTCTATGCCGCGACGCTGTGGGCGGCGGAGCGCGCACGCACCAATCAGGGACCGACGCTGATCGAGCACTTCACCTATCGCGCAGAGGGGCATTCGACCTCGGACGATCCAACCGGCTATCGCAGCGCGCAGGAATGGACGAGCTGGCCGTTGGGCGACCCCGTAAAGCGGCTGAAAGATCATCTGATCGGCCTTGGCGCATGGGACGAGGATCGTCAGGCGGCGATGGACAAGGAATGCGCCGATCTGGTCCGCAAGACGCAGAAGGAAGCCGAAAAGAACGGCATTCTCGGCCATGGCCTGCACCAGCAATTCGAAACCATGTTTGAAGGTGTGTACGAGGAAATGCCCTGGCACCTGAAGGAACAACAGGCGCAGATGATTGCCGAGGAACAGGCCTCTGGCCGTCCCTGGGACGCGAAGTGAGGGCCGGGCAATGAACGATATCACCAGCGAAGAAGCGCGCATCGCCCCCACCCCGGAGCGCGAGGGCGACACCGCACGGATGAACATGATTCAGGCGGTGAACTCCGCCATGGACGTGATGATGGGCCGCGACGAGAATGTCGTCGTGATGGGGGAGGATGTTGGCTATTTCGGCGGCGTTTTTCGCGCGACCGCGGGGTTGCAGAAGAAATATGGCAAAACCCGCGTGTTCGACACGCCGATCACCGAATGCGGCATTATCGGCGTGGCGATCGGCATGGGCGCGTATGGCCTGCGCCCCGTTCCCGAAATCCAGTTCGCCGATTATATCTACCCCGCGCTCGACCAGCTGGTCAGTGAGGCGGCGCGGCTGCGCTATCGCTCTGCGGGCGAATTCATCGCGCCGCTGACGGTGCGTTCGCCGTTCGGCGGCGGTATTTTCGGCGGGCAGACGCATTCGCAGTCACCCGAAAGCATCTTCACCCATGTTTCGGGGCTGAAAACGGTCATTCCGGCGACGCCTTATGATGCAAAGGGACTGCTGATTTCGTGCATCGAGGATAATGACCCGGTCATCTTCTTCGAACCCAAGCGCATCTATAACGGCCCGTTCGACGGTCATTGGGACCGCCCGGCGAAGAACTGGTCGAACCATCCGGGCGGCGAAGTCCCGACCGGCTATTACCGCATCCCGCTGGGCAAGGCGTCAGTGGTGCGCGAAGGCGATGCCGTCACCATCCTTTGTTACGGCACGATGGTACATGTCGTCGCCGACAGCGTGGCGGATGCCGGCATCAATGCGGAGATTATTGATCTGCGCACGCTCGTCCCGCTCGACATCGACACGATCGTCGAAAGCGTGAAGAAGACCGGCCGGTGCATGATCGTGCATGAAGCGACGCGCACGCAAGGGTTCGGCTCCGAACTGTCCGCCACGGTTCAGGAACGCTGCTTCTATCACCTGGAGGCACCGATCCTGCGCGTCACCGGGTTCGACACGCCCTATCCGCACAGTCTCGAATGGGCCTATTTTCCCGGCCCGGTTCGCATCGGGCAGGCGCTCAAGGAAATCATGAAGGACGCATGACGTCCTCATCGCAAAATTTCAGGATGATAGTCTGATGGCACGCTTTACGTTCAAACTGCCCGATATCGGCGAAGGCATTTCGGAAGCCGAAATCGTCGCATGGCACGTCAAGGTCGGCGATACCGTCGAGGAAGATCAGCAGCTTGCCGACATGATGACCGACAAGGCGACGGTCGAAATGGAAAGCCCGGTCGCAGGCACAATCGTCGAGGTCGCGGGCGAGGAGGGCGATCAGGTTCCGATCGGATCGATGCTCGTCGTCATCGAAACCGACGAGGAAACGGCGGCCGAAGCCGAAGAAGAACAGGTCGCGGCCGAAACGCCGGGCGTCGAGGCAGAAGGCGAGGTTGAGGCAAGCGCGACGACGCACGCGCAGGACGCCGAAATTCGCGAGGAAGCGGAAACGCTGTCCAAACCCGCTCGCGCTGAGCCTGTCGAAGCGCCGTCCTCTTCTTCGCGATCGGTGGAAAGGCAAGAGCCGGGCTTCGACAAGCTCAGCCCGAACGGGGGCGAGGGTTCGGGGCAGGACCGTTCCGTCCTCGCTTCGCCAGCGGTGCGCAAGCGCGCGCGCGACCTCAACATCGACCTTGCCGATGTCGCGACCGACGCCGACCGCGTGCGCCACGGCGATCTCGACGCGTATCTGCGCTATAATGGCGCGCAGGGGTATCATGCTCCGCATGCCGAGCGGGCTTGGGCCGACGAGACGGTCAAGGTCATCGGCATGCGCCGCCGCATTGCCGAGAACATGGCCGCGTCGAAGCGCAACATCCCGCACTTCACCTATGTCGACGAAATCGACGTGACCGAGCTGGAGGCGATGCGCGCAAGCCTTAACGCCAATCGCGGATCTCGGCCAAAGCTGACGGTGCTGCCGTTCATCATCGTCGCGATTTGCCGCACGCTTCGGGATTTCCCGATGCTCAACGCGCGCTATGACGATGAAGCGGGCGTGGTGACGCGCTCCGGCTCGGTTAACATGGGCATGGCCACGCAGACCGATGCCGGGCTGATGGTGCCAGTGCTTCGCGATGCGCAGGACATGAATGTGTGGCAGCTTGCGAGCGAGATCGGCCGCCTTTCCGAAGCCGCGCGCAGCGGCAAAGCGAAATCGGAGGAGATGCAGGGCGGCACGATTACGCTGACCTCGCTCGGCCCGCTTGGCGGCATTGCGACCACGCCGGTCATCAACCGCCCCGAAGTCGCGATCATCGGCCCGAACAAGATCGTCGAACGCCCGGTATTCCAGGGCGACGATATCGTTCGCGCCAAGCTGATGAACCTGTCCATTTCGTGCGATCACCGCGTTGTCGATGGCTATGACGCGGCAAGCTATGTTCAGGCGCTGAAGAAACTGCTCGAAACGCCTGTCCTGCTGTTCGCCGACTGATGGGAGAGGTCGTCAACCTGCGAACCGCGCGCAAGCAACGCGCGCGGGCCGCAAAGGCGGCGACCGCCGAGACCAACCGCGCCGCGTTCGGCCGCACCAAAGCCGAACGCGCGCGCGACGAAACCGAAAAGGCGAAGCGCGAGGCGCTTCTTGATGGCGCAAAGCGGGAAGACGACTGATACCAAGGTGCAGAGAGCATCACTCAGCGCCTGTACCGTAAGGAGCGCAGCGATGCGGCGATCCGGCAACCATCGGTTATCATGCACGCATCAGATTTCTCCCGCCCCCGCGGGGCCGCACTAGTCGATGGTGCCGGGAAAGGACGCGGCGTAATCGTCCTTTACCAGCGCGGCCATCGCCTTGGGGATAACGAGATCGAAGCTGTACGAGCCCTCGGCATGCGACCCTGCGACATCGGCGGGAATCCACACGCCGATCCTTGCGAACTTGCCGCCGACGGTGCGCGCGGGTGCAAGCGTAATCATCTTGTCAAAGGGCGGGCATTCGGTTTCCCAGCCGCTGCCAATGCCTTCACCGCCGCGTCGTTTCGCGCGTTCTCGGTTCAGCGTGTCGCAAAAAGGTTGGCGAATGGTTGCGAGCGCCTTGTCCTTGTCAGTGAACAGATCGCCGAAGGATACCCGGCTGTCCTTCGTCTTGTCCCAGACCAGCGGTTCGTAAAAATCCCCGCCATGCGCCCCGCCCATATAGCGATACCCTTCCGCAACCAGCACTAGGAAACGATTGGTCTGGGCGACGGTTTTCCACGTGGTGGTGAGGCCATAGGGGTGCACCGGAAACCCGCCCTTGCGCATTTCGCTGGCATAGTGCGCATGATCTTTGGTCATTTCGGTCTTATCGGATTTTGCCCGGTCCAAAAGGCGCTGGCGCAGGGCGGGAATCGCCGCGGCTTCTGCGGGAACGGTATAATCGAAATCGAGCACCGAATCGTCTTGCGAAAGCCTGATCGGATCGGCGGTCGGGGTTGGGGTCGCGCCCGCCGCGATCGCGGTGATATTTATCGGCGCAACCAGGTTCGCAGCGTCGCTGTCCGTATCGGCGATGTTCGCGCCGTCATCGCTTCCCTGACAGGCGGCGAGCGCGAGCGGCAGGGCGATGAGCGGCAGGGCAATACGCATTTGCTTTCCTTTTCAAACGGCCGGACAAACTAAAACCAGCGAGGGGTGCGGCGCGTTCCGGTTCAGCGCGATCGTTGCAGCGATGCGGCGGTACGGCGGACGAAACCGCGCGGGGCGAAGCGAACGGAAAGCGCAACCATTCGGTTGCGCCAGCCCGAAATGCGGACCGCGTCGCGCGCATCGAGCGCATTCAGACCGTCGCGCACAACGCTTTTCGCATCGCTGGCAAAGCGTTCGAACAGCGCATTGTCGCCCATGCCGGCGATGTCGAAAAATTCGGTGCGGACCGGCCCGGGGCATAGCGCGGTGACGGTGACGCCCGATTCGCGCACTTCTTCATGCAGCGCTTCGGACAGGCTGAGCACGAACGCCTTGGTCGCGTAATAGAGCGCCATCCACGGCCCCGGCTGAAAAGCGGCGGTCGATGCGACGTTTAGAATTGCGCCCGAACGCATCTGTACCATGCCGGGAAGGACAAGGCGGGCAAGGTCCATCACCGCGCGGCAATTAAGGTCTAGCATCGCGTCGAGCTTCGCCGGGTCCTCGCCTGCGAACGCACCATTCGCGCCGAACCCGGCATTGTTGATCAGCACATTGACGGCAAGATCGCGCCGGGCGATCTGGTCGATCAATGCCGCCGCCGCTCCCGGTCGCGCCAGATCGGCGGGAAGCACGGTGACGGCGACGCCGTGGCGATCGGTGATGGCGGCGGCGAGGTCGACAAGCCGGTCGCCGCGCCGTGCGGTAAGGATCAGGTCGTGGCCGCGCGCGGCGAGCGCATGCGCGAATTCGACGCCAAGTCCGGCCGACGCGCCGGTGATGAGTGCGGTGGTCATGCTTCACGCCTTCCGTTCGTCCGGCGGCGGCGCCGAACCGGTTGCTTCGCCATCCTACACGATTTCAAACAGGCCGGCCGCCCCCATTCCGCCGGCGGTGCACATCGACACTACCGTCCAGCGCACATCGCGCTTTCGCGCCGCGATCAGCGCATGGCCGACCAGACGGGCACCGGTCATGCCGAAGGGATGGCCGACCGCGATCGCGCCGCCGTCGACATTGAGCCGTTCCGGATCGATGCCCAGCGCATCGCGGCAATAGATGCACTGGCTGGCGAACGCTTCGTTGATTTCCCACAGGCCGATATCGGACACCGACAGTCCCGCCCTGTCGAGCAATTTGGGCACCGCGAAGACGGGACCGATACCCATTTCATCGGGGCTGCACCCGGCCACCTGAAACCCGCGATAGATGCCCAGAATGTCGCGGCCTTCCGCCTCTGCCATTTTGCGGTCCATGACGATCTGCGCCGCCGCGCCATCGGACAACTGGCTGGCATTGCCGGCGGTGACGTTCCTGCCTTCGCGGATGACCGCGCCATCTTTCCATACTGGTTTCAGGCCCGACAGGATTTCAGCCGTGGTGCCGGGACGGATGCCTTCGTCCGCGTTCAGCGTCACGGTTTCGCTGCCGGTACGGTTGCCCTGTTTGTCATACACCGCCTTTGCGACGGTGATCGGCGCGATTTCCTCAACAAAAGCGCCGTTTTGAAGGCCCGCTGCCGCGCGCTGCTGGCTGATCGCGGCGAATTCGTCCTGCGCGGCGCGACCGATGCCATAGCGTTCGGCAACGATTTCCGCCGTTTCGATCATCGGCATGTATGCGTGCGGTTCGTTCGCCAGCACCGACTTGTTGGCATGGCGCGGCGCGTCCTTCGTGACCGTATGGCTGATCGATTCCATGCCGCCCGACAGCGCAACATCGATTTCGTCGCACATGATCGATCGTGCCGCGAGCGCCAGGCTGGTGAGGCCCGAACCGCATTTGCGGTCGAGCGTGAAGGCGGGAATCGTTTCGGGCAACCCTGCCGCGAAGATCGCCATGCGTCCGGCATTGCCGCCGCTGGTGCCCCATTGGTTGCCAGCGCCCCAAAAGACATCGTCGATCCGCGCCGGGTCGATTCCTGCCCGTTCGATCGCCGCGTTCATGACATGCGCGCCGAGCACCGGCGCTTCGGTTTCGTTGAACGCGCCACGATAGGCCTTGCCGATGCCGGTGCGGGCGGTGGCGATGATTGCAGCTTCGCGCATGACGGTCCCTTCAGGAAGACTTTGAACATTCGGTATGGAAGGTGCAGCCTAGCGTGGCCTGATGGCGTTGCAACCGTTCGGCGGGCGGATCAGTCGGTGAAATCGGGCGCGCGCTTATGCATATTGGCCATTACCGCCTCCATCTGGTTGGGCGATCGCAGCAGTTTTTGCTGTTCCGCGCTCTCCGCGATCAGAATGTCGGCGGCGCGCGCTTCGGGGGCGAGGTTCGCCAGACGCTTGGCCGCGCGAATCGCATGCGGGTTGCGGTCAGCGATCTGGCGGGCGAGCGTCAGCGCCGCTTCATGCGGGTCATCGGCGACATGGGTGACGAAGCCATAGGTTTGCGCCGACGCTGCGTCGAATTCGCGCGCGGTATAGACCATTTCGCGCAGCACATCGTCGCGAACCAGCCCGCGCCACAGCGCAAATCCGCCCATATCGGGGACGATGCCCCATTTCATCTCCATGACCGAAAAGCGCGTGTCGGGCGCGGCGAAGCGGATATCGGCGCCCGACAGGATTTGAAGCCCGCCGCCGAACGCAACGCCCTGCGCCGCTGCGATCACCGGCACGGGCAGCTTGCGCCAACCCCAGGCGACCTGCTGTGCCAGATTCGCATCGCCATGGTTGCGCGCCAGCAGGGCGGCGTCCGATCCGCCCTGCGCCATGCTCGCCATGTCCAGCCCCGCGCAAAAGCCGCGTCCTTCGCCCGACAGGACGACGGCGCGCAGTGCCGGTTCGTCGGCCAGTCGGTCGATCGCCCCGGCAAGCGCCGAGAACATGGCGGGATCAAGCGCGTTCAGCTTGTCCGCGCGGTTCAGCCGGACATCGGCGATGCCGTCCGCAATCGCAATCGAAACCCGTTCTTCGCCCATCATCGCCTCCATTGCGGTAAAACCGTGGTTATGCCGCGTGCTGCGCGGCGAGGCGATACCCTTTCCCGATATCGGTATGCAGCATTGGCCTGTCGAATCCCCGGTCGAGCCGCGAACGCAGGCGGGAAACATGCACCTGAACCACATTGGTGCCGGGATCGAAATCCATGTTCCACACCGCAGAGAGGAGCGCGGCACGGCTGACCGTTCGTCCGGCATGTTCGGCGAGATAGGCGAGCAGCGCATATTCGCGCGGCAGCAACGCGAGCGGGTGGCCGCCGCGAAATGCCCGCTTGGCGATAATGTCCAGCGTCAGGTCGCCGACACGCACCGTGCCGGGGGGATTGCGCCGCGCGAGCCGTGCCAGCCGGGCAGCGATTTCACATGCGCTCGCACTGGCTACGACGGCGTCGTCCGCCCCCGCGTCAAGCGCATCGGGAAGCGCCATGCCGTTTTCGGCGACCAGCATCAGCGGACCGGCCCATCCCGTTTCGCGCAACACCCTGATCCGTGCAGCGGCGCATTGCGCGGCCTGATCCCATCGAGTGAGCAAGGCCGACCGGCGGCAGGCGGTGCGTGCGGGTACGGGGTCGAGATCGCGCGCGAGTGCCGCGCCGAACAGGCCGGGAAGATTCACGTCGATCGCCACCGCCCTGACCATGCGCGCAGGGCTTACGCACGGATACGGTTTAGCGCAGCCGGGATCGCGTCCGTTCCGGAGGGATTGCGGCGTCCGACCGTTCGGCCAGCCGTATCGCGCCGGGAACATTGGCGGCGATGCAGGCGGCGAGCGCGCCGGCGCGCATCCGGGCGCATGGGTGGCGCGCGGCGAAATCCATCGCGAGGTCGCGACCGTTATCCGAACAATGCGCGGCCAGCGTTACCAGCGCTTCGGAAGGAAGCACCGCCATCTGCCCCGCGATGCTGTCCGTGTCGACATCGAACAGATACTGATCGCGCCAGTTTGCGCCCGGTGCGCGCGCCAGGATATTGAGCGATACCGAAAAGGCGGCGGGTGCAAGCTGGCGGTGCACGTCGCGATGCGCGAAGGTGAGCATCGTCGTTCCCGGCGCAAGTCGTTCGCGCCCCAGAAAGCGCAGCCCGGCACGCTCGCCGGGCTCGCCGCCGGGATCGAACGCCCAATAGTCGCTTTCATAGCCGGGGCCGAGATAGCCATGTGTCAGAAAGGCGAAATTATGGTTATGCGCGACGCCGTAGAAAAAGCTTTCCGGCCCGCTCGCGCGCATCACCGCATCATCGGCTGCGGGCCAGAAATTGGCGCGCAGCACGAAGCGTGAATCGGGCGGGCGCAGCAGCAGGACCTGCGGGCCGTATCGCTGTTCGGGCAAGGCGACACTGTCCCGCTTCAATGCCTCAAGCGCGGCGTCGGCAAGGAAGTCGCGATTATTGCCCAGCGCGGCGAGCAGCGGCGCGAGGGTGGCGAACGCGGCTTCGTCGGCGATGTCGATCGTGCTTGCATCCAGCGCGTCGGTGAAAGCGTCGAAGTCGATTGCGGGCGTATCGCTGGTGTCGATCAGGCGGGGCACGATGCTTCCGCCAGTCGCGCCTCCACCCGCCGTGCCATTTCACCGGCCGAGGCGCGCAGCATCGCTTCGGGGTCGCTTGCCGCCATCTCCCGAAGCCGGGGCAGCGCGGCGCGTGCGTCATGGCCCAGCCATTCGCGCATCGCTTCCCACCGCAGGAAACAAGCATCGTGGCGACTGGCATGGTCGAACGCTTCGTCTGCGCGGTTATCCCCGGTAGCGCGAAGCAGCATCAGCAGCATTTGCCTTCGGGAAGCGTCGCTGTCGGCGGTGCCGGTGCGAAGCAGATGACCGTCACGGCGCGAATATTCGCGCAGCACGGGCAGCGCCCCGATACGAATCGCCGCGGTCAGCGCGACGATCTGCCCATGCGCGGCCGGTTCGACAAAATGCCCTTCGCTCCGACCGTCGCAGCGAACGATATCGCCATCGGCGAGGGGGAAGCGCCCCGCATGCGCCAGCCGGTCTCCGCCCAGTCGCCAGCGATGAAGGGTTGCGCCCGCCGCTGACGGATAGGCGGTAACCTGTACGCGTCCCGAAAGCGTGATGGTGCGGGCCGGTTGCGGCGTAGCGCCGTAATGGCCGATGGTCGCCGACACGATCAGTTCGGGACTTTCGAACAGCAATAGCGAGGTTCGCGCGGCATCGCGCTTCGCCGAAAGCGGTGGCTGGTAAAGCGGATCGGTGCGCAGCCGCGCCAGCATTGGGTCGAGCCATTGGCCGATCCGGCCGGGGCGAGCGAATTCGGCTTCGATCAGCGCCGCCGCCTGTCCGGCATCCGCCGCATCTGCAATGCGTTTAGCAAGCGCGCCCAGCGGCGCTGACGCGATCATGTCAGGCGGTGGCGACCGCCACGATGATCTCAAGGATGCTGTCGCCCATCACGCCGTCGGCGATTGCCCCCGAAAGTGCAATGGGGACCGGAAGGTCAACGACGTCGCTTCCGGTCAGGGTCAGGCGCTGCATGGCAAGTTCCTTCGTGGGGTTTTGAAACACGCTTTCGCCTATGGCGCTGCGCCGGACGAACGAAGTTACAAATGGTGTAATATCACCGTGCGATGACGGTGCTGCGAAGGGTTCGGACCAATGGAGGCGGCATTTCGGGCCACGCATTGCGCCCGTCCGGGTCGGGGGGTAGGCATGGGCGATGCCTGAGGCGAAGCCAGTTCCGTTCGATCCGTCCGCGCTGTTCGCCATGCCCTATGCCTGGCACGGCAATGCGATCGGCACGCGCTATTGTGCGCACGGGCCGGACTGGTGCGAACTCGCACTTCCCTATGACGCCCGGCTGATCGGCGATGAAGCGAGCGGCGTGATCGCGTCGGGACCGATCCTCGCGCTGATGGACATGGCGTGCAGCACTGCGGCCTGGCTGAAGCGCGGCGGGATGGTGCCGCATGCGACGCTTGACCTGCGCATCGATTATCTGCGCCCCGCGCGGCCGCGGGAAACCGTGACCGGTCGCGGCGAATGCTATCGCCTGACACGGTCGATAGCGTTCGTGCGCGGCCACGCGCATGACGGTGATGACGACGATCCGATCGCGCATGTCGCGGGAACCTTCATGCTGACGGGGGCGGCATGAAGCTGCCGCCCTATGCCGAACTGCTTGGCCTGTCGATCGAGGCGTGCGGGGATAGCCCGCCGGTGCTGGTAATGCCCTTCGTCGCTGATGTCGTCGGGCGTCCCGGCTTTGTCCATGGCGGTGCGATCGGCGGGCTTTTGGAAATGGCGGCGATCGCGGCGCTGTATCATGCGCTGGGCGATGATGGGGGCGACCGCGATGGTGTGCGGGTGAAGCCGGTCAACATAACCGTCGATTATATGCGTGGCGGACGGGAAAAGCCGACCCGTGCGCGTGGCAGCGTGATCCGGCTGGGAACGCGGATCGCCAATGTCGAGGCGCGCGCGTGGCAGGAGGAAGCCGACCGGCCGATCGCGGGGGCACGGATGAACCTGCTGATCGACCGGGGCTGACGCCCTCAGCCTTTGGGTACGAGCTTCATCAGCTTGCCGTCATCGCCGTCCTGAAGCAGCCACAGCGATCCGTCGGGCGCCTGCGCCACGTCGCGAATGCGCATCCCCATATCCCATTGATCGGCCTTGGCCGCGCTGGTTCCGTTGAGCGATGCGCGCACCAGCGCCTGACCCGACATTGCGCCCAGAATCGCCGACCCTTTCCATTGCGGGAAATCGCTGCCCGAATAGATCACCAGCCCGGCGGGCGAGATCGAGGGATTCCACCAAAGTTTCGGCGCTTCGAATTCGGGATGCGTGTCGTGATCGGGGATCGGCGAGCCGTCATAATTGTCGCCGTTCGAAACGACCGGCCAGCCGTAATTTTTGCCCTTCAGGATCAGGTTGAGTTCGTCGCCACCCTTCGGCCCCATCTCGATCTCCCACAGATTTCCTGAGGAATCGAAGGTCAGGCCATAGGGATTGCGATGTCCGCTTGACCAGATATAGGCGCGCTCGCCGCCGTCTGAGGCATAGGGGTTGTCGCTCGCCGGCCGTCCGTCCAGCGTCATGTGCAGTATCTTGCCCATCGCGCTGTTCGGGTCCTGCGCCGGGGTCTTTCGCTGCCGCTCGCCGGAGGAGAGGTACAGCGACTGTCCATCGGGCGCGAAGGCGATGATGCTGCCGAACTGTCCGCCGTCGCCGGGGGGCTGTTGGTGGAAGAGCACCTTCAGATCGGCAAGGCGGGGCGTCCCGCCGCTTTCGTCCAGCGTCGCATGGGCGAGCGCGAGCGCGCTGCCGCCGTCGCCCGGTTCGGAATAGCTGAGATATATGCCGTGATCGCGTGCGAAGGTCGGCGCCGGGGCGATGTCGAGCAGCCCGCCCTGGCCGCCATATTCGACGGCAGGAACGCCAGCGACATCGACCGGCTGACCGCCGGGGCCAAGCAGCTTCACCTTGCCCGGTTTTTCGGTGACCAGCGCGCGCCCGTCGGGAAGAAAGGCAACGGCAAAGGGATTATCGAATGCGGCATAGCTTTGCAGCGTGAACGGGGCATCCGATGCGGGGAAGGATACCGGCGTTCCGGTCGCGTCGGGGGCCGGGGTTTGCCCCGTCGCCGGAGTGGGAGTGGGGGTCGCCACGCTGCCCTGTCCGGACGAAGTGCCCGACGAGCAGGCAGCGAGCGCGAACAACGAGGCGTGAATCAGGTGCGTGTGGGTCGCGCGGGTGGCGCGCATGGCATCCTCCGGGGCAACGGGCTGATAACAGGCGAAACATATGGCAGGACGGATCGTATCCCAATCTCTTTTGCATTCGCGCATGGGGGCTTGCCGCGCGATGCGCCATGGCCTATATGAATACCGCGCTTCTCTACATCGGTGACGTTGATAGAGGCCGCAGGCCAACCGGTCTGCGGCGGCGCCGACGCTATGTATTCAGGAGCCGCATGACCGATATCGCCCGACTGACCGCCTTGATCGAACCGGAGGCAAGCGCCCTCGGCTTCGACCTGGTGCGCGTGACGATGTTCGGCAGCGAATCGGATTCCACGTTGCAGGTGATGGCGGAGCGGCCCGAGACGGGGCAGCTCACCATCGATGATTGCGCCGCGCTTTCGCGCCGCGTGTCGGACATGCTCGACGCGCTGGAGGCCGAAGGGCGCGATCCCATCGACCATGCCTATCGGTTGGAAGTATCGTCGCCGGGCATCGACCGGCCGCTCACCCGGCTGAAGGATTACGAAGCCTGGCAGGGGCATGACGCGCGAATCACGCTTGCCGAAAAACGCGACGGGCGCCGCGCCTTTAAGGGCGTGCTGGCGGGAGTCGAAAACGGCGCGGTGAAAATTACCGATGCCGATGGCGGCGAGCATCTGCTGCCGCTTTCGGATATCGGCGATGCCAAGCTGGTGATGACCGACCGGTTGATTGCCGCCGCGCAGCCGCTCTCCATGGAGGGCGCGGACGAATTTATCGAAGAAGGACAGGACTGACCCCATGGCCACCGCGATTTCCGCCAACAAGGCTGAGCTGCTCGCCATCGCCGACGCCGTCGCGCGCGAAAAGCTGATCGACAAGGCGATCGTCATCGAGGCGATGGAAGACGCCATCCAGCGTGCGGCGCGCGCGCGCTACGGCGCGGAAAACGACATTCGCGCGAAACTGGACCCCAATAGCGGCGACCTTCGCCTGTGGCGCGTGGTCGAAGTGGTCGAGGCGGTCGACGACTATTTCAAGCAGGTCAGCGTCAAGGACGCGCAGAAACTTCAAAAGGGCGCGGCCGTCGGCGATTACATCGTCGATCCGTTGCCGCCGATCGAATTCGGCCGGATCGCGGCGCAGGCATCGAAGCAGGTCATTTTCCAGAAGGTCCGCGACGCCGAGCGCGAACGGCAATATGAAGAGTTCAAGGATCGTGCCGGCGAAATCATCACCGGCGTCGTCAAGCGGGTTGAATTCGGCCATGTCGTGGTCGATCTGGGCCGGGCGGAAGGCGTTATCCGCCGCGACCAGCAGATTCCGCGCGAAGTCGTCCGCGTCGGCGATCGCGTGCGTTCGCTGATCCTGAACGTTCGCCGCGAAAATCGCGGGCCGCAAATTTTCCTTTCGCGCGCGCATCCCGACTTCATGAAGAAGCTGTTCGCGCAGGAAGTGCCCGAAATCTATGACGGCATCATCGAGATAAAGGCGGCGGCGCGCGATCCGGGCAGCCGCGCCAAGATCGGCGTGATCAGCCATGACGGATCGATCGACCCGGTCGGCGCGTGCGTCGGCATGAAGGGCAGTCGCGTTCAGGCAGTCGTGCAGGAAATGCAGGGCGAGAAGATCGACATCATTCCCTGGTCGGAGGACATTGCGACCTTCGTCGTCAACGCGCTTCAGCCCGCCAATGTGGCGCGCGTTGTGCTGGACGAGGAGGAAGAGCGGATCGAGGTGGTGGTTCCCGACGACCAGCTAAGCCTCGCCATCGGCCGTCGCGGGCAGAATGTGCGTCTCGCCAGCCAGCTTACCGCCAAGGCGATCGACATTCTGACCGAAGCCGATGCCAGCGAGAAGCGGCAGAAGGAATTTGTCGAGCGCTCGGCGATGTTCGAAAAGGAACTCGACGTCGATGAAACGCTTGCCCAGCTGCTCGTCGCCGAAGGGTTCGGCGAACTGGAAGAGGTCGCCTATGTCGAGATCGACGAACTGGCCGGTATCGAAGGGTTTGACGAGGAACTGGCGCAGGAACTTCAAAGCCGCGCTGCCGAAGCGCTTGAACGCCGCGAAGAGGCGAATCGCGAGGAGCGCCGTTCGCTAGGCGTCGAGGACGATCTTGCCACCATGCCTTATATGACCGAGGGAATGCTGGTCACGCTGGGCAAGGCGGGGATCAAGACGCTCGACGATCTGGCCGATCTCGCCACCGACGAACTGGTCGCCAAGAAGCGTGCGGAGCCGCGCCGTCGCAATGAAAATGCGCCCAAGCGCGCCGAGGACAAGGGCGGCGTGCTCGCCGAATATGGCCTTAGCGAAGAACAGGGCAACGAGATTATCATGGCCGCGCGCGCGCATTGGTTCGAAGACGAAGACGCGGCTTCGGCCGACGATCAGCAGACGCCGGATACGGCGGAGGAGGACGCAGTTGCGGACTCCGACCAATGATGCGGCCCTAAGCCAACACGAACGCGTGGGTGATGACGGTGGTGGCATGAGCACCCCCGTCCGCACCTGCGTTCTGTCGCGCGAGGAGGCTCCGCGCGAGGGGCTGATCCGGCTTGCCGTATCGCCCGAGGGCGAGGTGCTGCCCGATGTCCGCGCCAAGGCGCCGGGGCGCGGCGCGTGGATCGGCGTGTCGAAGGTCGAGCTGGAAATGGCGCAGGCCAAGGGGAAATTGCGCGGCGCGCTTGCCCGCGCCTTCAAGGGCGCGAAGCTGTCGGTGCCCGGCGATCTCGGCGATCGGATTGCCGCGGCGCTGGAACGCGGCGCGCTCGACCGGCTGGGGCTGGAAGCGCGTTCGGGGCATCTGGTCACGGGATCCGAACGGATCGAAAAAGCGGCGCGCGCGGGCAGGCTGCACATGTTGTTGCATGCTGGCGATGCGCGGGCCGACGGGGCGGCAAAGCTGGCCCAGGCATGGCGTGTCGGATCGGAATCGGAAGGTTCCGGGCTGAAGGGATTGGCATTGCCCGTGTCACGCACCATATTGTCCTTGGCCCTTGGCCGCGAGAATGTGGTACATGCCGGGCTGACCGACGCCCAGGCGGCGAGGCGGGTGCGCGAGGCGCTCGATCGCTGGCTGCACTTTATCGGACCCGAATGCGCGACCGTCCCTTGCGAAACAGGCTCGCAGGGCGCATCGGCATTGGGGGCCGCTGGCGTTAAAGAAAACGAAGGATTTTGAGTAACCGGATGAGCGATACGGACAACGAAAAGCCGAAACTGGGCGCACGCACGCTGGGCCTCAAGCGCACCGTCGAGACGGGCAAGGTGAAGCAGAGCTTCAGCCATGGCCGGTCGAACACGGTCGTGGTTGAGGTGAAGCGGCGCCGCGTGCTCGGCCGTCCGGGCGAAGAGCAGCAGCGCGATGACGCGGCGCCGACGCCCGCGCCCGCTCCCCAGGCGAAGAAGCCGACAGCGCCGGCGCCTGCCCCGACGCCCGCGCCCAAGCCGGCGGCGGACGCGGCATCGCGCCGCGAACTTCAGGAAAAGCTGCTTCGCGAGGCCGAGGAAGCGCGGATGAACGCGCTTGAGGAAGCGCGCCGCCGTGAGGAGCAGGAAAAGCAGCAGGCGTCCGAGGACGAACGCCGTCGTGCCGAGGAAAAGCGCAAGGCCGAAGAGGACGCCGCGCGTCAGGCCGAGGAAGCGAAAAAGGCCGAAAAGGCGGAGCAGGATGCTGCCAAAACGGCGCAGCCTGCCGCGAATGCCGAAACGCCGAAGCCGGCCGAAGCGCCAAAACAGGCAGAACAGGCCAAGGCGGCGCAGCCCGCTGCTCCGGCCGCGCCCGCGCAGCCGCAGCAGATCAATCTCACGCGCGATCCTGACCTGCCCGCGCCGCGCAGGTTCACCCCCGTTCAGCGGCCTGAAATTCCCAAGCCGAAGCCCAAGCCGAAGGCAGAGGCCGCGCGCGACAATGCGCCCAAGCGCGGCAGCGAAACCCCGGCCAAGGAGAGCCGTGGGCGAAAGGAGCGCGAGGATCGGCGTTCGGGCAAGCTGAGCGTCAATCGCGCGCTTGGGGGCGAGGAAGGTGCACGGGCACGCAGCCTTGCCGCGCTGAAACGCGCGCGTGAAAAGGAAAAGCGGTCGCACACCGGCGGTTCGCGTGGCGAACAGCAAAAGCAGGTGCGCGACGTGCAGGTGCCCGAAGCGATCACCGTTCAGGAACTTGCCAACCGCATGGCGGAAAAGGGCGCAGACCTGGTCAAGGCGATGTTCAAGATGGGCATGGCGGTCACCGTCAACCAGACCATCGATCAGGATACCGCCGAACTGCTGGTCACCGACTTCGGTCATAATGTCCGCCGCGTGTCCGACGCCGATGTCGAGCTGGAACTCGACACGACCGAAGATAATGAAGCGGATCTGAAGCCGCGCGCTCCGGTCGTCACGATCATGGGCCATGTCGATCACGGCAAGACCAGCCTGCTCGATGCGCTGCGCGGAACCAGTGTAACCTCTGGCGAAGCCGGTGGCATTACGCAGCATATCGGTGCCTATCAGGTAACGCTGAAGGACAAGTCGCAGATCACATTCCTCGACACGCCGGGTCATGAAGCCTTTTCGGACATGCGCGCACGCGGTGCGAATGTGACCGATATCGTGGTGCTGGTGGTTGCCGCCGATGACGGGCTGATGCCGCAGACGATCGAGGCGATCAATCATACCAAGGCCGCCGGCGTTCCCATGATCGTCGCGATCAACAAGTGCGACAAGCCCGAGGCGAATCCGCAAAAGGTGCGCGAGCGCCTGCTGGAGCATGAAGTCATCGTCGAGGAAATGTCGGGCGACGTTCAGGACGTGGAAGTATCCGCGCTGAAAAAGACCGGTCTTGACGATCTGCTCGACAAGATTCAGCTTCAGGCCGAACTGCTTGAACTGAAGGCCAATCCCGACCGCGCCGCCGAAGGCACGGTGGTCGAGGCGAAGCTCGACAAGGGCCGGGGTCCGGTCGCGACGATTCTGGTCAATCGCGGCACGCTGAAGGTTGGCGACATCTTCGTCGTCGGCGCCGAAAGCGGCAAGGTGCGCGCAATGATCGACGACAAGGGCAAGCAGGTGAAAAAGGCTGGCCCGTCGACACCGGTCGAAGTGCTCGGCCTGTCGGGCGTGCCGATGGCGGGCGATCAGCTTCAAGTCGTCGATACCGAGACCAAGGCGCGCGAGATCGCCGAATATCGCCAGGGCGTGATGCAGCAGAAGCGCACGACCCAGGCCCCGGCAAGCCTGGAAAGCATGTTCAGCGCGCTGAAGGACAAGCAGGCGATTGAATATCCCCTCGTTATCAAGGGCGATACGCAGGGCACGGTCGAAGCGATCATCGGTTCACTGAACAAGATTTCGACCGACGAAATCCGGGTGCGCATCCTGCATTCCGGCGTCGGCGGGATTACCGAAAGCGACGTGTCGCTTGCCGGAGCAAGCGGAGCACCGATCATCGGCTTCAACGTTCGCGCCAATGCAAAGGCGCGCGAAATCGCCGAACGGCAGTCGGTGGCGCTCAAATATTATGACGTCATCTACGACCTGACCGACGATATCCGTGCCGGGATGGCGGGCGAGCTTGGCCCCGAAGCGTTCGAAACGGTCGTCGGCCGTGCGGAGATCAAGGAGGTCTTCTCGGCAGGCAAGCACGGCAAGGCTGCCGGCCTGCTGGTCACCGAAGGGTCGATTCGCAAGGCGCTCAAGGCACGCATCACGCGCGACGATGTCATCATCTACAGTGGCGAAATCGCGTCGCTTCGCCGCTTCAAGGACGATGTCCCCGAAGTGCGCGCAGGGCTCGAATGCGGTGTGACGTTCACCCAGAACTTTACCGACATCAAGCCGGGCGATTATCTCGAAACCTTCGAAGTCGAGATGCGCGAACGCACGCTGTAAAAGGTTCGGGCGCAAGCGGTACTTGCGCCCGGATTTTGATCGCCGTCGTTGTGAAGCGGGTAAAGCAGGCCAATGCGCAACACGCGCCGCTGGATCACTTCGTCGCCTTGGCTCTTCGTAATGACGCGTATTTTATCGTGGGTGGATGAAAGACATGGCTCACCAATCCTCTTCTGCGGAATCGCAGTCGGTTCGCACGCTTCGCGTCGGGGAGCAGGTGCGCCATGTGTTGAGTGAAATCCTTTCGCGCGGTGACGTGCATGACGAGACCTTGGCCAGGTATATGGTCAGCGTCACCGAGGTACGCATGTCGCCCGATCTGCGCCATGCGACGGTGTTCGTGAAGCCGCTGCTGGGCAAGGATGAAGACGCGGTGCTCAAGGCGTTGCGTACCAACACTGCCTATCTTCAGCGCGAAGTCGCGCACCGCATCCGCATGAAATACGCCGCGAAGCTGAAATTCCTCGCCGATGAAAGTTTCGAGGAAGCGAGCCATATCGAGCAGCTTCTGCGCGACCCCAAGATTGCGCAGGACCTCGACGATGAGGACGGCGACAAGGGCTGACGCTGCCCGCCGAGCGCAATGTAGCCTTTGCACCTCCTCGTCATTGCGGGGCGAGATTGATGGGCAGGTAGGCGGGACATAGTCTGAACTTTGACAACTTCCGCGCATACTCTGCGCGCGCTAGCAGGCGGAATATGGCAAAGCTCTATTTCTACTATGCGTCGATGAATGCGGGAAAATCGACCACGCTGTTGCAGGCCGATTTCAACTATCGCGAGCGCGGCATGACGACGATGCTGTGGACCAGCGCGATCGACGATCGGGCGGGTGAAGGGCGTATCGCATCGCGAATCGGGCTGGCCGCCGCCGCGCATGTGTTCGCACCCGATACCGACCTGTTCGCCGCGATCGCCGCCGACCGGAAGCAGCGCGCGACCGGGTGCGTGCTGGTCGATGAGGCGCAGTTCCTTACCGCCGGACAGGTGGGGCAGCTTGCCCGGGTGTGCGATGATCTGAACATCCCCGTGCTTGCCTATGGCCTGCGCACCGATTTTCAGGGCGAACTGTTTCCCGGCTCAGCCCGGCTGCTGGCGATCGCCGACGCGCTGGTCGAACTGAAATCGGTGTGCCGCTGCGGGCGCAAGGCGACGATGAATCTTCGCGTCGACAGCCGGGGGGAACCGGTTGCCGAGGGCGCACAGACCGAGATCGGCGGCAACGACCGCTATATCGCTTTGTGCCGCCGCCACTTTTCCGAAGCGCTCGCCGGGACGAGTCCCGGTCAGCCGGGGTTCAGCACAGGGCGTATAGAAGAAGCGTCGTGATGATGTTCGCCCTGTTGCTCGCATTCGCGCCCGCGCAGAATGCCCAGTCGCCGGTTCCGGTCGACAAACGGCCGCAGGTCAGCATCGCCTTTGCGAGCAATGGCGGCCTGCGCAACTGGACACGTGGAACCGACGATTCCTCGCTCTATGTTCAGGACAGCAGGTTGCGCTGGTATTACGTCCGGTTGAGCGGGCCGTGCCTCAAATACATGACCAGCATGTCGATCGGCTATACGACCGACAGTAACGGCAGTTTCGACCGTTTTTCGCATGTTTTCGACCTGTCGCAGCCGGAGCGGGTATGCGGTGCCGAAAGCATCGTGCGCAGCGCGAAGCCGCCGCAATATGGCGGTAAAGGCATCGCTGAACCCGTTTCGGGCACGTAACGACGCGGACCATTGGCAATATAGGGGAAATAGCCGCGACTATCCTTTCCCTATGGACCCAACACCTGCTTCCCTGAGACCCGTCGTCCAGATCGGGTATCACAAAACCGCGACGACATGGTTCCAGCGATCGGTCTGGCCCGGCGCGCGAAGCCATGAATTCGTGCCGCGCAAGCTGGCACGGTCAGCGCTGCTCGATCAGCCGGGACTGTGCTTCGATGCGCAGGCCGCTCGCCGGGAGCTGGGATGTGACGCCCGCAACCGCCCGGTCGCGATCTGCGAAGAAAATCTGAGCGGCTATATCCACAATGCCGGGTTGCACGGGCTGATGGGGCCTGAAGTCGCCCGGCGACTGCATGCGGTGTTTCCCGATGCCCGGATCGTGGTGTTCATCCGCAATCAGGTTGACCTGCTGCGCGCGACCTATGCCCAATATGTCGCCGGCGGCGGGACGCATGGACCGCGCCGCTATCTGTTCCCGACCGAACATCGCCGTGGGGCGCTGCGCTATCGCTACAAGGCGCCGGGTTTCTGCTTCAGCCATTTCGAATTCGACCGGCTGATCGCTTATTATGATTCGCTGTTCGGGCGCGAAAACGTGCATGTCTATCTGTATGAGGAACTGCGCAGCGATCGCGCGGGCCTGCTCGCGCGGATGGAACGCGAACTGGGCGTGGAATTCGATTTGCAGGCGGCTCCGGCCGGACGGCGCAATGCATCGATGGGCCGGACCAGCCTGTGGCTGCTGCGCGGCGTGAATCTTTTCACGCGCCAGTCGGTGGTCGACAAGACGGTGGCGATCGACATTCCCGGCTGGACGGCGATGCGCCACGCGGTGAAGGCGGTGCTGCCATCGGGCAGGCCGGGACAGTGCCCCGGCGCTATCCTGGGGCATGATACGGTTGCCTATGCCCGCGCCCGCTACGCCGCCAGCAATGCACGGCTGGCGCGGCTGCGCGACCTGCCGCTTGCCCGCCATGGATACTGTCTTGTCCCACCGGGGAAAGAAGGAAGCTGACGCCGCGGCGAAGAGGCGTTAGGGCCGCGGGCCATGCATGGCTGGATCATCCTCGACAAGCCGGTGGGCCTAGGTTCCACCCAGGCGGTAAGCGCGGTCAAGCGCGCGCTGCGCACCGGCGATTATCCCCGGCGCAAGGTCGGGCATGGCGGAACGCTCGACCCGCTGGCGAGCGGCGTGTTGCCGATCGCGGTGGGGGAGGCGACGAAGCTGGCCGGACGGATGCTCGACAGCGACAAGGTATATGATTTCACCCTGCGCTTTGGCACACAGACCGATACGCTGGATGGCGAGGGGCAGGTGGTCGCGACGAGCGATCGTCGCCCGACGCGCGCCGCGCTCGAATCGATGCTGCCAAGCTTCACGGGATCGATCGATCAGGTGCCGCCTGCCTTTTCGGCGCTGAAGGTGGAGGGCAAGCGCGCTTATGACATCGCGCGCGCGGGCGGTGCGGTGGATCTGGCGACGCGGCGGGTGACGGTGCATTCGCTGCGCTGTTCGCTGTCCCGTGGCGGGGAGGCGCAGCTTGAAAGCGTCACCCTCACCGCGCATGTTTCCAAGGGCACCTATATCCGCAGCCTGGCGCGCGATATCGCCCATGCGCTTGATACCGTCGGCCACGTCACCATGTTGCACCGGGTAAAGGCGGGCGCATTCGACCTCAAATCGGCGATTTCGCTGGACAAACTGGCTGAAGCCGCTAAGGCCCGCGCCCTTGAGGATATTTGCCTGCCGATAAGGACAGGGCTGGACGACATCCCGGCTCTTGCCCTCGACCCCGATCAGGCGGGGCTGCTCCGACAGGGGCAGCAACTGGACGGGATCACCGCAGACAACGGCCCTGCCTTCGCGATGCTGGACGATGTGCCGGTCGCGCTGGTGGAGGTTACGGACCGAACGGTCCGGGTCGTTCGCGGGTTCAATCTGTAACGCGATGTCGAAGGAATGAATTGATATGTCGATTACGCAAGAGCGCAAGGACGCGCTGGTCAAGGAACATGGTCGCGGCGAAGGCGATACCGGTTCGACCGAAGTTCAGGTCGCGATCCTGACCGAACGCATCGCCAATCTGACCGAACATTTCAAGACGCATGCGAAGGACAATCATTCGCGTCGCGGCCTGTTGATGCTGGTCAACAAGCGGCGCAGCCTGCTCGACTATCTGAAGAAGAAAGATCATGGTCGCTATGCCGATCTGATCGCGAAACTGGGTATTCGCAAATAACCAGTCGAAAAGGGGCGCCCCACCGGGCGCCCTTTTGTCATCGGGGGCATTCAATCATATGCTAATGCCCCGCTATCCGGCGCTGAACGATCGGCGCCGCATCATCGAGGGGCGGGCAATCCGGCCCATCCCCGAAAAGAGCCGATCCGGCTCGCATCCGTGTATGCCCCGGAGCGCATAGGGCGCCCCGGTACGAAGGAAATGCAATGTTTGACATGAAGAAAGTGGAAATCGAGCTGGGCGGACAGACCCTCAGCCTCGAAACGGGCCGCGTTGCGCGGCAGGCCGACGGCGCGGTGCTCGCGACGCTCGGCGATACGGTAGTGCTGTGCGCCGTCACGGCCGCAAAGTCGGTGAAGGAAGGCCAGGACTTCTTTCCGCTGACCGTCCATTATCAGGAAAAATTCTCGGCCGCCGGGCGCATTCCGGGCGGCTTTTTCAAGCGCGAGCGTGGCGCGACCGAAAAGGAAACGCTGACCAGCCGCCTGATCGACCGTCCGATCCGTCCGCTGTTCCCCGAAGGGTTCTACAACGAAATCAACGTGATCTGTCAGGTACTCTCCTATGACGGAGAGAATGAACCCGACATCGTCGCAATGTATGCGGCGAGCGCGGCGCTGACCATCTCGGGCGTGCCGTTCATGGGCCCGATCGGCGCGGCGCGCGTCGGGTACAAGGATGGCGAATATCAGCTCAACCCCTCGCTCGAAGCGTGCAAGGAAGGCGATCTCGATCTGGTCGTCGCCGCAACGCACGACGCCGTGATGATGGTCGAATCCGAAGCCAAGGAGCTTTCGGAAGATGAAATGCTGGGCGCGGTGATGTTCGCGCACGACGCTTCGAAAAAGGTCATCGGCGCGATCATCGATCTGGCCGAACAGGCCGCCAAGGAGCCGTGGGAACTCGCCGAGCAGGGCGACGGTTCTGCGATGAAGAAGAAGATCAAGGACCTGGTCGGCAAGGACATCGCGGCTGCGTACAAGCTGACCGACAAGTCCGACCGGTCGGCCGCGCTCAACGAAGCGCGTGCCAAGGTGAAGGCGGCATTCGCCGATGCCGAGGGCCAGGAGCAGATGACTGCCGGCAAGACGGTCAAGAAGCTGGAAGCCGAAATCGTCCGCACCGCCATCCTGAAGGACGGCAAGCGGATCGACGGGCGCAATACCAAGCAGGTTCGCCCTATCGAGGCGATGGTCCACTTCCTGCCGCGCGCGCACGGTTCGGCGCTGTTCACCCGCGGTGAGACTCAGTCGATCTGCACCACGACGCTGGGCACCAAGGACGCCGAACAGATGATCGACGGCCTGCCGGGCCTGTCGTATCAGCGCTTCATGCTGCACTACAACTTCCCGCCCTATTCGGTCGGGGAAGTCGGCCGCTTCGGCGCGCCGGGCCGTCGCGAGATCGGTCATGGCAAGCTGGCATGGCGCGCGCTGCATCCGGTCCTGCCCGATGCCGAGGAATTCCCGTACACGATCCGTGTTCTGTCGGACATCACCGAATCGAACGGTTCGTCGTCGATGGCGACGGTATGCGGCGGTTCGCTGTCGATGATGGATGCAGGCGTGCCGTTGAAGCGCCCCGTTTCGGGCATCGCGATGGGCCTGATCCTCGAAGGCAAGGATTACGCCATCCTTTCCGACATTCTGGGTGATGAAGATCATCTGGGCGATATGGACTTCAAGGTCGCAGGCACCAGCGAAGGCATCACCTCGCTTCAGATGGATATCAAGGTCGCCGGCATCACCGAGGAGATCATGAAGGTCGCGCTGGCACAGGCGAAGGAAGGCCGCGCGCATATCCTGGGCGAAATGGCCAAGGCGCTCGACCATACGCGTGAGAGCATCTCCGAACATGCGCCGCGCATCGAAACGATGCAGATCGACAAGACCAAGATTCGCGAAGTTATCGGCACCGGCGGCAAGGTGATTCGCGAGATCGTCGCCACCACGGGCGCGAAGGTCGACATCGACGATGAGGGCCAGATCAAGATTTCTTCGTCTGACCCCAGCCAGATCGAAGCCGCGATGAACTGGATCAAGGGCATCGTCGAAGAACCCGAAGTCGGCAAGGTCTATAACGGCAAGGTCGTCAACATCGTCGATTTCGGTGCGTTCGTGAACTTCATGGGTGGCAAGGACGGTCTCGTCCACGTTTCCGAAATGAAGAATGAGCGCGTCGAAAAGCCTTCGGACGTCGTGTCCGAAGGCCAGGAAGTGAAGGTCAAGGTTCTTGAAATCGATCCGCGCGGCAAGGTTCGCCTGTCGATGCGCGTCGTCGATCAGGAAACCGGCGAGGAGCTGGAGGACACCCGTCCGCCGCGCGAACCGCGTGGTGACCGGGGCGATCGCGGTCCGCGCCGCGAACGCGGTGACCGGGGCGGCGATCGCGGTGGCCGTGGCGGGCGCGGCCCGCGGCGTGATCGCGGCGACAAGCCCAAGGGCGATGACGATGGCGGCGATATCGGACTGCCGTCGTTCATCACCGAGGACTGATCGCCCCGTCGATCGTTCGAAAACGCGAAAGGGGTCGGCGATCCGCCGGCCCCTTTTTCGTTTTGGAGAACCGCCCAAAACACTTTCGTTGCGCTGCGCCAATGTTTGCGTCAGACTGCGGCGCAGCTCGGCCGGCTTTTATGTTTCAGCGTATCGAAAAGGGGCGCGGCTATTTCTGACATTGCATCGCGAGACGCAGGTGATCGCGTCCGCTTTCTGGAACGGCTGCCACTGGCGCGCGGCCGGCCGCTGCTGGCGGGCTGCGTGGTTGCGGCGCTGGTGGCGTTTGCCCTGTTCCTTCGCTTCGCGGTCGATCGTGGGCTGCCGCCGGGCTTTCCCTATGTCACTTTTTTCCCCGCAGTCGTTATCGCCTCCTTCCTGTTCGGATCGCGTTGGGGCGCGGCCGTGGCGGCGGTTTGCGGTCTGTGTTCGTGGTACTTCTTCATCCCCGTGTTCGACAGTTTCGCGCTGCTTCGCGGCGGCGGCGTCGCGCTTGGCTTCTATATCTTCGTCGTCGCCACCGACATCGTGATCATCCACTGGATGCAGCGCGCCAACGCGAATCTGGCGAAGGAGCGCGAAACCAGTCGCCAGCTTGCCGAAACGCGCGAATTGCTGTTCCGCGAGTTGCAGCACCGCGTGTCGAACAATCTGCAGGTGGCGGCGGGCCTGCTGTCGCTGCAGAAACGGCAGGTGGGCGATGAAGCGGGGCGCGCCGCGCTGGATGAGGCGTCGCGCAGGCTGGCGTTGATCGGCAGGATCAGCCGCCAGCTCTATTCGGCCAGTGGCGCGACGCGCACGATTCGAGAATTTCTGGAACCGCTCTGCGCCGATGTGGTCGAAGCAAGCGGGCGCACCGGCATCCGCTGTACGATCAATGTCGCGGACGATGCCGCGCTCAATCCCGACGCGGCGGTGCCGCTGGCGCTGATCGTTGCCGAAGCGATGGCGAACGCGATCGAACACGGGTTTCGCGATCGCGATGCGGGACATATCGAAGTGCATCTGGCGCGTGACGGCAACGATCTGGTGAAGGTGGAGGTGCGCGACGACGGCCACGGCCTGCCCGAAGGATTTTCGATCGAGGCGAGCGACAGCCTGGGCCTGCGCATCGCCGCGATGCTGGCCGAACAGCTGAACGGCACGTTCGATCTGCTGCGTGAAGACCGCACCACCGCGCGGCTGTTGCTGCCCGCATAACAGCAAGACGCGTTAAGCCTCAGGCACTGACTGTGTCGACATCGTGAAGAGGGCGGTAGCGACGGCGCGATGCGCCTTGCATGGACGGCCCTCGACACGGAGTAACACCGGTCGCGTCTGGATTGCCGTGCCCCGACGGGGCGCGCAATGACGATATTTCGATGGGTTCAGGTCAATTCAGCGCGGCATTAGGCGCTCGCCGGCGGATGACAGGAAATGGGGGGCTTCCTGTTGCCCGATGCGCCGCATGGCAAGGAAAGTCCGGGGGGTTTCTGTTGCTCGGCCCCCCCGGCGGCCGCCGGAATCCGCTTCTGTTGCCCGGTGCGGTCCAACCGCGCATTTTAGAGTAATCCTTGGCCGTTAGGCCGTTGGATTACGCCGCAATAGCGAGTGCTTCGTTATCGTTGGCACTTGTGAATATGGGCCGTCGCGGTGGTCCCATTCCGAGCGAAAACAATGCTTTTCAACACACGTCGATCCTGGTTCGGCCCCATCAGCTGAGCCGCTCGATCGGTACGCTTCATGCGTGCTGATCGACGGTCTCGGCGCAGATGGTGGAGCCGCCGGGTACTGCCCCCGGGTCCGCTGTGCCTATTGCACATCATGATTTATCGCCATAGCCGGCCGAAACCGACACCATCCCATATAGTGATTTCACCGTCGATGAAAAGGCGGCGCATGCGAAAAGCCGGGCTTCGGTCATTCGTTGGCCACAATGCGGGTGCAGGTGCGCGGTGACCATGTTGACCCAACGATCCCGATACGCCCTTCGCGCGATGCTTTATCTGGCCCGGCACCCGCTGGGCAGCGCACCGATCCCGATGAAGCGGATTTCGGCGCAGGCCAATGTGCCGCGCAAGTTCCTCGAACTGATCCTGGCCGATCTGCGCACCGCCGGGATGATCCATTCGCATCGCGGCAAGATGGGTGGATATTGCCTGTCGAAACCGACTCACCTGATTTCGCTGGGCGAAGTGATCCGGGTGATCGAAGGGCCGCTCGCGCTGGTCCCGTGCGTCAGCCGCACCGCCTACAAACCCTGCAAGGATTGCGCGGATGAGGCGAGTTGCGCGATCCGGATCGCCATGGCGCGGGTGCGCGACGAAACGGCGCGGATTCTGGATGGCACCAGCCTGGCCGATGCCAATGCGGAAGATCTCGCCGCCGCCTGACGCGCGTTATTCGGCCGGGCGTTTGCGCAATTCGTCACGGATTTCGCGCAGCAGCACGACATCGGTCGGTTCGGCGGCGGGTAGTTCGGGCTTCTGTTCCTCGAACGCGGCGAGCATCCGGTTCACCGCGCGCACGATCAGGAAGACGATGAAGGCGAGGATCAGGAAGTTGATCAACGTCGTGGCGAATTTGCCATAGCCGAACAGCGGCACCCCGGCCTCCTTGAGCGCGGCATAGTTGGACAGCGAACCGTGATATCCCTCCGGCACCGGGCCGAGCCGGATGAAATAGCTCGAAAAATCGAAACCGCCGAAAATCCAGCCGACCACCGGCATGATGATATCGTCGGTCAGCGATTTGGTGATCGTGGCGAACGCGGCGCCAATGATGACGGCGACGGCAAGGTCGAGGACATTACCCCGCATCACGAATTTGCGGAATTCGGCGAACATCGGCGGTATCGTCTCCTGCAAGGCGGGCGGCGGAGCCAGTTTTCCGTCGCCTCGGCGATCCTGCGTCGTTACAAGGGGCAAAGACAAGGTTTGTTTTTTCCGGGAGGCGATTCACCCATGCGGCTGAAAGCGGTGATGGCACTGGCCATGGCGGTAACCCTGACGGCCTGCGGGCTGAACAGCGTGCCGACGGCCGAAGAGAATGCGAAAGCGCGCTGGGCCGATGTGCAGGCCGATTATCAACGGCGCGCGAACCTGATCCCTAATCTGGTGTCGACGGTGAAGGCATCGGCGCAGTCGGAGGACAAGATCCTGTCCGATGTCGTCAATGCGCGCGCGCGGGCGACTCAGGTGAATGTTTCGACCGGCGACCTGACCAACCCGGACAAGATGCAGCAGTTCGCGCAGGCGCAGGGCAATCTGAACGGATCGCTCAGCCGGTTGCTCGCGACGGTCGAATCCTATCCCGACCTGAAGAGCCAGGGCAATTTCCAGACGCTGATGAGCCAGCTTGAGGGGACCGAAAACCGCATCGCGATCGCCATTCGCGATTATAATTCGGCGGTGCAGGACTATAACACCACCATCCGCACCTTTCCCGATGCGATCGGTGCCAAGGTGTTTTACGGATCGAAGCCGATGGTTCCGTATCAGGCGACGACGCCCAATGCCGATGTCGCACCGACGGTCGATTTCGGGAATATGAATTGAGGCCGGGATGATGGCCGAACGTCACGTAACGGTCCCGGACGGAGATAGAGTTGCGCGCCGGTCAGGCGCGGCCCGGAGGAACTGCTTTGTCGTCGCGATGGCGGCCCTGATCGCACTGCTGGTGATGGCGCTGCCCGTATCGGCGCAGACTTTTCCCAAGCTGACCGGCAGGGTGGTCGATGCGGCGAACCTGCTGACGCCCGCGCAGGAACAACAGCTTGACCAGCTTTCCGCACAAATCGAACAGGCGTCGGGGCGGCAGTTCGTGGTCGCGACGATTCCCGACCTGCAGGGCTATCCGATCGAGGATTACGGATACCGGCTGGGCCGCGCGTGGAAGATCGGGCAGGCGAAGGCCAATAACGGCATCATCCTGATCGTCGCGCCCAAGGAACGGCGCGTGCGGATTGAGGTCGGGTACGGGCTGGAACCGATCATGACCGATGCGTTGTCGAGCATGATCATTCATGACGACATTCTGCCCCAGTTCAGGAAAGGCGACATGGCGGCCGGGATCATGGCCGGATCGGCGGCGATCGCGCAGCAGATGAAATTGCCGCTGGAGGCAGCCGAACAGCGCGCCAAGCAGAAACTGGACGCCAGACAGCAAGCGAGCGGCAGCGGCGACGACGGATCGGGCTGGATCGTCGGCCTGTTCTGGATCGCCATATTGTTCTTCGTGGTGATGCCGATGCTGTTCGGTCGTGCGCGCGGGCGGCGCTATCGCCGCGGCATCGGGCCGGTGGTGATCTGGGGACCGGGCTTTGGCGGCGGCGGATCGGGCTGGGGCGGCGGTTCCTCCGGCGGCTTTGGCGGCGGTGGTTTCGGTGGCGGCGGCTTTTCGGGCGGCGGCGGTTCGTTCGGCGGTGGCGGCGCGTCGGGGGGATGGTGATGGCGCGTCGTGCGCTTAGCGGCGAAGACCATGTCCGCGTGGCGAGCGCGGTTGCGTCGGCCGAAACCGGCACCGATGGCGAGATCGTGACGATCATCGCGCGGTCTTCGCACGAATATCGCGACGTCGCGCTGCACTATACGCTGCTCGGCGTGCTGCTGGTCCCGGCGCTCTTCGCGTTGTTTCCGGGCCTGTTGCAGGCCAAGCTGAGCTGGTTCACCAGCGGATGGGAAGCGCCGAGCCTTCCCGAAATGCTGGTCGTGGTGCTGATCGTACAGGCGATCGCGTTTCTGATCCTTCGCTATGCGCTGGAATGGGGCCGGCTCCGCCTCGCGCTCACCCCGCGCGCCACCCGTTCGCGCCGGGTGCGACGGCGCGCGGTCGCGCTGTTCCGCGCATCGGCGGAGAAACGCACCGCGACGCGCGTCGGCATCCTGCTGTACCTTTCGCTAGACGAACATATGGCGGAGATTGTCGCCGATGAAGCGATCCACGGCAAAGTGCCCGCCGAACGCTGGGGCGATGCCATGGCGGCGCTGGTCGATCATGTGCGAAGGGGCGATACGGCGGGCGGCATGATCGCCGCAATCGCCGCGATGGGCGAGGTTTTGTCCGAGACTTTCCCCAAAAGCGCGGGCAATCCCAATGAACTTCCCGACAGGTTGATCGAACTTTGAACAATCACGACGCCGACAAGCCAATCGAGATCAAATGGCAGGGCGACTGGATCACCGCGAAGAAACAGGGGCGATGGGAGTTCGTAAGCCGGTCGCGCGGGATTCGCGCCGCAGTGATTCTGGCGATTGTGGAGGGCGATGTGCTGCTGGTCGATCAATATCGCGCCCCGCTGGGTCGCCGCTGCCTTGAACTACCCGCCGGGCTGGTGGGCGATGAAGGCGATAATGAGGCGCCCGAGGCGGCGGCGGCGCGCGAACTGGAAGAAGAAACCGGCTATCGCACCGGAAAGATCGAAAATCTTGGCGAATTCTTCTCATCCCCCGGCATGGCGTCCGAAGGGTTCACGCTGGTGCGCGCAAGCGAACTGGTTCGGGTTGGACAGGGCGGCGGCGTTGCGGATGAGGATATCAACGTGCATCGCGTGCCGCTTTCGGACATCGCCGATTATGTCGCTGCACGCCGGAAGGACGGATTCGCGATGGACGTGAAACTGCTCCTGCTGCTCGGCGCGGGCATGCTGGGTGAGCGAGATTAAGGAACATCGCGGCGCGCCGTGGCATTACCCCCGGCAATGGCGATGAACACACGAAACTGGGCATGGATCGGCGCGGTCGCG
This sequence comes from Stakelama flava, assembly GCF_019351405.1. GTDB lineage: Bacteria > Pseudomonadota > Alphaproteobacteria > Sphingomonadales > Sphingomonadaceae > Sphingomonas > Sphingomonas flava_A. The sequence goes on from NZ_JAHWZX010000003.1 coordinate 200,194, forward strand.
ACATTCCTGCTGGCGGCCGGCGCATATTATGCGGTGGGGCAGGTATATTCCGATGCGAAGGCGATCGACCTGATCAACCAGCTTTCGCGGGCCGGGCTGTATTTCGGGTCGGCGATGGCCACCGCATCGGCGACCACGCTGGCGCTGATGCTGACGCTGATCGGCATGGCGCACCGGGCGGAGGCCGAATTCGGACCCGATTTCTATCGCAACATCTATCGCATTTCGCGGCTGGCGACGGCGACGTTGCTGGGATCGGTCGTGCTCCTGCTCCTCCTCACCTTGCCGGTGGGTGAATTTCAGGGATTGAGCGATATGTGGTTCATCTGGCTGTACCGCGTGCTTTTCGCGCTGATCGGTACGCTTTCGGCGCTATTGGTCGCTACCGTTCTGCTGGTCTTCACCACGGTGCGCGACGTGATCATCAACATCACGCCGTCCGACATGATCTGACGCGGCGGCGCGGCGTGATTACCGCGCCGTCACCGGATCAGCGGAAATTGTCGGCATAGGCCTGAAGCTTCAGCGTTCGGGTGGGCGAGGGCACGACGTGGAATTCATGCCCTTCGCGCATGGCATAGTCCTTCGCGGCCTCCAGTGTGGGGAAGTTCATCCGCACCTGCGTCCGCGTATTCGCATGGCCGGCCCAGCCGGTCAGCGGATCGGGTTCCTGCGGCGATGTCTGTTCGAATTCGACCACCCATCGGTCGGTGCGGGCGCGGCCCGACTGCATCGCATTTTTCGGGCGCTGATAGATTCGCGCGACAGCCACGATGGTATTTCCCTTTATCCTGTTCGATCGATCAACGCCCGATTAGCGCGATTCGCTTCGCCTTGCATCCGCCTTTTTGGTGCGCAGCGTCGCCGATGCGCCCGCCGGGTCGTCCGGCCAGGGGTGTTTGGGGTAGCGGCCGCGCATTTCGCGCGCCACCGCCTGCCAGCTTCCCGCCCAGAAACCCGGCAGGTCGCGCGTCGTCTGAATCGGCCGTCCGGCAGGCGAGGTGAGGCTGAGCACCAGCGGCACCCGGTTGCGCCCGATCACCGGATGGTCGGCCAGCCCGAACAGCGCCTGAACGCGCAGTTCGACCCGCGGCCCGCCATCCGCGGTATAGTCGATTTCATGACTCGAACCGGCGGGCGAGGTGAACTGACGCGGCGCGATCCGGTTGACAGCCTGCAGCGAGTCCCAGCCAAGCAGCGCTTCAAGCGCATGGATCAGCGCCTGTGGCTCGATCCGGTCGAGGCGTCGCTTGCCCGTGACGAGCGGCGGTAGCCATTCGTCGATGCGATCGATTAGCGCCGCGTCTTCCAGCGCGGTTTCCCCGGCAAAGGCGGCACGGGTACGCAGCGCGGCGGCGGCCGGGGGCCAGGGCAGGAGGGCGAGGCCATGATCGCGCACGCCCGCGACCAGCGCATCGGCGATTTCCGCCGGGTCGGCATCGCTGTCCGGCCCCGCCAAAAGGCGGATCGCGCCGAGCAGCCTTGCCCGCTCTGCCACAACCGCACCCGATGCAGGATCGAATCGGACATTCCGGCGCGTTTCGATGCGGTCGGCGAACAGCGATTCGATTGCGTCCGCGTCAAACGGCGCGGCCGACAGGATGCGCGCGCCCGCCGCGCTCCCCTGCGTTTCCGCCACCGCCAGCCATTCGCTGCGCGCCAGCGGGGAAGCGGGATCGAGCCGGAAGCCGCGCCCGCTGACCGACAACCAGCGCTCACCCGATGCGTCGCGCCGCCGCGCCACCCGGTCGGGAAAGGCAAGCGCGACCGACAGCGCGAGCGAATCGTCCATGGGAGCGGCCTGGCGTTCGCGCTTGCCATCGGCCAGTCCGGTCCAGCGCGCCGCCAGCTTGCGCGCCGCCGTTGCGCGGCGTCCGCGCTCGCCGCGCCATCGCCGCATCCGCTGTTCCAGATCGGCGTCACTGCCGCCAAGCCCGCGTTCGCCGAGCAGAACTGCCACTTCCGCCGCCACGTCCGCGAACCCGCCTTCGCCGGCGCGCACCAGCATATGGGCAAGCCGGGGCGGCAGTGGCAGGCGCGCGATCCGCGCGCCGTGCGCGGTCGGCCTGCCATCGCCGTCGAGCGCACCCAGCGTAGCCAGCCGCTGGCGTGCCTCTGCCACCGCCGCTTCGGGTGGGGGATCGAGCCAGCACAGGCTTCGCGGATCGTTCACCCCCCACAGCGCGCAATCGAGCGTCAGCGCCGACAGGTCGGCTTCAAGAATTTCTGGCGGGTCGAACGGGGGAAGGCCGGCAGTCGCCGCCGCTTCCCACAGGCGATAGGCGATCCCCGGTCCCTGCCGCGCGGCACGGCCAGCGCGCTGGGTGACCGCCGCCTGGCTCGCGCGTTCGGTGACCAGCCGGGTCATGCCGCCCGCCCGGTCATAGCGCGGGCGGCGCGCCAGCCCCGAATCGATCACCACGCGAATGCCGTCCAGCGTCAGCGATGTTTCGGCAATCGCTGTGGCGAGCACCAGCTTGCGCCGCCCCCCGTCATCGGGCGCGATGGCGGCGCGCTGCGCGGCGGGGTCCAGACTGCCGTGAAGGCGGTGAAGCGCGATCGCATCGTCAAGGTCGGTCAACCGCTCGGCCGTGCGTTCGATTTCCGCCACGCCGGGCAGGAAGGCAAGGATGCCGCCATCGGTTTCGCCAAGCGCGCGACGAATCGCGGCGGCCATCAAATCCTCGATCCTGTTTTCGGCGTTTCGCCCGACATGGCGCAGGTCGAGCGGATAGCTGCGCCCTTCGCTTTCGATCACCGGCGCTTCGCCCATGAGCTGCGAAAAGCGCGCGCCGTCGAGTGTCGCGGACATCGCCACTATGCGCAGATCGGGCCGCAGTCCCGCTTGCGCATCAAGCGCGAGGGCGAGGCCGAAATCGCTGTCGAGGCTGCGCTCATGCACCTCGTCGAACAGCACCGCAGAAACGCCGGTCAGTTCGGGATCGGCCTGAATCCGGTTGACGAAAATCCCTTCCGTCACGACCGTCACGCGAGTCGCGGCCGACCGTTTGCTGTCCATTCGCGTGGAATAGCCGAAGGTTGCGCCCGGTCGCTCCCCGGCAAGCGCCGCCATGCGTTCGGCCGCCGCGCGCGCCGCGATCCGGCGCGGCGAGAGCAGCAGAATCTCGCCACCGCACCAGTCTTCGTTGAGCAGCGCGGGCGCGACCGCGGTCGTCTTTCCCGCCCCCGGCGGCGCGACGAGCACGGCGTTGCTCGCGGTGCGAAGCACGTTCAGCAGGTCGGGTAAGACCGCATGGATGGGAAGCGCGTCAGGCATTGCCTGCTCCGGAGCTAAGGCCGGCGACATACCGCGTGCCCCGTTTCCGGCGTACCAAAGGCGCAATACCCGTTATTGGGTCGAAAGGGACCGACGCGGTTAAAACGCCCGCGCCACCGCGAATTCGACCGCTTCGATCATCGCATCACGGGCCGCGCCGGATGGGAAACCGCTGATCGCGTCGATCGCGCGCTGGCCGTAATGCCGCGCCCGGGCCAGCGTGTCGTCGACCGCGCGGGTATCACGCACGCGTCCAATCGCTTCGGCAAGGTCGGCATCGGTGTCGCGCCGCCCCTCGACCGCGTCCTTCCAGAATTTGCGCGCATCGTCGTCGCCGCGCGCATAAGCGAGGATCACCGGCAGCGTCATCTTCCCCTCGCGGAAATCGTCGCCAGCATCCTTGCCCATCGTCCCGGCATCGGACGTATAGTCGATCGCGTCGTCGACCAGCTGGAACGCGATGCCCAGATTGCGGCCATAGGCGTCGAGCGCCGCTTCATCGGCTTCGCTGCGTTCGGCGACGACCGCGCCGATGCGGCAGGCGGCGGCGAACAGCGCCGCCGTTTTCGCGCCGATAATTTCTAGATAGCGTTCTTCGGATGTTTCGATGCGGCGAACGGCGGTCAACTGATTGACCTCGCCCTCGGCAATCACGGCCGATGCGTTGGCAAGGATTTTGAGCGCTTTCAGGCTGCCGTCCTCGACCATCAGTTCGAAGCTGCGCGAAAACAGGAAGTCGCCGACCAGCACGCTGGCCGAATTGCCCCAGATAAGGTTCGCGGTACGCTTTCCCCGGCGAAGGTCGGAGCCATCGACGACATCGTCGTGCAGCAGCGTCGCGGTGTGGATGAACTCCACCGCCGCCGCCAGCTTGTGATGCCGCGCGCCCGAATAATCGAGCAGTCGTGCGCTCGCCAGCGTCAGCATCGGGCGAAGGCGTTTGCCGCCCCCGGCGATCAGGTGACCGGCAAGTTCCGGGATCAGCGGGATTTCCGACTGCATCCGGTCCAGAATTACGCTGTTGACCAGATTCATGTCGTTCGCGACGAGGCTGATCATCGGATCGAGCGTCGGTTTGTCGCTTGGGGCGAGGCGGAGAACGGTTGCGGTCATCGAATTGGCGATGTGGCGGCAAGCCGCGACAAACGCAAGTGTTGCCGGGGCCTCTCGCTATGGATAAGCGGCTTTTCGTACAACCGGAGGGACGCGCCGAATGACCGATGATGTGCTCGCACGCTATCGCCAGAGCATCGACAATATCGATGCGGCGCTGATCCATATGCTTGCCGAGCGGTTCAAGATCACCCAGGCGGTCGGGGCGTACAAGGCGGACAAAGGGCTGCCCCCCGCCGATCCGGGGCGCGAGGAGCAGCAGATAGAGCGGCTGCGGCGGCTGGCGAGCGCTGCCGATCTGGACCCTGAATTTTCCGAAAAATTCCTGCGTTTCGTGATCGATGAGGTGATCCGCCACCATCAACGGGCGCGCGGGCAATAGTCGCCAGGGGATTGTCGCCGGCGGCTATTCGGCCGCGACCAGTTCCTCCGCCGTGCCGAGGTCGACCGAGACAAGGCGGCTGACCCCCTGTTCGACCATCGTCACGCCGAACAGGCGATGCATGCGGCTCATCGTCGCTGCATTGTGCGTGACGATCAGATAGCGAGTGCGCGTTTCGCGCGTCATCCGGTCGAGAAGGTCGCAGAACCGGTCGATATTGGCATCGTCGAGCGGCGCATCGACTTCGTCCAGTACGCAGATCGGCGCGGGGTTGGTCAGGAACAGGCCAAAGATCAGCGCAACCGCGGTCAGCGCCTGCTCGCCGCCCGACAGCAGCGTCAGCGATTGCAGCTTCTTCCCCGGCGGCTGCGCCATGATTTCCAGCCCCGCTGCGAGCGGATCGTCCGAATCGACCATTTCAAGATGCGCCGCGCCGCCGTTGAACAGCGTGGTGAACAGGCGTTGGAAATGGCCGTCCACCGCCTCGAACGCGGCGGTCAGGCGCTGACGCCCTTCGCGGTTCAGCGTGCCGATCGATCCGCGCAGGCGGTTGACCGCCTGACCCAGTTCCTCGCGCTCGGCAAGGTTGGACTGCGCGGCGTCCTCCAGTTCCTGCAGCTCGCTTTCGGCGACCAGATTGACCGGGCCGATACGTTCGCGTTCCAGCGTCAGCTTTTCATGCCGCGCCGATTCTTGCGCCGGGGTGGCGACATCGGACGAATCGAACCCTGCTTTTTGCGGCAGCAGCGGTGGCGGACATTCGAAGCGTTCGCCCGCCACGCGGCCCATCTCGATCCGCCGCGCCTCCTGATTCTCCGCGCGCGCCGCCGCCCCCGCGCGCGCTTCGCGTGCTTCGGAAAGCGATTCGGAAGCGATGCGCGCCTTTTCCTCGGTATCGCGCAACGTGTCGGCAGCGCGCTGTTCGGCGCTTGCGGCTGCCTCGGCATCGACCGTGCCGCGTTCGACCGCGTCGTGCGCTTCGCCGATCGCGGTGTCGAGTGCGGCGGGCCTGTCGGCCAGCGCTTCGCTCTCGCGCCGCAACTCGCCCTCGCGCTTGTCGATCTGCGCGATGCGGCGTGTGGCTTCGCCGGCGCGCGACTTCCAGCCGCGACTATCGGCGGCGGCGACGGCGGCCCGTTCGCGTGCCTGCGCGATATCGGCGTCGAGTCGCTGCCGTTCGGCGCGCGCGCTTGCGACTGCGCCGCGTTTTTGCTGTGCCGCTTGCGACAGATGTTCGACGCGTTCGGATGTGGCGCTGCCATCGGGAAGCGCCGCCACCGCGCGTTCGGCCGTATCGAGAGCCTCGTTCGCCTCCGCCAGTTCATTTTCCGCGCGCTCGCGCCGCTGGTTCAGGTCGCTGCGCTGCCCCGCCAGCCGTTCCAGCGCGGCCGATGCGCGATCCTCGCTACGGGCGGCCTCGCGCGCCTCACGCTCGCTTGTTTCAATCATGCCTCGGGCTTCGGCAGCGTCGCTGCGCGCCTTTGCGATACGGTGTTCGATTTTCGCGCGTTCGGCATCGGCTGCCTCGACGGCGGCAAGCGCGGCGGGGCGGGCCGCTGCGATCGCGCGCAGCCGGTTGATGCGTTCGAGCCGTTCGGCGGCGGCCGCACCCTCCGACCTGGCGATATAGCCGTCCCAGCGGCGCAGCGTGCCTGTGCGCGTCACCAGCCTTTGCCCGACCGAGAGCGGTTGGCCGTGATCGGTGTCGGCGACCAGAATCTGCGCCAGCCGCCGGGCGAGCGCGAGTGGCGCTTCGACATGGTCGGCCAGCGGTGACGTGTCGGCCGCGGCGTCGGGATCGCCGGCTTGTGGCTCCGCGCCCGCCCAGTAGCGATCCGCCTGACCATCCAGCCCCGCTTCCAGATCGTCGCCCAGCGCGGCGGCAAGTGCGCGTTCATAGCCCGGTTCGGGACTGACATGATCGATCAGCCGGTCGCCCGAATCGCGCTTGGTCGCCTTGGTCAGCGCGGCGGCCTCGCTGTCGAGCGCGGCGAGGTCGGCATGGGCGGCCGCGCGAACCGTTTGCGCCTGTTCCTGTTCGGCGAACGCCGCAGCCTCATCCGCATCGGCGCGATTCAGGCGCTCGCGGGCGGTTTCCGCATGGTCGAGCGCCGCCACGCGCGCCTTTGCCGAGCTATCGCGTTCGGCGGCAAGCGGTGCTTCATCGGCGAGTGCCGCGATCTCGTCCGCGATCCGGCTGACGTCGCGCTGGTGTCGCTGGTGGCGTTCGCGCGCTGCGGAAAGTGCCGCTTGCGCGACCCGCGCATCGGCAGTCTCGCTCGCCTGCGCGGCGAGCGCCTGTGCGAGCGCCACCTCGGCATCGCGCGAATCGCGTTCGGCGGTGGCCAGCCGCGCGTCGAGTTCGGGTATCCGCGCCGTCGCCGCGGCGATCCGCTGGTCGAGTTCCTTTGCTTCGGCGGTCAGTCGCGTAATCGCCTGACTGGCATCATTGGCGAGTTCGCCCTCGCGTTCGCGATCGTCGGCGATACGCGAAAGCCCCGTTTCCAGTTCGCCCAGACGGCGGCACAGCGTGTCGCGCTCGGTCTCCAGCGTTTGCAGCTTGTGGCGCGCGGCATTCGCGGCATCGCGCGCGGCAAAGGCGGCGGATCGTGCGGTGCCCAGCGCATCGGCGGCGGCGCGTTGATGCGCTGCCGCGGCGGCCTGCGCTTCGGCGCGCTCGGTCACCAGCGCTTCTGCCGCTGCCGCTTCGGCCTTGGCGGTTTTTTCCGCCTCTGCCGCGTCGCGCCAGCGCGCGAAGATCATCCGCCCCTCGGCAATGCGGATTTCGTCGGACAGGCGGCGATATTTCTCCGCCTGCCGTGCCTGGCGCTTAAGCGCGGCGGCGCGGGCGTCCTGATCCGAAATAACCTCGTCCAGCCGGGCGAGATTGGCTTCGGTCGCGCGCAGCCGCTGTTCGGCGTCCTTGCGCCGGACATGCAGACCGGCGATCCCCGCCGCTTCCTCCAGCATCTGCCGCCGCTCGGCGGGCTTGGCGGAGATGACTGCGCTGATCCTGCCCTGGCTGACCAGCGCGGGCGAATGCGCGCCCGTCGCCGCATCGGCGAACAGCAGCGCGACATCCTTTGCACGAACATCGCGGCCGTTGATGCGATATGCGGACCCGGCGCCGCGTTCGATACGGCGCACGATCTCTACCTCGTCCGCGTCGCCGACATCCTCGGCCAGGATCGACACTTCGGCGAAATCGCGCTGCGGCCGGCTGCCCGTGCCGGCGAAGATCACGTCCTCCATCCCCGAACCGCGCATCGATTTGGGGCTGTTCTCCCCCATCGCCCAGCGCAGCGCTTCGAGCAGGTTGGACTTTCCGCAGCCATTGGGGCCGACCACGCCGGTCAGCCCCGGTTCGATGCGCAGGTCGGCGGGTTCGACAAAGCTCTTGAAGCCCGAAAGCCGGAGCCTTTTTATCTGCACCCGTGCATCCTTATAGGCACCGAAACGCCGTGCGGCGGTATCAGGCGCCCGCCGCCTTCAGCTTCGGTTCGAGCTGCGACCAGGTGACGGCGTCGTCAACCTGTTCGCCGTTGATGAAGAAACTGGGGGTGCCGCTGACGCCCTTCTGCCCCGCCTGCTGCATCTCTTTGCTCAGCCGGTCGATCGTCGCCTGATCGGTGAGGCACGCGCGCGCCTTGTCGGCGGTCATACCGCGTTTCTGCATGAAATCGATCACGCCCATCTTTTCGCCCAGCATGACCGCGATTTTTGTCGGCTCCATCGTCTGCATCTGCTGCTTGGCAGAATCTGGCATGCTGGTGAACTTGTCGGCGAAGTCAGGCTGCGCCTGGAACATCTGTTCGAGCACCGGGAAGAAGGCGTCGTCGTCAACACATTCGCCGAGGATCGTGGTCGGCAGATCGAGCGCGCCATGGACCAGGAAGTCGCGGAACTCGAAGCTGACCTTGCCGCTGTTCACATAGTTTTCGATCAGCGGATCGAACCCGTCCTGTTCGAACTTGCGGCAGGTCGGGCACATGCGCGAACCATACTCCACCAGCTTGATCGGTGCATCGGGATTGCCCATTCGGTGGCCCAGATCGGTTTTTGCAACGACGTCGCGCCATTGCTTGCCCGCAGGCGCGGTTGCCGACGCAACCGGAGAGGCGGGCGTGCTGGCGGCGGCATTGCCCGCATCGCCGCCACCCGAACAGGCGGCCAGCGCCAGCAGGGGCGCAATCAGGAACCACAAACGCATCGAAACCAGTCTCCTATTTTGAATCCTGCGCGGCCGCGATGCGCGCTTGCACCGAGGGCCAGTCATTTACATCGAGCAGCGCGCCGTTGACCGCGAAGCTGGGCGTGCCTTCGATCTTAGTCCACACCTGTTTCGCATTTGTCGTCAGCCGGGCAAGCGCCGCGCCGTTAACGGTGCACGCGGCCAGTGCCGCCTTATCCATGCCTGCCTGTTCGACGATTGCGGGAAGCGGGGTCGCGGCGACCACCGCCGCAATATCCTTGCCCGTCAGTTCGGGTACGCGCGTGTAAAAAGCGGGGTCGCGGCGAGCGGCGTTGTACAGTTCCTCCTGCCGGGCGAAAAATGCCCTGTGCAGCGAAAGTGCGAGATCGGGCGGGGCGCAGCGCACCAGCATCGCCTCCGCCACGTCGAGCGGGTCGCGCACGGCGGGGATCAGCCGCACCCGCAGCGTGCCGCTGGCGGCCATCGCCTCGATCGCGTCATCGGCCTCCTCGGCGAAATGCGCACAATGCGGGCAGGTATAGCTTAGATATTCGTCCAGCGTGACCGGTGCCGAAGCGGCGCCGAACACCAGATCCGCCCCCTCTTGCGAAACCGCCATTGGCGTGACCGGATGGCCCTGCGAGAGCGCGGGGGAAACCAGCAGCGCGGCAAGCGCCGCGAAAAACAGACGCATCAACTGATCTTTCCAAGCTTGGGAATGTGGACCACCGGTTGTTCGACGCTCATCGCCAGCGCGCCCAGAACCTCGCGAAGTTCGGGATCGGCGATGGCGCGCAATCCTTCGCCCAGTTCACCGGGGCGGGTGGGGGTTGGCGATGGCGGGGCAGGGCGTCGGGGGCGGCTGACCACGCCCTGACGAAACTGGACGCGCGCGACGGCGGGATAGCCGAAAAACCGGTTCACGCGTTCGATGATTTCCGGCGCGATATGCTGCATCATCGTGCCATGCGCGCCCGCCACGGTCAGCGCGAGCACGCCTTCGCTGCGTTCGCCGCGCGGAAAACGGATCGATTCGGGGCTGGAAACGCGCGCATAGCGTTCGCCGACGATTTCGGGCCAGCGGCTGACGATCGCGCTCTGTACGAAGCCATAGCGGCGGAATGCCGCGCGCCCGACATCAGGCAGCAGTTCGGAAAGCGCGCGCGCATGGCCATAACGGCGCTCGCCCGCTTTCGCTTTTCCCGGATTTCGATTCCCGCTCTTCGTCATCGCGTCCACTCATGCCATAGGCGGCGCGTGCCCGCCAAGCTTCCTTCGACCATCGCCCCTTCGCTTCTTGCCTGGTATGATCGTCATGCCCGCGATCTTCCCTGGCGCAGTCCGCCCGGAAACGCGCCCGGCGATGCGTATCGGGTGTGGCTGTCGGAGGTAATGCTGCAACAGACGCAGGTCGCGACGGTGAAACCCTATTTCGACGCCTTTACACGCCGCTGGCCCGATTTCGCCGCGCTCGCAGGTGCACAGGATGCCGATGTCATGGCCGCATGGGCTGGACTGGGCTATTATGCCAGGGCGCGCAACATGCTGGCCTGCGCGCGCGCAGTGGTATGGGAACATGGCGGTAAATTGCCCGATAGCGAGGCGGGGCTTCGTGCGCTGCCCGGTATCGGCGATTACACCGCCGCCGCGATCGCCGCGATCGCCTTTGAACGCCGCGCGGTTGTGGTCGATGCCAATGTCGAACGCGTCGTCGCCCGGCTTGCCGCGCTGCAAACACCGCTGCCGCGCGGCAAGGCGGAGGTTCGCGCGCTCGCCGATCAGGTAACGCCCGATGCGCGCGCCGGCGATTTCGCCCAGGCGATGATGGACCTTGGCGCGACGATCTGCATCGCCCGGCGGCCGCAATGCATGCTCTGCCCGCTGTCGGCGGATTGTCGCGCGTGCGCCACGGGCGAACCCGAAGCCTATCCCCGGCGCGAAGCCAAAAAGGCGCGGCCGCATCGTCACGGCACGATCTTCTGGCTTGAACGCGCTGGCAAGGTGCTGCTGGTGCGTCGCCCGGACAAGGGGATGCTGGGCGGGATGCGCGCCCTGCCCACCGGTCCGTGGCAGGCGGTGCCGCCGGGACTGGACGGCGCACCGGTGGAGGGCGACTGGGCGATGACCGGAAAATCCGTTCAGCATGGCTTCACCCATTTTACGCTCGATGCTGCGCTTGCGGCGTGCAGCGTCACCGGGCACATCGGGGATAACAGCGGCGAATGGTGGGACATCGACGATATCGAATCGGCCGGTCTGCCAACGCTTTTCGCCAAAGCGGCCAGGATTATGAGGAGCTACGAATGCTGAACAAGCGGCTTGGAATCGCGCTGGCGGCGATGGCCGTACTGGCGGCCGGCCAGCCGGTGCTCGCCGGACAGGGCGTAGTCGGCCGGGGGGGCGGGCAGGGGATGTCCGAACATTCGGGCGAAACCGCCAAGGCGATTGAACTGCCGAAAACCGCCGCCTTCGCCAGGCAATTCGTCACCGACGATCGCGCACCGGGAATCGTCGCCGCGATCGGGGCCGACGGCAATGCCGCGACCTTTGTCGCCGACGGAACCATCGCCGACGATTCGGATGCCAAGGCTGGCCCGGACACGCTGTGGCGCGTCTATTCGATGACGAAGCCGATCACTGCGATGGCGGCGATGACGCTGATCGAGGACGGCAAGATGTCGCTCGACCAGCCGGTGAGCGACTTTCTGCCCGCGTTCAAAAATATGAAGGTGCTGGTGAAGCCGGACACCGAGAGCCTGGAAAGCCGCCCGGCGAAAAATCCTATCACCATCCGCAACCTGCTCACCCATACGGCGGGCCTTGGCTATTCGATCATCACCAAGGGCGCGCTGTTGAAGGAATATGAAGCAAACGGCATTCTTCCCGCGACGATCAGCCGGGGGTATGAAAAGGGCGTGCGGGCGACCCGCCCCGCTTCGCTTGCCGAATTCGCCGACCGGGTCGCCAAGCTGCCGCTGATTGCCGATCCCGGCACCAAATGGAGCTATTCGATCGGGCTGGACGTCATGGGCCGGGTGATCGAGGTGGCGAGTGGCATGCCCTTCGACCAATATGTCAATCAGCGCATTCTGACCCCGCTGAAGATGGAATCGACCTGGTGGACGGTGCCCGCCGATCAGAAGAACCGGCTGGCCACCAACTATATCTGGATGGGCGATACGCGCGTTCCCGTCGATCCCGGTGCGACGTCGGTGTTCCTCGATCCGCCAAGCTTTCCCTATGGCGGGGCGGGGCTGGTGATGTCCGCGCGCGATTACGACCGCTTCCTGCACATGCTGCAAAATGGCGGGTCGCTCGACGGGGTTCAGGTGATGAAGCCCGAAACGGTGAAGCTCGCCATGTCGAACCTGCTGCCCAAAGGCGTGACCTTCACCGGGGTCGACGGATCGACCGGCGGCGCGGCGGGACCGAAAATGGGTTTCGGTGCAGGGGGTTCGGTCTATCTGGACGATGTTCCGGGCGGGCCGGGCAAGGGCACCTATGGCTGGGGCGGCGCTGCCGGCACCATCGCATGGGTCGATCCGGAGAAACAGGTGCGCGGCACGATCATGGTCAATTACATTCCCGCCGACAAATGGCCGCTGCGCCGCGAAATGGTTTCGCGAATCTATTCCGATCTGGGCAAGTGATCGCGCCCGGCCTTACCGGCGGCCAGCTTGACCGCGCCGACCCTGTTCGAACCGATCCGGAAGCGATTGCGGCGGCGCTGCGCGACCCGCATGCGCGGCTGTTGCGGCTCGACGGACTGGCGCCGGTTACTGATGCGGCCGGGGGACTACAATGGAGGCCACTGTCCGATGCAGGGGAGGAAGAGGCACTCGTACTGCTCGGATTCGACGGCGATGTGCCGCATTTCGTCGCGGTTCCGCCGCGCAGTGTACCGGGCGGCGGTATGGCGGATGTGGCGCAGCGTATCGCCACACTGCCGCGCGAGGATGCCGCACATTATGCGGCGGCGCGCAGTCTGGTCGCCTGGCATATGCGCCACCGATTCTGTTCGGTGTGCGGCGGCGCGACCGACATGATCCGGGCGGGATGGGCGCGAAAATGCACCGCATGCGCTGCGGAGCATTTCCCGCGCACCGATCCCGTCGTCATCATGATTGCCGAACATGACGGTCGCGCGCTGCTGGGGCGGCAGGCGGCGTGGCCGCAAGGGCGCTGGTCGGCGCTTGCCGGTTTTTTGGAGGTCGGCGAATCGATCGAGGAAGCGGTGGTGCGCGAAACGCATGAGGAAGCGGGAATCCACGTCGGCGCGGTCCGCTATGTCGCCAGCCAGCCCTGGCCCTTCCCCTCGTCGCTGATGATCGCGTGCATCGCCGAGGCGAAGGACGATGCCATCACGGTCGATACCAACGAACTGGAAGATGCGCGCTGGTTCACGCGTGAACAGGTCGCCGCCGCGCTTGCCGGGGGAGCGGACGCCGCATTCCTGCCGCCGCCGCGCCACGCGATCGCGCATACGCTGTTGTCGGTCTGGCTGGAACGGCAGGGCGAGCGCTGACGGCTGGCGAGCGTCCTACCCGCGTCGGCGCGCCTGCGGATAGCTGCCCAGCAGGCGCAGCCATTTGGTCTGAAAACGCAGTTCCTCCAGCGCGCGGTCGATCGCCGGATCGCCCGGTGCGCCTTCGATATCGCAATAGAATTCGGATGGGGCGAAGCTGCCTTCGCGCTGATAGCTTTCCAACTTGGTTAGGTTCACCCCGTTGGTCGCGAAACCGCCCAGCGCCTTGTACAGCGCGGCGGGGACGTTCTTTACCGCGAACATCAGCGTCGTCATCATCGCGCCTTCGGGTTGCGTCACCGGTGCTTCGCGCGCCAGCACGACGAAGCGCGTGGTGTTGTGATCGGCATCGGCGATGCTGCTTTCGTGCAGCGTAAGGCCATACAACTCGGCCGCCATCGGCGGGGCAAGCGCGGCGACATGCGGGTCGCACAGTTCCTTTACCCGCGCGGCGGCGCCCGCCGTATCGGCATAGGCGATGCCGGCTATTCCCTGATCGGCAAGCCAGTGGCGGCACTGGCCGATCGCCTGCGGATGGCTGATCGCCTGACGAATGTCGGCGCGCGCGCCGGTGCTCATCAGCGCATGGCGGATGGGCAGGAAATGTTCGCCGGTAATCACCAGCCCCGATTCGGGCAGCAGGAAATGCATGTCGGCGACGCGACCATGCTGCGAATTTTCGATCGGGATGATGGCGCAATCGGCGCGGCCGTCGCGCACTGCGTCGATCGCATCGCCGAAACCGAAACAGGGCAGCGGCAGACAGTCGGGAAACGCCTGTAGCGCCGCGATATGCGAATTGGCCCCCGGCGCGCCCTGATACGCGACGGCACGATGCGGCTCTTGCGCCGCCGCTTCAGTCATCCGCGCGATCAGGGGCTGCGCGGGGGCCGGAAATTCCTGCATGGGAGCGGCGGATTAGATCGCCGCGACTGGTTAGGCAAGCGCGGCTTGCGGCGCGGGCGCGCTGGCTTTAAGGCTTTTACCTTCAAACACGGCAATAAAGGTCGGGCGGGGACTATGGATAATCGCACGAATACAATCGCGGGCTGGGTCCTGGCGGGCTGCGTCGCCGCGCTTGGCCTGTCGATCGCAAGCGGCATGGTGTTCGAGCAGGAGGCCCCCGAAAAGTTCGGCTATCCGGTGGAGGGCGTCGCGACGGGCGGCGATGAGGGCGATCAGGTCGCGCCGATCGCGACACGGCTTGCCGCCGCCGACGCAGCGGCGGGTGAGAAGGTGTTCAACAAATGCACCGCCTGCCACACTGTTGCGCAAGGCGCGGCCAATGGCATCGGCCCCAATCTGTGGGGTACGGTTGGTGAGGAGATCGGCCATGGCAAGCGCGGCTTTGCCTTTTCCGATGCGCTTGCCTCGCACGGCGGCAAATGGACGTTCGAAAATCTGGACGAATGGCTGACCAGTCCGCGCAAGTTCGCCGCCGGAACGAAAATGACCTTTGCCGGGCTATCGGACCCGCAGGACCGAGCGAATGTGATCCTCTACCTCAACCAGAACGGGTCGAACGTGCCGCTTCCCGCACCGCCTCCGCCCGAAGCGACCGGCGGCGACAATGAAGGGGCTCCGGCGAATGCGGCGGGCGCCGCCAACGAAACCGGGGCGCAGGAAAACGCGGTCGAAATGAACATGCCGCCCGCCAAGACGGGGCAGCAGCCTTCGCCCGACCAATAGGCGCGTTTCCGCCGATTACGAGGCGGAGGTGATTTCAGGCTCGGTCCGACATGTCAGCCATACTCACCCGACGCCCCGGCAAAGCCCAGCAACAGGGTTTGCCCCGCCTCACGCGCATTGGCGGCGAGCGCATCGTCGGCAAGTTCGCCCGCAGTCCAGAAAGACAGTACCCCGCGAAAGACGAAGGCAAGCTGCCGCGGCAGGCAGCGAAGCGCTTCCTCTCGTAGCACTTCGATCAACCCTTCGCCGTCGCCCAGCGCCAGCGTCCACAGCGTCGTTGAGTGCGCGAGCACCTGTCCCGGCCCCTCAGTGCCGACCCAGCTCATGACGGCGCGGTTGACCTCCGGCTCCTCGATCATCACCGCCACAGCAATATCGATGGCCAGCAATACGCGGCTTCGCGTGTCGCGCAGCGCCGGTGCGGCGGTGAAACGGCTGGCCATCGTATCGATCCGCCGCTTCGAAAGCGCGTGCATGATCGCAGCCTTGCTTCCGAACTGGTTGAACGGGGTGGCGAAACTGACACCCGCCTGAGTGGCCAGCTCGCGCATGGAAAAACCCGCTTTTCCTTGACGCAGCAAATGTTCGGCGGCGTCCAGCACGCGACGGCGAAGTGGTTCGCCGCGAGGTCCGGATTGTTCGGTCTTGCTGTCGGTCATGTCGCAATCTATATCATGATATACTTAAAGGCTATCCCGGAGTTAGACGATGACGACCGCCAGTCCCAAAACCTTTCTGATAACCGGGGTGAGCTCGGGCCTTGGCCAGGCTTTCGCCGAGGGCGCGCTTGACGCCGGGCATGTTGTGATCGGAACCGTTCGCCGCGAAGACGATGCCGAAGCCTTCGCCGCGAAGGCCGCCGGGCGCGCGCATCCGCTGCTGCTCGATGTGACCGATTATGCCGCCATTCCCGCCGCCGTGGCCGGTGCCGAGCGGCAGGCGGGACCGGTCGACATTCTGGTGAACAACGCCGGCTATGGGCATGAAGGCGTTATGGAGGAATCGTCGATGGACGATCTCCAAAGGCAGTTTGCAGCCAATGTGTTCGGCGCGGTCGCGATGACCAAGGCGGTGCTGCCCGGGATGCGGAAAAGGCGGGCCGGGCACATCATCAACGTAACATCGATGGGCGGCTTCATCACCATGCCCGGCATCAGCTTTTATTGCGGCAGCAAGTTCGCGCTGGAGGGCATCAGCGAAGCGCTGCGCAAGGAGGTGGCGTCGCTGGGGATACGGGTTACCGCGCTAGCGCCAGGCCAGTTCCGCACCGACTGGGCGGGCCGGTCGATGGACCGCACGCCGCGCAGCATCGCAGACTATGATTCGGTGATGGACCCGATCCGCGCGGCGCGAAAGGCGAAAAGCGGGCAGCAGCCGGGCGATCCGGCAAAGGCCGCGCAGGCGCTGCTAGCCATTGTCGATGCACCCGATCCACCGGTGCGGCTGTTCCTTGGCGACGACGCGCTTTCGCTCGTCGATGCAAAGCTCGATGCGATGCGCGCTGAAATAACCGAATGGGAAACACTGTCGCGATCGACCGGTTTCGCTTCGTGATCGACACTGCGGTCGCGTCGGGATAATCGCCCGGCGCGCCGCCTTGGATCACTCCAGCTCGACGTCGTCGCGGTTGCGATAGAAATCGCGAATCCGTTCCCAGCCTTCTTCGGCCGTTTCGACGAAGTGGAACAGGTCGAGGTCGCGCGGGGAGATGACGCCTTCGTCGCACAGCGCTTCGAAATCGATCACGCGGTTCCAGAATTCCTTGCCATAGAACAGCACCGGCATCGGGTCGATCTTGCCGGTCTGGATCAGGGTCAGCAGTTCGAAACTTTCGTCGAACGTGCCGAACCCGCCGGGGAAGACCGCCACCGCGCGCGCATGCAGCAGGAAGTGCATCTTGCGGAGCGCGAAATAGTGGAACTGCATCGACAGCGACGGGGTAACATAGGGATTGGGCGCCTGTTCGTGCGGCAATACGATGTTGAGGCCGATCGATTCGGCGCCGACATCGGCAGCGCCGCGATTGGCCGCTTCCATGATCGACGGTCCGCCGCCCGAACATACCACGAAATGCCGATTGCCTGCTTCGTCGGCGGGAAATTTGCCGGCGATGCGGCCGAGTTCGCGTGCGACCTCGTAATATTTCGACTTGGCGATAAGCCGCTCGGCAATCCGCTTCGCGCGGTCATCCTCGGCAAGGTCGAGCAGCGCCTGCGCCTTTTCGGGTTCGGGGATGCGCGCCGAACCGTACATGACCAGCGTGGAGGCGATCTTCGCCTCATCCATGATCAGTTGCGGTTTGAGCAGTTCAAGCTGGAACCGGACGGGGCGCAGATCCTCGCGTAGCAGGAAATCCATGTCCTGAAAGGCGAGGCGATAGGCCGGATGTTCGGTTTGCGGCGTATGGCCATGGGTTCGGGCAGTCTCCGCTTCCTGCTGCGCAGGGCGGAACACGCGGGACGGTACTCGGGTATCTTTCATTCAGAGGGGCTTAGCGTTTCGCGTCGCGCGTGCAAGCCATGGCGGGCATGCCCGCGCTATCGGCAGAAATGGCCGCCGCCCATGTCGATGTGGAAATGGTTGTAATGCGCCGCGTTGTAATCGGGGCTGAGCACCGTGTCGAAGCGCTTGCAGGCCGAGGCATGGATGACTTCCATAAAGCGGTGGATACGCGAATCGTTCGTGTCCCAGTCCTTTTCGACCGTGATATGACGCCCGTCAGCCAATACGAAGCCCGACACATCGACCGCATTCGCCTTGGCATGCTGCGACAGCTTGCCCGATGCCGATGCGTTGCCGCGAATGTTGCGGCAGGCATAGGTGCCATAGGTTTCGACCCGCACCACGTCGCTGCCCAGAATCTGGATCGCCGCCGGGCGCACGCCATGGGTGATCCATGCCGTGAACTTGTCGGCAAGCCCGCATTGCATCGCCTTGATCCCGGTGACCGGCACGCCGATGTCGAGAAGCTGCACCGCGCCGCGAACCTCGCACCCGCCGCCATAATCGCGGTCGGGCAGCGGGCGGAACTGATACCCTCCCCGGCTGAGGTCGGCATAGCATTGCCGCGTTTCGCGATTCGTCGGCGGCGCGGCAACGGTCTTGTGCGCGCTTTGCCGCGGCGCGGGGCGATCCTTTTCGCCGCCGCCGAAAATGCAGCCGGCGAGCAGCGAGGCGAGCAACAGGGCGGAAACCGGACGGAAAATGGCACGCATATCCGCCTTCATAGCAAAGCATGCGTGAATTGCATCCCGATGCGACGGACGGTTCACCGAACTTGGCTTGACAGATGCCGGGCCATCGCTAGGGCCGTCGGCGGGCCACGCTGTCCCAACGCAGCGCGAGCTCTCTGCAAGGAGAGACTGACATGACCGATACGACCGTACCCGGCGCCACAGTTGCGCCCGCGAAACCCGCCGAAAAGCCGGCGCGCCCCCATTTCTCTTCCGGACCCTGTGCAAAGCCGCCCGGCTGGTCGCCCGAAAAGCTGGCCACCGATTCGCTTGGCCGCTCGCACCGTTCGAAGCTGGGCAAGGGCCGCCTGAAACACGCGATCGACCTGACCCGCGAAATCCTGAACGTTCCCGACACGCATCGCATCGGCATCGTTCCCGCCTCCGATACCGGCGCGGTGGAAATGGCGATGTGGTCGATGCTCGGCGCGCGTCCCGTCACCTGCCTCGCCTGGGAAAGCTTCGGCGAGGGCTGGGTGACCGATGCGGTCAAGCAGCTTCGGATCGATCCGGTTGTGATGAAGGCCGAATACGGCGCGCTTCCAGATCTCGCCGCGGTCGATCAGAGCCATGACGTGATCTTCACGTGGAACGGCACCACCAGCGGGGTTCGCGTGCCGGACGGCGAATGGATTCGCGAGGATCGCGAAGGGCTAACCTTCGCAGATGCGACCAGCGCGGTTTTCGCGATGGAGCTTCCCTGGGACAAGCTCGATGTCACCACCTTTTCCTGGCAGAAGGTGATGGGCGGAGAGGGCGGCCACGGCATCCTGATCCTCGGCCCGCGTGCGGTCGAGCGGCTGGAAAGCTATACCCCTGACCGACCGCTGCCGAAAATCTTCCGTATGACCAAGGGCGGCAAGCTGATCGAGGGCATTTTCGAAGGTGCGACGATCAACACGCCGTCGATGCTGGCGGTCGAGGATTATATCTTCGCGCTGGAATGGGCGAAATCGATCGGCGGGCTGAACGCGCTGATCGCGCGATCAACCGCGAACGCCACCGCGCTTGGCCGGATCGTAGAGGCGCGCGACTGGCTCGATCACCTTCCCGTCGAACACGCGATCCGGTCGAACACCAGCGTGTGCCTGAAACTCGTCACCGATGCCGATGCCGATGCGCAGGCTGCGATGGTGAAGAAGATGGCCTCGCTGCTCGAAGCCGAAGGCGCCGCCTATGACATCGCGGGGTATCGCGATGCACCGCCGGGCCTGCGCATCTGGTGCGGGGCGACCGTGGATACGAGCGATATCGAAGCGCTCGGCCCCTGGCTCGACTGGGCCTGGGCGCAGGTGGCGCCGCGCTGAGCGGCGTCATCCCGGACGTGATCCGGGATTTCGCGCAACATTCTCCAAGATCAAAGAGATCCCGCTTTTCGCCGGGATGACGAGGTACAAAGACATGCCCAAAGTCCTCATTTCCGACAAGATGGACCCCAAAGCCGCCGAAATCTTCCGCGCACGCGGAATCGAGGTAGATGAGATCACCGGCAAGACGCCCGACGAGTTGAAAGCGATCATTGGCGAGTATGACGGCCTCGCCATCCGCTCCGCGACCAAGGTGACGAAGGACATTCTCGATTCCGCGACAAACCTGAAGGTCATCGGGCGCGCCGGGATCGGCGTCGACAATGTCGATATCCCCTATGCATCGTCCAGGGGCGTGGTGGTGATGAACACGCCGTTCGGCAATTCGATCACCACCGCCGAACACGCAATCGCGCTGATGTTCGCGCTTGCCCGGCAATTGCCCGAAGCCGACGCCTCCACCCAGGCGGGCAAGTGGGAAAAGTCCAAATTCATGGGCGTCGAGCTGACGTCGAAGACGCTTGGCCTGATCGGGGCAGGCAATATCGGTTCGATCGTTGCCGAACGCGCGCGCGGGCTTCGCATGAAAGTCATTGCCTATGACCCGTTCCTGACCGAAGAACGCGCGATCGAAATGGGTGTCGAAAAGGTCGATCTCGACACGCTGCTCGGCCGCGCCGATTTCATCACGCTGCACACGCCGCTGACCGATCAGACGCGCAACATCCTGTCGAAGGAAAATCTCGCCAAGACGAAGAAGGGCATTCGCATCATCAACTGCGCGCGCGGCGGGCTGGTCGATGAAGCGGCGTTGAAGGAAGGGCTCGATTCGGGCCATATCGCGGGCGCCGCGCTCGACGTGTTCGTTGCCGAACCGGCAAAGGAAAGCCCGCTGTTCGGCACGCCCAACTTCATTTCCACGCCGCATCTGGGCGCTTCCACGACGGAAGCGCAGGTCAATGTCGCGATCCAGGTCGCCGAACAGATGAGCGATTTCCTGTTATCGGGCGGCGTTACCAACGCGCTGAACATGCCCAGCCTGTCGGCGGAGGAGGCGCCGCGGCTGAAGCCCTATATGGCGCTTGCCGAAAAGATCGGGTCGCTGGTCGGGCAACTCGCCCATGGCGCGCTTTCCAGCGTTGCGATCGAGACCGAGGGCGCGGCTGCCGAGCTGAACCAGAAACCGATCACCGGCGCGGTTCTCGCCGGGCTGATGGGCGCGTATTCGGATTCGGTGAACATGGTCAACGCCCCCTTCCTCGCGAAGGAACGCGGCCTTGACGTGCGCGAGGTGCGCCATGATCGCGAGGGCGATTATCATACGCTGGTGCGCGTCACCGTGCGCACCGACAAGGGCGAACGCTCAGTCGCCGGGACGTTGTTTGGCGACAACAAGCCGCGGCTCGTTGAATTGTTCGGCATACAGATGGAGGCCGATCTGATCGGTCATATGCTGTATGTCGTTAATGAGGATCAGCCCGGTTTCATCGGCCGTCTCGGCTCGCTGCTGGGCGAAAAGGGGGTCAATATCGGCACCTTCCATCTCGGTCGGCGTCAGGCGGGCGGAGAGGCGATCCTGCTGCTGTCGGTCGATGGAACGATGGACAAGGCCTTCCTTGATACCGTACGCGCGCTACCCGGCGTCAAGACGGCGATGGCGCTGGAGTTCTGAAGGAAGGCTGACATGCGGGGAATCGACGGGTGAGCGGCGGATTGTTGCCCGAGGGGTTTCATGACCGGTTGCCGCCGGTGGCGGGCGCTGCGTCCCGGCTGGAACGCACGGTGCTCGATGTCGCGCACGCCCATGGCTATGAACAGGTCGATCCCCCGCTGGCCGAGTTCGAGGAGAGCTTCGCCGCGCGGTTGAAATCGGGGAGCGCGCGCGACGCCGTTCGCTTCGTCGATCCGGTGTCGCAGCGCACGCTCGCCATTCGGCCGGACATGACCGCACAGATCGGCCGGATCGCCGCGACGCGGATGGGGCATCACCCGCGCCCGGTTCGGCTGTGCTATGCCGGGGCGGTGGTGAAGCTGCGCGCCAGTGAATTGCAGCCCGAACGCGCGCTTCGCCAGATCGGGGCGGAACTGATCGGCCTCGATTCGGTCGCCGCCGCGCGCGAAATCGTCACCGTCGCGGTAGAGGCGTTACAGGCGGCCGGGGTTTCGGGAATCGCGATCGATTTCACCTTGCCCGATCTGGTCGACACGCTCGCTGGCGGCGCGTTGGGCGGGAACGATCTCGCGCAGCTTCGCGACCGGCTGGATGCGAAGGACGCGGCCGGAGTGGCGGCGATCGACCCGGCCTATCTGCCGCTGATCGAGGCGGCGGGGCCGTTCGAACGGGCGAGCGAAAAGCTGCGCGCCGTGGCGGGCGACAGCATGACGAGCAGGCTGGACGGGCTGGCGGAGATTGCGGGCGTGCTGGGCGGCGATATCGCGGTGACGCTCGATCCGACTGAGCGGCACGGCTTCGAATATCAGCGCTGGTTCGGCTTTTCGCTGTTCCTCGCCGGCGGGCGCGTGCCCATCGGACGCGGCGGGGCGTATACCATCCTGCGCGGCGATGGCGGGGAAGAGCCCGCGGTCGGCTTCTCGCTCTATGCCGACGCGATCCTTGCGCTGGGTGCGGGGCAGGACGGTCGGCGGCGTCTGTTCCTGCCGCTGGACAGCGATCCGGAACGCGGCGCGGCGCTGCGGCGCGAAGGCTGGGTCACGGTACAGGCGCTCGATGCCGAAGATACGCCGGGCGCCCAGCTTTGCACCCATGTGCTGACCGACGGCGACCCCCGACCGCTGTAAAGCCCGGCTGGGCCGCGTGCGGACGAAAAATCGCGGTTACCGGATGCGGTAAAAGGCGGCGATCCGGTCAAGCGCGAGGCACAGTACCAGCTTACCCGCGCGGCTGGGCCAGCCAAGTGCCTTTTCGGCGGTAGGAAGCCCTTCGCCCGCGCAGATGACCCGCCATAGGATGTCGGACAGTCCCGGCCCCGCTTCTTTCAGCGCGCCATCAAAGCGGCGCTTGGCCGAAATCTGCACATGAGTAGCATCGCCCGGATCGGGCGCCGCGCCGCGCGCACGGCCGCTTGGTGCCGGGTCCCAGCGCATCGTTACGCGCGGGCCGATCGCGGCGGTTTCGTAATCGGCGCGCAGCCGCTCGCCCGCCTCGAACTGCGCATCGCTGATCATGCCGCGCGCCTTCAACCATCCAAGCGGCGATTCAGCCATGTTGACCGTCATGCTGCGCCCGCGTCGCCCGGCGGGACCGCGAACCTGTCCGTCCCGAAATTCACGCTCTTCCAATTGCCGCATCGCGGGTCCCTCCGTCGCTTCGATTCGGCCGACACTTGCCATAGCGAGTATTTTGTAGGACAGAAGAAAAACCAATATGGTTCAAAAGAGGGCGCAATGATCACAGCGATCCGTGATGTCAGAAAGGCAAAGTCGCTTACGTTGGAAGAGGTGGCGCAGCGATGCGATCCGCCGACCACGGCACAGACGATCGGGCGGCTGGAAACCGGAACGCGAACCGTGTCGGTAAAATGGCTCAACCGGATCGCCGATGCGCTGGGGGTTGAGGCGGCGGACTTGGTGAAGCTGCCCGATCAGGCGGAACTGCCCGTGGCGGCCGTTCTCGACGGGGGAGAGGCGCGCGCGCCGCGCCGACCCGCCACGGTGGTTGCCCCGCGCGCCGAACCGGGCATGGTTGCGGTGACGGTGACCGGATCGAGCGGTGATTACCGTGCTGGCGACGAGCTGTGGTGCCGCAGGATAGCGCCTGACGGCTTTGCGGCGGCGGTGAACCGCGATGTCCTCGTCCCGCGTCCGGCGGGGCGTTATATCTTTGGCAGGCTGATCGACATGGATGGCGGCAGGCTGCACCTGCTTCCCTCGGGTGCGGGGCAGCGGCAATTGGTGGTCACCGATCCGGCATGGCTGGCGGTCGCGGTGCGGCTGGTGCGCGCGCTGTAGAATCGGGAGAGGCATGGCGCGCGATGGTGGGCGGTGACGGGTTCGAACCGCCGACCCTCTCGGTGTAAACGAGATGCTCTACCAGCTGAGCTAACCGCCCCGATGCGCGTTGCGCGGCGATAGCGCCACTTTCGCCTTCTGCAAAGAGGGTATCTGAACGCGGCGTTCGGCTTTCGCCCTAATCGGTTGGGCGGCGTTAGGCCACAGGGCCAATCGCATCAGCCGGCGAGCGGCAGATAATGTTCCAGCCGGGCATGGCCGGCATCGTCGCCGAACCCCTTTTGCGCGCACCAGTCTGCGTCGAAACAGGTCGAGGCATAGCGTTCGCCCGAATCGCACAGCAGCGTGACGATCGAACCGCGCTCGCCGCGTGCCACCATGGCGTCGATCGTATCCAGACAGGCATGAAGGTTCAGGCCCGTCGAAGGACCGCAGCGGCGCCCCAGGACCTGGCTGAGATGCTTTGCCGCGGCGATCGCGGCGGCATCGGGAACCGCGATCATCCGGTCAATCACGTCGGGCAGGAACGATGGTTCGACCCGTGCCCGCCCCACCCCTTCGATCCGCGACAGCGCGCCCGATACCGTCCTGATCGTGCGGTCGATGAAATGGCGATGAAAGACGGAGGCTTCCGGATCGGCGACGCACAACCCGGTCGGGTGGCCGCTATAGCGGATGTAGCGGCCGATCGTGGCCGAGGTGCCGCCGGTTCCCGCGCCGCAGACGATCCAGCGCGGAACCGGATTGGGTTCATCGCGCATCTGTTCGAAAATCGACTGGGCGATATTGTTGTTGCCACGCCAGTCGGTCGCCCGTTCGGCAAAGGTGAACTGGTCGAGATAATGGCCGCCCGTTTCGTGCGCGATGTTCGCCGCGACATCGTACACGGTACGTGCGTCCTTAACCTTGTGGCAGCGGCCGCCCTGCGCCTCGATCAGCGCGATCTTTTCCTGTGCGGTGTCGGCGGGGATCACAGCCACGAAGGGCAGCCCCAGCATTTTCGCGAAATACGCCTCCGACACCGCAGTGGAGCCGGAAGATGCTTCGACGATCGTGCACCCCGGTGCAATCCATCCGTTGCACAGCGCATAGAGGAACAGCGAGCGCGCGAGGCGGTGTTTCAGGCTGCCGGTCGGGTGGCTCGCCTCATCCTTCAGGTAAAGCTGGATATCGGGCGCGTTGGTCAGCGGAACGGCGATCAAATGGGTGTCGGCGGAACGGGTCTGTTCGGCGTGCAGCATGTGTAACGCCTGCCGGTGCCAGTCCGATCGCGAATGGGCATGATCGGCAGGGGGGAGTGGCGGCATGCTGCAAAGGTCCGTTTTTAAAAATGATGTGCTGATTGTAGCGCGTCTGGCACGCTAAAAGGATGCAAAGCGAACCGCGATTTTATCGGATCATGCGTTCAAAATGCATGCCGGCGGAATTAAACGCGATAAGTTTGTGCAAACGGGTTGAATCGCGCATAGAGGGCGAATGAGCCTCAACCCGCGCGATCGCGCTATCCTAGATATGCTTCAGCACTCCGCCGATACGCCGGTTTATGAAATTGCAGCACGCGTGAATCTTTCTTCCTCCGCCTGTTCGCGGCGAATCCAGCAGCTTCGCGATCAGGGATATATCAAACGTACCGTCGCGCTGCTCGACCGGGGCAAGCTGGACGTTCCGATGACGGTGTTCGTGATCGTGCACGCCCGGCACAGCGATGCCTGGCTGGACCGGTTTCGCGAGGTGCTCTCGGCAATCCCCGAAATCGTCGAATGCCACCGCCTGGCCGGCGATTTCGATTATCTGATGAAGGTCATCATTCCCGATATCGGCTGTTATGACCGCGTGTATAAACGGTTGATTGCCGAAATCGAACTGGCCGACATATCCGCGTATATCTCGATGGAAACGATCAAGGAATCCTCGGTTTTGCCACTTCGGTGAGGGTGTGTCACCGCTCGGCCGGCCGACGACCGGCGCGGACGAGACATAAAGAATTCTTTATATGGCGCTTGACGTGGCTGCCCGTCCCGCGCGATAGGGTCAGCGTCGAAGGTTCTCCGGCCGGGCATGGTTCGCGCCGGAGCTAAGACGGGAAGCCGGTGTGAAACCGGCGCTGCCCCCGCAACTGTAAGCGGCGAGCGGCGATCCTCGATGTCACTGTAACCGCTATGGTTCCGGGAAGACGGATCGTACGCTTTGACCCGCGAGCCAGGAGACCTGCCTTTCGACGCGATAACGTCCACCGGCGGGGTGCCCGGTCTGGTCGCCTGACGCGAACGCGGCCGGTGTCGATTCCGGCCGTGCGTGCCGGTGTCCGGTTCTTGTCCCCGCCCTTTCTTCGGGGATGAAGAATATGACCGTCACGACTGCAACGCTTGGTTTCCCGCGTATCGGCCCGCGCCGCGAACTGAAATTCGCGCTTGAAAGGCACTGGTCGGGAAAATCCGACGAAACCGAACTGCTGGAAGCGGCAGCGGGCCTCAAATCCGCGGCCTGGGCGCGCCAGCGTGCGCTTGGCGCGGACTGGCTGCCCTCCGGCGATTTCTCGCTCTATGACCATGTGCTCGACATGAGCCTGATGCTCGGCGCGGTGCCGCAACGCTATGGCGCGCAGCCGGGCACGGCCGACCTTGCCACCTATTTCGCGATGGCGCGCGGCACCAAAGGCACTGGTGGCGAAAGCCTGACCGCATGCGAGATGACCAAATGGTTCGACACCAATTATCACTTTCTGGTGCCCGAACTACATGCCGGGCAGAAACTTGCGCTCGGCCGGCTGACGATCGTCGATGCCTGGCGCGAGGCGAAGGCGCAGGGGTTCGAAACCCGGCCGGTGATCGTCGGGCCGGTGACCTGGCTCAGCCTGGCCAAGGGACAGGATGTCGATCCGTTCGATTATCTGGACGAAGTGCTTGGGCTGTATTCGGTAATCCTTGGCCATCTGCGCGAAGCCGGCGCTGAATGGGTGCAGATCGACGAGCCTATCCTTGTCACCGACCTGTCCGATCAGCAGCGCAGCGCGCTTACCCGTGCCTATGCCCGGCTTTCGCGCTCGGGGCCGAAATTGATGCTGACCACCTATTTCGGCGGACTGGGCGATAATCTGTCGTTTGCCGCATCGCTTCCCGTGGCGGGCCTGCACATTGATTGCGTCCGCGCGCCCGAACAGCTCGACCGGCTGCTGAAGGTCGCGCCCAAATCGCTGCTGCTGTCGCTGGGCGTGGTCGACGGGCGCAATATCTGGCGCGCCGACCTTGAAGCGTTGCTCGACCGGCTCGAACCGGTGGCGGCGCTTCGCGATCTCGTGCTCGCCCCGTCCTGTTCGCTGCTCCATGTGCCGGTCGATCTCGATCTTGAACGCAAGCTCGATGGCGAGGTGAAGCAGTGGCTCGCCTTCGCGGTGCAGAAAATCGCCGAACTGACGACGCTGAAGGTCGCGCTCAACCACGGCGGCGATTCGGTGCGCGAGGAACTGGCCGCTTCGGCGAAAGCGGTCGCTTCGCGCAAGCATTCGCCGCGAATCCACGATCCGAAGGTTGCCGAACGGGTCCGGGCGGTGACCGACGATATGCGCCGCCGCAAATCGGGGCATGCCGAGCGCAGCCGCGTGCAAGCCGACGCGTTGGACCTGCCGTTGTTCCCCACCACCACCATCGGTTCGTTTCCGCAGACCGAGGCGATCCGGAAAGCGCGCGCGGCGCATAATCGCGGTGATATGTGCGCATCGACCTATGACGCGTTTCTGCGCGCCGAAACCGAACGCGCGATCCGCTGGCAGGAAGCGGCGGGCCTCGACATGCTGGTCCATGGCGAATTCGAACGCAACGACATGGTACAGTATTTCGGCGAACAGCTTTCGGGATTCGCGTTCACCACCACCGGCTGGGTGCAATCCTATGGTTCGCGCTGCGTGCGTCCGCCGATCCTGTTCGGCGACGTTTCGCGGCCCGCGCCGATGACGGTCGAATGGTGGCGCTATGCCCAGTCGCTGACGGAAAAGCCGGTAAAGGGCATGCTCACCGGCCCGGTTACGATCCTCAACTGGAGCTTCGTTCGCGACGACCAGCCGCGCGAGGACAGCTGCCGCCAGATCGCGCTCGCCATCCGCGACGAAGTGCAGGACCTGGAGGAAGCCGGGTGCAGGGCGATCCAGATCGACGAGGCGGCGCTTCGCGAAGGCCTGCCGCTGCGGCGTGCCGACTGGCAGCCGTATCTGGACTGGGCGGTCGATTGCTTCCGTCTCGCCGCGAGCGGGGTGGAGGACGCGACGCAGATACACACCCATATGTGCTATTCGGAATTCAACGACATCCTTGCCGATATCGGCGCGATGGATGCCGACGTGATCTCGATCGAAACCGCCCGTTCGCAGATGGAACTGCTCGAAGGCTTTGCCCGCTATGAATATCCCGCCGCGATCGGGCCGGGCGTCTATGACATCCACACCCCGCGCGTGCCCGATGAAGCGGAAATGGTGAACCTGATACGACTGGCGCAGCTCCACCTTTCGCCCAAGCAACTGTGGGTCAATCCCGATTGCGGGCTGAAGACGCGCAAATGGGAAGAGGTAAAGCCGTCGATCAATGCGATGGTCGCGGCGGCGCAAACGCTTCGCGCCGAACATATGGCAGAGGCCTGACGCGATGACGACGAAGGCCGAAAGCGGCATCGTCCGGCTGATCGACATGATCTTTCCCGGCGATGCCAATCATCACGGCACGCTGTTCGGCGGCGTGGCACTCGCGCATATGGACAAGGTGGCGTTCCTCGCCGCCTCGCGCCATGGCCGGGCGCCCTTCGTCACCGCCTCTTCGGAAAAAATCGATTTCGCCGCGCCGGCGCGGATCGGCGAAATGGTGGAGGCGACAGGGCGCGTTACCCGCGTCGGGCGAAGCTCGCTCGACGTGACGGTGGAACTGATCGCGGAAGTGCCGACCAGCGGCGAGCGGCGGTTGTGCACGCGGGGGCTTTTCACGCTGGTGGCGGTCAAGGGGCCTGAGACCGAACTGCCGCTGCCGCCGCTCGGCACGCGGGCGGCAGTGGAAACCGACGCCGCGCTGCGCTTTGTCGACATGGTCTTTCCGCAACAGACCAGCCATTATGGCACGCTGTATGGCGGCGATGCGCTCAAAATGATGGGCAAGGCGGCGTTCCTTGCCGCGACGCGTCATGCCCGTGCGTCGATCGTCATGGCGGCGTGCGACCGGATCGATTTCAAATCGCAGATCGGTGAAGGCGAAATGGTCGAACTGGTCGCGCGGGTAAAGATGACGGGCCGCAGTTCGATCCGTATCGACGTCGAACTATGGGCCGAACATCTGATTGCGGGTGAACGCAGGCAGGCAGCGCAATCCACCTTTACGATGTTAGCGGTCGACGAGAAGGGAAAGCCGATGCCGATCGGCGTCGCATCCGCCCCTTGATGCCGCCGGTTACCGCACGGCGGTGCGGTGGGTCAGCGCAGTTGCGCGGCGAGACTCTCTGCCGCCAGCACATAGGCGGGGCCGCCGCATACCGTCCATGCCTGCGGCACTTCGAGCCGGGGAATCGGATCGAGCAAGGGATGGTGCAGCATTTCGGTGCCGCGGTCGCGCACCTTTTCAGCATCCGATTCGACGATGAGATAATCAGGCCGTGCGAGCGCGATTTCTTCGAGGCCGATACGCGCAAGCGCCGGCTTTTCCAGCTTGGCGGCCAGATTGACGAGGCCCAGCTGGTGCATCAGGTCATCGACCAGCGTGCCGGTGCCGGTCAGGAACCCGCGGCGCTGATAATAGGCGGCGACTCGCCCCTTTCCGACATCGTGCGGAAGCCGCGCCAGCCGCGCGTTCATATCGGCGATCAGCCGTTCGCCGCGCGCCTTATGTCCGACTGCGGCCGCAACGGTGCGGATTTGCGCGACGATATCGGCATAGCTGTTGGCAATCGGCAGATCGAGGCGCGCGATGCCGCGATCCTGCAGCATCGCGACGGTCTCGCGACGCTGCCACGGACTGGCGATGATAAGATCGGGGCGCAGCGCGATCACATCCTCCGCCGAGCCCTTCGATACCGGTACGTCGCGCGCTTTCGCCGCGGCGGCCGACATTTGCGGATCGCGAGCCAGATCGGTCAGTGCAGCGATCTGCTCGCGATCGGCGAGCGCGAGCAGATACTGGTCGGCGCACAGGTTAAGCGAAACGATCCGGTGCGGGGCGGGTGATGGCGCGGCCTTCGCACCGATCAGAAGCGGCAGGGCCAGGGCTGCAAGCCAGCGGTTCATGCTTCGCCTTTGCCAAAGCGCGCCGCGCTGCGCTAGGGGCGTCTGCCAACCGGGGCACAGCGGGTGATGGCGTGACGATCATGAAGGCAGGGCGTTGACCGCATCCAGACCATGGCTCGTGCCGCTGCTGATCGCGCTCGCCGGTGTATCGGCGGTGCTGTCGGTTGGTATCGGCAGTGCATCGCTGTCTCCCCAGGCGATGCTGGCGGCGCTCTTTGGCCATGGCGATCCCGTCATCCGGTCGATCCTGATCGACCTTCGCCTGCCGCGCGCGATCCTCAGCATCGCGATCGGCGCGATGCTCGGCCTGTCGGGGGCGGCGCTGCAGGGCTATCTGCGCAATCCGCTCGCCGAGCCGGCGGTGCTCGGCACATCGAACGGCGCTGCGCTGGGGGCGGTCGTGGCGTTCTATTTCGGGTTCGCCGATCTCTGGCCCGCCGCGCTGCCGCTGATGGCGATTGCCGGGGCGGTGGTCAGCCTCGCGCTGCTGTTCCTGCTCGCGGGCCGGTCCGAAAGCTCGCTGACGCTGATCCTTGCGGGGATTGCTGTGGCGACGCTGGCGGGTGCGGGGATCAGCCTCGCGCTCAACCTCTCCCCCAATCCGTTCGCGGGGATGGAGATCATGATCTGGCTGATGGGAAGCCTGGAGGACCGGTCGTTTCACCATGTCGCGGTGGCGCTTCCCTGCATCGCGATCGGGATGGCGCTGCTCGCATGGGACGGGCCGGCGCTCGACGCCCTTACCCTGGGGGAAGACGGCGCGGCGGCGCTGGGGGCGGACCTGAAGCGCACGCGCCTTCGCCTGTTGCTGGGTGTCGCAATCGGTGTCGGCGGCGCGGTGGCGGTATCGGGCGCTATCGGCTTTGTCGGCCTGATCGTCCCGCATCTGGTCCGGCCGCTCACCGACCGCAGTCCGTCCTCGCTCCTCCTGCCGAGCGCGCTTGCGGGCGCGTCGCTGCTGACCTTGTCGGACATATTGGTGCGAATCATCCCGGCGACGACCGAGCTTCGCCTCGGCGTGGTCACCGCGTTTCTGGGCGTGCCCTTCTTCCTCTTCCATCTGATGCGTGAGCGGCGGCTATGGTGAGCATCGTTGCGGAGCATGTCGGCGTTGAACTGGCTGGTCGGCCGGTGGTCCGCGACGTTTCGGCCGCGTTCCGGCCTGGAAGTTTTGTCGGCATCCTCGGCCCCAACGGCGCGGGCAAATCGACGCTGGTGCGCGCCCTGCTGGGGCTCGTCCCGGCCAGCGGCCTTGTCCGCATCGGCGAAGCGCCACTGAACGATCTGACGCGCAGGCAGATTGCCCGGAAGGTCGCCTATCTGCCGCAAGGACAGGCACTGCACTGGCCGCTCAGCGTCGAGCGGCTGGTCGCGCTGGGCCGGTTGCCGCACCTTACCCCCTATTCGCGGATCGGCGCGGATGACCGCGAAGCGATCGCGCGTGCGATGGCGCTGGCCGAGGTCGATATGCTTGCCGGGCGGATCGCGACCGAACTTTCGGGCGGCGAACGGGCGCGGGTCCTGCTCGCCCGCGCGCTTGCGGTGGAGGCGAGCGCCCTGATCGCCGACGAACCGCTGGCCAGCCTCGATCCCGCGCATCAGCTTCAGGGCATGGAGATTCTGCGTGGTCAGGCGGATTCGGGAAAGCTGGTGCTGGCGGTGTTCCACGACCTCAACCTCGCGATGCGCTTTTGCGACCGGCTGCTCGTGCTCGACGCGGGGAGGCTGGTCGCCGACGGCCCGCCGGAAACGGTGCTGACGCCGCAATTGCTTGCCGATGTCTATGGCATCACCGCTGCCTTTGGCGGAGCGGGGCAGCGGCTCGTCGTGCCGCTCGAACGCATGCGTTGACGAAGGGCGCGCCGCGGTTCTAAGGGACCGCGCAGCGACAGGTTCCCCGGCGACGGGGATGAAAATGGGAACGGGGTGAAATACCCCGGCTGCCCCTGCAACTGTAAGCGGCGAGCCACCGCGCCACATGCCATTGGGACTTTTTGGTCCCGAGAAGGCGGCGCGGACGGATTCCCGGCAAAGGAGTACTTTGCCGGGTTCCCGGATAACCGGCACCGACCCGCGAGCCAGGAGACCTGCCCGTCGCCGTCGTCCATCGGCCGGCCAGGGTGTGTCGGGCGGACGGGGGCAACCCGAGTGACGGCAATGTGAACTTCGGCGCAATCGCGCGCCGGGGACGTGTCGTCATGGGGGAAGAAGTGAAGATTGCCCAGTTGCTCGCCGGTATCGCGCTGATCGCGCCGGCAACCGTACATGCCCAACAGACCGGCGAAACCGTTCAGGCCCCGCAACCCGACGCCGCCGGCGCGACCGATTCCGCGGCGACGGGGGGCACCGACGCCGACAGCGGCGAAATCCTGGTAACCGCCACCCGCACCCCGACCGCGATCGACCGGATCGCATCGTCGGTGACCGTGCTCGATAAGGATGCGATCGATCGTGCGGGCGATCTGACCGTCGCCGATCTGCTGCTGCGCACGCCGGGGGTCAGCCTGTCGCGCAACGGCGGATACGGCACCGCGACTTCGCTGCGCATCCGCGGCGCGGAAACCGACCAGACCGTGGTCGTCATTGACGGGGTGAAGCTCAACGATCCGTCCTCGACCGGCGGCGGCTATAATTTCGGCAATTTGCTCATCGGCGATGCCGCACGGATCGAGGTGTTGCGCGGACCGCAATCGACGCTGTGGGGCAGTCAGGCGATCGGCGGCGTCGTCAACATCGTCACGCCTATGCCCCAAAAATCGCTTGAAGGCAGCTTCGACGTTTCTGCGGGGAGCCGCAATACGGTCAGCGGGCGCGCCGCGATCGGGGGGCGCACCGGCCCGCTGTCCTGGCGCGTGGGCGGTCAGACCTTCACAACCGACGGCATCTCAGCGATCGCGCCCGAATATGGCGGTTCGGAAAAGGACGGCTATACCAACCGCTCCGCCTCCGGCCGCGCGGTGCTCGACATCACCGATGGAATCAGCGCGGATGTGCGCGGCTATTACGGCCATGGCCGGACGGAGATCGACGGATTCAGCGGCGATACCGACGAATATTCGCTCAACGACGAATTTGTTGGCTATGCCGGGCTGAACATCGCGCTGTTCGACGGGCGGCTGCGCAACCGTATCGGCTATGCCTATACCGACACCGATCGCGACAATTACGATCCGGCGCGCGAGCGGAAAAACACCTTCGACGCAGCGGGCAAGAACGAACGGATCGAATATCAGGGCAGCCTCGCCATCACCCGGCGGATCGATGCGACGTTCGGCGCGGAGCATGAAATCAGCCGTTTCCGCAGCGTATCGCCCGCCGCCAGCCTGTCGACCCCGATCCCCGAACCGGCGCGCGGTCGGGCGGAGGTCAACAGCTTTTACGGGCAGGTGAATGCCGAAGTGATCGACGGGCTGACGCTGACCGGCGGCGTGCGCAATGACGATCACAACAGCTATGGCGACAAGACGCTGTTCGCAGGCGGCGCGGTGTGGAAGCTGCCAAGCAACACCATCCTGCGCGCCAGCTATTCGGAAGGGTTCAAGGCGCCCTCGCTTTACCAGCTCTATTCGGAATATGGCAATCAGACGCTCGATCCCGAACGCGCGAAGGGATGGGAAGCGGGCGTGGAACAGCGCTTGCTGGGCGGACTTGCCGCGATCGGCGCGACCTATTTCGAACGCCGCTCGCACGATCTGATCGATTATTCTAGCTGTTCGACGGACTCCGACGATCCGATGTGCGTCATTCCCGGAACGACGACGCCGCGATACGGCTATTATCGCAACGTCGATCGCGCCTTTGCCCAGGGGATCGAGGCGGCGGGACGGTTGCGCTTCGGCGGGCTGCTGATCGACGGCAATTATACATGGACGCTGTCGGAGGACCGGTCGCCCGATTCGGGAACCTATGGCAATCAGCTCGGCCGCCGGCCGCGCCATAGCTGGAACGCGTCGGCCACCTACACCCTTCCGGCGGGCATATCTCTGGGCGGCGCCGTGCGCTGGAGCGGGGCGAGCTATGACAGCGTGTATAACAGCACTCGGCTCGACTCCTACACGCTGGTCGATCTGCGCCTCGACGTGCCGCTTTCCGATGACGTGACCTTGTTCATGCGCGGCGACAATGTGTTCGACGAGGACTATCGCACCGCCGCGCGCTACAGCACGTTGGGGCGCAGCATTCGCGCGGGCCTGCGGGGGCGGTTCTGATGGTGATGGCGACCGGTATTTCCGCCCGGCGTGCATCGACGCTCTGGATCATGCTGCTAACCATCGCGAGCACGCTCGGCACACTGGCGCTTGCCTGTGCCACGCCGTTCACAGCGCTTGCGGCACTGGCGGCGACGCAGATGCGCCTGCGCGACGGCGTGTTGCTGATGCTTGCCAGTTGGGTCGCCAGTCAGGCGGTGGGATTCTGCGTGCTTGGCTATCCGCACACCACCAGCACGTTTCTATGGGGTATCGCGCTCGGTATGGCAGCGGTGGTGGGGGTGATCGCGGCACGGTTCGCGGCGAAGCGTTTCGGCCGCAATCGACCGCTGTTTGGAATCGCGACGGCCTTTCTGGCGGCAACGCTGGCGTTTCAGGGTGTGATCCTCCTCTGGGCGTTCGGCCTTGGCGGGGTTGCAACCACCTTGTCGCCCGCGATCAACGCGACACAGTTGGCGCGGAACGGGGCGATCCTGATCGTGCTAATGCTGTTGTATCGCGGTCTGGTCGCGCTGGGGATGCCGGCGGCGGGCAAGCGGCGGCTGGCGACATGATTGCGGTTTCGGGCGGCACGGCGGAAAGCGCGCGATGCTGAAGCGAAGCGCCGATGGGGTGGCAGTGGTGGCATGCAACACGTGCCGCCATTCTCCGGACGCGCGCGCGGATGAGCAAGGGCAACGCGGCGGCGCGAAGCTGGTAGAGGCACTTCGCCGCGTCAAGGCGTCCGATCCCGCCTATGACGGCGTCGCGGTGGAGGAGATGCCCTGCCTGTTCACCTGTTCCGAATTCTGCACCGTTCACCTTCGCAGCCCCCGAAAGGTCGGCTATGTCATGGGCCGGTTCGCACCCGATGACGATGCGGCACGCGCCATTCTCGACTATGCGCGCGCCTATGCGCAGAGTGATTGGGGGAGCGTGCCCTTTCGCGACTGGCCCGAAGGCGTCAAAGGCCATTTCATCACCCGCACGCCGCCGGAAGGATATGTCGTCGAATGATCCGTTTCGATAGCGCCCGGGATTTCCACGCGAGGCTGGTCGATCTTCCCGTGCCCGATCAAGGGGCGCGCGCCGCAGCGAGCAAGCGGCAGGGGCAGCTCACCAAGCCGCCGGGGTCGCTGGGGCGGCTGGAGGAACTCGCGATCTTCCTTGCCGGATGGCAGGGGCGGGAACGTCCGATGATCGAGCATGGACGCGCGGTGGTCTTCGCCGGCAATCACGGCGTCGTTGCGCGCGGGGTCAGCGCCTTTCCCGCCGATGTCACCGTGCAGATGGTCGCCAATTTCCGGGCGGGCGGCGCGGCGATCAACGCGCTGGCGAAGGCCGCGAACCTGACGCTCGATGTGGTGCCGCTCGATCTCGACCGGCCGACCGCCGATTTCACGCAAGCGCCCGCGATGGGCGAGGCCGAATGCCTCGCCGCGCTCAACGCCGGTGCGGCATCGGTGATGGATGCCGACCTGCTCGTGCTCGGCGAAATGGGTATCGGCAACACCACCGCCGCCGCCGCGCTGGCCGCTGCCAGCTTCGGGGCGCGCGCGGCCGACTGGGTGGGGCCGGGCACCGGCGTCGATGCGCAGGGTATCGCGCGCAAGGTCGAAACGGTTGAGGCGGGGCTTGTGCTGCATCGCGAACATCTTGATGCCCCCTTCGAAATTCTTCGCAGGCTCGGCGGTCGGGAGATTGTCGCAATTGCCGGTGCACTGCTCGCGTCGCGGCTGGGGCGGGTGCCGGTAGTGCTCGACGGTTTCATCGCGACCAGCGCGATCACGCCGCTGACGCTGCTCAATCCGGCAATCGGCGATCATTGTATCGCTGGTCATTGCTCGGCCGAACCGGGGCATATCCGGTTGCTCGACCGGTTGGGGCTGGAGCCGTTGCTCGCGCTCGACATGCGGCTTGGCGAAGGCAGCGGCGCGGCGGTTGCCGTACAGATCATTCGCGCCGCGCTTGCCGCGCATAACGGTATGGCGACATTTGCCGAAGCGGGTGTCGCGGGCGGGTGAGCAGCTTCCGGCTCTACCTGATGCGGCATGGCGAAACCGCGCTTGCCGGAAAGCTGGTCGGGCATCACGATTGCGAAGCGCTGCCGCATGGCATCAGCGCCTGCGCCAATCGGGCACGCGCGCTTGGGCTTGGCAAGGTACGGCTGATCTCGTCGGATCTGAAACGCGCAAGCGCCTGTGCAGCGGCGATCGGCACGCCGACCCTCGACCCGCGCTGGCGCGAACTGGATTTCGGGCAATGGGACGGGCTGGCGACTTCGCAGATCAATGCGGAGCGGTTGACCCACTTCTGGGATGACCCGGACGCAAGTCCCCCGCCTGGCGGCGAGCGCTGGTCGGCGCTTGTCGCGCGGGTGGCCGAGGCTATCGCCGCGCTTTCGAGCGAACCCACGCTGGTCGTCACCCATGGCGGCGCAATGCGTGCCGCGCTGCACTGTCTGTGCGGCTTTTCGATTGCGCAGACATGGGCGTTCGATCTGCCCTGCGCCTCGGTGCTGGCCCTCTCCGTCTGGCACGGTGGTCCGCGCCGCGCACAGGTGACGGGGCTGTGGGCATGAGGCGGCTTGCGGTCGCGATCCGGTTTCTGACTCGCCTGCCGACGCCGCGCGTTGCGATGCGCGAAGGCGACTTCGCGGCCGCGATCCGGCTTTACCCGCTGGTCGGGATGGTCATTGGTGCGCTTGTCGCCGCTGCGGGCTGGGGCGCGGCGCAAGTCGATCCGTGGTTGGGTGCATTGGCGGCGCTTGGCGTTTGGGTAGGGGTGACGGGCGCGCTGCATCTCGACGGGCTGGGCGATGTCGCCGATGGGCTGGGTGCGGCGCATGGCGACAGGACGCGAATGCTCGACGTGATGCGCGATCCGCATATCGGCAGTTTCGGTGTGATCGCGATCGTGCTGCAACTCGCCACCAAACTGGTGCTGCTCCATTTGCTGCTGCCGGGCGACTGGCCCGCGCTGATCGCGATTCCCGCAGCGGCGCGGCTTGCCCCGCTGGTATGGGCGCGAATGCTCCCCTCGCTGCGCAGCGAAGGGCTGGGCGCGAGCATTACCGGCGCGACGCGCGCGCGCGACCTTATCGGCTGGGCGCTGGTACTGGCGGGCGGCTGCGCGTTCCTGCCGCTGCTGCTCGCCACCCCGCTGCTGCTGATCGCCCTTGGCTGGTGGTTCCGGGTGAGAATCGGCGGAATGACCGGCGACGTTCACGGCGCGGGCATAGAACTGTTCGAAACCGGGCTGCTGGTAACGGCGGTGCTGGCATAGGGTGCCGCCGCGCCGCTTCAGCAGGACTTCTTTCACCAAAGCTGCCGGAGGATGAAATGACCGACCGCACCAATGAAGAGCACAATGTCCGGATGGCGAAGAAAAAGGCCGCGCATGACCGGATCGTTGCCTCAAAAACGATCGAGAAGGGGCTGCTGATCGTCCATACGGGCAAGGGAAGGGCAAGACCAGCGCGGCGCTGGGTATGGTGGTTCGCGCGATCGGCCATGGCATGAAGGTCGGCGTCGTCCAGTTCGTCAAGGGCGCGATGACGACGGGTGAGGCGGCAGTCTTCGCGCAGTTCGACAATGTCGAGTTCAAGCCGATGGGGGAGGGTTTCACCTGGGATACGCAGGACCGCGCTCGCGATATCGAAGTGACTCGCATCGCCTGGCAGGAGGTAAAGCGGATGATCGCCGATCCCGCCTATGACATGATCGTGGTCGACGAACTGAATATCGTGTTGCGCTACGGCTATCTGCCGGTCGACGAAGTACTCGACACCCTGCGGACCAAAAACGCGCACGCGCATGTGATCATCACCGGCCGCAACGCGCCGCAATCGTTGATCGATGCGGCCGACCTCGTCACCGAAATGACGCTTGTCAAACACCCGTTCCGCGAACAGGGGGTTAAGGCGCAGGCGGGAATCGAATTCTAGGTCTGCTGGCCTGCGGCGTCTGATAGCCTGGCAACAAAAATATCGTCGCGCTTTCCAGTCGGATGCGTGCAATTCCGCCAATCGTTGCTGGTTGGGAAAGCAGCTTTCTAATATCAGGTGTGCATAAAAGCCACAAAATCGGTTTTATCCG
This sequence comes from Stakelama flava, assembly GCF_019351405.1. Lineage (GTDB taxonomy): Bacteria > Pseudomonadota > Alphaproteobacteria > Sphingomonadales > Sphingomonadaceae > Sphingomonas > Sphingomonas flava_A. The sequence continues at coordinate 238,418 of NZ_JAHWZX010000003.1, forward strand.
ATAAATGCTATTGCACTCTCCGTTCGGCTGAAATAAATCAGAAACAAGATTTACAGGGCACGCACCTGAAAAGTCGGGATAGGCCCGCGGATGACGGGCGCTTACGGGGGAGATTCTGATGAAATTGAAAGCATGGTTCTGCTTGTCTGCGTCAAGCGTGGCGAGTTTCGCTGCCTTGATGCCCCTTACGGTTGCGGCCCAGACCACATCGCAGAGCCAATCGACATCGTCGGATACGGATGACGAGGCGGTTGACGATAGCGGCGCGTCGGCTGCGACGACTACGCCCGCCGCGCAGGATAGCGCTGGTCAGCAAGCTGTCGCCGGGGAAGATATCGTTGTCACCGGATATCGTCGCAGCCTTGAATCCGCGCAGGAAATCAAGAGAAATTCCGATGGCATCGTCGATGCCGTCGTGGCGGAGGATATCGGCAAGCTGCCCGACACGTTCGCATCGTCCGCGCTGCAGCGCGTGACCGGCGTTACGGTGACGCGCGGCGGTGGTGAAGCTGCCGGTGTTACGGTTCGCGGCCTTCCCGACCTTACCACCACCTATAACGGGCGTGAGATTTTCACCGCCGAAGGCCGCTTCGTCGCGATACAGGATTTTCCCGCAGGCACCGTTGCGGCGCTGGAAGTCTATAAATCCGGCACCGCCGACATGATCGAGGCGGGCATCGCCGGTGAGGTGAACGTTCGCGGGCGACGGCCTTTCGATTTCAAGGGGTTCGAACTTTCAGGATCGCTAAACGGCGTCGTCTGGGATCAGTCGGGTAAGACGTCGTGGAACGGCAATCTGCTCATCAGCGACCGCTGGGATACCGGCATCGGTGAAATCGGCGTTTTGGTGAACGCGTCCTATGTCGGGCTGAACTATCAGGATTCGACCCGCGAACAATCGCTCGTCATCCAGACCGCGACGGAAGACAATGCACCCGGTACGGGCGGCGGGTTTCGCTATCCCGATGCGCAGGCGCTGTATTACGGCACCGGCCATCGCTGGCGTCCCTCGGCGAATGCCGCCATCCAGTGGCGGCCGAACAGCGAACTCGAATTCTATGTCGACGGGCTGTTTCAGGGTTTCCGCAGCGAAGACGCGAACCAGTATATGTTCGTGCCGATCTTTGGCGAAGGCATTCAGCTTTCGGACGTCACCTATCGCGGCGACGGGCAGGATCAGGCGCAAAGCATGACCGTCACCAACGCCTATCGTCCCGATGGCTATTGGGGCGCCACCAATGCAAAGACCGATACCTATCAGGTCGGTGGCGGCGCCAAGTGGGAGCATGACCGCTGGAAGGTATCGGCCGACCTTGCCTATACCGACAGCACCTATACGCTGAACGCGCGCAACATCGATTATCTGTTCGCCAGTTCGCCGGTGCGCAATGTCAATTTCGACGGCGGCAGCGATGGCGGCCCGCTATACACTTTTCAGGATTTCGATCTGACCGACCCCGCGAACTATCTCAGTCGCGGATTCTATCAGGCGTATCTTTCGGTGGGAGGCAAGGACTGGCAGACGCGAAGCGACGTCGAATATGATGTCAGCGATACCGGCCTTTTGCGGCGCTTGCAGCTTGGCGTGCGCTACAGCGACCGCGATGCGCGTCGGGACCGCGGCGCCCCGTATATCTATAATGGCGATGACCGTATTCCGATCACCGATCTGCCCGTGACGATCGGCACGGTACATCCCGGCTTCCGGTTCGGCGGCGGTTTCGAACCGCGCACCTTTGTCGGCCTGTCCAATTCGGACATCGTCGACAATCTCGACGCGCTGCGTGCCTTTTACGGGGCGCCCGAAGGCCTCCCCGAATTCAGTCCAACGGAAAATTTCACCGCAAACGAAAAATCCTACGCCATCTACGGTCAGGCGAAATACGGGTTCGATCTGGGCGGTATCACCGTGGACGGGCTGATCGGTCTGCGCGTGGTGAAGACGAAATTGCACACCACCGGCTTTTCGCGCTTTCTGGATGAAGATAATGTGGAGAGCTTTTCGGCGGTAACCGGCAGCAGCGAATATACCGACTATCTGCCCAATGTCAGCGCGCGGATCGGCCTGACCGACAAGCTGCAGTTGCGGCTTGCCTTCACCCAGACGCGAACCCGGCCGAATTTCTTCGACCTGCGGCCTTCGCTGAACCTGAATTCGCCGCCGGTCATCGAACCAGGCAGCCAATGCGACCTTGATCCCGACGCGGAGCAGTGCCTTCGGACGGGGTCGCGCGGTAACCCGGACCTGAAGCCGCTATATTCGGACAATTACGACGCCAGCCTTGAATATTATTTCTCGCGAACCGGATCGGCCACGCTGGCCCTGTTCCGCCGCGAAGCGAACGGCTTCGTTTCGTCGATTCCGGTGGATTCAACCGATCCGGTATATGGCGGACTGCGCATCCAGACGCCGCTGAACCTTGGCGACACCACGTTGCAGGGGGCCGAACTGGCTTTCACCAGCTTCCTCGACATCGATGGCCTGCCCGAATGGGCGAAGGGGTTTGGTATTCAGGCGAACCTTACCTATGTCGATGCCAAGGGCGACCTGCCTCCCTCGCTCGCCGCTACGGTGGATAACAAACAACAGGCGTTTCCGGGCGTTTCGAAATGGGCGTACAATGTCATCGCCTTGTACGAACGGCCGTTCTTCTCGGCGCGGTTGGCCTATAATTACCGCTCGAAATTCGTGCAATCCTACGGCCTCGTGAACCTCGATCCGACCGCCCATGCAGTGATCGAGAAGGGGCGGGGGCAGCTCGATTTCTCGACCAGCGTGACGCCGGTCAAAAATATCACGATCGCGTTCGATGTGGTCAATCTGCTGGGCAATCCGCTCAAGCGCTATCGCCAATATGACGATGCGGGCGACACTTATCCGCGCCAGATACTCTATCTCGAACGGACCTATTCACTGGGCGTTCGCTTCGCCTTTTGATCGATCGGGGAGGCGACGCGATGCCTGAACGCTCACGTTGCGCCCGGCGTCCCGCCGCCTCTCCTGCCGACCGCGAACAGCCGGCCCCCTTACCCGGCTGACCTTGATGCCGGCGCTGTTCCTGGCGCCGGCATCCTTTCCCGTCACTCGCGGGTGTCGTCGCAGTATAAGGGAGGAAGCATAGCATGGGCCGAACCGGACATTTGCTGGCGATGCTGTTCGCCATGATCGCCATCACGCCGCAGGCCTATGCGCAAAAGGTGCCGCCCGGCGCGCCGGAAACGCCAGCGGTCGATCCGCATAAAGCGTATCTATTCGCGCACATGATGAAGGGCGATTACGGCACGCTCTATTATTCGGCGAGCATCGACGGCCTGCACTGGAGCGCCCTCAATCACGGCCGGCCGGTGTCGAGTGACTATCACGGCCATGCCTCGATCGCGAAGGGACCCGATGGGCGCTATTATCTGGTCGGCAACAAAAGCGATTCGGACCCCTTTATCCGCTTCTGGGTATCGGACGACCTGATCAAATGGATTCCATTCGGGACCTATCGCCCGGATCTTTCCAACATTCCGGGCCATCCCCACACATTGCAGCGTATAGGCGCGCCGAAGCTGTATTTCGATACGCCGTCGGGACAATTTCTTTTGACTTGGCACACGCCGAATCGTGACGGATCGCCGCAGGACCCCGAACGCTATTGGGCGAGCCAGCGTACGCTTTATGTCCTGTCACCCGATCTGAAACGCTTTGCCGAACCGCCGCGGAAGCTGTTCGATTGGGACATGGCGACGATCGATACAATCGTACGGCCGAACGATGCGGGAAAAGGCTATTGCGCGATCGTCAAGGATGAACGCTATCCATATTATGACTGGCCGACGGGTAAGACGATCCGGATTAGCTGCGGTCCGTCGCTGACCGGTCCCTATCCGTCGCCGGGTCCATCGCTCAGCCCCAATTTCCGTGAAGCACCGACGGTCATCCGTTCACCCGACAATAGCGAATGGTTTCTCTATTACGAACAATATGCGGGCACCAGCTATGGCCTGACCAAAGGGCGCACACTGGAAGGTCCGTGGTATCAGGTTTCAGGAAACAGTGGCGTTCCCGCATGGAACCGGTACGAAATGGTGCCCGGCGCGCGTCATGGATCAATGCTTCCGATCAGCCGCAGGGAATATGATGCGCTGGTCTCAGCATATCCCCCTGACGCTCAGCCCGCGAAGGATCGGGCCGCGGCCGCGACCTTCACCAATCCGCTGCTTGCATCCGGGCCAGACCCGTATGTCGTGCGCGATGGCGACACCTATTATTACATGCACACCATGGGTGACCGACTGGATATCTGGAAGACGAAGGATATCACTGACCTTGCCCATGCCGAGCGTCGCACGGTGTGGCGTCCCTCGCCGCACACGCCGAACGGTCGGTCGATCTGGGCGCCCGAGCTGCACCGGATCGCCGGGAAATGGTACATCTATTACACCGCGGCCGACAGTGCGCATGACGATGACGATCATCGCGGCGTCTTTGTTCTGGAAAATGCATCCGCCGATCCGATGACTGGCGAATGGAAGGATCTGGGACGGGTGAATACTGCGCATCCGGGGATTGACGGCACAACCTTCGCCTATCGGGGCAAACGCTATTTCGTCTATTCGCCCTATGTCGGGCCGGACAGCGACCTTGCCATCGCCGAAATGCGCGATCCGGTTACGCTGGCCGGCCCGGAAGTCATCATCGCGCGCCCCGACAAGGAGTGGGAACAGCAGGGTGGCCGACAAATTCTGGAAGGCCCGGCCTTTCTGCCATCGCCCGGCGGCGATCTGTATCTCGCCTATTCGGGCAGCGCCTGCTGGTCGGACGATTATGCCATCGGATTGCTGCATGCCGGCGCGGGAAGCGATCCGTTAAACCCCGCTTCGTGGCGCAAATCGCCTCGGCCGGTTTTGAAGAACTCCGCCGCGGGACACGTCTTCGCGCCGGGCCATAACGGATTTTTCACCACGCCTTCGGGTGAAACATGGATCGTCTATCACGCCAACCCCGCCGCCGATATGGGATGCACTTCCAGGCGCGCGCCGCACATCCAGCAGGTGCGCTGGCAGGGCGGCAAGCCGGTTTTCCCGATGCCTGATGCAACGCATCCGCTGGAGCGTCCGCAATGACCGTCGCCACCAGGCAAAACCGGTTCTTTCGCTTACGGGTACGACCGGCGCTCTTATTCCAAAATATTTTGAACGACATATGAGGATGATCATGATTCGCAAACTGGCGCTCGCCGCGCTTCCCGCCATCGCCTTGTTCGCTGCGCCCGCCGATGCGCGCGATATCTGGACAAAGCCGCAGGCGCAGAAATGGTATGATGCGCAGCCCTGGCTGGTCGGCGCGAATTACACGCCGCGCACGGCGATCAATCAGCTTGAAATGTGGCAGGCCGAAAGCTGGGACCCTAAAACGATCGATCAGGAGCTCGGCTGGGCTCAGGCGATCGGCATGAACACCATGCGCGTATACCTCCATAATCTGCTTTGGGAGAATGATCCCGAGGGGCTGAAGAAGCGGATGGACGAATTTCTCACCATCGCATCGAAACACGGCATTCGCCCCGTATTCGTCCTGTTCGACAGCTGCTGGGACCCGAACCCGGTTGTCGGGCAACAGCACCCGCCGATTCCGGGCGTGCATAATTCGGGCTGGGTTCAGGCGCCCGGCGCCGCGCGGCTCGCCGACAAGACGCAGTACGACAAGCTGGAAAATTACGTGAAGGACATCGTCGGCACGTTCGCGAACGACAAGCGCGTCCTTGCCTGGGACGTGTGGAACGAACCCAACAACGAAGGAGGCGGCAATTATACGCCGACTCCCAACAAGAAGGCGCTGGTCGCAGGATTGCTGACCCAGGTGTTCGATTGGGCGCAGTCGGTCGATCCCGTTCAGCCGCTGACGTCGGGAGTCTGGATCGGTGAACATTGGGACAAGCCCGAAACGCTCGACGCGGTGGAGAAAGTCCAGCTTTCGCGTTCGGACGTAAACAGTTTCCATGACTATAACTGGCCTGAAAGCTTCAAACGGCGCGCGAACCAGATGCTCAGCTATGGCCGACCGGTAATCTGCACCGAATATATGGCACGCGGCAACGGTTCGACGTTCGACGGCGACCTGCCGATTGCGAAGAAGATGAATATCGGCATGATAAACTGGGGGCTGGTCGACGGCAAAACCCAGACCCGGCTGCCATGGGACAGCTGGAAAAAGCCCTACACCTATGACGAACCGACGGTCTGGTTTCACGAGGTGTTCCATGCCGACGGAACCCCCTATCGCAAGGCGGAGACCGATCTGATCAGGGCAATGTCTGCCGCCCCGAAAGGCGTCGTCCCCGCCGCCGAATATTAAAACAAGGTGCGCCGCGCCGGTCACGGGCGCGGCGCAATCCCCGCAAAATCCCGACCCACATATCCCGCACCGTCACATCCGCAACCAATTGTTAGCCATCGCTAAATCTGTTAGATGATGCTCTGTTTCATGGTGGGAACGAACCAATCAACCGATGGTTGTGATGTTCAGTGCCGGGAGAAAGGCTGTGGGTGAAAGCGCGGAAAAACAGGCGATGCTCGCCGTTATCGACGGAATGATCCAGCGCCGGGGCAGGGTCGGCATAAGCGAGTTGGCGCGGGAAACCGGTCTGAGCTTCGGCAAGGCGTGTATCGTCACCGCGCAGCTCAAGCGTCAGCATCTCGTCCGCCATATTCCGCATAGCGGCATATTCGTGACGGATCAGGGACGTGAACTGCTTGCCCGCCATGCGCGCTGAGCCCGCAGGCGAATACAGCGCTCCGACCAAGCGCCCCGCCGAACAAGCGGGGCTTTTCAGTTGGAGCTGTGATAACGGATCGCAGCTTCCATCATCGGGTTCGAATAGTGACATGAGCAGCAACACCGCGCGGCGCGCCGCTGCATTTCGCAAGACGCGCGAGGCGCACCTTACCGAGGTCGCGGAAGATTATGTCGAGCTGATCGGCGACCTGATCAACGAATTCGGCGAGGCTCGCCTGACCGACATCGCCGAAAATATGGCGGTGAGCCAGGCGACGGCGTCCAAGATCGTGTCGCGGCTGAAGCGCGAAGGGCTGGTTGAGAACCGGCCCTATCGTTCGATTTTCCTCACCGATACCGGCGAGGCAATGGCGAACGAAGCTCGTCGCAAACACCGGATCGTGCTCGCATTCCTTCAGGCGCTTGGTATCGACGACGCCACGGCGCAGGCCGATTCGGAAGGCATGGAGCACCATGTCAGTGACGTTACGCTAACGGCGCTCGATGCGCTCACACGCCGTCTGAACCGGCAAGCGGATTCCTAGTGCGGACAAATCGCCGCGCCCGGCCGATGCGGCAGGTTCAAAGCCTCGCGATCCCGTGCGGAAGGGCGTCGTGAATCCGGACAATAGCCCCGCAACGGACAGACGGGGTTGGCGCAGCAGCGAGGGTGCCGCATCGCTGCCTGAGGTATTCCGCACTATTGCGGTGCCGACGGGCGGCGGTTCGTGGCGCAAATTCGCCGCTTTCGCCGGACCGGGATTTCTGGTCGCGGTCGGTTATATGGACCCTGGAAACTGGGCGACCGATCTCGCCGGCGGGTCGGCCTTCGGCTATACGCTGCTCAGCGTCATCCTGCTGTCCAACCTCATGGCGATCGTGCTTCAGGCGCTTGCCGCACGGCTCGGTATCGCGACGGGCAGGGATCTCGCCTCGGCATGTCGCGATGCCTATAGCAAGCCTGTTTCGGTCGCCTTGTGGCTATTGTGCGAAATCGCGATCGTCGCCTGCGACCTTGCCGAGGTGATCGGCACCGCGATCGGTCTCAATCTTCTGTTCGGAATTCCATTGGTCTGGGGCGTGTGCCTGACCGGGCTGGACGTGCTGCTTATCCTGATGCTGCAACGGCATGGCTTTCGCAGGATCGAAGCCTTTGTGATGGCGCTGATCACGATCATCGCGCTGTGTTTTCTGTATGAACTGGTCGCTTCGCGGCCGGCGATCGGCGACATGCTCGCCGGGTTCGTTCCGCAGGCGCAGATCGTGCATGATCCGGCGATGCTGTACATCGCGATCGGCATTATCGGCGCGACGGTGATGCCGCACAACCTGTATCTCCACTCCGCAACGGTGCAGACCCGCGCCTTCGACCAGACGAGCGAAGGCAAGCGCGACGCTGCCAAATGGGCGACGCTCGACAGTACGGTCGCGCTGATGCTGGCCTTGTTCGTCAACGCCGCCATCCTGATCCTCGCCGCCGCAGCCTTTCACACGATCGGGCGAACTGACGTCGCGGAAATCCAGGACGCCTATCAACTGCTCACCCCCACGCTGGGCGCGGCACTGGCGAGCACGCTGTTCGCGGTCGCATTGCTGGCATCGGGACAGAATTCGACGGTCACCGCAACGCTTGCCGGGCAGATCGTGATGGAAGGTTTTATCCGGTTGCGGTTGCAGCCATGGCTCCGCCGCCTGATCACGCGTGGTCTGGCGATCGTGCCGACGGTCATCGTCGCGGCGATCTATGGCCAAAGCGGCACTGCGCGGTTGCTGATTTTGAGCCAGGTTATTCTTTCGATGCAATTGCCCTTTGCGGTCGTGCCGCTGGTCGCCTTCACCTCCGACAGGAAAAAGATGGGCGATCTTGCCAGCCCGGTCTGGTTGCGCGTCCTTGCCTGGACGATCGCGGCGATCATCATCGTCCTCAATATCAAGCTGCTGATCGACACGATCGGGATGTGAGCAGGGCATCTGCGGGCGAACGCAAGGATGGCCCGCCAGTCGCAGCCGGGCCAATTCACGCCATCAGATGCTGCCCGCTGTCCACCGGAATTACCGTCCCGGTGATGTGCCTTGCCGCGTCGCTCACCAGAAATGCCGCCAGCGCGCCGACATCGCGCGTTTCGACCAGATGCCGTTCGGGCACGCGCTTCGCCGCGCTTTCCAGCATTTCGTCGAACCGGTCGATGCCGCTTGCCGCGCGCGTGGCGATCGGGCCGGGAGAGATGGCGTGCGCGCGGATACCCTTCGGCCCCAGTTCCGCCGCGACATAGCGGGTCGCGCTTTCGAGCGCCGCCTTGACCGGACCCATCAGGTTATAATTCTCGACCACGCGCTCCGAACCGTAAAAGGTGACGGTAAGCAGGCAGCCGCCATCGGGCATCAACGGTTCGGCATGGCGCGCCATTTCCAGGAAGGAATGGCAGGAAACGTCCATCGCCATCGCAAAGCCGTCCGCCGAACAATCGACCACTCGGCCGTGCAGATCGTCGCGCGGCGCGAACGCGATCGAATGAAGCAGAAAATCCAGCCCGCCCCATTCTTCACCAATGCGCCTGAACAGAGCTTCGGTCTGGCCGGGAATGCGAACGTCGCAGGGCGTTACCCATTCGACACCCAGCGCATCGGTGGTCGGCTGCACGAACGGGAGCGCCTTGTCGTTGAGATAGGTTGCGCAAAGCCGCGCGCCGCTGCCGCGAAACGCCTGCGCGCATCCGGTGGCGATGCTGTGTTCATTGGCAATCCCGACGACCAGCCCGCGCTTGCCCGAAAGGTCGAAAAGCTTGTTCATGGTCGTCATCCTTTCAGTAAATCAGCGGTGTGCATTGCGATCATCCGCTCTTCGTCGGTGGCGACCACGCAAAGCTGAACCCGGCTGGCGGGCGTGCTGATGATCTGCGCGCCGCGCGCATTGGCGTCGGGGTCGATCTCGGCGCCCAGCCAGCCCAGCCCGGCGGCCACGCGGGCGCGAATCTCGGCGGCATTTTCGCCGATGCCGCCCGTAAATACGAACCGGTCCAGCCCGCCCAGCGATGCTGCCAGCCCGCCGGTTTCGCGAACGATGCGATAGACGAACAGCGCCACTGCCTCCGCAGCGTGGGGATCGTCGCTGGCAAGCAGCGTACGCATGTCGTTCGACAGGCCCGACACGCCCAGAAGGCCGGACTGCGAATATAGCAGATGTTCGATTGCCGCATCGTCCATCCCCTGCTGCATCAGATACAGGAGAACGCCAGCGTCGATGGTGCCGCAGCGCGTGCCCATGACCAGCCCGTCAAGCGCGGTGAACCCCATCGTGGTGTCCATGCTGCGCCCGTCCCGCATCGCGCACAGGCTTGCGCCGTTGCCAAGATGCGCGGCGATCACCCGGCCGGCCGCCGCCTGCCGCTCATCCGATCGAAGCTGACGGACGATATATTCGTACGACAGTCCGTGAAAACCGTACCGGCGGACGCCTTGCGCCTCGAACCGGCGGGGCAGGGCGAAGCGACGCGCCGTTTCGGACTGGGTCTGGTGAAAAGCGGTGTCGAAACAGGCGATCTGCGGCAGGCCCGGCCGGTGTAGCGCCACGGCACGGATACCGGCCAGATTATGCGGTTGATGCAGCGGGGCGAGCGGGCACAGCGTGTCGAGATCCTTCAACACCGCCGCATCCACCGTCACGGGGGCGGTATATCGATCGCCGCCGTGCACCACGCGATGTCCGACGCCCGAAAGGTCCGCCCCCAGCTCGCCCTCGAGCATTTCCAGTAACGCGCCGAGCAGGGTTTCGTGTGTCTGCGTCCCTGTTTCCCAGCGCCGTTCGAGCGTCAGCCGGTTCGATCCGTCCCACGCGAGCAGGTGGGGGGTGTCGCCGATATTCTCTATCTTGCCATGGCCGTGCAGCGTAATTTCGGCGTCAGCTGCAAACATGGCGAATTTCAGGCTGGAGGAGCCTGCGTTCAGACAAAGGATCGTCATATCAGTTGCTCGCTGGTGCGCCCGGCGTCGCCTTGGTCGCGGCGCGTGCGAGCAGAAGCGCGACGGCGCAGGAGGCAAGACGGGTTCGCACGCTGTCCGCGCGGCTGGTAAGAATGATCGGCACGCGTGCGCCCAGCACCACGCCCGCCGCGTCGGCCCCGCCAAGGAAAGTGAGCTGTTTGGCGAGCATGTTGCCCGCCTCCAGATCGGGCACCATCAGGATGTCGGCCTGCCCGCATACCGGCGAGACGATGCCCTTTTCGGCCGCCGCCTGCGCGCTGATGGCATTGTCGAACGCCAGCGGCCCGTCAACGATCGCTCCCGTAATCTGACCGCGATCGGCCATCTTGCACAGCGCCGCGGCGTCCAGCGTGGTGCGCATTTTCGGATTCACGGTCTCGACGGCGGCAAGGATGGCGACATGCGGTCGATCGATTCCGATGACATGGGCGAGGTCGATCGCGTTGCGCAGGATGTCCGCCTTGTCGGCCAGGGTCGGTTCGATATTGATTGCGGCGTCGGTGATGATCATCGGCCGCGCATTGCCCGGCACGTCCATGATATAGGCATGGCTGATGCGCCGTTCGGTACGAAGCCCGGCATCGGGCGAAAGCACCGCGCCCATAAGCTCGTCGGTATGAAGCGAACCTTTCATCAACAGCTTCGCCTCGCCCGTGGCGACCAGTTCCACCGCACGCGCTGCCGCGGCGTGGCTGTGCGGGGCATCGACGATGTGGAAGCCGGCGATGTCGCGTTGCGCTGCATCCGCGCTGGCGCGAATGCGCGTCTCCGGCCCGACCAGAATAGGCGTGATCAGCCCGGCCTCCGCCGCATCGACGGCAGCGATCAGTGAATCCGGGCTGCACGGATGCACGATCGCGGTTTCGATCGCGCCCTTGCCCTTCACCTGATCGAGCAGGCGGTGATAGCCGGCATGGCCGATCACGCGCACTTCCGGCAGCGGCATGCGCGGGCGCACGACCTTTTCACGCGGCGCCTTCACCTCCGCCGTGCCGGTGATGACGTCCTTCCCCTCGGCATTGGTGCACCGGCATTCGAGCACCACCAGATGATGCGCCTCCGATTTTTCGGTGACGGTGACGCTGGCGGTGATCTCGTCGCCCACGCCGACCGGCGCGACGAAGCGAAGCGACTGGCCGAGATAGATCGCGCCGGGGCCGGGAAGCTCGGTGCCCAGCACCGCCGAAATCAGCCCCGCGCCCCACATGCCATGGGCGATGATCCGGTGAAACATATCGGACGACGCGAATTCTGGATCGACATGCGCCGGGTTCACATCGCCCGAAACGGCCGCGAACAACGCGATGTCGTTGGCGGTCAGCGTCCGGGTGATGCTTGCGCTCTCGCCAATTGCGATTTCGTCGAAGGTGCGGTTTTCGATCGTCTTTTCTGGCATGTCAGCGTTCCATCACATAGCGGCCGGGGGCATTTTCGATCGGCGCATAGCCACGATCGGGTGCGCCCATCGGTGGCGGGTCGACCGGCTCGCCCGAATGCCCGTCGAGCCAGTCTTTCCAGGCGAGCCACCACGAACCGTCCCGCGGCTGCGCCGAATCCGCCCATTCTTCGACGTCCAGCGCCGCGCCGTCTTCGGGCCGCGTGGCGATGCGATAGCGGCGGCGCGGGTGACCGGGTTCCGAAACGATCCCGGTATTGTGGCCGCTGCTGGCAAGCGCGAAGGTGATCTGCGCACCCGTCAGCATGTGGATTTTATAGACCGATCGCCATGGCGCGATATGGTCATGTTCGGTGCCCACGACGAACATCGGCGCGCGAAGCGCGGACAGCGATATCGTGTGTGCGCCGACGCGATAATGACCGCCGGCAAGATCGTTTTCCAGGAAAAGCTGGCGAAGATATTGCGAGTGCATGGCATAGGGCATTCGCGTGCCATCGGCATTCCACGCGACGAGATCGGTGACCAGCGGCCGCTCGCCCATCAGATAGGTGGTAAGGATGCGCGACCAGATCAGGTCGTTGGAACGCAGCATCTGAAACGCGCCGCCCATTCGCGCCGTGCCCAGATAGCCGCTGTTCCACATGATGCCGTCGAGCAGGTTGAGCTGCGAATCATCGATGAACAGTCCGATTTCGCCCGGTTCGGTAAAGTCGGTTTGCGACGCGAGCAGGGTGAGCGATGCGATCCTGTCATCGCCGTCGCGCGCCATTGTCGCCGCCGCAATCGACAGCAGCGTTCCGCCCAGACAATAGCCCGCGCAATGCACCTTTTGCGCCCCGGTGATCGCGGTCACCGCGTCAAGCGCGGCCATCGGCCCTTTCAGCCGGTAATCCTCCATATCGAGGTTGCGATCCGCAGCATCCGGGTTGTGCCACGAAATCATGAACACGGTATAGCCCTGATCCACCAGCCAGCGGACCAGCGAATCCCGGGGCGAAAGGTCGAGGATGTAATATTTCATGATCCAGGCGGGCACGATCAGGATCGGTTCGGCCCGCACCTTTTCGGTGGTGGGCGAATATTGGATCAGCTCGATCAGTTCATTGCGGAACACGACCTTGCCGGGCGTGACCGCAACCTCCTTTCCGGCCTGATAGGCCTCGACGCCCGCCTCCGGCTGTCCCTGGGCAAGACGCAGGAGGTCTTCGACGAAAAGCTGCGTTCCCTCAATCAGACAGCGACCGTCGGTTTCCGCGATACGTTGCTGCAATACCGGATTAGTGGCGATGAAATTGGACGGGGCAAGCATGTCGAGAAGCTGGCGCGCGACGAAGGATACCACCGCTTCATGATGCCTGCTGACCCCGCCGATGCCCGTCGTCGCCGCGTGCCACCATTGCTGGGTGAGCAGAAACCCCTGGGAGATCAGATCGAAGGGCGGTTCCTTCCACGCGGGATCGCCGAAGCGATGGTCCTGCGGCAGCGGTTGTATGGCGGGTTCGCGATCGGCGTTCGCGCTCGACGCGATATAGCTTCCCAAACGCAGCGCGTTATGCGCCGCTCGCGCGCCGAGCTGCATCTGTCTGCCAGGCGCGGTGGCAAGATGCAGCGCCCAGTCCGACATTGACTGGATCAGCGTTACGGGGGACAGGCCACCGGTCATCTGCCCGGTTGCCGCCGACATCATCCGATTAAGCGTCTCCGCGATGCCGTCCAGCGGGTCTCCGGCGTTGCTGTGATCGTGCGACATGGCTTGTCCTCATGCTTGCAATAGGCTGCGGTTGTGCGACCGCAGGCGGGTTGAAATATGGTTTCCCCTCCCGAAAAGCGCCGTGAACCGGTTCTTGTTCATGCTTGCCGGTTCCGCATGCGCGAGCGCGATCCCGCCGCCAGTTCGACGACTTCGGCGGTAATTTCCTCCTGACGGGTCAGGCGCTCTTCGGCACGAAGCGCGTCGAGCTTTCCGTCGATATGCGTTTTCGCAGCCGCCATCGTCTTCATCCGCGCTTCGTTCTCCGCTGCGAAAGCGTCGAGCGCCGCTTCGCAGAGCATGGCGAAGACATATTCCTCCACCAGCCGAGCGATCAGGTCACGGGCCGGAAGGTTGGTCAGCGGCGGCAGCGGCCGGGGCTCGTCAGCCACCGTTTCGATGGCGAAGGGAAGCAGCGGCCGACGGACGATCTGCGCGCCATGCCCGCTCTGCCATACGGGATACACCATGACGATCGGTACGGGGCCTGCGTCCAGAAGATAGGCGTAAACCGCGTCGAGGATTTCCATCGCCAGCCGCGGAACGGCGTTCGCCTTGCCCGGAAGCTGGGTCTGCCATGCGACCGCATGGCCGCGTTCGGCCGTCAGTGCCGCTGCGCGGGTGCCGACAAGGAAGACATGGCTGTGCGCGAAATCGTCCTGCGCCGCCTGTACGGCCTGTTCTGGAAACGCGCCGGCAAATCCCTGCTCCGCGCCGAACAGAACCAGCCCCGGCGGTGCATTGCTTGTCGAAACGGGCATGGGTTCGCTTTCGCTATCCAGTGTTCGTGCCTGAGCGATGCCCCGCGTTGCGGTGTGCGCATAGGCGCGGACGGCGGGGAGCAGGGTGCGGCTCTGTTGCGCACGTGCTCCGGCGATGCCGCGCATCGCGTTCACGACCGCGCCCAGTTGATGCACCGTTTCGATCCGGTGACCGACATCGGCAAGCCTGTTGCTCATGCCCCGCCGCTCCGGCTGCGGATGAGGCGGCTGGTCGCGTCGATCAGCGCCGCCTTCTGGTCCTGATCCATCGTTCCGCTTTTTTCCACTGCGGCGACCAGATCGGGAAGCTGCGTGTTCAGCCAGTCGGGGAGCGCCGCGCGGATGGTGCCGACCGCATCAACGGCAACCGGATCGAACAGCCCTTCGTTCAGCGCAAGCGCAAGCGCCACCTGATCCACCACGCGAAGCGGCCGGTATTGCGGCTGGCCAAGCAACGCGCGAAGGCGATGGCCGCGCTCTATCTGCGCTTTTACGCGCGCTTCCGGCTGTTCGCCAAAGCGGGTGAACATCTCCAGTTCCAGGAACTGGGCATATTCCAGCCGCATCGAACCGGTCGCGTCGCGCAGCGCGCGGGCCTGAGTCTTTCCGCCGACGCGGCTGACGCTCGTACCGGCATCGACCGCCGGCTTTTGCCCCTGCGCGAACAGCTTGGCATCGAGTACGATCTGCCCATCGGTGATCGAGATCAGGTTGGTCGGGATATACGCGCTGAGATTGCCGGCATCGGTTTCCGCGATCGGCAGCGCGGTCAGCGATCCGCCGCCTTTTTCCGGCGATAATTTTGCGGCGCGCTCTAGCAGGCGCGAATGGAGGTAGAAGACATCGCCCGGATAGGCTTCGCGCCCCGGCGGCTGCCCGGTCAGCAGCGCGATTTCGCGATGGGTTGCGGCATGCTTGGTCAGATCGTCGACCACCACCAGCACATGCATGCCGCGATCGCGGAAATATTCGGCGATGGTGAACCCGGCAAAGGGCGCGATCCATTGCAGGCCGGGTGCCGATGCCGGCGCTGCGACCACGAAGATGCATCGTTCCGGGGCGCCATGGCGGCGCACCTGATCGATGACACGCGCGACGCTCGACGATTTCTGGCCGATCGCGACATAGACGCAGAGGATGTCGCTCGACCGCTGATTGATGATCGCGTCGACGGCGAGCGAGGTCTTGCCGGTCGCCCGGTCGCCCAGGATCAGTTCACGCTGGCCGCGCCCCAGCGCGAACATTGCATCAACCACCAGCGTCCCGGTCTGCACCGGCTGGGTAACCAGATCGCGATCGATGATCGCGGGCGCTGGCCGTTCGATCGGTTCGCGACCCTCCGCCGCCACCGCGCCATTGCCATCGAGCGGGCGGCCGAGCGGATCGACTACCCGGCCCAGCAGGCCGGGCCCGACGGGAACGCGCACGACCTGATCGGTTCGGGTCACCAGATCGCCCGCCTTCACCTGCGCCGCATCGTCCAGTAGCACGCAGCCGATATGACGATCGTCGAGCGTCTGGACGAATCCCGCTTCGCCGCCCGCGAAATGGAGCAACTCGTCGAGCCGGGCATCGGGCAGACCGGTGATCATCGCAACGCCGTCGCCGATCGATTCGACACGCCCCACCTGTTGCACGTCGGGGCCGACCGGGGTCCGCGCGACCCGCGCTTGCGACCGGGCGAGCCATTCGTCAGCGCCGCTCGCCATGATCGTCCTCCTGTATGTTCGCGATCATCGCGTCGAGATCGGCGCGCCAGCTGTTGCGTACCAGGCTGTGCGGGCCGTGCAGTTCGACGCCCGCGATCAGCGCCGGATCGACGGCGAAGGTGATTTGTGGATGCCCCGGCGCCACTGCGGCGATCGCGGCGCTGCACCGCTCGCGTTCCGGCGCGCGAAGCGGCGCGGGGGTGGTGATCGTCAACGGATCATCGCCGAGCAGCCGGGCGCGATCGGCGTCGTCCAGTTTTTCCAGCCGTGCGGTCAGCGCGGCAAGCATGGTTTCGAACGTCGCGCCGGTATCGATACGGGCAAGCAGCTTTTCGGTCATCTGCCCGGCAAGCTCGCCTGCTTTTGCTTCCAGCTGCTTCGCCATATGCGATCGTTCGGCGTCGGCCGCCGCCTGCGCCTGCTCGATCCGTGCCGATGCTTCGGCTCGCGCCTGTTCCAGCAACCGGCCCCTTTCGACATCCGCCGCGGCGCGCGCTTCGGCGTGCAGCCGTTCGGCGTCGGCGCTCAGCGCTTCGTTCTGCTGCTTAAGTGCCGAGTTCTGCCGCTCCGCGTCGCTTTTGGCGGACGCGGCATCGGCGAGCAGGCGGTCAGCCATTTCCTGACGCCGTTCGATCACGTCGAGAACGGGCCGATACAGGAAGCGGGTGAGCAGCCAGATAAGGACAAGGACATTGATCGCCTGAAGCGCCAGCGTCCACCAGTTGATCTGCATTGCGGCTTCACGCGAAAGGGTTGGCGAACAGCAACAGCAATGCGATGACAAGGCAGTAGATCGCCATCGTCTCGATCATCGCAAGCCCGACGAACAGTGCGCGCGACACCGTGTTCGCGGCCTCTGGCTGGCGTGCGATCGCGTCCATCGCCGCGGCGACCGAACGGCCCTGGCCTAGCGCCGGGCCGACCGAACCGATGGCGATGGCGATGGCTGCGCCAAGGATGCTGGCGATGTGAATCCAGTTCATGCGGGGGTTCCTTGCTGATTGTCGGATGCTTCGCTGATGGCGCTGCCGATGAAGACCATCGCGAGCGCGCCGAAAATATAGGCCTGGACCGCGCCGGTGAGCATCTCCAGCGCCATCAGCGGAATGGGGACGAACAGGCCGGCAAGGCTGAGCACCACGCCGATCATGAACGCGCCGCTCATCACATTTCCGAACAGCCGCACCGTCAGCGAAAAGCTGCGCGTGAACAGTTCGACCAGATTGATCGGAAGCATGAAGGCGGAAGGCATCGCAAAGGTCGCCAGATAGCGGCGAAGCCCCAGCGCGCGGACGCCGAACCACAATGTCGCGGCGAATACGATCAGCGCAAGCGCCGCATCGGTTTCCAGCGTGGCGGTCGGTGGCTCGACACCGGGGAGGAGTGACGACCAGTTCGCGACCAGCAGGAAAATAAAAAGAGTGCCGATCAGCGGCAGATAGGGTTTGGGGGCGCCGCCGATCGTCTCCCGAATCTGGACCGTCACCGTCTCCACGATCATTTCCAGCGCCGCCTGAACGCGCGAGGGATGTTCTACCCGCAACCGGCGAGTGGCCCACCAGCTACCGGTCACGAGCGCCGCCATGATCGCCCAGGTGGTGATGACCGGCTGCGCGACCGGCACGGAACCGATCGTGAAAACGATATGGCTTTCAAGCGGAGAATTGATCGTCACCACGCCGCTCCCCGCCGTTTCAGCACGACGAAGCGGGCAAGAGTGAAACCGATCGTCGCGGCTGCAAGCGCGGTCCAGCCCTGAAGCGCGGCGCAAACCATCACCGCCAGCGTACTGGTCAGTCGGCCCAGCCGCATGCCGATGATCGCGGCCGATGATCCGCCGTGCACCAGCAGATCGGCATCGCGTGCGATGGCGAGGAAGTGGAGGTAGCCGGCCACGCCGCCGAGCATCAGAAAAAGCAAAGGAACAAGCAGTATCATTGCCGATGCATCCACTTCCATGCCGACCGGCAGCCGAGCGCAAGTCCCGCAAGCATCAGCGGCGCCGTCCAGAAAATCCCGCTTTCCAGACGATGGTCGAGCCACCGGCCGATCGCCAGCCCGGCCAGTGCGGGGATTACGATCTGCCAGCCCAGAATGCCGATCTGGCCAAGATTCCGCGCGACCGAGGGAAGCCGCTGTGCCCGCCGCGCCCGATCGGCGCGCAAGCGCACGGCCGTCGCCAGCTTCTCCTGCGAAGGCGGCGTATCGCGGTTCATCGAACGATTCCCGCCCCGCTGCCCTGCAACGCCTCGACCATGCGGCGGATCGCCCGCATGCGCAGCCTGGCAGAACCGGTGCGTTCGGTGCGTTCGGCCTCAACCTGTTCGCGATAGCGCGCCAGTACGACCGATTGCAGCGTGTCGAGATCGTCGCCGACATGCCCCTCGCGTGTGGCGATTTCGATGGTGTCGCCGCCACGCACGGTGAAAATGCCGTTGCGAACGGCGCAATACCCGGCCGCACCCGCGTCATCGCGCCAGGAAACGACCGAAATTTCAAGTGCCGTCAGGAAATCGGCATGGCCGGGAAGAATGCCGAAGCTGCCGCTGGCGTCTTCGGCCCGAACTGCCGCGACGTCCCGATCGACCAGAATTTCTATCGGATCGGCAATGCGAAGCTTCATTTCGATGCCCCGGCCTTCGCCCGCGCCTCATCCAGATCGCCGACCATGTAGAGCGCGCTTTCGGGCCAGTCGTCGGTTTCGCCGTCGAGGATCGCGCGCACGCCCGTCAGCGTCCGGGCGAGCGGAACCGAGCGTCCTTCCTTTCCGGTAAAGCTCTGCGTGACCATGAAGGGCTGCGTCAGAAAGCGCTGCAGCCGCCGGGCACGGGTAACCGCCAACCGGTCTTCGCGGCCAAGCTCCTCCATGCCGAGCAGCGAAATAATGTCCTGCAGCTCACGGTAATGCGCGATGGTTTCGCGAACCCGCTGCGCCAATACGTAATGCTCTTCGCCGACGACCAGCGGATCGAGCAGGATCGACGAGGAACCGAGCGGATCGACCGCCGGGTACATCCCCTCCGCCGCCATTGCGCGCGAAAGCACCACAGTGCTGTCGAGATGGTCCGAAATCGCGGTCACCGCCGGATCGGTGAAATCGTCAGCGGGCACATATACCGCCTCGATCGCGGTTACCGATGCGCCTTCGACCGACGCGATCCGCTCCTGCAGCGCGGCGACCTCACTCGCCAGCGTCGGCTGGTACCCGACGCGCGAGGGCAGCCGGCCGAGCAATCCCGAAACCTCGCTTCCCGCCTGAACGAAGCGGAAGACATTATCCATCAGCAGCAGGACGTTCTTCTTCTGCTCGTCCCGGAAATATTCGGCGATGGTGAGCGCGGTGAGCCCGACCCGCCAGCGCGCACCGGGCGGTTCGTTCATCTGCCCGAAGACCAGAACCGTCTTGTCGATCACGCCGGATCCGCGCATGTCGGTGAGTAGTTCGTGCCCCTCGCGCGATCGCTCCCCGATGCCGGCAAACACCGAAACGCCTTCATATTGCGCGACCATGGCGTTGATGAGTTCCATGACGAGCACGGTCTTGCCGACGCCCGCCCCGCCGAACATCGCTGCCTTTCCACCGCGCGCAAGCGGCGCCAGCAGATCGATGACCTTCAACCCCGTTTCAAAGATTTGCGTCGCCGCGTTTTGTGCTTCCAGCGGCGGCGGCGGGCGGTGGATCGGGCGCAGCGGCACGGCATCGGGCAGGGCCGCGCCGCCATCGCCGACATGTCCGGTCGGCGTCAAAAGCCTGCCCAGCACCGCATCGCCGACCGGCACCGATACCGGAGCACCGGTCGCATCGACTTTTACGCCGCGGGCAAGCCCGTGCGTCGCCTGCAACGCCACCGCGCGCACCGTATGCGCATCTTCATGGCTTTGCACTTCGGCGATCAGATTTCCGGTCGGGGCATGCACTGCAAGCGCTTCGTTGACCGGCGGCAATTCGCCTTCGGGAAACGCCACCTCGATCACCGGGCCGCGAATCGCGACCACGCGCCCCGCCATCGACTTTGGCACCGTGTTATTGTTGGGGGGCGGAGCAGGGGAGGACATTGCGCCCACTATTTTGGATGCAGCCTGAAAATGCCTATAGGTAATCTCCACAGTTGAAATTGCAGTCGCTTAAATAGAGCTGTCAATTCATAGGGTTGAAGCACCACAGTTCACTTTGGAAAACGTGGTAAAATGCGGAGATCGCGTTGGATTTGAATTGAATCGGGGTCATGCCAAGGTGCAGTGAGCGTGACTCAACTGGTCACGTCGTCATCGCGAGGAGCGCAGCGACGCGGAAATCCATCAACCGTCGTTTATGCGCGCGTAGCTGGATTGCCGCAGCCCTTCGGGTTTCGCGATGACAATATTGTTAGGGGTTCAGGCCAATGCAGCCTGGCAGGGTCCGTCATTCCACGTTGCCGGATGCTGATTTGCGGCGGCCGCGTTTTTCACACTGACGAAGCAGTGCCCGGCATATCTTTGTGCGCCGATGTTTCCGCTTCTCGCCTTGTCGCGTCGCATCGCACGCGCCAGACTGACCGGCATGTCCGGTGTCCCGCCCCCGTCGATAGAAAATGCCCGCATGGCCGTGGGCAAAGGCAGGCTGGAAGAGGCGCTGCGCATTGCCGATGCACTGCTGACCCGCGATGCGACGCATATCGACGCGCTGGAAATTCGTGCGATCGTCCACACCCGGCGGGGTGAACGCCAACGGGCCGAACAAACGCTGCGCGCCGCGATCGCGGCCGCGCCCGATCGCTGCTGGCACTATGCCGACCTTGCCCGCCTGCTGTCCGCCGAGGGGCGGCGCGGCGATGCCGAGGCGGTGACGCGCGAGGCACTTGCGGCCGATCCCGACAATCCGGACGCGCATGCAATGCTCGGCAACCTTCTGGTCGAGCGTGCGGCACCGGTTCCGGGCGCGGTGCATCTTCGCCGCGCCATCGCCCTGGTCGGCAAGCATCCGGTGCTGATCGGGGCGCTTGGGCATGCGCTGCTGCGGCAAGGGCGGCTGGACGAGGCGCTGCCATTGCTGGAACAGGCGGTCGCCGCCACGCCCGATGCCCTGCTTCCCGCCGCGCACCTTGCCGAACTGCAGGAGCGGGCGGGGCGCTTTGCCGAGGCCGACCGGCATCTGCAGCGTGCTGATGCGATTGCTCGTCGCGCGGGCCGTGACATGCTGCTCCAGCGCACGACGCTGATGGTCCGCATGGGCCGGTGGCAGGAGGCGTTGGCTTTACTCGACGCGCAGGACGGAATGGCCGGCCCGGCGCTTTTGCAACGCGGCCGGTTGCGCGATCGCGCCGGGCGGCACGCCGCAGCATGGGCGGACTGGACCGCGGGCAAGGCGGCGATCGCGCGGGCGAGCGGACGGCGCTATCCGGCAGAGAAGGTTGCGGATCAAGCAAGCGCGCTGACCCGCTTCTTCACCGCCGACCGGATGGCGACGCTGCCCCGCGCCCCGGTTCGCGGCGATGCGCCGCAGCCTATTTTCATCATCGGGTTCCCGCGATCAGGAACCACGCTGGTCGAGCAGATTCTGGCCAGCCATTCGGCGGTGCGCGCGGGGGGCGAATTGCCGTTCGGGCGTGAATTGCGCGCGGTGGCGGCAAACATGGCGGGTGGTGAAGAACGCTTCCCGGAAGGCCTCGCTTCCGCAGGCGGCGACTGGTCGGCGAAGCTGCGCGATCTGTATCTTGCCCGGGCGGACCAGTTCGGGCTGCTGCGTTCCGGCGCGCGGTTCTTCACCGACAAGATGCCGCTAAACGATCTGTGGCTGCCGCTCCTGCGGCTCGCCTTTCCCCAATCGCCTGTCGTGTTCGCGCAGCGTCATCCGCTCGACATTCTGACATCGGTCATGGCGCATGACATGACGCATGGCTTTGACTGCGGATACCGCGTGGCGGATGCGGCGCGTCATTTCGCGTTGGTGGAGCGGGTGCGCGCGGCCTATGGAATCGCGGGTATCGCTATGCACACGCTGCGATACGAAGCGCTGATCGCTGACCAGCGCGCCGAAACCCATGCGCTGATGGCATATATCGGAATCGAGATGGAGGCGGCGCAGCTTCGCTTTCACGAACGCGAAACCGTTTCGCCCACGCCCAGCTATGCGCAGGTTCGTGAACCGCTCAACGCCCGGTCGCTCGACCGGTGGCGCGACCATGAAGCGGCATGGCAGCCGTTCCTGCCGATCCTTGAACCCGCGATCGTCGATGCGGGCTATGCGCTTTAGGACGGATCGGCATTCGGCTGGTCATCTTCTGAATTTCGATCCGTCCTAGGCGGCAAGGCCGCGCTGGATCGCGTTCGCCTCGGCAACGATCAGGTGCACCGATCCGGCTCCCGGCCGCGCCACCATCCGCACGCCCAGCCTTGCCAGCGCGTCTTCATCGATCAGCATATTGTCGGACAGGCTGAGCCAGAGCCGGGTATCGGCAGCGCCCGATTCGGTCACGTTCGCCGCACCGCCCAGCGCGGCAAACCATGGAGCGGGATCGATCGCTGGCGCAGACGTTTCACGCATGGTCCCGGTTTCGGCCGCGACTGGCGACAAAGGCCCGGCGGCGGCGCGCATCTCCATCGCCACTGTGTCGGCAATTGGCCCCAACACGACCTGCAACCCGGTTTGCGATGGACGAAGCATCCCGCGCGACCCCAGCGCCTTCAGCCGCTTTTCATCCACCTTTGCCTGATCGTGCACCACCAGTCGAAGCCGCGTCGTGCACGCATCGATGCTGGCGAGGTTGCCCGCGCCGCCAAGCGCGATGACGAACGCACCGCCGCGCCCGCCCGTGCTTTCGCTCAGCTCGGCGATCTCCTCACCCACCGGATCGTCCTCGCGCCCCGGCGTTTTCAGGTCGAAGCGCACAATCGCGAAGCGGAACACGCCGTAATACAGCGCGAAATAGAATGCGCCGATCGGCAACAGCAGCAACGGCCGCGTCGCCTTTGAATAGTTCAGCGCATAGTCGAGGAACCCGGCCGAAAAGCCGAAGCCCAGCTTTACGCCCAGCATGTCCATCATCGCCATTGAAACGCCGGTCAGTACCGCGTGCAGCGCATAAAGCGCGGGGGCGAGGAACATGAAGCTGAATTCGATCGGTTCGGTCACGCCGGTCAGGAACGCGGTCAGCGCCATCGACAACAGCATACCGCCCACCGCCTTGCGCCGGTCGGGCAGCGCCGAACGATACATGGCAAGGCACGCGGCGGGCAGGCCGAACATCATCACCGGGAAGAATCCCGACATGAAAGCGCCCGCCTTCGGATCACCCGCAAAAAACCGGTTCAGATCGCCTGTCGTGCCGTGAAAGTCGCCGACGATGAACCAGGCGACATTGTTGAGGATATGGTGCAGCCCGGTGACGATCAGCAGGCGGTTGAGGACGCCGTAGAAGAACAGCCCGACCTCGCCCGATCCGATCACCGCGCCCGACAGCGTATCCATCCCGCTGGCGATCGGCGCATAGGCCCCGCCCACCGCCGCCGCCAGCGCCAGTCCCGCCAGTCCGGACAGGATCGGCACGAACCGCCGCCCGCCGAAAAAGGCGAGATATTCGGGCAGGCGAATATTGGCATAGCGATTGTAGAATCCGCCCGCGACCAGCCCCGAAATAATTCCGATCGGCACCGAAAGCTTCGCCATCGCCTTTGCGCGCCATGCCGCATCGGCCAGCACGGCGACGTCCTTCGTCATGCCCGAAAGCGCGTCGGCGGGCACATGGAGCAGCGTTTGCGCACCGCGCACCGCGACGAGGAAGCAGACAAGCCCGGCAAGCCCCGCCGCACCATTATTGTCGCGCGCCAGCCCGACCCCGATGCCAAGCGCGAACAACAGCCCCAGATTATCGAAGATCGCGCTTCCCGCCGCCGCGACGAAGGGAATGTCGAGAAGGTCGGGATTACCCAGCCGAAGCAGAAGCCCGGCAATGGGCAACACCGCGATCGGCAGCATGAGCGCACGGCCGAGTGGCTGAAGCGATTGCAGCGAAATTTTCATGCGGCTTCCTCCATCAGCGGGCGGATTAGCGCGCGAACTGAATCGGCATCGCGCGCGGTCAGCGCCTGTCGCGCCAGATCACTGCATTGCGCGGCGTTGAGTGTGCGCACCATCGCCTTGATTTCGGCGATGCTTGCGACCGGCACCGACAATTCGCTGACCCCCAACCCGACGAGCAGCGGCACCGCTTCCGGTATCGCCGCGATACCGCCGCACACGCCGGTCCAGACACCATGCGACGCGCCGCCGCGCACCGTGGCGTCGATCAGTTGCAACACCGCAGGGTGCAGCGCGTCCAGCCCTGCGGCGACCGCAGGATTGGTGCGGTCGCGCGCAAGCGCATATTGGGTCAGATCGTTGCTGCCGATCGAAAAGAACGCCGCGCTTTGGGCCAGCGTCGCGGCGGTGAGGGCGGCTGCGGGCGTTTCGACCATGATGCCCAGTGGCGGCGGCGCGCGTCCGGCTTCGTGCGCCAGTGTTTCGAGCATCGCTTTCGCTTGTTCCAGTTCCCCGGCATCGCACACCATCGGCAGCATGATGCGAAGCGCATGCGCCTCGACCGCCAGCAGCGCGCGCAGTTGCGTTTCGAGCAACTCCGTTCGGGCAAGCTGCAAGCGAATGCCGCGCAATCCCAGCGCGGGATTTTCCTCGGCATCCATCGGCAGCCACGGCGCCGGCTTGTCCGCTCCGATGTCGAGCGTTCGCACGATCAGCGGTCGGTTGCCCAGCGCGTCGGCCACCGCCTGACAGGCGGCGCGCTGTTCTTCCATATCGGGCGGCGCGGCGCGATCGAGGAACAGGAATTCGGTGCGCAGCAGCCCGCATCCCTCGCCGCCCTCCGCTATCGCGGCGCGGGCTTCGCCCGCCGACCCGCAATTCGCGACGAGTTCGATCCGGGTGCCGTCTATGGTAATCGCGGGTTCGTGCGCGCTTGCTCGTGCCGCTTCGCGCCGCCGCTCGCGAAGCGCCGCATCGGCGCGCGCGGCGTGCAGCTGGGACGGATCGGGATCGATCCGCACCGTTCCGGCGCCGAGGATCAGCGCGGTTCCGGCCTCCACGCGGTTTAACGACTCCCCCGTACCCGCCAGCATCGGCACCCCGATACCCGCAGCGATGATCGCCACATGAGAGGTCGCGCCGCCCTTCGCGGTCACGATCCCCGCCAGACCTGCCCCGGCAAGTGCCATCAGCTGCGAGGGGTACAGGGTATCGGCGATCAGGATCGCGCCATCCGGCGGCGATGGCGGTGCGATCGCATCGCCATAGAGTTCTGTGAGCACGCGCTGTTCGAGGTCGGCGAAATCGTCGATGCGTTCGGCAAAGCGTTTATCGCCGGTCTGGCGAAGCGGCTCGCTGGCCGCTGCGATCGCTTCACGCCAGGCAGCGCCAGCGCTTTTTCCGCGTGCGATCTGCCGCGCTGCGGCTTCCTCCAGCATCGGATCGTCGATCAGCGCCAGATGCGCTGCGGCGATTTCGCCCGCTGCGCCCTCCGCATCGGCCGCTTCGGCCAGCCGCTTGCGAACCGCCGCGCGCGCGGCGTGCAGACGCGCCCGCTCGACAGTTTCGTCCGCTCCGGCTTCGGGAACCGCGCTTGCCATATCGGGGATACGCCATGCCGGGCCGATCGCCATGCCCGGCACCGCAACCACGCCGTTCAGTCGGACAGGCATCGTTTCCGACGCGACCGGATGGGCAGGAGCATCCGGGACCGGCACATATTCGCCCATCCCGCTTTCGATCAGTGCGGTGAGGGCATCGACCGCCGCATCCGCCTGCGGTCCTGCACCGCGCAGCGTGACGGTTGCGCCATGCCCCAGTGCAAGTCCCAGCATCGCGACCGATGATCGCGCCGACACGCTGCGCGCGCCCGCCTCCAGTTCGATGCGCGCGTCATATTCGCCCGCCAGCGTGGCGATGCGGGCGGCGGGGCGGGCGTGCAGCCCATGCGCGAGCGGCAGCGACAAGGTGCGCGCCACCGATAGGGCCCGTGCGTCGATCGCCTCAGCCGCAAGATCGGCAGCCACCGCTTCCAGAAACATCAGGGGAGCACCGCTCGCAATTGCCCCTTCATCGGCACGGTTCGCAATCGCGAACGCGTCGCCATTAGTGACGATGACCGGGGTGATCAGGCTTCGCGCGGTCCGCGCCAGCTGGTCGAGGTCGAAGTCGATCAGGGTATCGCCCGCCGCCACCCGGTCGCCCTCCGCCACGCGCGGGGCAAAGCCCTTGCCGCCCAGCCCGACCGTGTCGAGGCCGATATGCATCAGCAGCACCGCCCCGCTATCGAGCGCCAGCGTGACTGCATGGCCGGCCGGGTGCACATTTTCCACCCGGCCTGCCCCCGGCGCGACGAGGCGTCCTTCGACAGGGTCGATGGCAATCCCATCGCCCAGCATCGCATCGGCGAAGACAGGGTCGGCAACCTTGCCGATCGGCGTCGCCCATCCGGCAAGCGGGCTGAGGATCGCCGCGCTCATGGCGTCAGCGTCAGCCGGTCGACTACCCAATAGGGGTCCGGCCCCTTCTGGGTGAAGGTGATGCACAGGTCATGCGTGCCCGTTTGCGGTTTCAGGTCGTCGTTCACGCGCGATACGCCGCTGTTCGCTACGGCGGATGCCAGCGGAACATTTGCAACAACAGGCCCGTCGCACGAATCGCGACGCACGACCATTTCGCCCGCCTTCGTTGCTGGCGGATCGAACACCAGCTTTTCGATATCCTTGCCGATCGCGAAGTTGAACGGCAGCCGGCCGACATCGGCGCGAATGGTGCGCATGCCGTCCATTGGCGCGCCGCGCCAGATCCAGCACGGGTGCATTACATCGACGGGATGCACCGCGCGCACGCCGTCGGTTTCGCCGTCATCTTCCACCCGCAGAGGAATTGCGCTGCCGCAAAGCTCCATGCTGCTGGTATCGATCGTGCGCACCCGGTCGGGCGTGGCAAGCCAGCGACGCGGTGTGCCCAAGGGCGTGTCGCCGTCAAATGCCTGCGCGACGAGTTCGGCGCCATAAGGAACGCTGATCGGCTGCGAATAAGCGGGCGAGGCCGCACCGGGTGCGGCTCCGATCATCGTATAGCGGATCGTCCCGATCCCTGCGGGCTGGCGAAGTGTCGCGGTCAGCGCATCCTTTCCGGGCGTGAAGCGTGCCATCGGCTCCAGCGGCGCAACATCATAGCCAAGCCCCATCCGGTCCCAGCGGTGCATCGCGGTGACGAGCCGCTGCGAAAAGTCCGGCCAGTTCCGTTTCGGATTACGCCAGCCGATTTCCGCGATGATCGCCGCGCGGGGCCACAGCATCTTCGTTGCATAGTCGGTGGTGCGGACATGTTCGGTCCATAAATTGCCCTGCACGCCCAATATATGCCGCCGCTGTTCAGGCGTGAGTTCGGCAGGCGACGGATCGAACGCGTAGACATGTTGCCAGTCGATCGTCTGGCCGCGCCCCGGCGGCTCGTCGGCGGCGTCGCTTTGCCGGTTGTCGAGATAGAGGATCGGTGCGGGCGAAAGCACCGTGTCATGGCCCGCCTTCGCAGCGGTTACGGCGCCGTCGATGCCGCGCCACGACATGACGGTCGCATCGGCGGGCACCTTTCCCTCCAATATTTCGTCCCAGCCGATCAGCCGCCGTCCATGCGCCTTCAGATACGCGCCAAGCTGCGCCATGAACCAGCCTTGGAGCGCGTTTTCATCGCGCAGCCCAAGTCGCCTGATCCGCGCCTGGATTGCCGGGTTCGCCTTCCATTGATCCTTGACCGCCTCGTCACCGCCGACATGGATATAGGTGCCGGGAAACAGCTCGATGACTTCATCCAGCACATGCTCGACAAAGGTCAGCGTCGCTTCATCCGGATTCAGCAAATTGGGCAGGATGCCCCATTCATTGCTGGGTTCGCGCGGTGGATTGGGGGTCGAGGCAAGGTCGGGATAGGCGGCGATGATCGCGGTCGCGTGGCCCGGCATGTCGATTTCCGGCACGATCGTGACGTGTCGCGACTTCGCATAGGCGACGACGTCGCGAATCTCGTCCTTGGTATAGAAACCGCCATAGCGCACCGGCTTTCCGGTCTTCGGATCGGTGCCCGCCGCACCCGCCGGACGGCGCCAGGCGCCGATGCTGGTCAGACGCGGATAGCGGTCGATCGCGATCCGCCACCCCTGATCGTCCGACAAATGCCAGTGCAGCGTGTTGAGCTTCGCCATCGCCATTCGGTCGATCAGCGATTTTACATAGGAAACGGGCTGAAAATGCCGCGCCGAATCGAGCATGACGCCACGCCAGCCAAATGCCGGCGCATCGTCGATGACCACCGCATCGATCCGGCCGTCCTGGCTCGCGGCAATGATCTGCCACAGCGTTTCCGCGCCGTAGAACAGCCCGGCATCATCGCGTGCGCTGACCACCGCCCCCTTGGGAGTGACGGTCAGCCGATACGCGCCCATCTGCTTAAGCGAAGGATCGCGGCGAAAGCGGATCGCGCCCTTCGTGCTCAGCGCAAGCGCGGGGCCGCCGCTGCGCGCGACAAGATCGCGAAGCCGCCGTGCGGCGGCGCGCGCGCCCGCATCTTCCGCCATGATTTGCGTGCCAGACACGTCGAAGACGCCCGGCGCAGGCGTAACCTTTTGCGGGGAAGGGAGCAGGGCGGGCGTCCCGGCCATTGCCGCCTGCGCCATGCTGAACGACATGACGGCGGCGGCAATGGCGAGGCGCATTTTCATCTTTCCCCCAGCAAACGCGATTATGGTCAGAATTTCAGCTTCGCGCCAAGCCAGAAGGTTCGCCCATTGTCGTAATAGGCGCGCGGGATCGAAGGATCGCCGACGAAATAATACAGCTTTTCATTGGTCAGGTTCTGCGCATCGAAGCTGAGCGCCACATGCGGCGTGATATTGACCAGCAGCGATCCGTCGAGCGATCCGAAATCATCCTGCCACATCGGCGTCGCGCGATCGATGCCGCTGCGGAATTTCGACCGGAAGGTATAGGCAAGCCGCGCCGACAACAGGTCGTTTTCGAAATAGCCGGTGATGTTGAACGTGTGCTTGGAATTGCCGTCCATTACCTCGCCGTCCGACGATTTGGCATCGGCATAGGTATAGTTGGCGATGAACCCGAAGCCTGCGCCTATGGGTTGCTGGAGGTTGATTTCGACCCCCTTGTTCGACCCGCCCGGTCCGTTGACCGGTCCGGTCACCAGGAAGTTCGCGCCATCGGGATGCTGTTGCGTGACGAGGAAAATCGTGCTGCTCGCCGTGGTGATGTACGACGTGATGTCGAGATAGAACAGGTTTACCGACAACAGCGATTGCGGGCCGTAATACCATTCGGCCGCGACGTTGAAGTTCCAGGCACGATACGGGTCGAGATTGGGATTGCCGCCCGCCGTCGCGGTCAGCGCCAGATCGCTTGCGGTGAACGCCCCGGCAAGCTGGGCAAAGCCGGGCCGCGACATCACCTTTGCCACGCCGCCGCGCAGCAGCAGGTCGGGCTGAAGCGAGAAGGTGACATTGGCGCTGGGCAGCCAGTCCCAATACCCGCGTGAGGTGGTGACGGTGCCGCAGGTGGAGCAGAACATCGTGACGGCATTGGCTTCGGCCGCATTGGGCGAATATTGCAGCGCGTCGAGATCGGTATGCACCGCGCGCAGGCCGATATTGCCGCGCCAGCGCGAATCATCGTCAAACTTCGCCATGGCATAGAACGCTTCGGTCTTTTCCTTTACCGAAAAGCTCGCCTGCGGGTAGAAATCGAAGACCCGCCCGCCATTGGTGCCGTCAAGCTGATCCAGCACCAGATCCTGATCGGCGAAGGAATAGCCCGGAAGCCCGCTCACCCGGTCGTTGTAATCGTCGGGCGTCACGCCGCCGTCGAACACCGTATCCAGCCCGACATCGCTGGTTCCCGAATAGGCCCCGTTGCCTGCCCAGGAATATGCGTCATAGATCAGCTCACGTTTGTGATCGGTATAGCGTGCGCCGACCTTGACCGATTTCAGCAAACTGTCGTCGAAGGCATATTCGACATCGGTTTTGGCGTAGTATTCGCGATCGGGCGAGATAATCCGCCCACCCCATGACCAGCTGTAATAATTGTCGAGATAGCCGGCCGAGGTCACGTCGTCGGGCAGGTCGGGATAGTCCACTGACGCGCCCTTGCCGTCGATCTGATAATCGACGCCGGTATGCCAATAGGTTTCCCAGGCATAGGTATCGGTCGTCGCGCCCTTGCCCTTGGTATAGCCGATCTGGCCGGTGACGGTGACATGGTCGCCCGCATGCCAGGTCGCATCGGCGTTGATGTCCCAGGTCGACGAATAGGAATCGCGGAAGATATCGTCTTGCACCCGGCCGTTGACCGGCGAACCATCGGCGGTGGTCCCGGCAAAGCTTGCGGCAGTCAGATAGCCGTTGGTGACGGTATAATCCTGCAGTGCATAGCCATCGGTTCCCGGCGTCGAATTTGCGCCGATGACGTTGCTGATCCACGCCATCGAATTGCGATTGACGTTGTTCGCGTCGAGCCGGCTGTACAGCCCGTTTATGTCGAGTTCGAAATCGCTGTTCGGTTTGAACTGCAACGCCAGCGTGCCGCCCTTGCGCTCACGCTTCTGGGTGAAATAGCTCGCGCCGATCAGATTGGGCGCGGCCACCGTTTCGCCGCTTCCGGCGAAATCGTCATAGCTGGTATAGCCCAGAAATTCCTGGCCATCGCGGCGGAAGAAGCGTTCCTGATAAAAGCCGGTGGCAAGGATGCCAAAGGTTTCGGCCTTGTTCTTCCAGCTGAACAGTCCCGATACCTGCGGCGCCAGCTTGTCGGAAAGGTCGTTGTAATTGGCCTGCACGGTCAGGCTGGCGCTATAGGCGGGAAGGTCGAGCGGCATTCGGCTGTGCACGTTGATCGTGCCGCCCACCCCGCCTTCGGGAATGTCCGCCTGGCTTGACTTGTAAACTTCCAGGCTGCCGACGATTTCGGAAGGCAACAGCGAGAAATCCAAGCTGCGCCCGCCCGCCTGCTGATCGAGCACGAACCAGTCGCCGCTGGCGATGCCGTGCCCGTCGAGCAGCGTCAGGTTCAGCGCGGGATCGGTGCCGCGGATCGATACCGACTGGTTTTCGCCGAAACCGCCCGCCGCCGCCGAACCGGTGACCACGTTCACCCCGGTCAGGCGGCCAAGCGAATCGGCGACGTTCTTGTCGGGGAATTTGCCGATATCCTGCGCGGTCACGACTTCGGAGATCAGGTCCGAATCGCGCTTCTGGGTCAGCGCCGCCTGAATCGAGGCGCGAATGCCGGTGACGACGATATCCTCGTCCTGCGTCGCGCTATCGTCCTGGCCATAGCTATCCTTTGGCGCGGTCTGCGCAGCGGCGGGCATTGCCGCCATCAACGCGATCGCGCTTGCCGTCGCGGTGAACAGCGCCTTGGGCGCCGTGGTCGGAGCATAGATCATAACCGGTCCCCCTCTGGTTGATATGCTTTGGACCATACCAAAGCATTACCGATGCACCCGCGACCAACCAGAAACCCCACCTATGGCCACGGAAATCTTGGTTCCGGCACAAATTAATCTTCATTCGCCATAAATTTGCAATACCAAAATTGATGCCAATATGATTTTTCGCAATTTTGGTATTGAAAAGGACTTTCTTTTAGCCGTAAGGCTTGGCGATCGAGAGGGGGCCAATGTTCATCGAACGTATCGGAAAACTGGAAGATGGCGGCAGCGCGCCGCTCTATCTTCAGTTGCAGCGCGTCCTGCGTTCGGCGATCGAACGGCACGTCCTCGCGCCCGATGAGGCGCTTCCGCCCGAACGCGATCTGGCCGAAGCATACAATATATCGCGTGTGACGGTGCGCAAGGCGCTGGACGGGCTGGTCGATGCGCATCTGCTTACCCGCCGTCGCGGTGCAGGTACATTTGTCGCGGCGCGCGTGGAAAAGAATTTCGCGACCATCTCTTCGTTTACCGAGGATATGCTCGCACGCGGACGCCAGCCGGGCAGCCGCTGGGTTTCGCGAAGCAAGGGGCAGGTTTCGCCCGAAGAGGCGATGGCGCTCGGCCTTGGTCCGGGTAGCCCGGTCTATCGCTTCGTGCGCATCCGCTATGCCGATGGGCAGTCGATGGCGCTGGAACAGGCGACGGTGCCCGAAGGCATGCTTACCTCGCTCGATGCGGTCGGCGATTCGTTGTACGAGGCACTGGGCGATGCGCGGCCGGTGCGCGTGTTGCAACGGTTGCGCGCGGTATTGTTCGCGCCCGAACATGCCGAAATGCTGGGCATCGATCCGACCGCGCCGGGGCTGGAGATCGAACGCCGCGGCTTTGCCGCCGATGGGCGGACGTCGGAATTCACCAAATCCTATTATCGCGGCGACGCCTATGACTTCGTGTCTGAACTCAGCACCGCGCCGCGCTGACCGGCGCAAAGGGGGACCAATCATCGTGCCGATCACAGCCGAAACCACGTTGATGTTTCGCGAAGCGAGCGAAGCCGGACAGGTCGCCCGGCGGCAACGCGCCGCGAATGCTGGAGTGCTCGATGCGCTGGGCAAGCGGCTGCGCGGTGATTCCCCGCGTGCTGTGGTGACGCTGGCACGCGGAAGTTCCGACTGTGCGGCAACCTTCGCGCGCTATCTGATCGAGCGCCGGGCAGGCGTGCTGACGAGTTCCGCCTCGCCATCGGTCGCGTCGGTCTATGATTCGGTGCCTGATATGCATGGCGCTCTGGTGATCGCCATTTCGCAATCGGGTCGCAGTCCGGACCTGTGCACCGCGGCGGCGCGCGCGAAACGGCAGGGGGCAACGATCCTCGCGCTGGTTAATGATGCCGGCTCGCCGCTCGCGCGCGATGCGGATATCTGCCTGCCGCTTCATGCCGGGCCGGAACGCAGCGTTGCGGCAACCAAGAGTTTCATCGCCAGCCTGACCGCGGCGCTGGATCTGA
The DNA here is from genome assembly GCF_019351405.1 of Stakelama flava. Taxonomy (GTDB): domain Bacteria; phylum Pseudomonadota; class Alphaproteobacteria; order Sphingomonadales; family Sphingomonadaceae; genus Sphingomonas; species Sphingomonas flava_A. Next base: position 271,727 of record NZ_JAHWZX010000003.1, read on the forward strand.
TCGCGCACTGGACCGAAGACGTGGGCCTGTCGGCCGCGCTGGATGCGCTTCCCGATCAGCTGGACGCGGCGTGGCAATGCGACTGGACGCCCGCCTTGCCCCTGCTGGAATCGGTGCGCAGCCTGTATGTTGCCGGGCGCGGTCACGGCTTCGGGATCGCGCAGGAAGCGGCTTTGAAATTCAAGGAAACGTGCGGGTTTCACGCCGAAGCCTATAGCGCCGCCGAAATCCGCCATGGTCCGATGGCGATCGTCGGCAAGGGCTTTCCGGTCCTGATGTTCGGTCAGTCCGATGCGAGTCTGGAAAGCATTGCAGACCTGGCGCGCGATTTCACCGCGCGCGGCGCCACTGTCCTGCGCGCCGGGGTCCCGGGCGAAGGCGGTGTCGTGCTTCCGGTCATCACCGCCGATCCGCTGACCGCGCCGGTGCTTGCCATCGCCAGCTTCTACCGCATGGTCAATGCGCTTGCGGTGCGGCGCGGGCTGGATCCCGATTCGCCGCCGCATTTGCGCAAAGTGACCGAGACCGTCTGATGCCAACCGCGCTTTGCAATGGTCGCATCATGGTTCCGGCTGGCCTGCGCGATGATGTCTGCGTCGTTATCGACGGCACGGATATTCGCACAGTATCTTCCGGTCCGCCGCCTGATGCGGAGATCGTCGATCTGGGCGGCAAGCTGCTGCTGCCTGGATTCGTCGATGTGCAGGTCAATGGCGGCGGCGGCCGGTTGTTCAACGACGATCCGAGCGTGGAGACGATCGCGGCGATCGCCGCCGCACATCGCCGGTTCGGCACGACGGGTCTGCTGCCCACGCTGATCAGCGATGATCTGAACGTGGTGGAAAAGGGGATAGCTGCCGTCGACGCCGCGATCGCGGCGGGCGTTCCGGGAATATTGGGTATCCATGTCGAAGGCCCGTTCCTCAGCCCCGCGCGGCACGGCATCCACCTGACCTCCAAGCTGCGGCGGCTGGAGGACGATTTCATCGCGGTTCTCGGCGGCGCGAAGCATGGCCGCACCCTCGTCACCATCGCGCCGGAAATCGTTAGGCCTGATCAGGTCGCGCGGCTCACCGCCGCCGGGGTGATTGTCTCGGCGGGCCATTCGGACGCCGGTTACGATCAGGTGCGCGCCGCAATCGATTCGGGCGTCACCGGATTCACCCATTTGTTCAACGCCATGTCGCAGCTTCGCAATCGCGCGCCGGGCATGGTGGGCGCGGCGCTGGAGGATGAAAGCGTCTATTGCGGTGTCATTGTCGACGGTCACCATATTCACCCGGCCAGCCTTCGCGTGGCACTCCGTGCGAAGGGCCCCGAACATATGATGCTGGTCACCGACGCGATGCCCAGCGTCGGATGTGAGAATGGCGATTTCCTGCTGCAGGGCCGCGCGATCACGCGCAGCGACGATCGGCTTCTGGACGCCGAAGGGACGCTTGCCGGTTCGACGCTCAGCATGGCGCGCGCCGTTGCCAATGTCATCGATATGGGCAGGGTGACGCTGCACCAGGCATCAAGGATGGCATCGACCACTCCGGCGGAATTTCTGGGATTGGGCGACCGGCTGGGTGCGATCGTGGCGGGCCTGCGCGCCGATCTGGTCGCGCTGAACGACGATTATACGGTCGCGCAAAGCTGGATCGGCGGCGTTCCGGATCGCGACTGAGGTATCGTTAAAGCATCTCACTGGTCTGCGAATGCGTCGTCTGATCGCGCGTCATCGATCAAGCCTTTTGCGGTAGGGTGTGTATGCCGGAAGCATGGGGGAGCGGCCTCGCCTGCCGGGGTGTTCGATGCGTTTTATGCATGCTTCGATCCACGCCCCGCCGAATCCGCGCAGGAAAGAATATTCAATCAATATAAAGCTGGTATCGTCAATTATACCGATGTCGTCTCCACCGCTCAGCGCGCGGCAGGCCTGGATTCAGGCGCAGGTGGACCGCCAGACGGCGGCAATTGCGCTATCCAGGCGATCGGAGGCGGCTGGGAAGGCCTTGGAAAGCGGGTGGGACCATAACCGAAGAAGGAAGTGAATAGTGAAGAAGACAGCCATTATCATCGCGGCGATAGGAGCGCTCACCACGACGGCGGTTCCGGCATTCGCGCAATCGCATCAGGAACGCCGGCCTGCCGCCCGGCACGACGATCATTCCGGTCGTAACGACGATACGCCGCCGCCCGCCCACTGGAACCGCGGCAAGAATGAATGGAGCCATCATGTCGCCGCCTGCAAGGCGCGGTATCACACCTATAATGCGCGTACGGACATGTTCTATGCGCGACCCGGCGTGAAAAAACGCTGCCGTCTGTAACGACGCGCCGCAAAAACCGGCCCGGCCCCGCTGGACGGGCCGGTATTGCGCGTTACACTGGGCAATGCCTCTCCGCTTTGCCGGGGCAAGTCCAGTGCGGCAAGTGTGCGTGTCTCCAAGAGAGACCTGTATTCAGGGTAGCGCTCCGGTTAGCTATGCTCCATGACCAAGCCGCCTGCAAATGCCATCCGATCCAAAGGACGTCCGCTGCGCGCCGATGCGCAACGCAATATGGAAGCGATCCTTTCCGCAGCCAAAGCGGTTTTTGAAACAGAAGGTGTAGACGCTCCGGTGCGCGACATCGCTGCTGCGGCCGGTGTCGGGATGGGTACGCTCTATCGTCATTTTCCGCAGCGCGCCGACCTTATCTCCGGCGTGCTTCGCTCCGAAATCGATGCCTGTGCCGACGCGGCGGCGACGTTGGCTGCCGAACATGATCCTATCGAGGCCTTGCACGCCTGGATACTGCGCTATGCCTTTTTCATCGGCACCAAGCGCGGTTTGTCGTCCGTCCTGCATTCCGGCGATCCGGCATATAAGACGCTCCCGGATTATTTCGAACAACGCTTCAAACCGGTGCTTCGATCGCTCCTTGCCGCTGCGGCGGAAGCGGGCGAGGCGCGCTCTGGCGTCGACCCGGACGATCTTCTGAATGCGATCGGCTGTCTGGGCATGCGGACAAGTGCAGGCAGCAGCGAACAGACGGCGCGCATGGTCAGCCTTCTGGTCGACGGCCTACGATACAAACCCGACCGCTGATTTTTTACAACGATGTGGTTGTAAGCGGAGCTTTGCTCCGAATATATAGCGGAGCAACGTTCCGCTTATTGCATCCCAATCGTCAAGGAGACTCAGCTGTGAAAACTTTCGATCGCGACGCGACGACCGAGGAGGTTCTCGCCGGCCATGACCTGTGCGGTAAACGCGTTTTCATCACAGGCATTTCCGCCGGTCTCGGCCTTGAGACTGCCCGCGCGCTCGCCAGCCATGGTGCTGAGGTGATCGGGACCGCACGCGACGTCGCTAAAGGCGATGCCGCTTTGAAAAGCGTGCGGGAAGAAATCGCTCGTAGCGGCGGAAGCATACGGCTCGTCCCGATGGACCTTGCCGATCTCGCCTCGGTCCGGTCCGTGGCAGATGCTCTCGTCACGGCGGATGAACCGCTGGACCTCGTCATCGCCAACGCGGGCATCATGGCGACGCCCGCCCTGGAACATACGAAGGAAGGTTTCGAACTTCAGTTCGGCACCAACTTCCTTGGTCACTTCGTATTGGCGCAGCGGCTTGCCCCGCTGATGCGCGAGGGGGGGCGGCTCATCGTCCTGTCCTCGAACGCTCATCGGATGGCGGACGTCGATCTTGTCGATTACAATTTCGAAAGCACGCCTTACGACCCGTGGACCGCCTATGGCCGCTCAAAGACCGCCGACGCCCTGCTTGCAATCGCCTTTGACGCCCGGCATCGCGACCGCGGCGTTCGGGCCGCCAGCGTCCATCCCGGCGGCATACAGACCGAATTGACGCGCAGCCTGGAACCGGACGCGTTCATGGCAGCGTTTCAGGCCATGCATGAGGAACATCTGAAGCAAGGCAACCCTCCGTTCGAGGGCAAGACGATTCCGCAAGGCGCCGCCACTACCATATGGGCGGCTATCGCTGCGGATGCCGACGAGATAGGCGGTCACTATTGCGAGGATTGTCACGTGGCGGAAGTGCTTGCCGACAATGTGGAGACAAGCGCCTTCAATCCCGGTGTACGGCGCTACGCTAACGATTTGGATCATGCAGAGGCGTTGTGGGCCAAGGCTGCCGAGCTAACCGGCGAGAAGCCCTGACCACGGCTGAAACGCGTGGGGTGGGGCATCGACGCCTGTCCCATCCCACGCAGTGCAGGATATCACCATGTTCCAAAAACCCGGTCGCTCGTGCCGCCGGTGCCGATCAGGGGAAACGGGCTGTTAAGTTCGTGCGCGATCGTGCCGCGCAAGGCGTTATGACGCTCGCCAGACCAGGTGCTTTGGGTGCTTTGGCCGGGGAATAGTCGCTGCAGCGACAACACCGCTTTCATTGCCACCGCCACCGACCGCATCGGTCACCGTGTGATATGCCAGGACCATCTGCCATCCAAATGCCGGCTGCGTCGCCCTGCGCGCGCGATAACGGCATGTGCCCAAAGCGGCACCCGTCTTCGACCGGAAATGGTGCGCTTACAGGACTCGAATTGGGTTCATACAGCATTGTAAAAGATAGGGTTTTTAAAGCCGGCGCTATTTGTGGTCCATCCATGGTCCGCCCCTAAAATCGTTCCCTGTTCAGAACCCGAACCGGCGCCATCAAACAACTTTCGGAAGTCGATTCGCGGTGCATAGGTCAAAATTCAATCAGCGTTTTGATTGCCGCGGATCGGAGCTGGGGAACGGAGAACCGCATTGTGGCGCCCGCATGGTCGCAACCCGCGCGAAAGCGGCTGATCTTTTCCGACGGAATGGACGTTGACACGATTGAGCGCGTTTATCGTCATTTTCACGGCCGGTTACGGATGGGCTTTCGGGGCAACCTCACCAGCGATTTTCGCAATTGCGATCCGGGCGGAAGCAAAGCGCTGGTGCAGATATCGCTGGTCACCAAGGCGACCAGCGCGACTGCCAGCCGGCAGTGAGGCTTCCCGGCAATCCCGAAAAGGCGAGCGGGGATGTGGCTGAGATCGAACGCTATCTGCGTATTTTTGGCGGCAAGGGCAGGGTTGCCCATCCGGTGGCGGTGCAACACAAGCTTTCCCGAGCTATCTTAAGAGATTGTCGCGAAAGTGGCTCATGACAAGCTTGCGCTTAGGGTCGGTGATGTTGGCCAATGAAATCACAAAGGTTGCTTCAAACAGGCTTTCCTGCCGCTCGATTCTTGGTTCTTTTCGCAAGCCATCGACTGGTCCCGATTTCGTAATTCTCTAAATTTCTAATTTTTCTCGACTTATTTGTCGCGCCTATCTAGCTTACCTGTTCAAACGGGGGAATATTAATGAACATTGGTAGTGCGCTGCGCAGGCGGCGGTTGCGGACGTATGCGCTGGGCACGAGCGCGATCGCGCTGGGTATGGTATTGGGTGGGTCGGCCGCTGCGCAGTGCGCGCCCGACCCCACAGTCGAGAACGGGACGACCAATTGTACCGGTACCGATAATGACGGGCTGACCATTACCACCTACAATACCCAGGTCACCGTTGCCGCTGATGCCGTGGTAAACGCAGGTTCGTCCGGTGCCGCCATCACTGCGCAGGCCCCGGGCACCTCAATAAGCGTAGCGGGCACGGTCAATGGTGCGAGCCAACCGGGTATTTTCATAACTACGGGTCCGGCACGGACAGAGCCGTGCGATCCATATGCTGGCGCCAGCATCGGCAGTTGTGCCCCTGGCTCGACCGTAACCGTATATCCCTCTGTCGACGCTTCGATCTCGGTGAAGGAAGGCGGGACGGTAACCGGTGCGCAAGCAATCCTGATCCGCCGCGCATCCGACGCATCGAACAGCGCCAGCGCTTTTATACAGAATGCCGGCACCATTACCGGAACGAACGGCGAAGCAATCTTGGCGGATGATACCGGCTTCGGCGCGGTTTCTCTCTCCAACGCAGGCACCGGTCTGATTAGCGGCGGTGTTGCCGGCGCGATTTCCTATGTCGACAATGTAGGCACGATCAATGGCACGTCGCGCGCCGCGATCGCGGCTACCTCGACAGTCACTGTTACGAACCGCGGAGCGATCCTGTCGGACGGCACTGCAGCGACGCTTAGCGCAACGGGCAATCTGACCGTGTCGAATGGCGAAGGCGCAACGATCGGGGGAAGCGCGATCGCGATACGTACAAGCGGTGCGCTGTCGCTGACCAACGCCGGGACGATTGACGGATCCGTGATATCGACAGCCTCGGCGGACCAGTCGAGCACCGTCGATACACGTACCGGCATCATTGATGGCGATCTGCTGTTGGGCGCGGGAGATGACACGCTGCTCGCGCTCTACGATCCGGACACCGGCGGCATCGCATCGATCACCGGGATGATTGATGGCGGTGCCGGCATCGATACGATCACGATCGGTATCGATGCCGATGCGACAATCACGCAGGCGGTGCTACCGGGCAATTTCGAACGGTTCGGGCTCGACCTGTCGAATAATGCAATTGTGACGATTGCTGCCGAATTCACGTCTGCCAGCGGCCTTTCGCTTTCGGGTAGCGGAACCGTCATCAACCGGGCAACGCTGGTGACGAACGGGGCGGCAATTACATCTAACGGCCTTGGCGGGCTGACATTTACCAATCAGGGATCGGTTTCCGCGACGCTGGACGATTCATTCCTGTTTGCCGTCGATGCGCCGAACACGGTCAACAACAGGGGAACCGTTACAGCAACGGGCGGCGGCGGCATCAGCGCAGCTTCGCTGCTTGATAACAGCGGCACGATCATCGCTTCCGATACCGCTGCTGCGGTCGCGTATGGCACGCTGACCAACAGCGGCATGATACGTTCGACCGCCGGAATCGGAGCCACGCTGTTTTCGGCCGGTATCGAATCGACCAACAGCGGCACCATCGCGGGCGCAACTACTGGTCTGTCATTGTTTAACGGGACGTTGGCCAACAGCGGCACGATTTCAGGCGGCGATACCGGAGTGTTGCTGGGCGGTACGCTGATCAACACCGAGCAGGGAACTGTTACAGGCTCGGGCGCCGCCGTTGCGGTCAACGGCTCATCCGCCCGGGTCGTAAATGCTGGCACGATTAACGGGGATGTCGATCTCGCGTTTCCGTCCAGTTACGATTCGAACGAGGGTCTGTTTGTTGATGAAGGCGGCACCGTAAACGGTGCGATCCGGCTCGGCGGCGGTGATGACGAACTGGTTGTCACGCTTGGCGACGATGCCGGACGGCCCCTTGCCGGTGCGACCGGTGGCGTGGATGCAGGTGATGGCTATGATACGCTGCGCTACCGGGTGAATGCAGATGCCGATGCGGCGATTGCGTTGACTGGCGGGTTCGAGGGGCTGGCCTATGAGTTATCAAATGATGCCGCGCTTACCCTAACCGCGTCCAAACCGATTGCCACCACCATTGGTCTTGCAGGCAACGGCACAGTAATTCTGAATGGTGCGGTCTCAACCACCGACCGGCAGTTGATTGATGCATCCATCCCGACCGTGGCGCAGCTTGCCGAGGGAACATCGGGACCGGAGCGCGATCTCGCGATCATCAACAATGGCAAGCTGCAGCTTGCCACCACGTCACAGAGTTACAACTACGGTCTCGCCGCTATCTATGCCTATGACGCGGACATAACCAACAATGGCACGATTGCCGTCAGCAACGAGGAAGGCGGCTATTACCCCGCCGCCGGAATTTTTGGCGGAACGAACGTCACCAATGCGGGCGAAATTGCGCTGTCGGGCGGCGGCATTGCGGTCTACGTGGCGCAGAATGTCGTCAACAGCGGCACGATCACAGCGTCGGGGGCGGGCGCGGTCGGCGTTTCCGGGGTTGGCGAATTGGTCAACAGCGGCATCATTCGCGCCGATGGTACGGCAGTGCAGGGAGGATATGCATCGCAGTCGCAGATATCCAATAGTGGTACGATCGAAAGCCGCCTGGGCACCGCCATCGTTCTTAGCGGTTATGATTCACAACTGGTCAACGAGACGACAGGCAAAATCAACGGCGCGGTCGCGATCGACATTTCGAGCGGCGGCACGATCGTCAACCGCGGCACGATAATGGGCGATGTCTCCGCGTATGCCTATTCCTATACTTCGACAAGATATGTCGCCGATGGCGGCAGCCTTAAGGGAAATCTGATCTTCGGCGCGGGGCAGGACATGCTGGTGCTGTTCGGTGAGGATACGGGCGTCACCGGAATGATCGATGGTGGCGATGGCAGCGACATGCTGGTCCATGCCCGGCGGGAGGATGCCACCGTTGCACTGGGCGTGACGCAGATCACAGGGTTCGAACGCGAAGGCGTCAGCGCTATCGGTGTCGATACGCAAGTGACAGTGGAGGCGGATTTTCCCTTTGAGGACGACCTGATGCTGTCGGGCAATGGCAAGATCATCAATACTGCCTCCATTACGGGCGCGGTCACGACCTCAACCTATGCCCTCGCCGCTGCGTTACCCGAAAGTGCGGGACTGCTCGCGGCGTTCACCAATCAGGGCATGATCGACGGGGGCTTTTCTGGAACGGTGGGCCGCTTCACCAACAGCGGTACCGTCGGCGGTACCGCTCTGAGCGGTCAGGCAGTAGGAATATACACTGGTGATGCACTCGTGTTCGGCAATAGCGGCACGATCGGCAATGATGAATCGAAGGTCGCTGTCAGCCTCCGGGGAGATGGCGCAAGCACGATTTCCGCAACCAACAGCGGTGACATCAGCGGTGGCGTATCTGTCGCAATGCGTAATCAAACCTACGAGCCGGTGGAAACGGTCAGTCTTGTAACGGCATCGCTGATTAATAGCGGTTCGATTGGTGTCGCGAGTAACGACACGGCGGCGGTTTCGATCAATCTTGATCTGTCGAACGACAGCGCGGGCAGTGTGGTGCTCACCAATTCAGGTACGATCGAAGCTTCCGGAACAGGCGGTGTCGGCGCATCGATTGCGGTTGACGGCTATGCGGGCGAACCTGGCGCGGCGGGAATCGAGGTAACCAATAGCGGCACGATCAGCGCCAATGGCGGTGGCCGAGAGACGGTATTCGATTGGGGCAGCCAGACATTTCGCTACACCGACCCGGCTGTCGGCCTAGCGCTCAGCGCACCTGACGGTACGACCACCGCGACGGTGGCAAATAGCGGCACGATCGAGGCGACGGGCGAACGCTCTGTGGCGATACTGGCGCAGGGCACAGCACTCGACCTTACCAACTCAGGAACCATTCGCGGTGGCGGGGACACCCAGCTTTCCGGGAACGATCAACTTGCCTATACGATCGGCACGCCCTATCTTGCCAGCGCGATCCAGACCATAGGTTCGGCGGACGACCGGGTCGTCAATACCGGATCCATCATCGGCTCGGTGGCGTTGGGCGCGGGCGATGACCGCGTGGAAAATTATGGCAGCATCGAAGGCGATGTATTTCTGGGCGAAGGCGACGACAGCTTCGTTCAGCTTGCAAGCGCGTTGTTGACCGGCACTGTCGACGGCGGCTCGGGCGATGACAGTCTGATCATCGACGCCACCGGCGGGGGCGCGGTCAATGGCGACCAGTTCGTCAATTTCGACCGCTTTTCGCAGATCGGTGAGGGCGATGTCGAATATTCCGGCGACTTCACTTTCGACACCATCGGTCTCTCGGGAGGTACGATCAGCGTAGCGGCGGGTGAAACTCTGGCCAGCGCGGGCGATACCACGATAACCGGCAGCGATGGGGCCGAAACGCTCGACAATCGCGGAACGATCATGGGCGGCGTGGCGCTGGGCGGCGGTGCCGATCGCATCGACAATCGCGGTGCGATCCTCGGCCCGGTGTCCCTCGGCAGCGGCGACGATGTTTTTGTCGATTATGCCGGCAGCAGCGCAGGCAGCGTGGACGGCGGATCGGGTATCGACCTGTATCAGGTCCCCCTGTCGGGCGATCGTAGCGGCATCGGTCAGCGCACCAATTTCGAACGTCTGGCGGTGGAGGGACGCGGCACGCTGTCGCTGGTGCTCGATCAGCGGTTCGACCAGATTTCGCTCTCCGGTACGGGATTGAACCTTTCGCTCGACGAATGGAGCGTGGGCCGGGTTACGGGCAGCGATGCGGCAGAAACGCTGGCGGTTGATGGCGATATCGCCACCGTCCGGCTCGGTGGCGGCGACGACGATTTGGCGCTGGGGGGCGTCCGGGGCGCGGGAAGCTATGATGGGGGTGAAGGCAGCGATACCTTGCGCTTCACAGCCGAAGAGCCGGTGCTGCTGACCGGCACGGCGACCGGGTTTGAACAGGTGGTGCTCGCCGGACATGCGCTCACCGTCACCGGCACGTTGGGCAGCGTGGGCGCGCAGATTGGCTTCGGCGATGATGCGCAACAAATTACGGTCGCCGATGGTGGTGCCCTCGCTGGAGTGATCGACCTGGGCGGGGGAGACGACGCATTCGTTCTCGCCGCCGGATCGGTGCTGGACGGCACCGTTTCAGGCGGTGCGGGCACCGACAGCATCACGCTGGAACTTGCCGGTGACAGCGCTTTGTCGGACAGTGTGCTGAGCAATTTCGAACTGCTCACCAGCACGGGTGAGGGCACTCTGACATTTACCGGCACCCACGCCTATCAGAGTGTGACTGCGGGTACCGATCTTTCGGTCGCACTTGAAGCGGTGCTCAGCGCTGAGCAGGTCACATTCGGCGCTCGCGACGACAGCCTGACGATTGCAGGTCGCTTTAACGGCAGCGTCGATGGCGGTGCCGGAAGCGATACCGTCACGGTGTCGGGCGGGAGCGCAAGCGCGCCGGTTGCCTTCGCGAATGTAACAAACATAGAGGCTTTCGCCCAGACGGGTGGGTTTGTAACGCTTTCCGGCAACGCTTTGCTTGGCACGCTAGCCATGTCCGGCGGTCGGTTCGTAGGACTGGCGGGGTCGACGCTTTCCGCCCGGCAGATCGTGGTTGAGCGGGAAGCTACTTTCGGCTCGGCAGGAACAGTCAACGGAGATATTGCGGTTGCCGGTACGCTCAGTCCTGGTGCGAGCGTTGCGACGATGACGGTTAATGGCAATGTCGAACTGGCTTCCGGATCGGTTTCGCTGTTCGAAGTCGATTCAGTCGGTGCCGACCAGCTGCAGGTAAACGGATCGGTGGCGATTGATCAGGGCGCGACGTTGCAGCTTGTCAATAACGGAGAGGTACAGCCCGGTACCTCTTATGACCTGATCGTGGCGACTGATGGAATTACGGGCAGCTACAGCACCATCATGAAGCCCGACTCGCTTTTCGGTTTTGTCGTTCAGCGAGCGGACCGGATTCAGTTACTAGGCGAATTTCTCGGCGATGCCGGTTTCTCGCCGCAAGTCTCTCGCTCGATCGACTATGCCAATGAGACGCTTCAGGTACAGTCGGCGACAAGCAGCCTGTTCGACGCGCTTCCCGCGCTGGTCGACGAGAACGGTGCGTCCGATCCGCAGGCGTTTGCCCGGCTGACGCCGGAGGCCTACGCCACGGCGACGCAGGCGGGGATCGACAATGCCCTGACGCTTGTGGGGGCTGCGCGCGGACCCGCCTTTACGACGGAGAACGATGCGCCCGGCCTCTTCATCTTCGGACAAGCGCTTGGGCAATGGCATACGCTTGGCGCCGATCAGGTCCAGGGGACCGCGAAGGCGCAGACACATGGCTACGGCTTTCTCGGCGGCATCGGCTATGGCGATGCGACGTTCGCGGTCGGTGCGTTCGGCGGATATCTCAACACACGTCAGATGATCGACACACTGGGCACGCGGACGAAGAATGACGGTTTCGTGGCAGGCATTCACGTCCGTTATGCATCGAACGGATTCGGTCTTGCCGCCTCGATCCTCTATGATGGCGGTGATGCCCGAACGACGCGCGCGCTGCCCGACCGCACTAGCGCGACCGGACGCTATGGCCTGCATAGCTGGGTGAGCGACCTGTCGGGTAATTATGCGATCGGTATGGGGAAGGAATGGGCGCTTAACGCACGCGCTGGGGTCAATTACATGCGCACGAACCGCGGCAGCGTAGCAGAGGCGGGCGGTCCATTCGCTCTTGATGTTGCGAGCGACAGCCACACCGCCGGTTTTGTGGATGGCGGAATCATGGTCGCGCGCAACGATACCTCGCCCTCGCCGTTCCGGCCATTTGTCGCTCTGGGCGTGCGCTATCAGTTTGATGGGCGCCGCACCGATGCGCTGGCGAGCTATGCTGGCGGTCCCTTTTCGCTCGAAGCACTCGGTGCCGGCCGTGCCCGAGCTGTGGGAACGGCGTCGGCCGGTCTGTCCTATCGCCTGACGAGCGGTGTAGACCTGTTCAGCACCGCTTCCGCTCAGATCGGCCGTGACGATCAGCAGGAAACTATTTCCACGGGTTTCCGGGTACGGTTCTGAACGACGGTGCCGGCAGAAATGTCGGCACCGCCATGGCATCGGAAGGATTTCGCCCAGAGCAGGGAAAGCTATCATCATGTGGCAGCTGCCACACAGCTTCGGTCGAATTGGGATAGCAATGCAGATGGCGGGATAAGCCTTGCGGCGGCGATTGTTAACCGACGGCGCTGGGCTGGCGCTATCGCCGGAGAATATAGAGTGTCGAGGAACAGGCCCACCCGGACGCGCCAAGTCATTCCCGGTTGTGTGAAAGGCAGTCGTCATGACGAAATTTCCCCGCGTCGAAGCATATCGCGCACGGATACGCCAAAGGGACTTCACACCGCTGACCGATGACGAATTGCGCGCAATGGTGCAGGCGGACCGGTCCGCGCGCCACAATGCGGCGATCGAGGGCTTGGCAATGGGCAGGGAAGACAGCGCGTTCAGCGATATGCTGCTCGCCGAGCGGGTTCCCGCCGCGCTCGCCTCGGAATTGATGCTGCATTTCGTGAAGGACGGCCTCGCCGGTTGACGCCGGAGCAGGCAGCGTCGTGTTTTCACCCACGCCGCCGCTACCGTTCCGTGCGCTATTGCGGGCACTCGCAGCATTGCCGGTCCTTGCGGATCACCGGGGCGAGCAGCTTATGGTCATATGCCTCCACCCGCTCGATGATTTCATCGCCGCTGCGCACCGTTTCCAGCTTGTAGATATGCGGCGTGAACGAATAGCCGATTTCGGGCAATCGCGCCGGATCGTCGGTGCCGCTTTGAAGCACGGTATAGGTCCGGCATCCTTCGTAGCGGATCATCTTCAGCCCGCGGCCATAGCCGGGGATCGTGACCGGCCGGGTGATGCGGCGGGGCGTGCCGTCGACATTCCACACCCGGCCATCGACGAACTTGCCATCGGACGAATATTCGAAACGGCGCAGCAGCCGTCCGTTCGTCTTGCTCCACAGCGCCTGTATGCCGACCCGTTTGCCCATGGCGTAGCGTTTGATGCTGAACGCCTTTCCCGAGGGGAGATATTCGATCACCGGGCCGTCGGCATATCCCGCGCGATACCGGCCGCGCTCGATCATGTGCCCGGCCTTGTCATAATCGGCATAGTCGCCGTCGCGCTTGCCGTCGCGCCAATGGGCGATGGCCGCGGGGCGTCCGTTGGGATGATAGACGCGATAAACGCCCTCAAGCCCATGCGGGCCATAGGTCCATGCTTCCTTGAGCGTTCCGTCGGGATACCAGCTGCGATAGCGGCCGCTCAGTGCACCCGCTTTCCAGTGGCGTTCCATGGCGAGCGTGCCGTTGCGGTGAAACTGGCGGTCGCGCCCGTCCTTTTCCCCGTCGACGCATGCCACCTGCCGCATCAGCGTGCGATCGTCGCGGCGAAGCTCGACCATGCCGGTATAGCCGGGCCTGCCGGGCACATGGCACAGATCGCTTTCCGCCACCTGTTCGTGATTTTTGATCTCGACGCTTTGCGACGCGGCCGAAGTGGCGAGGAGCGCGCCCAGCGTGGCGATCGGCAGCGTCATGGCGATCAGCGCCGGCGTTCGCGCACGAAGAAGCTAGCGATCATCAGCACCAGGCTCACCCCGCCCACGGTTCCGCCCAGCGACCACAGGGTGCGGGCGTCATCGGGCGTCATGCTGGCGAAGAAGAATGGTGCAGCGAAACACGCCGCCGCGATCACCAGCCCGATGATACCGAAATAGCGAAAGAGGAATTTTCTGAGGTTTCGAACCATGCGAGCGGCTCTACGCACGCGCGGTAAGCCGAAGCAACCGCGCGATCCCACTCCGACGCGGCATCGGCACGGGATATCGCGGGGGTGGGGTGAGGTTGGCCCGCGCCATCACGGGCGGCATTCAGACGGTGAACGCTAGGATGCGGCGCCTGATCCGGATACAGCGATGGGTGATCGGGATCGTCGCGATTGAACTGCTCGTCATCGAAATCGCCCGCATCGCACCGCTGTTTCGATAGACGCCGAAAGCGTGGCGGATTTTGCACGGTGCAAAATCTGCCAGCCCCGATCATGCCGCTTTGAGCATGAAATCGACATGGACGGCATCATAGGGGAAGACGATGCCATCGTCGGTGCGATCAATCACCCCAGCCTGGATCAGCGCCTGAACGTCGCCATGCACCGCCTTCACGTCGCGGCCGACGCGGCGCGCGGCCTCGCGGATCGACATGGCGTCTTGCCCCGTCATCGCATGCAGCAGTTCCCAGCGCTTGCGGGTGAGCGTCTGCCAGAGCAGCTCGGCCGAGGCGAACGAGATATGCGCGCCCTGGTCCTTGCCGTCGAAAGCAGCCAGCGCGCGAGCGGTCAGATCGTCGCGTGAGGCGACGGAAAGCGTCACCGTGGTCATTCAGGCCTCCATTGGTCCACATCGTTCCAGAAGTCCGCCAGCAACCTCTCTGGGGTCGAGAAGGTATAATCCGTCTCGATCGTGCCCAGGTGCCGGTGATCGCCCTTGCCGGCCTCGTTGTCGTAGCGCAGCACGCAGACGCCGGCGACGACATAGGCGAGGGCGTATTTGAGATCATGGCCTGATCCCCGCACCGGCTCGGGCACCCGCCATATTCGCATCTCGACAAACGCATCGACCGCGAGCTGGTGACGTTCGTGAAGCAGCAGGCTCGCCTTCATGGTGGAGTATATGCCAACATGACGCGCTGTTGTCAATCAGTCCAACAATCCCCGCGCAATCTTTGCATGGTGTAAAGGTTCGGCCACCATAATAAATAACGCCTTAAAAATTATAGGGGGGCCCTGTCCCCACCTCTCAATCGTTCTGAACCGCTTGTCGAAAATTCGCCGCCGCATCCACCCACCTCGCGTCCAGAAAAGGACGCGACATGACCACACCAGCAGGAGTGAACAATGCGAACATCGGACGGTTACCCATGATGAAGCGTAAGGCAAGATAAAAGGAGTGGCTCCCCCTATGGGTTAACCCCTTGTCTGCACGTCGAAATTTAGGGAGGCAGACGGCACTGGTGGGGAGACTCATGGTGCCGTTAGCGTATCAAGCTCTTGATCTTATTGGCGAACCACCGGTGCCATGTGTCTCGCGGGTACAATCTGGCTTGGGCTTCGCGGTAGCAGCGGCCGAGCCGCCAGTGGCGACGGCGCAGGCGATATCGGGCACAGGCGGCACGCCAGATCAGCAACTCTCCGCGCACCCGCATGGCGATCGTGACATGGCCGTTGAGCGCGCGGCCGATGCCGAACAGAGCGTCGGCGAGGCGCAGCTGAACCTCGGCAGTATCGATGCCGCAGCGCCAAGCGATATCTGCATAAGCCAGGTCATCGACGCGGGAGAGCAGGAACACCGCGCGCGTAAGGGGCGGCAGCAGGTCGAGGGCGTTATTGTAGCGCCGGTTGAGATCGTCATCCACGGCGTGTTGCCCGGCGCTGCCACATGGCACGTTCGCGGCGGCCGAGCGGCGCGTCGCGCTTGGCGCGGTAGAGGGTGATGCCGGCTTCGAGGCGATCGAGGATGTAGGTGTCGCGCGTCGCCCTGGCGGTGCGGATATCCTGGCGAGAATAGACCGTCAGCGAGACCGCGCAGCGGCGACCGACTTCGCGCGCGATGAACGCCTCGACCGGCTCCCACAGCGCTGTGTCGGTGAACAGCGGGTGGTTGACGACGATCCAGAACTCGTAATCGGCGTGATCGAGCGTGTCGCGGTCCTCGATCCAGCTGCGCCGCGCATAGGGCCCGATCAGCACGATCCGGATGATCCTCGCCGGCTCGGGCGCGAGCGCGCCGGTGCCGGTGAAGGCGGCGCGGATGATGCGGGTGATCTTCTCGATCTCTTGCTGCTTGCGCCGGATGAGATGGCCGACCCGGGCCATCACCACTTCGCGGGCGTAAATATCGTCGTAGAGCGTGTCGTCCATGATCGCCTCCATCGCTTGGCAAGCGGGAGACGGCAGGTCCGAACTCCCGCGCGCTGGGCGCGGGAGCCGCCGGAGCTGGTAACATGCCAGTGACATGCGCCGCCATCTTTAGCCCGAAGGCCTGGACATGCACGACGGCACCCCGGAGCCCCGAGGGGCATCCGAGTTCTTCACTGGCGGGATTACCAGTCCCGGCGCTGCCGTTTGCGCAGCGCGGGGCAATATTATCACGGGGGAAGTCGACCGCCAAGCAGAGGGCCTTGAGGGGCCGCGGCGCGGACACGGAAATCTGGATAGAGAGCTGCTGAAACGCTGCCCCCAAGGAAGCGGCTGCGGCCGTCCTCGATCAGGTGGTGACGATGGTCTTCGCCGATGCGGCGGCGCGGGTCAGTCGGCGTGTTGCGGACGATTTGGGCATTGGACTGTCGACGTTGACCCGCTGGGTGAGTTTATATCGCAGGAGGGATTTGCCCGCCAGCGCCGATACCGATCTGGCACGCGAGAAGAGTAGCTTCGCCGGGAGAACCGTATCCTCAAGGAGGAGAGGAATATTCTAAAAACGGTCGCGGGTTTGGCCCGCCTGTGCGCGGTAAAAACGGGACGTGACCGGGAAAGGCATGCCCCGGATCGGCAGCGAACTCCTTCACCCATTTGTGCAGCACGTTCTCGTGTAAATCCAGGTCCCGGGTTGCCTGGGCGATCGTTACGCTGCGCTCCCGGACCAATCGCACCGCCTCAAGCTTGAACTCGCGAGCGAACTTCCTTCTTTGCATTGATGACCTCCGATAGGTGAAAACACCTTATCTCGGTGTCCATAAACTGGCAGCAGGCCACGCCTCGGTCAGGCTGGCGCGGCTATCGGTATAGAGCGCGACGGTTGAGGCTTGATATATTCGGCCTCCCATCGCGTGTGGCCTCAACCTTTGTTCATCGCTGAAGAAACACGGGGCGGGCCACCTCAACCACCGCACATTCCCCGCATACGCGCCAGTTCGCGGTAGACGGTGGAGCGGCCCAGCCCGAGTTGCTTCGCCACTTGCGCCGGACGAACGCCTGCTTCGACCAGCTTGAGCGCTGATGCGCGGGTTTCTGCGTCCAGTGGCGGCCGTCCCGGGACCTTGCCACGGGCGCGTGCCGCCGCGATGCCGTCCTGTGTGCGCTCGACGATCAGGCGACGCTCAAAATGTGCAATCGCACCGAAGACATGGAAAACCAGCTCGCCCGCCGCCGATCCGGTATCGAGCCCCTCCTCAAGCGACCGAAACCCCAGACCGCGCGATTTGAACAGGTCGATCGTCTCGAGCAACTCCTTGAGCGAGCGGCCGAGGCGATCGAGCCGAACGACGCAAATCGTATCCCCCGCCCGGCTGAATTCGAGCAACCCTGCCAGCCCGGGCCGGTCGAAGCGTTTGCCGGAGATGGTGTCCTCAAACACCCGGATCGCTCCGCCCTCCTGCACAAGCCGCCGCCGCTGCGCTTCCAGATCCTGATCGCGGGTCGATACCCGGGCATAGCCAAGCATGTCGGGCATTCATGGTCTCCGTCCATAATCCGTTCGGTTTATGGACGAACCGGGAGCGAGCGTCAAAATTGCAGGTCACCCGTCTATAAATAGTGTCCACGAATTACTCGCGTCCCAATATGCCTTGCGATATTTTCTGGACGAATTTTGGGTCGCAACGGATCACAATGCCATTACGCCGTAATGTCCGCCGAACCATCGGAAGAAAATCGAACAGAAAGCTGCGTGGATTATGCGGTGTCGGAAGCGTCCTGCCTTCCGTGGCAAGCGCAAGCATGCCCTGCTGTGAGGGCGGTGCAGTGGCGTCTGACCGTCCAAGCCGGCATGCGGACGCATATGATAGAATTTGGCAATAGCGACGGCCAGCCAGCGCCCGGCTCTGCGAGCGTGAGGCACGAAGCCTTGTCGCTGTCATAATGCTCGCGCTGCAGCACGTTGGAAAAGCTGGTGCTAAGGAGGGCATGAACCAGTCCATCAACGTCCCGATCACTCGTTCCACGACGCCGCCGACCTGCGGTCGTCCGAGCGGCTGCTATTGGATGGCAATGTCGTGCTGTGCGCATCCTCGCTCCAGCACTTCGGAATGAAATTCGGCTGCGTTGTCCACCCCGATGCGGCGGGGAAGTCCCATCACCGGCCATTCTGCGTCAACGCCGATGCTGCCGAGCCAGCCTTGCTGACCGGCACTCGTCGCGACCGGCCAAGTCTCGCGCAAGCCCTCGCTGCCGTTCGCGCTGGCGACACACTGGTGACACCCAAAACTCGACCGATTGGCAAGGTCGGTCCCTGACGCTCGCGCGATTGCGGCTGAGCTGGAGGAGCGGGGCGTCAGTCTTGCGCTTGGCCGACAGATTCACGACCCCGGCGATCCTATGGGCAAGATGTTCTTCAACATCCTCGCCACCTTCGCGGAATTCGAAGCCGACCTGATCGGGATGCGGACGCGGGAAGGAATGAAGATCGCGAAGGCAAAGGGAAAGCTGAAAGGCAAGCCTCCGAAACTGACGGTCCGTCAGCAACGTCACCTCTACGACCTTCATCAGGCCGGCGAGCATTCTATCAGAGAATTGGGCGAACTGTTTTCGGTTTCGCGACCGACGGTCTATCGAACGATCGCGCGCATGGAGCGGGTTCAGCATGTTCAGGAAGGGGGCGGAACAAGCCAACAGCCACATAAAATCGGTTGAAAACCGTACATATTGACGCTATATACCGTCATTAATGATGGAGTTCGGGCAATGACGGTATCCACATATGCAGAGCAGGGCCTGTTCGCACCGCGCAAGATGACGGCCGCACTACGCACCACCAGCGACGAGCTGGCGCGCTCGCTCGGGCTCGGCAAAGACGCGATCCAGCGCAAGGACCGAATCGCCTCGGATCGGACGCAGCGCCGCCTGCGTCAAATGGCCGAGGTGCTGAACAAGGTGGAGCCGCGCTTCGGTTCGGCACTGCTTGCCTATGCCTGGTATCGGTCGGAACCGCTCCCCGGTTTCTCGGGACAGACAGCCATGCAGCTCGTTCAGGCCAACCGAGCCGATGATGTGCTGACCTATATCGATGCGATCGATGCCGGGGTTTACGCCTGATCCATGCGCTTTACGGGGCTGCTATATCGGGCCCTGAACCCGGTTTATGCGCGTGAGCCGCTGTCGGGCGAGGGCGCCGCGCGCTTCGGCGGTCGCTTCAACCGGATCGGGCGGCCAGCGCTGTATACGTCGCTCGATGCGGATACCGCGCTGCGTGAGGCAAATCAGGTCGGCACGCTGCAGCCGACAACGCTGGTTGCGTATCGGGCAGATATCGGCCCGCTTCTCAACGGATGTGATCCCGATGCGCTCGAACTATTCGCGATGACGCTCGCAGCCTTGGCCGATTCCTGCTGGCGAGATCATATGCTTGCGCGCGCGTCGGTTCCGACGCAGGAACTGGCTGAGAAAGCGGTCGCCAAAGGGTTTGCGGGTATTCTCGTTTCCAGCTTTGCGCGAGGTGCGGCAGCAGATGCGCGCAACCTCGTGCTCTGGCAGTGGAACGATGCGCTTATGGTGGTCGACGACGATAATCGGCTAGGATTACGGCCGTCCTGACCGGGCATCGTTATCGGGTGACGCATCAGATGTTGAATAGCGAAATCTATATTCTGCTAATTTCTGACTGACATGATTTCCAGCGGTTGCTCAAACAAGGATTGTTCGGTGCCTGAGGGCGATGCTTACGCGCAGCGTGAAAGGGCCGTATGGCACGGATTCTGGTTACAGGAGGGGCCGGGTTTATCGGCTCGGCCCTGGTCCGCCACCTTGTCGCGGCGGCGGGCATGATGAGCTCATTTCGATGCGCTGACCTATGCAGGCACGCGCTGCCATCGAGGATGGTCTGGGCGCGAGCGCTGTCCGAGATGTCTGCAGGCGTCAGGTTGATCATCAGTAGCCGCCCATCGGTATCGACGACGATGTGTCGCTTGCGGCCGGCAATCTTCTTTACTGCGTCAAACCCGCGCTTTTCTGCCGATGGCGCCTTGACCGACTGACCATCGATAACTGCAGCGCTCGGACCGGCTTCCCGCCCCCGGGGCTCGCGATCGAGCATCAGTTGGATGTCGTGGATTGTCTGGAACAGGAACCGGCGCGCCAGTTCCCGGAACCAGCCATAGACCGTCTGCCATGCCCCGAAATGGATGGGCAGCATGCGCCCAATCACAGCCAAACGCCGCCCTTTGCGCAACCCCGTTCGCCGATTTTCCAAACAGCCTCTAAGAATTTTGTACCAAAGCAAAAACCGGGTATTCACTCGATAAAAGATTGGCCGAATTGTTCAGTATTTCGTGGCCCCGGCATAATCGAGTTCTGAAGGAGACCGAATGATGCGCAGCAAAATTGCAATGGGCTTTCTGCTGGCAACGACTGCGTGCAGCGGCGGCAATGATGATGGTGGCGTGGTGGTTCCGTCCCCAACCCCGACCCCAACCAACGCTGCGCCGGTATTTTCGTCGTCTTCCGCGGCCAGCATTGCCGAAAACAGCAACGCTGTCTTTTATACTGCCGCGGCTTCCGATCCTGAGGGCGCTGCAGTAACATATTCGCTGGTCGGCGGCGCGGATGAAGCGCAGTTTGAGATCGCGTCCGATGGCGCGTTACGGTTCATTTCTCCGCCCGATTTCCGCGATCCCACCGATGCCGATGCGAACAATGTGTACGAGGTTGCAATTGGCGCCAGCGACGGGGCCGGCACCACCGCGCTGCAACTGAACGTCACCGTCACCATGGGTAATGACGTACCGCCACCGACGCTGCGGGCGTCCGGTTTTACCGAACCAGTTCAGGTTATCACTGACGGTGACGGTCGCGGAGACTACGACATTGTTTTCGAACGTAATGGACGGGTTACCAGAGTTTATTCTCCCGCAGGGTTCCCCGCCCCCCGGGAGACGATACTTGATATTTCTTCTACCATATCGACCGAAGGTGAGGGCGGACTGCTTGGCGCGGCCGTAGGCGAGTACGCGCAGGTGATCGTCAATGGCCGACCAACAACGTGCCATCCCTTTTACCTCTTCGTGACCAACCTCGACGGCGATATTGAGATCCGCCGCTATTGCCCTTTTGCAGATCCCTCCAATCGCTCGCTAAATACCGTACTTCTGCGCATTCCCCATCGCGGAAGCAATGTGAACTATGGAGGCTGGATCCAACTAAGGGATAAACAAATTAATCACGATGTACTTTATATTGGCACTGGCGATGGCAGCAGTGCGGGAAACCCGGCAACAGTAGCGCAGGATCCGTCGTCGCTGCTGGGCAAAATCTTGCGTATCGACGTGGGACGTGATGATTTCCCTGACGATCCGGATCGGAACTATGGTATTCCCGCAGGCAATCCTTTTGCGCAATCGGGAGGTGCTCCGGAAGTCTGGGCGCTCGGCCTGCGCAATCCTGCGCAGGGCAGCTTAGGCCCATATAGGGATTCCTCTGATTTGAACGGGGATGGCTTCGTGGCCGATCATGGCGAAGCGCGCGAAGAGTTGAATTTCGTGCTGAATGACCGGCCGGGCGTGAATTATGGCTGGCCGCTGTTCGACGGGACCCGGCCCTATCGCGGAAATGATGCGACGGGCCTGATGCCACCGGCGACGGAATATGCGCATGGGACAGGCCGGCGCGAGGGAGCGTATGTCATCCCGGGCGTCCCTTACCGCTATCTTGAAAACCAATTCGTTTTTGCGGATGCGCAAACGGGGGCATTCTGGACGATCCCGACAGCCAGATTCGTGCCCGGACAGACGGTGCCCAGTACGGATTACATCCTGCGCCGCACCGATTTCATACCATACAGCGGAACGTTGAACGGCGCTGTCTCGTTCTTCCAGATTTATTACGGCGGCCTAAAAATCCTCGATCGCGACGGGGATCTTTATGAGATGCCAAGCTGACGCGTCGGGTTCAGGCCCGCGCGCCGTTCGCCACGCGCAGCGTGTCCGAAGCGCTGGCGTCAAGAAATGCGGCATAGGCATCGGCCAGTCCGTCGCGTAGCGATATCGATGGCTTCCATCCAAGAGCGTTGAGACGCGCCGAATCCATCAGCTTGCGCGGCGTGCCGTCGGGTTTGCTCTGGTCGAGTTCGATCGCGCCTTCGAAGCCCACCACTTCGCAGACCATCTGCGCCGCCTCGAAAATGGTGACGTCGCTGCCAAAGCCGACATTGACATGAGGGGCGTCTGAATAACGCTGAAGGAGAAACACCGAAGCGTCGGCCATATCGTCGACATGCAGGAATTCTCGCCGCGGCGTTCCGCTGCCCCAGAGCGTAATCGCATCCGCACCGGCAAGCTTCGCCTCATGTGTCTTGCGGATCAGTGCAGGCAACACGTGACTGCCGTTCAGATCATAATTGTCGCCCGGACCGTAAAGGTTAGTCGGCATGGCGGAGATATAGTCGCGACCATATTGTCGGCGGAACGCTTCGGCCAGCTTGATGCCGGCGATCTTGGCGATCGCATACCATTCGTTGGTGGGTTCCAGCGGGCCGGTTAGCAGCGCATCCTCGGGTATCGGCTGCGGTGCGAATTTGGGATAAATGCAACTCGATCCCAGAAACAGCAGGCGATCGACGTCGGCGCTATGCGCACCACCGATGATCGCGGTTTCAATCAACAGATTATCGTACAGAAAATCTGCCGGATAGGTGGCATTGGCCAAGATCCCGCCGACTTTCGCCGCTGCCAGGACTATCGCATCGGGGCAATTGTCGCTGATCCAGCGTGCAACCGCCGCACCGTCGCGCAGATCGAGCGAGGAACGGTCCACTGTCAATACGGTGCAATCTTCGCGTGCGAGGCGTCGGACGATTGCCGAGCCCACCATTCCCCGGTGCCCGGCAACCCAGATGCGTTTTCCCGACAACGTAAACATCAGGCCCCCTTGCCGATCGGCGCAGTGCGCATCGTTTCGAGGTCCGCCTGAACCATTTCGCGTGCGAGGTCGCGGGGCGACGTTTCGTACTTCCAGCCCAGCTTTTCCTGCGCCTTTGTCGGGTCACCGATCAGCAGTTCGACTTCGGTCGGGCGGAAATAGCGCGGATCGACTGCCACCAGCAGTTTACCGGTTTCGCGGCAATAGCCCTTTTCATCAACGCCTTCGCCTTCCCAGCGTAGCGGAATGCCAGCGTCTTCGAACGCCCATTCGACGAAGGTGCGTACTGGCGTCGTTTCGCCGGTGGCGAGGACATAATCATCGGGCTCGTCGGCCTGCAGCATCAGCCACATGCCGCGCACATATTCACGCGCATGACCCCAGTCGCGCCGGGCATCGAGATTGCCAAGGTACAACATGTCCTGACGTCCCAATGCGATCGCAGCTGCGGCGCGGGTGATCTTGCGCGTGACGAAGGTTTCTCCGCGCAGCGGACTTTCATGGTTGAACAGAATGCCGTTCGACGCATGCATGCCATAGGCTTCGCGATAATTGACTACGATCCAATAGGCATAGAGCTTGGCGGCGGCATAGGGGCTGCGTGGATAGAAGGGAGTAGTTTCCTTCTGCGGAACCTCTTGTACCAATCCATAAAGTTCGGATGTCGAGGCCTGATAGAAACGCGTGGTCTTCTCCATACCGAGGATGCGCATTGCCTCCAGCAGCCTGAGCGTGCCGATGCCGTCGGCGTTGGCGGTATATTCGGGGGTTTCGAAACTCACCTGCACATGGCTTTGCGCGGCGAGATTGTAGATTTCGTCGGGCTGGGTTTCCTGCACCAGACGGATCAGGTTGGTGCTGTCGGTCATGTCGCCATAATGCAGCGAGAAGCGAGGATCATCGACATGGGGGTCTTCATAGATATTCTCGATCCGCCCCGTGTTGAACGAGGATGAACGGCGTTTCAGGCCGTGAACGCGATACCCCTTGTCCAGCAGCAATTGCGCCAGATAGGCACCATCCTGCCCGGTAACTCCCGTAATCAGTGCCGTCTTAGTCATTCCGTTCCTCAGTAAACTGCAAATCTATGCCCGTCGCGATGCGTTTGGGCGTCCATAACGCGATCGCCTATCATGAAAACGGGTTATCTGCGCGGCAATAGCGGTGAGCGCCTACAAAAAGCGCGGTAAGGCTGGACAATTCCGACGATGCTGTCGGATAGGGTGCGAATGCAAAGCGTCCGAACCGGATTTGATATACGCGCCTGCGCGCGGCAGCTTAGAGCGGTTTTGCCGCAACCGCGAATAGAAACTGACTGGGTGGTAGAGCGGTGAAGGTCGCGCACGTTATCACTGGCTTTTCGCTCGGCGGGGCTGAGCAGGTGGCCGAGGATTTGTCGCTGCGTTTCCGTGCGCGGGGCATCAATGTCCACATGGTCGGGCTCGTGAAGCCCGATCCAGCGCTGATCGATTTTTCTGCTGGCATGAAGCAGCGCTTGGCGGATGCCGGTGTTCCCTGTCATGAGCTGGGTGCGACGGATAAACGAATTGGACTGATCCGCAGACTGCCGGCGCTGGCCGCACTGCTTCGACGCGAACGATTTGATCTGGTCCATGCGCATGTCGACCATGCCGAATTCGCCGTTTCGATGGTGCGCCGAACGCACCGCCTCACCCTGGCGCGCACCATTCACAATGTTGTGCTCTGGCCGGGACATCGCTTGCTGGGAAAGATCAGCGAACGGGGCTGGAACGACGATCTGGTGATCGCGGTGTCCCCTGCTGCGATGGATGCGCACGTCGAATTGCGACGCTCGCTGGGGCTTGAGCTCAGCGAACACCGGCAGACGATCCTGAATGGCGTTCCCTTTCGTGGCGACGATAGCGCGAAGGTGCGGACGGGGTTGTTGCAGGCAGCGTTCTTCGGAAGATCCACTCCGCAAAAGGGTCTTGATGTGCTGATCGCAGCATTGCGTGCGCTGCAGGATAGCGCGGCAGCTTTCCACCTGACGATCTACTCCGATGCAGTGCACGACGACGGTTTCCGACAGGCGGTTGCTGATATGACCAACGTTACGCTGTTGCCCCCGGTGACGGACGCGCGCCAGCGAATTTCCGATTTCGATCTTCTCATCATGCCCTCTCGTTTCGAAGGGCTCCCTTTGGTTGCACTTGAGGCATTTGCATCCGGCACGCCGGTACTCGCTACAGACGCGCCGGGACTGCGCGCAGTGTTGCCGCCGGACTGGCCGCTGCGCGCCCCCAACGAGGATGCCCCGGCACTTGCCTGCAAACTTGCCGAAGCGGCCGCTGACGTCGACGGTACGCGCCGCCTGCGAGCGGTAGCCGCTGAACACGGCCGGCAATTTTCGGTCGACCGGATGTGCGAGCGCTATCTCGATGCCTATGACGCCTATCTCAGCACGGCGTCCTCACATCGCCGAAACGGGTAGCGCTTCAGCGCCTTCTCAGCTTCCAGGATTCGCGAGCGACCCGGATGACGAACTGCGGCGCCATGATAAGATAGCGCCGCCACAGCCGGCGCGGCTCGCTTGCCAGGCGATGTGCCCATTCCAGTCCTCGGGCACGCATCCACACCGGCGCACGGTTGATCATACCCGCGTGGAAGTCAAACGCCGCACCCACGCCGAGCAGCGTGACCCCCGGTAGTTTCGTGACATGGTCGCGCATCCAGAGCTCCTGCTTGGGCGTGCTGATGCCGACCCAGACGATCTTGGCCCCGCTTTCCCTGATCTGCGCGGTGATCATGGCATCCTCTTCGGGCGTCAGCGGGCGGAAGGGCGGGCAATAGTGGCCCGCCACGGTCATCCCCGGAAACCGCTGCGTCAATGCGGCGATGAGGGCTTCCGCGACACCTTCGCGTCCACCGTAGAAGAAATGCCCGATGCCGGTGTGCCGGGTTGCCTCGCACAGCGCTTCCATCAGATCGGCTCCGCATACCCGGTCAATGTCATCATAGCCCCGCGCTCTGGCCACCCAGACAAGCGGCATCCCATCGGGCGTCACCAGTCCTGCCTCGCGCTGAATTTCCATCATCTCGGGGTCTCTGAGCGCGTGCATCACGCCATGAACGTCACGCACGCAGATATATTGCGATTGTTCATTGTCGATCGCACCGCGGATCAGGGCGATAGCGCGCGGGATCGTGATGCGGCTAACCGGTACGCCCAGGATGTCGGCGATCGGCGCCAGCTGCCGCGCGGGCGCGCGCACGTTAGAGCTGTTCCTGTTTCGGGGAGCTTGAATCTCGCTTGTCATATTTTCGCGCTCGTTTTTGCGTACTTGCTGGTTTGCGGCCCTAAGTCCGAACTGTTTACCCGGGGTAACGTAGCAATTTTCGTTTCGTCCGAGGTCCTCCACGACGTTCCCGTAGCCTAAACGGAATTTTCGCTAGTTTCTCGCAAGAGGTGTGGCAAGAGCGCGATTCATGCTTGGTGCTTTCCAAAGCTGCCCTTACCGATTAAAGGGCGGTGTGTTGCGCTGCATGGGAAATGCGCGATACGGACGCACATGGTTGCGACGGTTGCTTGCTTGCGCCAATAGACTGGAATGCCGGCTGCCTTCGGTTGGCGATTTTTGCGGCGACCGATTCCGGAATGGCTACGACATTGAACTCTTCTTCTCGCAGCGCGGAAAGATCCGCCCTTCCGGTCGAAATCCAGATCGGCTGCTTTGCCGTATCGTTCCTTTACGCGATCTTCTTCCAAGAGACCCGTGCACTGGGTGCCCCCGGCTTGGCCATCGCTTTCGCCTGCATTATTGTTATATGGCTGCCAATGATGCGCTGGTATGTGCAGCGGCCGCTGTGGTGGCTGACGGCATTGGCCGCGTTGTACACGCTCATTTCGATGATCGGGTGGCTGCATTGGAACACGTTGCTGTTCGACCGCAGCGTGATCATCCAGCAGGCCAGTTATGCGTTTCTGTTACCTGTCATGGTTCCGATTTTTGCTTATTACCATGAGCGGGTCGACAGGGGGGACACCGCCTTTCTGGCGTTTGAGAAATTCCTGATTTTGATATGCCTCATCGGGAAAGCTTATTACGCTTATATGATCGGATCGATTTCCGGTCTGGGCGTGATACAGCTTTTCAATATCGAGAGTATTTTCGCGTTTCTGATCGTTCGTCAGATATATGGGGGAGGCTATTGTTCCAAAGGAATGCGCGCGCTGGTCGTTCTGCTTTTCGTTGCGACAGCAGGCTCTTTCCAATCGCAACTCGTGGCCATGTTCCTGCTCGGTGGTCTGATCGTGCCCCGTCTGGCGCGGGCAGGTTTGCTGGTTTTCATATTCGGTCTTGTCGCGATTTCGATTGCGGCGGTGCCGTTCGCTGATGCGATCTGGCAGCTGGATCCCAACACGGGCATTCGCCTTTTTTTCTGGCATGATGCAATCGAACGGATAATCGCATCCTATGGCGTGGGGCAGGGCTTCGGAACGGAAACGATACGGCCGCTTTACCAACTTTCGTCGACTGACGTGTCGATCGCGGGTATTGAACAGGCCGATTTCATCCTTGTGGGATCCCATAATGCATTCGTTGATGCAGGCTATCGCATGGGACTTCTCGGCGGCGGAATCCTGATTTGGTATATTGCAGGACTGTTTAAAAAGACGGCCGCCATCGCGTCGGAGGGGCGTACGTTTGATTATTTTGTCTGCGCCATGCTGTTTGTTGTGCTGATGGTAAATGTGGGCTTGGCGAGCATTAACTTCCTGTTTGGAGCTGCTTTCCTGATCGGATGGTTGGCCTATCGGGCCGCGGCCGGATTTCCCGGGGCCGAAGATGCAATTGTGCATAGCGGCTCCGTTGCCGCACCATTTATGGGTTCGGCGTCCGTCAGCTAGCGGTGCGTATCTTTCCGGTGCCCGGATTGCGAACGAGCTGGCTATGGACGCAGTACGATAAATCTCTATCAGGTCTGCGCATATGCCTGTTGTTACGCTCAATAATGAACGATCCTTCTTAGCAGGTGCCGGCATTTCGATTTTGGATGCGGCGCGCATCCAGGGGGTGACGCTGGAATATAGCTGCCGGACGGGACGCTGCGGCATCTGCAAGGCTTCCGTCGTTTCTGGCGATACCGATCCGCTGCGCCCTGAAGACGAGAGCCTTTCGCCTGAAGAGGCGGCGCGAGGTATTATCCTCACCTGTTGCCGGACCGCGATAAGCGATGTCACCTTGGACGTCGAGCCGCTCGATCGTCTGGCGGGGATGGAAATCAAGACCATGCCGAGCCGGATCGTATCGATCGAGCGCGTCGCGCCGGCAATTGTCCGCGTGGTGCTGAAAACGCCGCCGACCTCGACCATGCGTTTTCTGCCCGGCCAGTATATCGACGTGATCGCGCGCGATGTACGGCGCAGCTATTCGCTGGCCAATGCGCCGCGCGAGGACGGGTTGCTCGAACTGTTCATCAAACAATATCCGGGCGGCGTCCTGAGTCAGTACTGGTTCGAGGAGGCGAAGCCCAACGATTTGTTGCGGATCGAAGGGCCTTTCGGCACATTCTTTTTGCGCGATCAAGCGCCCGTCAACATTCTATTCCTGGCTACCGGCACCGGCATCGCGCCGGTCAAGGCGCTGCTTGAGGAGCTGGCGCGCGATCCGGAACGTGCCCGGCAGCACCGGCTCAGCGTATTCTGGGGCAATCGCGAGGCGGAAAATTTCTGCTGGGATCCTGTCGACCTGGGGCTTGACATCGGCTTTCACCATCTGCTTTCGGGCCCCGACGCCAGTTGGGGCGGCGCGCGCGGCTATGTCCAGCAGGCGGCTATTCATCATGGGGTCGATCCGGCCGATACGGTCGTCTATGCGTGCGGTTCGAACGCGATGATTGGTTCCGCGCGTGAGGCCCTCCTTGCGCTTGGCTTACCGGCGAAGCGCTTCTTTTCAGACGCTTTTGTAAGCTCTAACTGAGGATAGGACAGAAATGAAGGCAGTCATTCTGGCCGGCGGGCTGGGCACGCGTTTCGCCGAGGAAACCAGCCTGCGCCCCAAGCCGATGATCGAGATCGGCGGGCGTCCCATACTTTGGCATATCATGAAAATCTATTCCGCCCATGGCGTGAACGATTTCGTGATCTGCTGCGGATATAAGGGCTATGTGATCAAGGAGTATTTTGCCAACTACTTCCTGCACATGTCCGACGTTACCTTCGACATGCGCGGCAATGACATGATCGTTCACGAAAAGCGCGCCGAACCTTGGAAGGTCACGCTGGTCGATACCGGCGACGAGTCGATGACCGGCGGGCGGTTGAAGCGCGTAGCGGACCATGTTCGTGATGAAGAAGCGTTTTTCTTCACCTATGGCGACGGTGTTGGCGATATCGATATTACCAAGTCGCTTGAATTTCACCGCGCGCATGGCAAGGCGGCGACGCTGACCGCCACCTATCCGCCGGGCCGCTTCGGTGCGCTCGATATTGTCGATGATCAGGTTACCGACTTTCTGGAAAAGCCCAAGGGCGATGGCGGCATGATCAACGGCGGTTTCTTCGTGCTGAGTCCCAAGGTTCTTGATTATATCAGCAGCGACGCCACCATCTGGGAGCAGGAGCCGCTGCGCTCGCTTGCCACAGACGGCGAGCTGATGGCGTTCGAACATCACGGCTATTGGCAGCCGATGGATACACTGCGCGACAAGCAGCAGCTCGAAGCCCTTTGGGATAGCGGAAAGGCGCCGTGGCGACTGTGGTAAGATTATCGACACAGGACGCGGTCGACCCCGCCTTCTGGGCTGGCAAGCGTGTTTTCCTGACTGGGCATACCGGGTTCAAGGGCAGCTGGCTGTCATTGTGGCTTCAGAAAATGGGCGCCGAACTGACGGGGTTTGCGCTGGCACCACCCACCGAGCCGGCATTGTTCGACGTGGCCAGGGTTGCCGACGCGATGACCTCGATCATCGGCGACATCCGTGACCGCGAGATGCTGGAGAACGCGCTGGTCGAGGCGCGACCCGACATCGTCATCCACATGGCGGCGCAGCCTTTGGTACGCGCTTCCTATGACGATCCGGTCGGTACCTATGCCACCAACGTGATGGGCACGGTGCATTTGATGGAGGCCGCGCGCCGTGTGCCTTCGGTTCGTGCGATCTGCATCGTCACCACCGATAAATGCTACGAAAACCGCGAATGGGATTGGGGCTATCGCGAGAATGAAGCGATGGGCGGCTATGATCCCTACAGCAATTCCAAGGGGTGCGCCGAACTCGTCACTTCGGCCTATCGCCAGTCCTTTTTTTCGAACGCGCAAGGTGGTCATGGGGCCGCAGTCGGTTCGGGACGTGCGGGCAATGTGATCGGCGGCGGCGACTGGGCTGTGGATCGTCTGATTCCCGACATTCTGCGCGCGATCGCCGAGGAGCGCCCGGTGCTGATTCGCAACCCGCTGGCGATCCGCCCGTGGCAGCATGTGCTCGAACCGCTATCGGGTTATCTGATGCTGTGTCAGGCGTTGTGGAACGATCCCGGCACGGCGGCACAAGCGTTCAATTTCGGCCCGTCCGATACCGATGCCCGCCCGGTCCAGTGGATCGTCGAGCGCATGTGCGCGCTTTGGGGCGAAGTTGCCGAATGGACGCATGATGAAAGTGTGCAGCCGCACGAGGCGCGCTACCTCAAGCTCGATATTTCGAAGGCACGCGCCGAGCTTGGTTGGTCGCCACGCTGGCCGCTTTCGCGCGCGCTTGATAGTATCGTTACCTGGCATCGCGCCTGGCTTTCGGGCGCCGATATGCATTCTCACTGTCTCGCCGAGCTGGATGGTTTCACTGCCACACCGCTCCTGCAAGCCGCATAGGATCCGACTATATGAACGCTGACGATCTTCGCCGCGAAATTCGTACGCTTGTTGGCCGCTACGCCGAAGCGCAATTTGCTCCCAAGCCGTTCGTTCCGGGCGAAACCATGATCCCCCCCGCCGGCAAGGTTATCGGCGCGCCTGAAATCGAAATGATGGTCGAAGCTTCACTCGATGGCTGGCTGACCACCGGCCGGTTCAACACCGAATTCGAGGCGGGGCTTGCCAAGCTGCTGGGCGCACCCTTTGTGCTCACCACCACTTCGGGCTCATCGGCGAACCTGCTTGCGCTGTCGAGCCTTACCAGCCACAAGCTGGGCGATCGCCGGCTGAAGCCGGGTGACGAGGTTATCACCGTGGCGGCGGGTTTTCCCACCACGGTCAACCCCTCGATTCAGCACGGCCTGGTGCCGGTATTCGTCGATGTCGACGTGCCGACCTATAATATCGACGCCAGCCTGATCGAAGCGGCGATCACCGAAAAGACCGGCGCGATCATGCTGGCGCACACGCTGGGCAATCCGTTCAACTTGGCCGAGGTTCGCCGCATCTGCGACGAGCATGATCTGTGGCTGGTCGAGGATTGCTGCGACGCGCTGGGCGCCACCTATGACGGCAAGAAGGTCGGCCTGTGGGGCGATGTGGCCACGGTCAGCTTCTATCCCGCCCACCACATAACGATGGGCGAAGGCGGCGCGGTCTTCACGCAATCCGCTGAACTGCGGCCGATCATCGAAAGCATCCGTGACTGGGGCCGCGACTGCTATTGCGCGCCGGGCTGTGACAATACCTGCGGTGAGCGTTTCTCGCAGCAGCACGGGACGCTGCCCTTCGGCTATGACCACAAATATGTGTATTCGCACCTTGGCTACAATCTGAAGATAACCGACATGCAGGCGGCGTGCGGCCTTGCGCAGCTCGATCGCGCCGAAGGGTTCGTCGAAGCGCGCCGGCGCAACTTCGCGCTGCTTACCGAGCGACTGAAGAGCCTTGAGGAGATATTCATCCTGCCAGAGGCGACGCCCAATTCGGACCCGTCCTGGTTCGGCTTCCCGCTGATGCTACGTGATGGCGTCGATGCCAAGCGCGTCGACGTGACTCGCTTCCTCGACCAGAACAAGATCGGCACCCGCCTGCTGTTCGCTGGCAATCTGACGCGCCAGCCCTATTTCCAGCATGTCGACTATCGCGTGGTCGGCGACCTGACCCGCACCGACCAGATCATGAACAACACCTTCTGGCTGGGTCTCTTCCCCGCGCTGGACGCTGAACATTTCGACTATGTCGGCGACAAGCTGGAAGAGTTTTTCGGACTGAATTTCTAATGCAAGCGAAGGATCGCGTCGATGGAGATCGAAACGACCGGAATTCCTGGATGCTATGTTCTGCAGGCACGGTTGCTGCGTGATAGGCGCGGCAGTTTCATCAAGACGTTCCATACGCCGCGATTCGAGGAACTGGGGCTGCGCACCGACTGGCGCGAGGAATATTTTTCTGCCTCTGCAAAAGGGGTGGTACGCGGGATGCATTTTCAGCTTCCGCCCGTCGATCACGCCAAAATGGTGTTTTGCCTGACCGGCGAAGTACTTGATGTAGTAGTCGATTTGCGGCGCGGTTCACCTGCGTTTGGTACCGCGCTCGGCTTCACATTGAGCGCAGAAAACGGTCGCGGTCTTTATTTACCGACCGGTTGCGCACATGGTTTCGTATCGAAGGCCGAAGATAGCGGCATGTATTATAAGGTAACCAGCGTCCATGCGCCCGAACAGGACGCGGGCATCGCATGGGACAGTATAGCGTTCGACTGGCCGGTTTCCGATCCGGAGCTCTCCGACCGTGATCGGCGTCACCCCCGCTTTGCTGACTTCGAGACGCCGTTCGTGTTTGATGCGGCGAAGGCGGCGCAATGAGCCGGCGCGCACTGGTTACGGGAATCACCGGCTTTATCGGCGGTGTGCTGGCACGGCGGCTGATCGCTGATGGATGGATGGTGGACGCACTGGTACGGCCCGGCAGCGATACGGCAAGCCTGTCTTTTGCTGACACGATCACATTTCATATCGTTGAAGACGGGCAAGATCTGACGCCAGTTCTGCGTCGCGCCGCCCCCGATGTCGTGTTTCATCTCGCATCGCTGTATCTGGCCGAGCATCGCCCAGAGCAGGTGGAGGGGCTGGTCCGTTCGAACATCCTGTTTCCTGCGCTGCTTGCCGAAGCGATGCATGGAGCAGGCGTGCGCCACCTGATCAACACTGGCACCGCGTGGCAGCAGTTTCACGGCGAACCGTATCTGCCGGTCAATCTCTACGCCGCGACTAAGCAGGCGGCGGAGGATCTGCTGGCCTATTATGCCGATGCACGCGATTTGTCGGTCGTGACGCTGCGTTTGTTCGATACCTATGGTCGCGGAGACAAACGGCGAAAATTGATCCAGATCCTGATCGACGCTGCGCGTACGGGCGAAAACCTAGCAATGTCACCCGGCGACCAGATTGTCGATCTTACTCATGTCGACGATGTCGTGAATGGGTTTGTAATCGCGGCAGAGCGGATGCTTGCTGCCCCCGCGCCGCTTCCAGAAAGTTATCTTCTATCCGGTGAGCGCCATTCGGTGAAATCGCTGGCGGGGCTGGTCGCTGAAGCGCTGGGACGGCCATTGCAGCCGGAATTCGCTGGACGACCCTATCGCGCGCGGGAGGTTATGGAACCTGTCGCTGTAACCGAGGAGACATTGTTGCCGGGCTGGAAGCGGCAGAATACGCTGTTTGATTATGTTGCCGGTCACGCCGACGTTCCATGAAAATCTGGATGCGGGCGCGGCGCAGCGGTGCCATGATCGCCGGCTTCGCCGCACAGGCGGCACAATATGGCTCCGCACTCCTCCTGCTACCGATGCTCTTCACTCGGTTATCGTCGGAAGAAATCGGGATTTGGTACCTGTTCATCACGATTCAGGGGCTGGTGCTGATTGCCGACTTCGGATTTCAGCCTACCTTTGCCCGTAACATTGCCCTTGCGCATTCGGGGGCATCCGACCTTCATACAGAGGGAATTTCGGAAGCCGTTCATGATGAACCGAACTGGGGGCTGCTTAACGAACTATTACTGGTCGCTCGCCGCATCTATTTCGGATTGGCAGCGCTGCTTTTCCTGATTCTGGCGACCTTTGGTCTTTGGTATGTATCATCGATCGCCGCAAAATCCGGGCTAGACGTCGGATATGTATCGCGCAGCTGGCTGATTTTCTCGTTCGGAGCCTGTCTTGGCATCTATTTTCAGTGGATTAGTCCGCTGCTGATCGGCACTGATCGCGTTCAGACGAACTATATCTATTTGATCATTGCTCGGGGTGGTTTTGCTCTGACGGGCATCATTGCACTCTATTTTGGCGGGCGCCTGACCGCGTTGGCGGTAGCACTGGTCGGAGCCGATCTGTTGGGGCGGCTGAGCGTATATCCTGTGGTACGTTCGATCTTGTCGCGGTTGCACGGATTTACGATCAGCCCCGGCGCGTTTCGACATCTGTTCGCACGCGTTTGGCCGAATGCGAGTCGCCAAGGCATTGTGGGAATCGCCTCCTTTCTGATCCTGCGATACAGTAGTTTCGTGGTGGCCACTTTCTTCGGACTCGAAATGATGGCCAGCTATGGCGTGAGTCTCCAACTAATGTCTGCCTTGCAGCAGATAGCGCTGCTACCGATTACAATCCTTTTGCCGCAGTTGGTTGCCGCGCAGGTGCGACGTGATCGGCAGACACTGCGTCGGCGCTGGTACAACAGTATGGTCGCCTACGCGCTGCTCTATTGTGCCGGCGGGCTGGTGCTTGTTATCGCTGGCGGCCCGATTATTTCGGCGATCGGCGCCAATGTCGCGCCGCTGCCAAGGTCGCTGCTGCTGTTGCTCTGCGTGACTATGGGCCTAGAAGGCAATCATACGCTTGCAGCATCGATCATCGTGTCTGGCAACCGCGTTCCTTTCACGGTGCCTGCGGTCGTATCAGGAATTGCGGTGGCCGTGCTGGCAACAAGCGCGGCATGGGCGGGATTGGGTGTAGCGGGCGTGTTGTTTGCACAGGGGCTGGTGCAGCTTGCGTATAATAATTGGAAGTGGCCGCTACTAGTGTATCGAGAGACGCGGCCATAACGCTGAACAGCCGGACTGATTTCAGAAGGACGTTTAATGTCAAATGGCTCCGTTGATATTCCGCAGGACGGGGTATCGGATGCACCGAAAGCAGTTTCCGTTACGCGTTCGGACAGCGAAATTCCCTTTCGCGATGCGATCGGCGATTATGCACATGTTTCTTCGCGCTGCGTGTTTGAACATGGCGTAGCCGAGCCGTTTGTCATCATTGCCATTCCAACCTTTCAGCGACCCGAACTGCTTGCCGAAGCAGTGCGTAGTGCGATTGCACAGGAATTCGACAAACCGGTGGGGATCGTTATCGTCGACAATGATCCGAATGGGACCGCCGATGATCTGCTTGCGCGCGTTCCTGAGGCGCGAACAGCCAATCTGCGCTATTTCGTCAATGACGAAAACATCGGGATGTTCGGTAACTGGAACCGCTGTATCGAACTTGCGCATGGCGAATGGATGACACTCTTAAACGACGACGATCTGATCGACGCCGGTTTTCTGTCACAGATGTTTGCGGCCATACGACGAGATACTCGCATCGACGGTATTCTTTGTCGAAAACGCTATCTGGATCAGCGGCCGGACGCTGTCTCGCGTGATCATTCGGGACTAAAGAAGATCGCGGCCAAGAGTTGGTCCGCATTGCGCTTCCAAGGCAAGAGCGTACGGCGCATCGGCTTTGAAAAGCTGTTCTGGGGTGGCATGTTAGGCAATAGCGCCGGATTCTTATTCCGTCCGCAAGATGCGCGGCGCATCGGCGGCTTCTACCCGGAAGAATATCCGGCGGCGGATTACTGGTTCTACATCCGCTTTAACAAACTTTTTGCACTATGGCAGCATCGGGCCATAGCGGCCAGTATTCGCTTTGCCGCCAATGAATCGGCGAAACGAATGACGTTGGAAAGTTTCATGCGTGATTTTCGACTGACTCAGGAAATGCTCGCCGGAACGGAAGTGCCGCGTTGGTGGCTTCGTTTCTCGCCGCTGATGATTGCGCGCCATCGCGTTGAGATTCAAAAGTTTTGGGGTCAGGAATTCACCTCCGAGGAAGTGGAGCAGATTGTCGGAGTGAAGCCCGGGAAAGACCGGCCCTGGTTATTGTGGTCGATCCGAGCGCTGCTGCGTGGCTTCTGACGCATCTCCTCTTTCCCCGCGTGCTGCATTGGGTGCGCAGTCTGGGACGGTGTCGCGTCTTGTGAGCGATGCGGGCAGTCATGCCACCCCGCTGCTCAGCATCGCCATACCCACCTTCCGACGGCAAAAGTTGCTGAAAGAGGCGCTTGCATCGGCGCTAGGGCAGGATTTAGAGCAGCAAATCGAGGTTGTGGTAATCGACAACGACCCTGCTTCCACCGGCGCGGCGGCAGACGACATAACCCTGAATCCAGATAATCGCCGACTGCGCTATTTCGTCAATGCCGAGAATATCGGCATGTTCGGAAACTGGAACCGCGGCATTGAGCTTGCACGTGGAGAATGGTTCGCGATCCTTAACGATGACGATTTGCTGGATCCTGATTTCGCGCGTCGTATGCTCGCGGTGCTGACTGGACGTGGCGCCCCCGACGCGCTGATATGCCGCAAGCGGATGCTCGACGAGCGCGCCGAAGGCTCTTTCACCGGCAAGGAAGATGCTCTGACCGCGCTGCTCCGGCAGGCGATGTTCCGTGGACGTCGCTGGCGTCCCATCACTGCGCGTCATCTTTTCTGGGGAAATGTGATCGGCAATAGTGTCGGGCTAGTATGCCGCACCGCCGATCTGCGCACGATCGGTGGGTTTGATCCGGATGATTATCCTTCGGCGGATTATTACGTCCATGCACGATTAGCGACGAGCTATCGGTTGGGACAGGTGTCTAAAGTGCTCGCCTCTATCCGAGTGGCAGAAAATGAATCGATGAAGCAGGAGACACTGTACGGCTTTCTTCGTACCGGGTACCGCATGCAGCAAGCGCTTGCGGGCGAGTATCTGCCGGCATGGTGGCGGCATATATCACCCCCGCTGATTGCCCGACATGTGAACGAATGTTCGGACGCCTGGGTGCCGGTCGACCGCAGGGCGGTCGAACGCGAACTGGGGCTGCGTCTTCCACCCGACCGACCGAGGCTGGTAAAGTTGATGCGCCTGGCGTTGGGCGGGCTTTGATGCATTACCGCATGCCGTCATCTTTGCGGAACGCCTGCCGCACGCGCCATGCTGATGTATAATGTTCGGCGTTCAGATTTTTCTCATGATTATCCGGGCAGATAGTCAGCGGTGATGCGTTTTCTTTCAATCTTGCTGACGGCGCTGTTGTCTATCGTCCCCGGAGGGGTAATCGCACGCGCCCGAGCGCAGCAAGCCGTCTATGTATCGCCACAGGGTGACGATTCGGCGAGCGGTCGGACCCCGCAGACAGCCTTTCGTTCGCTGGAACGCGCGGGCGCAGCGGTCCGTAGCGGCAATGCAAGCACAGTTTATCTTATGGAAGGCATCTTCCGCCGTAGCAGCCCTTTTGTCATTGCGCCGTCGCCTCGGCCCCAGCGCTGGATTGCCGCGCCGGGGGCGCAACCTGTCCTCGATGGCGGTAACAAGACTGGTCAGGCACTTATGGTAACCGGCCATGATGTTACGGTTCAAGGCCTGCGCATTGTCAACTTCACCGACAATGGAATTGTTGTAAGCGACGCCGATGGCGTGACGATACGCGACAATGTGGTACGGCATATTGCCAGTCCGGGCTGGACACGGGCAGCGATACTTGTTGTTCAGGTTGCCAAGAATGTTACTGTCGAAGCCAATGACGTGGCGGATACCGGATATGTCGGGATCGGTTATTTCGCTTCGGCGGGCGGCAATCTGCGTGGTGTGCGGATCACCGATAATCGCTTGGCGCGCACCTGCCTTCGCGTAGCTGATTGCGGTGCCATCTATGTAAGCGGTCGGACCCCCACTGCGAATGGTGCAATCATCCGCGGCAATCGAATTAGGGACTATGGACCTTCCGGCGGTGAAGCCAAGGCGATCTATCTCGACGATGGGCTGTCAGGTGCTGAGGTTTCGCGAAACGTGATTTCGGGGCAAGGCACTTATGCGTTGCAGATTCACGGGGGCAGCGACAATCTTATCGTCGGTAACGTCATCAATCTGCCGCTTGGACAGCCTGTCCTGTTCTACCAGCAGAAGGAAGACGGCTCGTCTCAGGCAATGGCAAACAACCGAATGAGCGGCAATGTGGTGCGCGCGCCAGGGCAACCCAAGCTGAATGTGAAGTTCGGGGGGCGGGGGAGCGGCCTAATACTTGGGCAGAACCGAATCGAGGTGCCCTGAAGCGCGCGCGGCGCAATCGCTGGACCACATAGCGAGAGAATGCGAAGCCGGCCCATATACAACAGGAGTGAAGCGACCACCATGCGCATCTTGATCGTCCATAATCGCTACCAGCATGCGGGCGGCGAGGATACGGTTTGTGATGCCGAGTTCGAGTTGTTACGTAGCGCAGGTCATGATGTCGAAAGACTGATTTTCGACAACCACGAAATCAGCGGCCGGATGCAGGCGGCGCGCACCGCGCTGCTCACTCCTTATAACCCCCGGTCGCGGCGGCTGCTCGCACGCAGCATAGCAGGGTTCGCGCCCGACATCGTCCATGTGCACAACTGGTTTCCCCTTGCCAGCCCTGCCATCTTCGACGCTTGCGCAGCGCACGGGGTGCCGGTGGTCTGGACGCTGCACAATTTCCGTGTAACCTGCGTTAACGCACTGCTGTTTCGCAATGGGCGCATATGCGAAGACTGTTTGGGGCGTTCGCCAGTCGCTGGAATTCTTCACCGCTGCTATCGCGGATCGCTCGGGGGCTCCGCGATCGTAGCCGCAACCGAGATGCTGCACGCGGCGCTGGGAACCTGGGCACACAAGGTGGACCGGTTCATCGCGCTGAACAGCTTTGCGCGCGACAAGTTCATCCAGGCGGGACTCCCGCGCGAACGCATTGTGGTAAAGCCCAATTTTCTGCCCGATCCCGGCCCTCCGAGGGACGAGCCGCGCGCGGGCGCGCTGTATATCGGGCGGTTGAGTGTGGAAAAGGGCGTAGATACGTTGATCCAAGCCTGGCAGCGAATGCCGATGGCGTTGACAATC
Organism: Stakelama flava; assembly: GCF_019351405.1. Lineage (GTDB taxonomy): Bacteria > Pseudomonadota > Alphaproteobacteria > Sphingomonadales > Sphingomonadaceae > Sphingomonas > Sphingomonas flava_A. The sequence goes on from NZ_JAHWZX010000003.1 coordinate 311,045, forward strand.
GTTGGCACCGGTCCGGAAGAACCGAAACTGCGCAAGATGGCGGGAAAGAACCCTAACATTCATTTTGCTGGTCATTGCACGCACGATGCGATCGCCAGCATGCTGCTTCGCGCGCAACTGCTGGTCGTCCCTTCGCTCTGGTACGAGAATTTCCCGATGGTTATCGTCGAGGCCTTGGCGCACGGCGTTCCCGCGCTGGTTTCATCCGGCGGCGCGCTAGCTCAGATCGTCACCGATGGAGTTGACGGATGGCATTTTGCCATGGGCGATGCAGCGGATCTCGCGCGCGTTGTGCGGCGGCTTCTGGAGACGCCGTCGCTACTGTCGGCCGCGTCGACCCAGGCGCGGCGTCGTTACGAGCAGGATCTAACGCCCGTGGCCAGCCTGCGGCAACTTGAGGCGATCTATGCTGCGGCTCGCCCTCATGTGCAGATGAGGTGATTACATGGATGGCTAAGAAGCAGGATTGATCGTTATCTTGTTTACCTGCGACTGGCTGGTGAACCGATCTACCGGATTGGCAATTACTTGAATTCGTTGATCGGCGCATTCCTTCGGAATGGTAAATGAGCCGCTATGGCTTTCTGTCTGCGTGTGTGGGCGTGCACGAAGTTCGATTAGGGCATCAGCCTGCACGGAGCACCGAAGGACGACGGAAATATCGCCACCTTCATCGCCAGATGTATCGAACTGGACGTTGAGTCGATACTCGCCGGGCTGGAGCAAAAGACGTTGCTCCGCAGCAAGGCCAGCGGCACTGTCCTCAGTATATACAAACAATGCATTATGGTTACCATCCTTTTGGATCGTGCCGGTGACACCGTTTGCGTCAAGCAATTGCCAATCGAATGGAGGTAATCCGTCGCTGTTTTCAAAGGCACCATTGCGTATCAAGGCAGGTAAAGCAGGTGAACTATCGTAAAACCCATGATAGACATGATATGCTATTTTTCCGTGTCCAGCATCGATAAGCCTGCTGATGGCTGCGGAAAGTATTGGACGTTCCATCATATTGGCAGGATTAAGCTGCAGGCTATCAAGAAGAATAGGAAAGCTGGCTGCGGGATCAGCTTTTGTTTCAACCATCGTTCTTGCAAACGCCATTCGCCATATTGGTTTCTTTTTTAAAAGTTCTGCTAAAGGCTTTGCAATCGTCGGATCAGCTGAGGCTGTGACGAGAGTGGGCAGTAGCAATGGCGCTACAGAACGGGAATGGCTTAGAGCAGCATTATAGTGGTGTAGAGCACCTTCAATATTATTTTTCGAAACTGCTAACTCGATCAAATACAGCTGGGTCAAGGTATCGTGGCGAGACATGTGATCTGCTTGTTTGAATAGCAGTTGAGCAAGACCTTTGTGTCCCTGAGCGTCGTTTTCTGCAGCAAGGACTGTTACCGCATCCACGTTTGCTGGCGATCGCATCAAAGCTTTTCGACCGTAAACTGAGATATCGTTCCAGTTGGGAGTGGGCAAACCTGTCGCAAGCAAATCCCTAGCCCTGTTGCCATTGGCTTCGGCATTGCCCGGCGCTAAGCGAAGCGCAAGTTCAGGATGGTCTTTGGAGAATACCAAGCCAGCAGTCGCTGTCGCCGTGAACCAAGCCGCCCAGAGTGAAGCGACGGCTAAGATGATTATTTTCGCATGATGCAGACTAAGCGAGGGCATGTTGGTCAAGTGAAGGTAGAGGGTTCTTGTGCCAGATTATCACCATAGCCGTAACCATAGCCGTAGCCGTAGCCATAACCGTAGTTAGCTTGGCGAGCATCGAACTTCGTTACAATGATACCTGTCACCGACGCTCTGCTGTCGAAAAGGCGGTCCAGAGCGATCTGGGCCATTCGCTTTTGCGTTCCACGGAATTCCACAACATAGACCGTGCTTTCGACTTTGCTGCCAATGATCGGAGCATCAGCAAGGCCCATGACTGGCGGTGCATCAATCACTACATGATCATATTCAGCCAAGGCTTCACGCAAAAGAGTATCGAACCGCTCGCCCCCTAGCAATTCCGGCGAACTTGGCGGACTTGGACCGGTGACTAGCACATCGAGCCCCTCGAAGCGCGACGCGCGTACAAGGGTTTGAAGTTGTACGCTGCCGGAGAGATAATTGCTGAGCCCCGCCTCGTTCGACAAATCCATCAACTGATGAACTGACGGCGAACGCATGTCGGCGTCGACTAGTAATACCCGTCCTCTGGTTCGCGCGAGCGACAGCGCAAGCGCATAGGCGGAGGTCGATTTGCCTTCTGCAGCACGCGTACTCGTTACGGCCAAAGAACGCGGGATTCCATGGGCGGTTGCGAAGGAAAGCCGGGTCTGGATAGACAGATAGGCTTCGCTGGCATGGGATTTTCGATCTTGCAGCGATTCCAATAGTGAATCGTTGTCGGTTTTGGGAATAACCCCAAGCAAGGGTCTGCGAAGTTCCTTTTCGACCTCGGTGGGGTCGGTGATGCCGTTGTCCATCTGTTCAAGCACCCACGCTACGCCACCACCAAGCATTATCCCGGCAAGTAGTGAGAGGATGATATTGAGGGGTATATTAGGACTGGAAGGAGAGCCTGGAATCTGGGCTTCGTCGACGATTGAGATATTGTTTTCGGCGACGCCTCCAGCAACTCCGATCTCTTTATAGCGCTGAAGCAGCGCATCGTAGAGTTCCCGATTGGTGTCAGCATCACGCAAATAGATATTGTACTGGATGCTGCGACGGCGCGCATCGAGAATTTTCGAACTCAATGTTTTCACACGCTCCCGCAGATTTTCCTCGCGAAGTCGTGCGGCCTGTGCGTCTTCCTGCAGCGATTGAGAGACACGAGTCTCCTCACGTGAAATCGATCGGTCCAGTTGGCTTATCTGATTCTCAAGTGCCTTTGCTGGCGGATAGTCCGGTGCGAACTGTGCCATAAGCTTGGAGTATTCAGCGGAAAGCTGCGCGCGCTGTTGACGTAAACTGCTGAGTGTCGTGTTCTGCACCGAATCTGCTGACGAACCGTTTGCGCGCAGGCGGCTTTCCGCTTCAATTCGGTCTGCGGTGGCGCTGGCAAGCTGTGTGTTAAATGAGGCAAGCTCATCTGCTAGAAGCGAACGCTCCGCCTGCCCGGGAGTGTTTTCGGTCCCGGAACTTGCTGGCAGATTGATCAAATTCTCTCGCGACGCGTAATCGACCACCCGTCGTTCGGACTCGTCAATCCGCGAACGCAGCTGTTGGAGGCGCTGTTGGAGAAATTTGCGTGCAAAAGACGAAGCGTTGTACCGCTGATCCAGAGAAAGCTGGATGAATTCCGAAGCCCAAGCGTCGGCTACTTGTTTCGACAATGCAGGATTGGGGCCGGTGAATTTCAGGTCAAACAATCGGGACAACCGATCGTGCTCGACCGACATATGATTTAACAGAATACTTGTCGCCGCGTCGATCCGGTCACTGCGCTCGGATGCACCCGAAACTAGTTTGCCATCTTTGAACCAAGTGTCTCCAGCATTAAACGCTTCAAAAAAACTGGCATTGTCATAAAGTTTAAGACGCGTGACAATGCGCGTTGCGAGTGTGCGAGCCTTGAGCAACCCATCTTGAGTTTCGTAGAATTCCTGATCGGTAAGGGCGGCTTGGGTTTCATTACCGCCAACGTGGACTAGGCCGGTATCCTCTCGGCGGATGTCAATCGTGGCAGTCGCCGTATACATTGGTGTCATTAGTACTGTGATCAGAATGCCGATTATCAGGCAGACCGCAATGATCGACCCTATCAGCCAACGCCGACGCATCAGGACTGAAATAACGGCTTCAACGAACGGAGTTACTTGGGCGCGATCATTACTCTTGGAGAGACCTGCCAGCCTCGCATTATCAAGTGCTTCTCGGTCTTGGTGGCGAGTTGCGGTGTCGTCGTAAATTGTAGTCACGCCAGATACTCAGTTCAGAATTGCCACGAGAGGCGCAACGAGCAGACCTGCCCCCTGGACCGCAAGCGCAAAGGTGCGCTTGCTAGCGGACTCCCCAACGGAAACTACATCGCCTGCGTAAATGGGCGGATCCTCATAGATTCCTTGGCGGATTGCCCTCAGGTCGTATAGCGCAGCCATTTTTTTACCATCGACTTCGCGGAAAACGACAACAAAATTCTCATCGCTGTATTGCGACATGCCTTTTGCTTCAGCAATTGCGCGGATCAAAGTCATTCTTCCCATGACTGGATATGACCCTGGTTGCGCTACCTCTCCGTCGACCGTGACGAATTGGTTTATCTCATCGGTGTTGACCGTCACTTGCGGGTCGCGAACATATTTCCGCAGATTAGCAGCGATGGCGTTGGCCAACTGTGACGGGGTCTTGCCTGACGCAGGAACCGTGCCCGCCAAAGGGAGAGACATTGAGCCGCCAGCGTCGACCTGAACCGTCATGCTTAGTTCCGGTACCCCGTACACATTGATATCAAGCTTGTCGAAAGGACCGATAATATAAGGTTGCTGCGCCGCAGTCAGGTCCTGACGCGTAGGCGGGGGCAGCGCTCCATATTTGACGGTCGTAAGATCGGGGCGTCCTACGAAATGATTGCTCGCGCACGACGTTAGGGCGAGCAGTCCGACCAAGGCCGGAGAGACGATGATTTTCATACTGTGCTTGCTTCGCCTTACTCAGACCCGGTTTTGCTCGGCCTAGCAGAATAGGTGAAAAAAACGCAACTCATGCTTTGAAGGCACTTTCTCTCGCCGTTCCCCTTGGCATAGCGGACCCGCGTTGCCCATCCACCAACCAAACGACCAAAATCGCAATCAAGCAGGCAATCAGCGGTGTTCGGACCGGGTAGTCGACCAAGCTGCCCAGCGCAATAAGGAGAAGAGACAATGCCGCTGCTCTGCCAAGCGTTCTATCCCAGTTGTGATTTCTCACCAGCAATACGCGAAGCGTTGCACGCATCCACCACGCAATGCCAAGGACGAGTATAAGGGCTGCAGGCAGACCACCTACGATAAGTAATTCTAGAAAATCATTATGGGCATGGTTGAAATAGCCATAATGCAGCAGGCTATCTGGCTCGAATATCCGGAAAACTGTGTCGAAAGTGCCATATCCGCTTCCGAACGGGAGCAACTGCTGTACCATGTCTATCATAACAGGAAGTGATCGGTAGCGTTGGTCACCGGTGACGCTTAAGGATGTCAAACGATCGAACGAAAGGGCCCGCCCCGCAATAATCATGGCTATGACCAGTAGTGGGGTGATGACCCAAGCCCAGCGAATTATCCAATCAAGAGGACTCGGAAGTCGCAAACGCATTTCTTTCACAACGTTGGAGCGCAGCACGACCACATAACTGAAAACCGTAGCTACGGCGGCGAGTAAGCTACCGGTGCGGGAGCCGGTGGTCACAACCGCCGCCAGAAACAAAATTGCCAGACCCCCTCCTGCCGCGAGTCGCCTTGTTTGAACATTGGGATTTCGGCGGTGTGGAGAGGAATTCGTTATCCAAGGGCCAAGCAGCGCAAGCCCGACGGTCAGGAAAAGCGCATGGTGATTACGGTTAGCGAACACGCCATCGGCAACGCCTGCAGAGCGCGCTTCCCAAAAATATAGCGGCGAATTCGCTCCTCCGGCGAACTGCGCGAGACCTAGCACTGCGCTGAACGCCATGCCGATTAAGAGCCACGTCATCAGGTCTCTACGTACATGCGGCGGCATCGCGGCGGCTGCAGACAAAGTGGCGATCGGGGGCAACAGCGCGAAGAGGCTGTTCAATGTCAGATCGGGTGCAATCGAAATCGGACGCCAAAGTTCGTCCAAGCCAACGGCCTTCAGTGTCACATTGAAATCTGCACTGAGCGGCAATTGCTGCCAAAGGCCGGGGGGTAAGGGCACAAGCTGCATGATCATGGTGAGGGCGAGAAGCCCCAGGATAAGTAGGGGAGCGCGATAGGGAGCAAAAATACGGGCCGGGGCAAGTGCGATCACCAGTGCTAGCAACAAGACAGCAAAGGGGCGAATGGCGATTAGCGGCTCGTCAGTGACGCGCGAAGCGCCGCCGCCCAATAAGCAGAGGAGCAGGAACAAGTAGGTCGCAATCAAGAGCCCCTGCGCCTTAAGCGACGCACTGCGACTAAACCCGACTTTACGGTAAGGGGGCCCCCTCTCACCGGAATTTTTCATTCTTGAAACCCATTTATTCAAAGCTGGTTACTGTGCCGATGCGCTTTATCAGATGCACCATGTTTGCAGCCGGATCTTAAATTTTGCTGCTGCGCGAGATGTAAAGTGCGCCTAGCGCCATATCCACGGTCAGGAAAGGCTTGACGCTGAATATTTGGGTGCCCGCCTGCGACGAAAGGTGATCTAACTGCATTGCCTGTCCTGCTGCAGAAGTGTCAAAACGCGTTACGGTGCAACAGCACACGTAGCGTGAGGAAGATCAGCACGATGTCGTGCCACAGCGACCAGTTATCCAGATATTCCAGATCCGCCTGCAGCCGGTTGGTTAGATCAGCCTCGACCATCGTCGCACCACGATAGCCGCGGATCTGCGCGAGGCCAGTCAGTCCCGGCTTGGCGGCATGGCGGTGCCAGTAGCGCGAGTCGATTTCCCAGAACAGCTTGTCGGCGGCTCGGCTGCTGAGCGCATGCGGTCGCGGACCGACGATGCTCATATGGCCGCGCAAAACGTTGAACAGCTGGGGCAACTCGTCGATGCTGGTCGATCGGATAAAGCGGCCGACGCGGGTGATGCGGTCGTCGCCGCGGGTGGCGGAGCGGTGACCTGCGGCATCGGCTTCCTCGACGCGCATGCTACGAAATTTGAGGATTTCAAAAATCTCGTTTCCGCGACCGATCCGCGGTTGCCGGAACAGGACTGGCCCGCGGCTGTCGAGCCGGATCGCGATGGGCACGATGATCAGCACCGGCAGGAAGATCAGGATGAGAATACTGGCCGTCATCAGGTCGAACGCGCGTTTCGCGATGAGGTCGCCCAGTTCGAGCGGGCCAGCAGAGACGATTACAGTCGTGTCGGGCCCGTGCCGGTCGATCGCGATGGGAGCAAGCGCGGCGAGCTCTGGAACAAGGATTTCGCTTTGGATGTTGGCTCCCTTGAGTACATGTGCCCAAGCAGTGCGCCGCTCCGGCCGGCAGGCGACTACCACGCGGTCAGCGAACTGAAGCCTCTTTGCGAGACGGTCGTACATCATCGGATCATGATAGTCGGGATCAATGCCGATTTCCTCGGGCGTGAGCACCACGCTGGCGGTCGCGGTATAGGCAACCCCGCTTTCGCGAATGACAAGTGTGACGAAAGGCGCGTCGAGAAACGCAGTGAAGTGCCGCAAGAAAAGATAGCGGCCCAGCGCCATTGCCATGCCGGTGAAAACAAAACCGCCTATCGTCACCCATCGCGAGATGTCTTCGCTGGCTTTCAACGAAAAAGCGGTGAACAGAGTCAACGCATCGGCGACGACAAGGGCTTTCAGTCCGAGCTTGGCGCCGGTAAACGGTGCCTTGATCATGCGTTTGAGCGAATAGGCATGCCAGCTTGCCGCCGTAATGAGATACATCGGAACCACCGTCACCAGCAACAACCCAGAATTGGGACTGCCAAGAAAGACGTGGCGCAATATGATGGCGATGCCGATTCCCAAGCCGATGCTCACTAGATCGATCGCAACCAGACATATTACAATGCGTAGGCGCAGCCATGTTGGCTTTGTCTGGGACTGTGCGAGGGGGGGGGTGTGGGCGCGTTCGATCCAACGGAAAGGCCTATCCGACATTCCCATTTCCAAATTTCCCGAACCAGTTTGAAATCAACAGGGGCATGAGCATACCTTATCTCAAAGCAGGCTTATGGATACAGCGCGATATAAAAACACTTAATTTCATCATTTTATCGCAACTAGTCCGCTCATAAGCTGTATCTCGTTTAAGCCGCAGTCGAGAGGAACACGGCGCTTCTCCACAACGAGCTCTCTTTGTCACACGCGCCTTTGAGTAAAAAGGGCATGACGAAATTCCAAGCCGAAGCGGAGGGCATAGCGTGGAGAACACGCTGAACAACGCTAATACTGAGTGCCCGGTCGGAACCCGTCCATCGCGAAAACCTGGTATCGAGCCGGTCCGCTACGCGCTTTGATCGCCGCTGATCTTGGTGCGAGCGCCCACATCAAGCCCAATCTCAGCCGCACTGCAAAACCACCCATCGACTGGCGGCTCTACAAAGAGCGTCATCAGGTCGAATGTTTCTCCAACAAGCTCAAGCGCTTCCGCCGTATCGCTCTGCGCTGCGAGAAGACAATCTCTGCTTTCATGGGTTTTGTCGACCTCGCATGCGCCATGATCTGGCTTCGCTAAATGCGGACGCCGCCTAGAACTCCTTGCGAATCCTAAATAATGTCACGGCCTGCCAATCAGTAGGTGCCAAGCCTGATGACCACCAACTTGCCCGATTGAACGATTTGTGCAAATTATTGCGCATCAAAGCTTCAATCGGTGCGCTGGGGTGAATAATGCATTCAGATATGGACCGGATCGGCGATCTTGCTGAAGCGGGCGAGAAGATGATCGAGCGGCTTCGGCGCAAGGCGTTTCTGCCCGAAAGCCGCAAGGGGCTGAACGTCCGGTTCGGCATTGCAGAAGCGGCGCAGTTGCTCGGTTGTTCGACCAACCGCATTCGCATGGCCGAGGACGATGGCCGGTTGCCGCCGCCGCCCGCGTCCGAAAATGGCCGTCGGGCGGGATATACGGTCGAACAGTTGCTGCGTATGCGCGGCGTGCTGGGCGCCTCCCCTGCCCGCGCCGATGCCGACGAACCGGCGATTATCGCGGTGCAGAATTTCAAGGGCGGGGTCGGCAAATCGACCGTGACCACGCATCTTGCCCATTATCTCGCAGTGCAGGGCTATCGCGTGCTCGTCGTCGATTGCGACAGTCAGGCGACGACGACGACGCTGTTCGGCTTCAACCCGCATTTCAACGTCACGCGCGAAGAAACGCTGTACCCCTATCTGTCGATCGACCCGACGCAGAGCGATCTTGGCTATGCGGTCAAGCGAACCCCCTGGCCCAATGTCGATTTGATCCCGTCGAACCTGGAACTGTTCGACGTTGAATATGAACTGGCGGCGGCGGGCGCCGATGGCGGGTCGGTGCTGGCCGCGCGGTTTCGCAAGCTGCGTGCCGGGCTGGCCGATCTGGCGCGCGACTATGACATGGTGATCCTCGACCCGCCCCCTGCCCTTGGCACGATCAGCCTGGCGGTGATGCAGGCGGCCAATTCGCTGCTGGTGCCGCTCGCCGCGACAACGCCCGATTTCTGTTCGACGGTGCAGTTCCTGTCGATGATGGATCAGGTGCTGCGCCAGCTCGGTGAAGCGGGCATCGCGGTCGGCTATGATTTCGTCCGGCTGATCTGTTCCAAATTCGACGGCAACGATCCCAGCCATGCGATGGTGCGCCAGATCATGGAGCAGACCTTTGGCTCTGCCCTGCTGCCGGTTTCGATCCTGGAATCGGCGGAGATCAGCCATGCCGCGATGCGGATGATGACGGTGTACGAGCTCGAACGCCCGATCGGCACCACGCGCACGCATAAGCGCTGCCGCGCCAATATGGACGAAGCGCTTGGCCAGGTCGAACAGTTGATCCGCCGGGGATGGGGCCGGGTCGCGCCGGCGAGCGAGGAGGCGGTGGTCAATGAAGCGGCCTGAACCGGTAACCGGGTGCGCCAGTGCCCGCGACGCAAGGGAGGCGCGTCGTGGCGCGTAAGCAAAAGGACTATCTGGCCGATCTGCTCGCCGATGAAGCCGACGCGGCGGACGCATCCCCCTCCCCTGCCCCCACCGAACCGCCGCCCGAAGCGCGTGCGGCGCGTGCGCGGGGCACGACGCTGTTGGGTCGCGAAAGCGCGCTGGCGCGGGTCGCATCGGGCGAGGTGCGGCAAGTGACGCAATTGCTGCTCGACCCTGCCCGGGTGCGGGTATGGGACGGCAATGCGCGCGTCTATGGCGACGTTAGCGAAGCCAATAGCCGCGAACTGATCGATTCGATCATCGCCGAGGGCGGGCAGAAGGTGCCGGTGGTGGTCCGCCGGGTCACCGGCGATGATGCGCATGATTATGAAGTGATCGCGGGCACGCGGCGGCATTTCGCGATTTCGTGGCTGCGCGCCCACAGCTATCCCGACATGAAGCTGCTCGCCCAGGTTGCCGATCTGGATGATGAAGCGGCGTTCCGCCTCGCCGATATCGAAAATCGCGCGCGCAAGGATGTCTCCGACCTCGAACGCGCGCGCAACTATGCCGCGGCGCTCGCCACCCATTATGACGGCCACCTGACCCGCATGGCCGAGCGGTTGAAACTGTCCAAGGGCTGGCTGTCGAAGATGATCCGGGTGGCGGCGATCCCCGACCGCGTGATCGCCGCCTTCGCTACACCGTCCGAGGTGCAGCTAAAGCCCGCCTACCCCCTCGCCCAGGCGCTCGACGACCCGGCCAGGGCAAAAGTGATCGCGGCGGAGGCGGGCGCGATCGCGAAGGAACAGGCGAAGCGCGCCAAAGCGGGCGAAGGCGCAATCGCCGCGTCCGAGGTGCTCCGCCGCCTGCTCGATACGCCGAGCGAAACCCCGCCCGCCCCCGCCAATTTCGTGTGGACCACGCCGCAGGGCAAAAAGGCGCTGAGCGTGCAATCGGTCAGTCGGTCCGGCGTGACGATCCGCCTGCACGCTGGTTCGGGTGCTGGCCGGCACGAACTCGCCGACGCGCTGCGTCATGCGCTCGACGATCTCGAACGCCAGGGGCGCGGGTTGAAATAGCGATGCGTTTCCCCGGGGAAACAGTGCGCAGGATTGGCGTCGCCGGTGATGCGTGTTTCCCCGGGGAAACGAATTCCTACCCGAAAGCACGAACTCCCGCCGGGGACAGGCGCGCGCGGCGGTGATAGGCTGTCCTTCTTCGAACCGACTTCGTGCTTTCGAGTAGGAAATAACCGATCATGCCGAACGCCCCCGCGCGCACCCGGTCGATCCATGCCAAGCGGCGCAGGAACGACGCGGCGGTTCAGGGCAGCCTGATGCTGCTCGACAGCCCGCTGCATGGTGAGGTTCGCGGCGAACGCTCGCTTGCCGCCTTTCCCTTCTTCGCGCTGTCGAAGAACAAATGGATGAAGCCGCTCACCTATGACAACGGTCAGGTCATGATCGAGGTGCGGCCCAGTTCGAACGGCGTCGCGACGATCTATGACAAGGAAATCGTGCTGTATATCGCCAGCCTGATGGCGGCGAAGCTCGATGCGGGCGAGACGGTCGAGCAGGATTTCACCTTCACCGCGCACGACCTGTTTTCGGTGACGGGATCGAACCATTCGGCGCGCTCCTATTCGCGGCTTTCCGAAGCGCTCGAACGGCTGCAGGGCACGCAGATCAAGACCAATATCGAAGCGGGCGGCGAGGGTGAGGAGGGCTTCTTTTCCTGGCTTTCCGAGGCGCGGCTCCATTATGCGCGCAACCGCAAGGGTGACCGGCGGCTGAAGGCGGTCAAGGTGCGGCTGTGCGACTGGCTGTTCCGCGCGATCCTGCTCGATCGCAAGGTGCTCGATTACGCCAATACCTATTTCCAGCTCGGCCCGATCGAACGGCGGATCTACGAGGTCGCGCGATCGACCTGCGACGAAGGCGGGCTGGATATCGATCTAGCCACCTTCCGGCTGCAGATCGGCTATCAGAACCCGCTCGCCAATTTCCGCTACGCGCTCAAGCAGATCGCGGAGGACGATGCGATCCCCGATTATCACCTGAAGCTGGTCGAACTGGTCGATGCCGAACCGCGTCCCTCGCGCGGGCGCGGACGGCGCGCGACGCCGTGCCGGGTGGTCATCACCCGGCGGTGCCGAAAGCCCGAGCGCCGCATCCTGTCGGCCTGAAGCCAAAGTTCGGCAAACGTAACTCACGGATTACCGCGTCATCGCGAGGAGCGCAGCGACGCGGCGATCCCGCAACCCTCGATTTATGGCGCGCATCTGGATTGCCGCGCCCCTTACGGGGCTCGCAATGACGATATTGCCCTGGGTTCGGATCAACGCAGCTTGGTATAAACGCCGGTCTCGACTGAGCGATGCCGAAGCGCACACCTTGCGCATCGCCGCGCTTTGGCATGAGTCGCGCGGTTTCGTATTTCCTATCCGAAAGCACGAGGATCGAGCGGGTATTTGATACCCGAAGGCACGAACTTTTGCGCCGATTTGCTACCCGAAAGCACGAAGTTTGCTGCGACCTGATATCCGAAAGCACGAATGGCGCGGATAATTGCTATTCGAAAGCACGAACATTTCCCGCTTTCCTACTCAAAAGCACGAACCGTAAACGGTTTCGTCGCCTTCGCTTAGCTGCGACAGTCGGCGATCGGGCGCCAAGGCGGCGCCGTGTGTTTCGAGGAAGGGAAATGGCCGTGATCACATAAAGGAAACCCGGCACGAAGGCCGGGCATCCGATATCTGCAAAACGATGCGCCAACATCGTTGAAAGGCAAGCACTGCGCCTTCGCAGATAGACCAAATCCTACACCGGTTCAAGGATGCGCGTTTCGCGCCACGGAGAGCCTTTGTCTGGTCCGGCCCCGCAGCAAGGGGAGCGGAACGATGACGATGCATGCGATGAGCGAGGCGGCGATCCTCGCCATGGGAAGTTTCGGCCGGGTGCGCGAGCCCGGCCGATCGGGCGCGGTGCATCGCACCGGCGCGCCCGTGCGTCGCGACAGTATCGAGGCGGGGACGTTCGAAGAGGCGTTTTTCGCGGTGCCCGGCAAGGGCGAAACCGACCGGTTGCTGCGCATCGCGCGGCGCGGGCTCGACGCCGGGCGGCGGCTGAAGCGCGAGGCGCGGGCGGGAACGCGCGTCCTTACCCGCTATGAAGCGCTGATGACGCGGCTGACCGCGGCCGCCGTGCGCATTTATGAGGAATTGCTGACGCTTGCCCGGCTCAACCGCGGGCGCGTCTATCCCAGCTATGACCATCTGTCGGAAGCGACCGGCCTTGCCCGCGCCACGGTCGCGCGCTGCCTGCCGGTGCTCGAAGCGCTGGGCCTGCTGGTGCGCCAGCGCCGTTTCCGCCGCGTCGAAGGGGAGGGGGCGGGGCCGCGCTATGCCCAGACCTCCAACGCCTATCGCCCGACGCTCGCCGAACGAATGCTCGGCTATCTCCCGCGCTGGATGCGCCCCACGCCGGTTCCCGACGATCATTGCTGGATGCGCGAGAGCCAGGCGGGCGAGGCGCAGGCGATGCTCGACGCGCTGCCCGCTGCCGAGCGGGCGGGCGCGCTGGTCGGTGGGCAACTCGGCAAGCTTCTCGCCAAGCTGGGCGCGAGTATTGATGCTGCTGAGTGCGAGTCTCAAAAAGAGGCTGAACCGCTCCTCCAGTTTAATTTAAAAAGCTGATTGCTGGGTTGGCCTATACCGGCCAACGCGTTCTCCAAGCGGAAAAGCAAAACGAACCAATCAAAATTCATCGCCCAGCGACACTCCGCAGAAGCGTCGACTTCGTCGCCGCAATGCTCCCCAAGGGGCGCAAGGATTTTATGATGCGCGAACGAACTGGCGTTCAGCAAAAGCGCTGCGGAAATCGGCGATGGTCTACACGCTTTGAATAAAGACAAGGCGGGGAGTATTTCTTCGGGGAAAGGTCAAAACATGCGCATTCTCGTCACCGGCGGGGCCGGGTTTATCGGATCGGCGCTGGTGCGCCACCTCGTCGCGCATGGGCATGAGGTGTGCAATCTCGATGCGCTGACCTATGCCGGCACGCTGACATCGCTTGCGCCGGTGGCCGACAATCCGCGCTATCGCTTCGTGCGCGCGAATATTTGCGATGGCGAGGCGGTGCGCGCGGCGTTGCAGGATTTCCGCCCCGACGTCATCACGCATCTGGCCGCCGAAAGCCATGTCGACCGCTCGCTCGACGGCCCCGGTGCGTTCATCCAGACCAATCTGGTCGGCACCTATACGATGCTGGCCGAGGCGCTTGACTATTGGCGAACGCTCGATGCGCGGGCGCACGCGGCGTTCCGCTTCCATCACATTTCGACGGACGAGGTGTTCGGATCGCTGGGGCCGGAAGGCTATTTCACCGAAACCACGCCGTACGATCCGCGCTCGCCCTATTCGGCGTCGAAGGCAGGGTCGGACCATCTCGTTTCGGCCTGGCACCACAGCTATGGCCTGCCGGTGCTGATCACCAATTGTTCGAACAATTACGGCCCCTGCCAATTTCCCGAAAAGATGATCCCGCTGATGATCGTAAAGGCGCTCGCAGGCGAACTGTTGCCGGTTTATGGCGGCGGCGAGAATGTGCGCGATTGGTTATATGTCGAGGACCATGTCCGCGCGCTGGTGCGCGTGTTCGAAGCGGGCGTGCCGGGGCGGCGCTATGCCGTTGGCGGCGGGGCGCAGCGGCGCAATATCGATGTGGTGCGCGGCCTGTGCGCGATCCTCGACCGGCTGCACCCGCGCGCCGACGGACGCGATCATGCGCGGGCGATCACCTTTGTCGAGGACCGGCCGGGGCATGATCTGCGCTATGCCATCGATGCGCGCCGGATCCAGGGCGAACTTGGCTGGACCCCGCGCGAGGTATTCGAAACCGGGCTGGAAAAGACGGTGCGCTGGTATCTCGACAATGAAGCCTGGTGGCGTCCGTTGCTGGAGCGGGGGGCGGATCGCCGCCGGGGGCTTGCCTAACCGCTTGTTCACGATCCGCTGCTATCGCTGCCGGCATGAAGGGCATCATTCTGGCAGGCGGCAACGGCACGCGGCTTCACCCGGCGACGTTGGTGGTGAACAAGCAATTGCTGCCGGTCTATGACAAGCCGATGATCTATTACCCGCTCTCTGCGCTGATGCTGGCGGGAATCCGCGATGTCCTGATCATTTCGAGCCCCGATCATCTGTCGCACTATCGCCGGTTGTTCGGAACGGGTGCACATCTGGGGCTTACCATCGCCTATGCCGAGCAGCCGCGGCCCGAAGGGTTGCCCCAGGCGTTCACGATCGGGCGCGACTGGATTGCGGGAGAGCCGGTCGCGCTGGCGCTGGGCGACAATATCTTTTTCGGCAACGGCCTGACCGACATGCTGCGCCGCGCCGCCGCGCGGACCGAGGGGGCGAGCGTATTCTCCTACCGGGTCGAAGATTCGATGCGCTATGGCGTGATCGAATTCGACGAGAGCGGGCGCGCGATTTCGATTGAGGAAAAGCCCGTCGCGCCGCGCAGCAACCATGCGCTGACCGGGCTGTATTTCTTCGACGCCAATGTCTGCGACCTTGCCGCGCATCTTCGCCCTTCGGCGCGCGGCGAGCTGGAAATCACCGATCTTGCCCGCTTGTACATGAATGCCGGGCTGCTGCGCGTCGAAGCGCTGGGGCGCGGCTATGCCTGGCTCGACACCGGCACGCATGACAGCCTGCTCGAAGCGGGCGAGTTCGTCCGCACCATCCAGCACCGCCAAGGCATCCAGATCGCCTGTCTTGAGGAAATCGCCTTTCATCAGGGCTGGATCAGCACGGAGCAGGCGCGCGAGGCCGGACAGCGCTTCGCGAAAACCGCCTATGGCCGGGCGATATTGGCGGCGGTGGAGGAGGGCGCCGGCGGTCCGGATCCGATGCGCCTGCGCGCGTGAAGCGTTGCTGCCCCCGCGTGCTTGCTTGCAATGCACGAAATATGAGTGCATATTATGCACAAGGAGTGCACTCATGCTTGCTGCGTTTCTCGATGACATTCGCGACCATGACCTGATCGCGCCGAAGCGGATGGCCGATCGCCTCCGCCTGCCGGTTTCGCGCCTGGCGAAGCTCGCACATCTCAACCGCAACACGATGACCGCCCGCCCTGAAAGCCCGGCGGTTCAGGCAAAACTGGGCGAAATCGCGCGGATCATCACACGCGCGGCGGAAATGACGGGTGATGAAGGCCGCGCGATCATCTGGTTCCGGCATCAGCCGATCGCGGGGTTCGGAAAAACCGCCGAACAGCTGGTCGAACAAGGCCATGCCGACGCCGTGATGGGGACGTTGGAATCGATGGAGCAGGGCGTTTACGCGTAATCGCGGCGTGACGCGGATATGAACCATGCGCTTGCCCCGCTATCGGATCGATATTGGCGGATGCTGGGCGTTCGCTGGCAGCATCGCCCGTTCGAAAGCGGATCGCATCTGACCGGCGGTCGCTGGAACCCGGTCGGGACGCCGGCGCTGTACCTTTCGCAAAGCCATCATACCGCGATCGTTGAAATGCATCAGAATCTGGTACGCCCCGGCACGCTGGTCGCCTTTGACGTCGAAGCGGACGCGATCGCCGATCTTCGCGGCGAAGACGCGTCGCTCACCCATGGCCTGTGGCGCGATCAGGCGATGCTGCGCGGCGAGGTGCCCGAAAGCTGGCGACTTGCCGAACGCCTGATCGCCGAGGGAGCGCAAGGCGCGCTGATCCCTTCCGTACTCGATCCCGCCGGCACCAATCTGGTGCTGTGGTGCTGGTACCGCGAAGGCGAAGCGGGCGAGGGCGCGTCGCTAACGCTGATCGATCCCGAAGCGGTGCTGAGCGATGACAAGCGCTGATTTGTTTAATTGAACGTCGAGAGTTTGCACCTATTTTACGGCTTGAGGCAGATGGCGGGATAAGCCTTGCGGCGGCGATTGTTAACCGATGGCGCTGGGCTGGCGCTATCGCCGGAGAATATAGAGTGTCGAGGAACAGGCCCACCCGGACGCGCCAAGTCATTCCCGGTTGTGTGAAAGGCAGTCGTCATGACGAAATTTCCCCGCGTCGAAGCATATCGCGCACGGATACGCCAAAGGGACTTCACACCGCTGACCGATGACGAATTGCGCGCAATGGTGCAGGCGGACCGGTCCGCGCGCCACAATGCGGCGATCGAGGGCTTGGCAATGGGCAGGGAAGACAGCGCGTTCAGCGATATGCTGCTCGCCGAGCGGGTTCCCGCCGCGCTCGCCTCGGAATTGATGCTGCATTTCGTGAAGGACGGCCTCGCCGGTTGACGCCGGAGCAGGCAGCGTCGTGTTTTCACCCACGCCGCCGCTACCGTTCCGTGCGCTATTGCGGGCACTCGCAGCATTGCCGGTCCTTGCGGATCACCGGGGCGAGCAGCTTATGGTCATATGCCTCCACCCGCTCGATGATTTCATCGCCGCTGCGCACCGTTTCCAGCTTGTAGATATGCGGCGTGAACGAATAGCCGATTTCGGGCAATCGCGCCGGATCGTCGGTGCCGCTTTGAAGCACGGTATAGGTCCGGCATCCTTCGTAGCGGATCATCTTCAGCCCGCGGCCATAGCCGGGGATCGTGACCGGCCGGGTGATGCGGCGGGGCGTGCCGTCGACATTCCACACCCGGCCATCGACGAACTTGCCATCGGACGAATATTCGAAACGGCGCAGCAGCCGTCCGTTCGTCTTGCTCCACAGCGCCTGTATGCCGACCCGTTTGCCCATGGCGTAGCGTTTGATGCTGAACGCCTTTCCCGAGGGGAGATATTCGATCACCGGGCCGTCGGCATATCCCGCGCGATACCGGCCGCGCTCGATCATGTGCCCGGCCTTGTCATAATCGGCATAGTCGCCGTCGCGCTTGCCGTCGCGCCAATGGGCGATGGCCGCGGGGCGTCCGTTGGGATGATAGACGCGATAAACGCCCTCAAGCCCATGCGGGCCATAGGTCCATGCTTCCTTGAGCGTTCCGTCGGGATACCAGCTGCGATAGCGGCCGCTCAGTGCACCCGCTTTCCAGTGGCGTTCCATGGCGAGCGTGCCGTTGCGGTGAAACTGGCGGTCGCGCCCGTCCTTTTCCCCGTCGACGCATGCCACCTGCCGCATCAGCGTGCGATCGTCGCGGCGAAGCTCGACCATGCCGGTATAGCCGGGCCTGCCGGGCACATGGCACAGATCGCTTTCCGCCACCTGTTCGTGATTTTTGATCTCGACGCTTTGCGACGCGGCCGAAGTGGCGAGGAGCGCGCCCAGCGTGGCGATCGGCAGCGTCATGGCGATCAGCGCCGGCGTTCGCGCACGAAGAAGCTAGCGATCATCAGCACCAGGCTCACCCCGCCCACGGTTCCGCCCAGCGACCACAGGGTGCGGGCGTCATCGGGCGTCATGCTGGCGAAGAAGAATGGTGCAGCGAAACACGCCGCCGCGATCACCAGCCCGATGATACCGAAATAGCGAAAGAGGAATTTTCTGAGGTTTCGAACCATGCGAGCGGCTCTACGCACGCGCGGTAAGCCGAAGCAACCGCGCGATCCCACTCCGACGCGGCATCGGCACGGGATATCGCGGGGGTGGGGTGAGGTTGGCCCGCGCCATCACGGGCGGCATTCAGACGGTGAACGCTAGGATGCGGCGCCTGATCCGGATACAGCGATGGGTGATCGGGATCGTCGCGATTGAACTGCTCGTCATCGAAATCGCCCGCATCGCACCGCTGTTTCGATAGACGCCGAAAGCGTGGCGGATTTTGCACGGTGCAAAATCTGCCAGCCCCGATCATGCCGCTTTGAGCATGAAATCGACATGGACGGCATCATAGGGGAAGACGATGCCATCGTCGGTGCGATCAATCACCCCAGCCTGGATCAGCGCCTGAACGTCGCCATGCACCGC
>NZ_JAHWZX010000030.1 GCF_019351405.1 Stakelama flava
GTCTGAGCCCCTAGATTTCCTCCATTGATAGGTAGAGTCCGGCCCTCGAGAAGGAGTACGGACGAGATGAAGCGGAGCAGGTTCAGCGAGGAGCAGATCATTGCTGTTTTGAAGGAGCAGGAAGCTGGGATGCCGACGGCGGATGTCTGCCGCCGCCACGGGATCAGCTCGGCGACCTTCTACAAATGGAAGTCGAAGTATGGCGGGCTGGAGGTCTCCGAGGCGAGGCGCCTGCGTCAGCTGGAGCAGGAGAACGAGCGGCTGAAGAAGCTGCTGGCGGACTCGATGCTCGACAACGCCATGCTCAAGGAGATCAGCGCAAAAAATTCTAGCGCCCGGTGCCAGACGGCAGGCGGTGGCTCATCTTCAGAAGGTCTTCGAGGTGAGCCAGCGTCGTGCCTGCGCGGTGCTGGGCGCGGACCGGACGATGGTGCGCTATGTCAGCCGTCGGCCTGACGATACCAAGGCACGTGAGCGTATACGCGAACTGGCCAGCCAGCGCCGCCGGTTCGGCTATCGGCGGCTGCACTGGCTGCTGTGCCGGGAAGGATGGGCAATGAACCACAAGAAGTTCCGCCGGCTCTATCGCGAGGAACGGCTCCAGGTCCGCCGTCGCGGCGGTCGCAAGCGGGCCTTGGGTATGCGAGCACCGATGACGATCCCGCAGGGCCCGAACCAGCGCTGGAGCCTGGACTTCGTATCCGATGCCTTCGCCTGCGGGCGCAGGTTCCGGATCTTCGCGGTGGTCGACGACTACAGCCGGGAGTGCGTGCGCCTTATCGCCGATACGTCGATCTCCGGCGCGCGGGTCGAGCGTGAGCTCGATGCAGCCGTGTTCGAGCGGATGGTGCGTCCCCACACGATCGTCAGCGACAATGGGACCGAACTGACCAGCATGGCGATCCTGCGCTGGTCGAAGGAGCGCAATGTCGAGTGGCACTACATCGCGCCGGGCAAGCCATACCAAAATGGCTTCATCGAAAGCTTCAATGCCCGCCTGCGGGACGAGTTATTGAACGAGACGATCTTCACCAGCCTCGGCCACGCCCGCCAGGAGCTGGAGGCCTGGCGGCACGACTACAACCACTTCCGGCCCCACTCGAGCCTCGAGAACAAGACCCCGGCGGAGATGGGCGCAGGATCAATCGGCAAACCGTATTGGGGGCATACCCCCAATACGGTTGTTGCCATCACGCCCAGCGATGGGCATCAAACTGGCCCGAGGCTCTCCTCATAGGTGGTAGAAACCTTGGGCTCAGACCA
>NZ_JAHWZX010000031.1 GCF_019351405.1 Stakelama flava
TGGACTTGTAACGGTTTTGCGCCGGTCACTTGAGAGCATATTGCTCGTTCAAGGAGACCGACGAGATGATCAAGCATGGTGAAGAGTTTAAGCGGGAGGCGGTGCGCATTGCGCTGACCAGTGGGTTGCCGCGCGAGCGGGTTGCGTCAGATTTGGGGATCGGCAAATCGACGCTGAACAAATGGGTGTCGCATTATCGTCCTTCTGACCTTGTGGCAGCGCCGCAGGCAGATCTAGCTCGAGAGAATGAGCGGCTTCGCCTTGAGAACCGTGTGCTCCGGGAGGAGAGGGAGGTACTAAAAAAGGCAACTCAGTTCTTCGCGAGCCAAAGGCCGTGAGGTTCGCCTTTGTGCACAGTTGGCGGCACCGCTGGCCGGTAGAGCTGATGTGCCGTGTCCTGCAGGTGAGCGAGCGCGGCTATCGTTCCTGGCGTTCGCGCCCGATCAGCCATCGGGAGCGGACGGACATGAAAGTGCTGGCGCATATCCGGGAGCAGTATAGCTTGAGCCTTGGCAGTTACGGTCGTCCGAGAATGGCGATGGAGTTGAAAGAGGCCGGCCTTGATGTCGGCGAGCGCCGGGTTGGCCGCCTTATGCGGATCAACGGGATCAAGCCCGTTCGCACGCGCAAGCACAAGGTCACGACGGACAGCCATCATCGTCTGGGTGTTGCGGCAAACTGGCTGGACGGCAACTTTGCCGCCGATATGCCCAACCGCAAATGGGCTGGCGACATCACCTATGTCTGGACACAGGAGGGCTGGCTCTATCTTGCTGTCATCCTCGATCTGCACAGTCGTCGTGTTGTTGGCTGGGCGGTCAGCGACAGGATGAAAAAGGATCTGGCGATCCGGGCGCTGGATATGGCGGTGCGCCTTACGGCAGCCGCCCGAGGGCTGCATTTTTCATTCCGATCGCGGCAGCCAATATTGCTCTTATGATTATCAGAAGAAGCTACAGGCCTATGGCCTGCGTCCATCGATGAGTGGCAAGGGCAATTGCTACGACAACTCTGCGGTCGAGACCTTCTTCAAATCCCTGAAGGCAGAAATGATCTGGCGGCGGCGATGGCCAACCCGGCGGCAGGCAGAAGCTGCCATCTTCCAGTACATCAACGGCTTCTATAATTCCCGGCGTCGCCACTCATATCTGGGTGGCATCAGCCCGCTCGCCTTTGAGGCCAAGGTGGCATAATGAGATAGGTGACCGGCGCAAAACCGTTACAAGTCCA
>NZ_JAHWZX010000032.1 GCF_019351405.1 Stakelama flava
CCCGCGACGATCAGATAATGGCGGTCGCGATGTTCGTCGGCGAGGCCTCGGGTGACCACGCGTCCGACCAGCGGCTTGGCTTCGGCGGGGTCGTAAATCGCATAATCCCGCGGCGACACTTCGGGCGAACGCGCTTTCAGCGTTTCGTGCATGGTCGCGATGATATCGCCTCGCCTGCCCATCGCGCGCAGCGTCGCTTCGAGGTCGTCATCAAGCCGGTAGCGGCCCTCCCCCTCCTCGGTCGCGAGTCCCATGCGCGCGAGCGTTCCGAGCCGCGCGGCGCGCAGGCTCTGCTCGACGCTGTCGCGATGCCATGCCGAAACCAGCCCGTCGTCCTCGCGCGCGAGCAACAATTTGCGGTCGATACCGGTGAACCGCTCCTGCGTAATTTCACGCTGACGGACCTCCAATATCTCGCGATCGGTGCGCGGGCCGAGGTCGAGATTGACCAGTTCGGCGGCACGCGCGGCGAGACCTCTGCTGATATATTCCCGGGCGATGATGAGGTCCTTGCCGCGATCATCGACCCCGCGCAGCAGAATATGGCTGTGCGGATGGCCGGTGTTGAAGTGATCGACCGCGACCCAGTCGAGTTTCGTGCCAAGGTCCTGTTCGACCTGCGCCATCCAGCGCCGGACCAAAGGCTTCAGATCATCATACTGCGCGCCGTCTTCGGCGGAGACAATGAACCGGAACTGGTGGCGATCACCGCTGCCGCGTTCGAGGAACGCCTTGCCGTCGGCAACATCATGGACAGCACCATAGAGCGAACCCCGCTCGCCCTCGCGCGTGGTGCCGTCGCGCTGCAGGTAGCGCATATGCGCGACCGCCGCTTTGGCCCCCTTGCCGGCGAGCTTCACGAACCGCACCTTCACCACCACGCGGCGCGAGCGCATACCCGCGAACCGATCGGACGATCCGAGCACGCGACCCACACCCGCGCCGCGCCCGATCCGGCTGCCGTCGAATCGGCGCGCCCGGACGGCCGATTTGCGCACGCTGCCGCCTGCAAGGTTGGTGGCCTTGCGAAGCTGGTGCGCGAAAGGCCGGTCGTTGCCGATCCGGCCCAGCCACAGCGTGAACTCGTCGTCGGCCATCGGACGAAATCCTGCTCAAAACAGGAAATGAAGGTACGCAAAGGAA
>NZ_JAHWZX010000033.1 GCF_019351405.1 Stakelama flava
TAATACCAGAGCGCATTGATCAGAACCCATGTGCCCATTGTCGCAGTCCGATGGACATGATGGGCAATGGCTGGTCGGCAAGCTTGTTCCAGGCGTGGCAGCAATGGTCGACGATATCGTCGCAGGACCGAAAGATGCGGTTCGACAGTCAGTTGTCGCGTATGAACTGCCAGACGTTCTCGACCGGGTTGAGCTTCGGGCAGCGCGGCGGCAGCGGCAGCAGGGTGATGTTGTCAGGAATGACAAGGTCGTTGGCACTGTGCCACCCGGCCTGGTCGAGGAGGATGATCGCATGGGCTCCGGGCGTGATGTGGAAGGCGATCTCTTCCAGATGCATGCCCCCAGTCTGTCTTTGGGCCTCGGTGTTGCAGCGAGGCATGACGATACCGGCGGCCTTGCCCTTGGCCGGGCAGATAGCGCCGAACAGCCAGGCGGAAGCCCGGCGCTGGTCTCTGGGTGCCGAAGGGCGGGTGCCGCGTCTGGCCCAGCGGCGGGTCAGCTTGGTCTGCTGACCGATCCGCGCCTCGTCCTGCCACCACAGCTCTATGGCCGTGCCGCGCGGGAGCGTCTGCCGGATCGCTGCCAGGCGGTCGGCGAAGTCTTTTTAAAAACGGCGATATCGTCCGGCTTCTGACCACGATGGCGCGGCCGGGCCGAGAGCTTGCGATAACCGAGCGCGCGAAGCTCGCGGCTGAGCGTATGGCGGGCAACCGACAGGCCGAACTCGTCCCAAACCCATTGCGCCAGATCGACCAGGCGCCAGCGCACGACGCCGTGCGCAGCGGGGATCGGACCCGCTTCGACCTGCTCGGCGAGTTGGGTGCGCTGTTCCTCGTTC
>NZ_JAHWZX010000034.1 GCF_019351405.1 Stakelama flava
CTTTCGATTTTGACATCCTGATAAGCGGCGCCGGTGCCGCCGGTCTTGCGCTGGCGATCGACCTTGCCCGGCGCGGCGTGCCGTTCCTGCTCCTCGAGCAGAACGACCAGCCGTTCGGCGGTTCGCGTGGCAAGGGCATTCAGCCGCGCACGATGGAGGTGTTCGAGGATTTCGGCATCGTCAATCGGCTGGCCGCTGCCGGAGGCCCCTATCCGCCGCAACGCGAATATCTCGCTGATGGCAGCACGCGCGAAACGGCGATCATGGAATCGGCACAGCCGGCACCTGCAGAACCCTATCCGGGGCCGCTCATGATCCCGCAGTCTGGGACGGAAGCCGTGATGCGCGAACGGCTGGCGGAACTGGGGCACTGCCCGCAATTCGGCCGGCGCCTGATCGGGTTCGAGCAGGATGCCGACGGCGTCACCGTCCGGATTGCCGATGCCGACGGCGAACACCGTATCCGCGTTCGCTATCTCGTCGGAACCGATGGCGGTCGCAGCTTCGTGCGTCATGCGCTCGATATCGCATTCCCGGGCAAAACACTGGGCGTCCGCGCGCTGGTCGCTGATGTTAGGCTCGATGGTCTCGACCGCACGGCGTGGCATCGCTTCCAGCTCGGCACCGATGCGAGCATGGTGATGATCTGCCCGCTGGCGGGCACGGATCTTTTCCAGATTCAGGGGCCGGTGCCG